>NZ_JAANBQ010000002.1:0-206622 GCF_011394755.1 Staphylococcus sp. 11511212 | reverse complement strand
CGTCGTTTTCTTTTGACTCGACAAGAATTAATTATACACACTTTCGATTCTCAAGTCAACAACTTTTTAAAATTATTTTTTTAAGTTGTTTTGCAAGCACCTCAGTGCCGCTCAACAAGATATAACTATACAGCCATTTTGCCACAAACACAACACTAAAAATTACACTCTATAACTCCTTTTGAAAACAAAACACCTTTTTTACATAAACTTTTAAAAGAAAACTGAGATTGCCGACCTTATAGACTACAATCTCAGTGCCTTTATTTTATCTCTACATCTCTGTTCTTCCAGATATTGCTTTAGATAAAGTCACTTCGTCTGCATATTCTAAATCGCCACCGACTGAAAGTCCTTGTGCTAATCGTGTCACACGTATCCCTAGTGGCTTCACCAATCTCGAAATATACATTGAAGTCGATTCTCCTTCTAAATTAGGATTCATCGCTAATATTAATTCTTGGACTTCTTCATCTTTTAAACGTTCGATAAGCCCAGGGATGTTGATATCTTCTGGACCAATCCCGTCCATCGGAGAAATCGTACCATGTAAAACATGATATAACCCTTTGTATTCTTTCATTTTTTCCATCGCAATCACATCTTTATCATCTTCTACAACACAAATAATTGAGCGATCACGTTGTTTGTCTTCACATATATAACATGGATCTTGCTCTGTAATGTGGCCGCATGTACTGCAATAGGTCAGTTCACGTTTAACGTCAACGAGTGCTTTGGCAAATTGAACGACGTCATCTTCTTTCATATCTAATACATGAAAAGCCAGACGTTGCGCCGTTTTCGGGCCAATGCCTGGCAGTTTCATAAAACTGTCAATCAGTTTAGAAATAGGTGCTGGATAATGCATCTTACATCATTCCTGGGATGTTAAGCCCTTTAGTATGTTTACCTAAACGTTCAGCTGTTAAGTCGTCCGCTTTAGACATTGCTTCATTTGTTGCAGCTAATACAAGGTCTTGTAACATTTCTACATCTTCAGGGTCTACCACTTCTTCATTAATTTGAACGTCGACCACTTCTTTATGACCAGATACGATTACTTTCACCATACCGCCACCCGCAGTACCTTCGACTTTTTCTTCTTTTAATTTTTCTTGCTCATCTGCCATTTTCTTTTGCATTTTTTGCATTTGTTTCATCATTTGTTGCATATTTCCGCCACCGCGCATAGTAATTTCCTCCTCGATAATTCCTTATTCAGACATTTAACGTCTTTTAATAGTGAGGGGGGCTCCCTCTAAGATTCGTTTACAATTATACATACCTTTATGGCGATTGTCATGTTTCGTCTTCGATAATATGAACGGTTTCTTCACCGAACAAATCTTTCGCCTTTTGAACCACATTGTCTTGTTGAGGTTGCGTGGTTGTTGCCGATTTTGAGTGCCCTTGTTTACGTTGGTCAATATAATCACTACGCACTTGCATCCATTTATCCGCAGGCACGCCCACAACTTCTACAGATTTATTAATAATGTCTCGAACGACATTTTCAACGCTCGCTTTCTTTTCGTTATCTTTCTTTAAAATTTCACAGTGGATTTCTTCTTCAAATTTCACCAGTACTTTGTCTTCGCTCGCTGCTACAGGTTCTGAATTTTGTAGTAAGCTCACTAAAGATTTTTGATCACGATCTTTAGCATATTGAATCACATCTGCCCAACGCTCTTTAATTCGTGCAATATCCTCTTTATTCGCTTTATCTAATACTTTTGCAATTTGTTCAACAGAATACGTCGCATGGCCACCTCGTCGCATAGACGGTTTTGGCTTAGAAGGGGCACTCGGTGCAGTCACGCCTTGACTTTTTAATGTACGAAGTTCTGATTCGAGGGCTTCCATCCGTCTCATCATAGCATCGTTTGTTTCAGACGGTGCGTGATTAACGACGACTTCTCCTGTTTGTGGCACTTCTTTTACCATTTCAGAAAGTTTCACGAGCAATACTTCGAAATGAACATTTTGGTTGACGCTAAAACGAATAGAAACAAGGGTGTCATTTATGATATCTATCATCTTATAGAGTACTTCTAAATCAAATGCTACGAGCGCATCAAACGTGGGCGTCTCCCCTGTCGTTTTAACCATAATCGTATCACGCACAAAATAAATCATATCGTTAATTAAACGATTCACTTCTTTACCTTCGCTGACAAATCCGTGATAACGTTCAAAAGCTGCGTGAACATCTCCCTGTACGACATCGTTAAATAACGCATTTAAATCTGATTCATCTAAACTCCCTGTGACGTCCAATGCATCTTTTAAAGTCAACCGTTCATCTCCAAAGGCAATCGCTTGGTCCATAATACTTAAAGCATCCCGCATGCCGCCTTCAGACACTTTGGCAATGAAAGCGAGCGCTTCTTCGTCATAAGCAATATTTTGAGATTCCGCAACATAACGTAATCGTTCTATAATATGATTTGTATTGATGGCTTTAAAATCAAAACGTTGCGCACGTGAAATAATCGTTGGCGGTATTTTATGCGGCTCCGTGGTTGCCAAAATAAAAATCGCATGGGCAGGGGGTTCCTCTAATGTTTTCAACAATGCATTGAACGCTCCTGTTGTAAGCATATGTACCTCATCAATAATGTAAACTTTATACTTAGATTGACTTGGTGCATATTTAACTTTATCCCGTATATTTCGGATTTCATCTACACCATTGTTACTTGCAGCATCGATTTCAATAACGTCTGAATTGGTCCCCTGTGTAATCCCCACACAACTGGCACATTCATTACAGGGTTCTCCATCTGAACGTGTTTCACAATTCATCGCTTTTGCAAATATTTTGGCAATACTCGTTTTTCCTGTGCCTCTTGGGCCACTAAAAATATAGGCATGGGATTGTTTGTTTTTCGCAATCGCATTTTTTAATGTTTTTGTGACATGCGTTTGACCGACGACGTCTTCAAAACTTTGCGGTCGATACATCCGGTACAATGCTTGGTAATTCAATTTGGCACCTCCGATTTTACAATAGTCTCATTATAGCATGTTCACTCTAAAAAGTATGTGCATGCTCAATCAAAAAAGGGTGCTGAATAAATGACCTCTCCATGAGGCGGATTTTCTAATGTATCCCATAAAAATTTCACTCTCACATAACTCTCCGGCACTTCGAAGGAAGTTTTAATCCCATGCTCTGAAGCTAACTCGTACCCTAAAGCTTTATAATAATCCGGATGCCCAAGCACGACAATTGTTGTATATTCTAGCTCTTGTGCTCGCTCTTCTAAGGCATGAATGAGCGCTTTACCAATCCCTTTTTGACGATAAGGCTTTTTCACTGCAACCGGAGCCAAAGCTAATGCATCAAAAGTTTCCTCGTGACTTTTGATTTGGATAGGGGAACATAGCGCATGACCAATAATTTCTCCCGCTTCATCTTTCGCTATCACTTCAAGTTCATAGTGATACCCAGGTTCAAGACGCAATTTTCGAACCAACGCTTGCTCTTGATGATCTGACTCAGGCATCTCTTTAAAAGCCTCACGAATCATATTAAGAGAAGGCTCATAATCATTTTCAGTTAACGTGCTAATATAAATCGACATCTCATCCCTCCTTATTTCTATACGTACAATATCCTATACATATTATAACAAAGTTTAGACAAACCTCATCTGTTTCTCACTGGCTCAGACATCACAGAATACAATAAAGGGGTTGAAACATAAATTGTCTCAACCCTCATCATCTATTTATATAGTTAATATCATTTCCTTTAAAAAAACCGCGCACCTTTGTGTTGTATGTGCATCACAAACGTTACCAAAGTCGATAGCTAAATCTCGGCTACCCCACGGCACATATGAGAATCCACTTAATGCTGCTTCCGTCAGGACCTGACATGGTTCATGGGTTCATATTGCATGGGACCGAAATCTTCAAACACCTCGTGCTTTGGGCAGACTTCACAAATACACATCCGCGACAAAGGAATTCAGCCTCGCATAAAGCGGTTTTCGAGAACAGGGAACCGCTACCTCCCCGCTTAGCACGGTAAAATTAATATTACTATATCCTATAAGGCAAATGCAAGTCCTAACTCATTCTATCTTTGACAATCCTTTGAACAAGCGACAAATAGACATCTTTAAATTTTATGCCGTCTTGAAAAATCTATAAACTTAAACTCCGTCGCAATATGTTTAGAGACGTTATATTGAAATTTCGTTGTATCTTTCAAATGAACAATCCCACGAACGGTCGCCGTATATTCTGGTGACATTGTGCCAAATGCTTCACGTTCGGCATCTCCAAAGGGTTCGAAAGTAATCGACTTACTTGAAAAACTAATTTCAAAGCCTTTTTCATTCTCAATGTAATCATAGAGAGAGTTTTGAACGACCTTCTCAGTTAAATCCGGGAACAATTCAAAGAGCACATAATCTTCATCTATGATTTTGGTCACGCCTTCTACTTGGCGATAGCGCACAAAATGCCACAAAGGCGTATCTAAAGCTATGCGAAGGGCTTCTTTCACGTGTGGCACTTCACTAGCTTGTACCTTTTCAAACGTATGGACAACGGTTTGATGTTGTAAGTGCAAAGCGCTCTTAACTTCTTTAAAGCTCATTAAGTCCGCAAACGGAAACTCTGTGACCCCTTGATAGATCACAACAGATCCTTTACCTCGAATTTTTTGAATCATCCCGTCCGCAACAAGCATATTCAAACTTTTACGGACTGTTTCACGTGACACGTTGTAATTTTCTACCAGTTGATGTTCAGAGGGGAGTTGATCACCATAATGATAGTTCCCCTCTAAGATGTCGTGTCGCATTTGCTCGTATATGAGTTTGAATTTGTTTTGTTTCATGTTCAGTTCCGCCTTTTATTCTTTTTCTTTTGCGACGACAATCGCTCCGTAAGGTCCAATTTCATGCTTATCCACTTTACCATTTTCAATCACAGGTCGCCCTTCAATATTCAATGTCTCGGGTAAAGTCACCGTATCTTTTGTCATGTTAGCCACAATCGTCCATATCTCCCCGTGATAGTGTCGTTCATACACAAAAAGTGAAGGGTGATCCATCAACCGCGGTATAATATCTCCATACGTGATAATATCATATTCATGACGCAATCGTATCAATTCCCGGTAAGTGTGAAAAATAGAATTTTTATCTGCGATGGCGTCTTCAGCATTAATCGTCGTATAATTATGCGCGACTTCTATCCAAGGCGTTCCAGTTGTAAAACCTGCATGTGACGTCTTATCCCACTGCATCGGTGTTCGAGAGTTATCACGTGATTTTTGACCAAGAATAGTTAAAATTTCAGCTTCTGTATAACCTTTTTCTTGCATCATTTCATAGGCATTTAAGGATTCCACATCGCGGTATTGCCCAATGGAAGTAAAATGAGGATCTGTCATGCCGATTTCTTCCCCTTGGTAAATGTAAGGTGTCCCTTGAAGCATATGCAACACGATCGCAAGGGTTTTCGCACTTGTTTGTCTGAGCGCTTCATTTTCATCACTTCCAAATCGTGATACGACCCGAGGTTGATCATGGTTACACCAAAATATCGCATTCCATCCTCCGCCATCGTATATTCCGCGTTGCCAATCCATTAATATAGATTTCAACTGTTGTAAATCAAATTTTTGATTGGACCACTTTTCACCGTCTTTGTAGTCTACTTTTAAATGATGAAAATTAAACACACTGCTCAATTCTTGTCGGTCTTCACGTGTGTATTGAATACAATGCTCGAGCGTAGTAGACGACATTTCCCCCACCGTCATCATCTCTTTATCACCGAATGTGTTGCGATTAAGTTCATGTAAAAACTCATGGACACGAGGCCCATCAGTATAAAACTCTTTCCCTATCGCTTCTGAATTTTTAAATTCTCCTTTAGAAATGAGATTAATCACATCAAAACGAAATCCATCAACACCTAAAGCTATCCAATGATTCACAATTTTATACACTTCATCACGCACGCGAGGGTTGTCCCAGTTCAAATCCGCTTGAGTGACATCAAAAAGATGTAAGTAATATTCATCTGAAGCCTCATCGTATTCCCATGCATTGCCTCCGAATTTGGATTCCCAATTGGTTGGCGGACCGTCTTCGCTCGGTTTGAAGAAATAAAAATCACGATAAGGACTCGCCTTTGACGTTAAGGCTTCTTGAAACCATTGATGCTCTGTCGACGTATGATTGACCACGATATCAAGCATAATTTTAAGATTTCTCGCATGCGCTTCTTGAATGAGCGTTTTTAAATCCTCCTCATTCCCAAAACGTTCGTTAATTTTGAAATAGTCGCGGATATCATAACCATTGTCATTCATTGGCGAATCATAAATAGGCGTTAACCATAAATAATCCACCCCTAAATAAGCTAGGTAATCTAACTTTTCAATGATACCTTGTAAATCCCCTTCACCACTTCCGGTAGTATCATTAAATGATTTCACATAAATTTGATACACGACAGACTTTTTCCAATCTTGTTGTGACAATTCAATCCCACCTTAATTAAATCGTTTCATCGACCATTTTTTTCGCTTTTTCACGACTAAATCTTGAGAAAATAATCGTTAATATAAAAGGCACAATCATTGAAACGAGTGTTCCAATAATATACACGCCCCAAAATTGTTGTTTAATAGAAAGGATCGCTGGTACACCACCAACACCAACATTACCAATCACGCCCGCTGCACCGATAAATGCACCTACAAACATTGAAGTCACAATCGCAGCAATGAATGGATATTTCAGCGGTAAGTTGACACCAAACATCGCCGGTTCAGTGACCCCTAAAAAGCCAGAAACACCTGAAGTGATGGCTAAACTTTGTTCTTTTTCTAATTTACGTTTTTTATAAATGTACCATGCCCCAAAAGCTGCAGAACCTTGGGCAATATTTGACATTGCGACAATTGGCCATAAATACGTTCCGCCTACGCTACTACCCATTAATTGGAAGTCGACAGCTAAAAACATATGATGTAATCCTGTAATCACAAGTGGCGCATAGAGTAAACCATAAATAGCACCGCCAAGCCATCCCGCATTTTGGAATAAGAACGTCACCGCACCAGTGATGCCTTTACCTACGATTAATGCAAGAGGTCCAATAATCAGAAATGCTAAAAAGCCCGTTACTAATAACGCAATCGGCCCAACGACTAACAATTTCACAGAGTCATGAACGACTTTATTTAACGCTTTTTCTATTTTCGCAAGGACATATGCCGCAAGTAATACAGGTAAAACTTGTCCTTGATAATTTAACTGTTCGATTTTCAAACCGAAAATATGCCAAGCTGGAATTTTATCTACCTTTCCAATGTCATATTGTGATAATAATTGTGGATGCATAAGCACGAGCCCAAGAACTAAACCAAGTACTGGATTTCCACCAAAGACACGCATTGCACTCCAACCAACAAGGGCGGGTAAGAAAATAAATGCCGTTGTGGCTATCACATTAATAATATTCGCAAAATCTGCAATTTGAGGCACACGCTCGACAATCGATGGTGATTGATTGATGAGGGGCATCGTTAATACGTTGTTAATCCCTAGTAATAAACCGGCCGTCACAATGGCAGGCAAAATCGGAATAAAAATATCTCCTAGTAATTTAATGAGCCGCTGTAAAGGATTCCCTTTCTTCGCAGCCATGGCTTTCGCTTCATCTTTCGACGCTTCTGATGTTCCTGTTTCGTTGACTAACACTTTGTAAGCTTCATCAACAGTTCCCGGTCCAATCACAATTTGGTATTGATTGTCTGCTTTAAACTGTCCTTTTACAAGCGGGTTTTCCGCCAATTTTTCTTTATCCACTTTTGTATCATCATCTAAAACTAAACGTAAACGCGTCACACAATGTGTTGCTGTTTGGAGGTTTTCTTTTCCTCCTATGGCATCGATAATATCGCGCACATCTGACTTTTTCACAGCCATCCCATTCACTCCCTCATATTTGACTTGTCTATACAGATTATAATTTGTATAGACAAGTTTTGTAAAGGCTTTCATGAATGTTTGGTCAAATGTCCATAAATAACTTATAAAAAATGGTGACCTTCTGCTTTTTCATTTTGGAGACGCTAGTAGACACCCTTTCTTCCATATAATGAAGAAATATATCGATACGGCTAATAAACGCATATATACACCAAATCTCTTAAGTAAGGCATTAAAAAACAAACTATCATTCGCTTTCAAACGCGCACAATAGTTTGCTTCTTTTTCATCAATATTTTACTTTTGTTGTCGATAAGTGATATAGAAGACCATCCAAGCGCTAATTAATGAGATGAGTGAAAGTGTCGGTGTAAGCACTTCTCCTTGAAAATAGAGCCACGGGACGGTCACGATACTGAGAAGGGTAAATATAATCATCACGCCGATTAAAACTTTGAATGACATCAAACTATCCGCTCCTTATCCACGGGGTTACTTTATGATAACGTAAAAAAGCCAAATGTTTAATCATGTTAAACATTTGGCTTTTATATCTATTAGTCTTGGATTTTACTTATAATGGCGGAGGAAGAGGGATTCGAACCCCCGCGGGCCGTTAAGCCCCTGTCGGTTTTCAAGACCGATCCCTTCAGCCGGACTTGGGTATTCCTCCGTGTTACGAGCACAATAAATATATTATTATAGCCCGCACACAATGTCAATAAAAATTTTACAAAAATTAAACAAAAGTTTTAGCGCTTAAGTGTGAATGTACGGAAGCTGCGACTTCACGCCCTTCTTTGATGGCCCAGACTACGAGACTTTGACCTCTACGTGCATCCCCAGCTGCGAAATATTTAGGCTGATTTGTTTTGTAATCTGACGTATCTGCCATAATTTTTTGACGGTTCACTTTTAAATTTAATGCTTGTGTTAGTTGAGACGTTACACCTTCAAAGCCAATCGCAAGCAATACCAAATCTGCAGGAATTAAAATCTCTCGATCATCTCCTACAAGTGAACCGTCCGCTTGATCGCGTTGGACTTGTGCATAAATGCCACGTACTTGAAACATCTCATCCACATCGAACCGCATCGTTTGAATTCCGTATGCTCTGGGTTCTACACCAAAGACGGCTTCATATTCTTGGTGGGCATAATCCTTTTTCAAAATCGGTTCAGGAAATGGCCAATGCTCATTCATCTCAAAACTTTCTGGTTTTTTGGCTTTACGGTTAAATTGTACAACGGATTTACATCCATCACGCAGTGCTGTTGCCACACAATCTGCTCCTGTGTCTCCGTCGCCAATCACGACTACATTTTTTCCTTTGGCAGAAATCGTTTGTTTTGTAGTTTCGCCCATCAAAAGTTGTGTTTGTTCTGTTAAATAATCCATCGCAAAATGAATCCCTTGACCCATTCGTCCTTCTAGCGGAAGATCCCGAGGTTTTTCAGCACCTGTGCAGACGACGATGGCATCATATGTGTCATCGAGTTCTGCTTTAGTCATTTCTTTACCGATTTCAACATTACAGTGAAAACGCACGCCCGCTTCTTCCATTAATTTCACGCGACGTAAAACGGTCTTTTTATCTAATTTCATGTTCGGGATGCCATAAGTTAATAATCCTCCGGGTTGCGCTTGTTTTTCAAATACATCTACCGTATAACCAAGGACATTCAGTTCTTCTGCTGCAGCGAGCCCGGCTGGACCACTCCCAATAACAGCGACTTTTTGGTTGAAACGCACTTTTGGTCGCCGTGGCTTTACCCACCCCTTGTCAAAGGCTTCATCAATAATCGTACGTTCAATGCCTTTAATCGCCACTGATTCGCGATTAATTTTCATTACACAAGAGGCTTCACAAGGGGCAGGACAGACATACCCCGTGAAGTCTGGAAAGTTATTCGTCTCTGAAAGCCGTTCATAAGCAGTTTTAAAATCCCCACGATAGACCAAATCATTCCATTCCGGGATATAGTTGACTAAGGGACACCCTAAAGTTTCACGTTCGATTTGGACCCCTGTTTGACAAAACGGCGTCCCACAATCCATACAGCGTGCGCCTTGTTGCGCTGCGTCTTCATTAGTAAATCGAGATTGGTAGGGGTCAAAATTTGAAATGCGGTCTTTCAAAGGTAACTCATCAAGTTTTTGTTTTGAATATTTCATAAACCCTTTAAATTCACCCATGCTATGCCCTCCTTTAATACACCGAAATCGTTGACGCGTGTTCTCCTGAATGCGCGACGTCCGTCTGATCATTAAATGCTGCCAACCATGCCTCTTGGCGCTCATATTCTTGCTCAAAATGATAAATTTTTTGCATCATATGCTTGTAATCTTTCGGAATCACTTTAATACATTGTGCTAACTGTGCGTCAAAATCATCTAAAATACGACGTGCTTTTTGACTTTGTGTCTGTTTAACATGTTTTAATAACATCTGCTTTAACATGTCTTGTTCCTTCAAATCTGTCACAGTATCAAAATCTAACGTTTCTAATGCATGTATTTCTTTGAACGCGGCCACATCTGTTGGGAAAATATAACTCACACCACCACTCATGCCTTGTCCGAAGTTTTTACCGACGTCGCCTAAAATCACGACGCGCCCTCCTGTCATGTACTCTAAGCCGTGGTCACCAACGCCTTCTACGACCACATGTGCACCACTATTTCGGATGCAAAAACGTTCACCTGCACGGCCATTAATATAGGCTGTTCCGCTTGTAGCTCCGTAAAAACATACATTGCCTACAATAATCTCATCTTCTCGCTCAACATTTGGGGCATTGACGATGATTTTACCTCCTGACAAGCCTTTACCGACGTAATCGTTGGCATCTCCTGTATGATGTATCATCAGACCTCGAGGCATCCAAGCGCCTAAGCTTTGACCCGCATGCCCAGTGGTATAAGCTTTAATAGTGTCAGCAGTCAAACCTGCTAAGCCATAATGTTGGGTAATTTCACTACCTGTAATCACGCCGACATTTCGTTGTTCGTTGCCGATTTTAAATGTGCCTGAAAATGATGTCCCGTTCGCTATCGCCTGTTGCGTTGCTGGTAAGAGTTCCGTTAAGTCAAACCCATGTTCCAGTCCGTGTTGTTGCGCGATCTGTTTTGTTCGGTCACCTTCATTTTGGTGCAACAAGGCTTGAAGGTTTAACTCACGCGCTTTCGGATGTTTGTGTGCTTTATGTGAGGGGCGTAGTAAATCTGTACGACCGACAAGTTCATCAACTGAACGCAGTCCGAGTTCTGCTAAAATCTCACGTAACTCCTCTGCAACAAAGTGCATATAATTCACCACATGGTCAGCTTTACCAGTGAACAAGGCACGTAAATCACCATTTTGCGTTGCAATGCCAACGGGGCACGTGTCCTTATGACATACTCGCATCATGATACAACCTAAAACGACAAGTGGCGCTGTGGCAAAGCCAAACTCTTCAGCTCCGAGGATGGCGGCATAGGCCACATCACGGCCTGTCAGCAACTTACCGTCTGTCTCTAGACGCACACGTGAACGTAAACCATTTAACATTAACGTTTGATGCGTTTCTGCGAGTCCTAACTCCCATGGCAAACCTGCATGTTGAATACTCGTTTTAGGTGAAGCTCCAGTACCTCCGTCATAACCTGAAATCACAATTTTGTCTGCAAAGGCTTTGGCCACACCTGCTGCAATCGTGCCAACACCTGATTTAGAAACTAACTTCACTGTAATATCGGCCTGACGATTCACATTTTTCAAATCGTGAATTAACTGTGCTAAATCTTCAATCGAATAGATGTCGTGATGCGGTGGAGGTGAAATTAATCCAATGCCTGGAGTGGAACCTCTGACTTCTGCAATCCAAGGATATACTTTTGTGCCAGACAATTGACCGCCTTCCCCTGGTTTAGCCCCTTGTGCAACTTTGATTTGAATTTCTTTAGCATGTTGCAAATAGTGGCTCGTCACCCCAAAACGACCCGAAGCAACTTGTTTGATGGCACTCTTATAGTCCGCGCCGTTGTCTTGAACTTCATAGCGCTCAAGTGCTTCTCCGCCTTCACCACTATTGCTTTTACCCCCTAAACGGTTCATGGCTTCTGCGAGTGTTTGATGTGCTTCTTGTGAAATAGAGCCGTAACTCATCGCCCCAGTTTTAAAACGTGTCACAATTTTTTCCACGGGTTCAACTTCATTTAAAGGAATCGCTACTTGTGCTTTGAAGTCAAATAAATCACGTAAATGACTTGTGGTATGTGTATTTGCGACCTCTGAAAAACGTTTAAACTGAGCATAGTCATTATCTCGACACGCATGTTGCAACAATTGAATCGTCATCGGATTAAACGTATGGTATTGTCCTTGTTGACGCCACTGGAACGTACTTCCCGGAGCAAGATAAGGACTATCCACCGTTTGACGCCGTTTGTTTTCGGCATCTATCGTTTCAATAGAAATTCCCGATAATTTTGAAGGTGTGCCTGGGAAATAAGATTGAATCACTTCATCTCCAAGACCGACCGCTTCAAATATTTGCGCGCCATGATAGCTTTGCACCGTTGAAATTCCCATTTTAGCCATCACTTTAATGAGCCCTTCAGAAAAAATTGTATTAAGTTTTTCAACGTTAGCCGTGACATCCCCTTGTAAGCGCCCAGCTGTCGTTAAATCAGCGATAGTTTTTTGTGCAAGATAAGGCACTGTTGCATTCGCCCCATAGCCAATGAGACAAGCCAAGTGATGGACTTCACGCATCTCTCCGGACATCGCCACAAGACTCGTTTGCATCCGTAATTGCTTACGAATCAACAATTGATGAATATGACTGACTGCAAGCAACATAGGCATCGCATATTGTGTTTCATCTCGCACGGATTGATCTTCTAAAACGATGACTTCTACCCCTTGTTGAACGGCTTCTGTGACCGCTTCCCCTAATTTGTTTAGCGCCTCTTTTAAGTTATGGGTATAACCTGTTGAAAAATAAGCTGTTTTTAATGCATGTGTCGCAATATGTTCCAGTTGTTGTGCCGTAAGTACTGGGTGCTTGAGTTGGATGCGTTGTAACGCGTCAGGACCCGGCTTCAGTAAATTACCTTCTCCGCCTAAATAAGTCATTTCACTGGTCACGATTTTTTCACGATACGCATCAATTGGCGGATTCGTCACTTGTGCGAATAATTGTTTGAAATAATTGAACAAAGACTCAGGTTGTTCATTTAAAACTGCAAGTGGCGCATCATACCCCATCGCACCAATCGGGTCTTTACCCCCTGTCATCAGCTCCGTTAAATATTTATCGATTTCTTCTTTCGTATAACCGAACCGTTGTTGTTGGCGGAATACCTCATCTTTAGACATCTCTAAGTCTGTGTATTCAACCGATGCTAAGTCTAATGAAGGGCGTTGTTCTGTCAACCACGCTTGATAAGGATGCTGACACGCGATTTGTTGCTTTAAGGCTTCATTGCCAATGACTTTATTTTGATTGAAATCGACGAGCAATAATTTTCCTGGATTAAGTTGCCCCTTATAAACCACATCAGTTTCATCGACGTCTACCACACCTACTTCAGATGAGAAGATAATTTCATTGTTTGTCGTAATAGTGTAGCGCCCTGGACGTAGGCCATTCCGATCTGTTAATGCCCCTAATTTATCACCATCACAGAATGAAATCATCGTCGGGCCATCCCAAGGTTCCATTAAATAACTATAAAACTCATAAAAGGCACGGACATTGGGGTCATTGCTTTCGTTATATAGCCATGGCTCAGGAATCAATAACATCGCCGCTTGTTCAGGCGGCATCGCTAAGCTTAAAAATTCCAGGGCATTGTCTACAATTGCCGAATCACTTCCCGTTTCATCGAGAATATGTTGCACTTTACGAGCTTCGTCCCCAAATACCGTTTTAATCAAGCGTTGTTGACGTGCGCGCATCCAATTCACATTCCCTTGAATCGTATTAATTTCCCCATTATGCATTAATAAACGATTCGGGTGCGCCCGTTTCCAACTTGGAAAGGTATTCGTACTAAAACGAGAGTGTACAGAGCCAAATTTAGAAACATAATCTTCATGTTGTAAGTCTTGGTACAATTTTTTGATTTGGTCTGAACGTAACCACCCTTTATAGACGATTGTTCGTCTTGATAAGCTCGTGAAATAAAGATCCCATCCTTCTTTAGCACTTAGCTGTTCAATTTGTTTTCGCGCGAGATACAATGCACGATCAAAATTGTTCGCACTCACGTTTCCCACAAACATTTGTTGGATGATAGGCATCGTCTGTGCCACGTGTTCAGCTAAACAAGACGTATCGACCGGCACTTGACGAAAACCAAGCAATTGTAATCCTTCCGACTTGAAAATGTTTGCCACTTGTTGACCGAGAGTTGCATCAGAAAGGTCTTGATTCACAAAGTACATGCCTACCGCATAGTCCCCTTCTTGCGGTAATTCAAATGCGACTTGTGCGTCAAAATAAGCGTACGGAATTTCTGTCATAATACCGGCGCCATCTCCAGTGATTCCGTCTGCACCAATACCTCCACGATGATCAAGACGACGCAGCATCTCTAACGATTTTTCAACAATATGGTGAGACCGTTTGTTATCCATATTGGCATAAAAGCCTATACCACACGCGTCATGCTCCTCACGCGCATCATAGAGTCCATTTTGAGCATACGTTAAATTGTTAGACATTTCTGACACCTCTCTTCAGTAATACAATCTACTATATAGAAGTACACTCATCACATCAATAAATAATTGAGATGAAATCAATCTCAAATTGAGATAATATAAAGAGGAATGGGGGACTGAATTTGGAACTGAAACAATTAAAATACTTTGTAGAAGTGGCAAAACGTGAACATATATCAGAAGCAGCACTCGAACTTGATGTGGCACAGTCGGCGGTGAGTCGTCATATTCGTAATTTAGAAGACGAATTGGGCACCGCTCTTTTTCATAGAAAAGGACGTAATGTTGTTTTAACGACTGAGGGGAAACATTTGCTACAAACGGCTTTGCCTATTTTAGAGCAAGTCAATCAAACTGTAGCTTTTTTTCAAATGCATCAAGAAGCACGCGCAAGTATGATGATGATTGGATATGTGGATGGAGCCGTGGGGCAAATTTTGCCTCAAGTGTTAGAGAAAATCGAATCCGAACTGGACATCGCAGTGGTGCCTCTTCTTCTGGATACTGATACTTTAAATTCATCACTGATCAACAATGATATTGATATCGCGATTACTAATGAACCCATTGAAGACCCTCATTATGTCATGCAACCCTTATTTGAAGAAATCTATATGCTCTATGGGCCACCGCACCACCCTTTAATGACTGTACCTAACCCACCTTTGTCACATATTTTAGAGCACCAACTTTATATTCATGAACCGGTGGCACCTGACTTTGCTGCCTACATCGAAACACATGCCAATCGCCCTGTTTATCGGTGTAATCAAACACCTTTAGCACGATTTATATTAAAACGCGAAAAAGGGTTTGTCGTTGCACCGTCTTATATAAATCTATATAGTCATACACAACAATGGTCTAAAATTTCGCTTTCTCATATTGATTTTAAAAAGACGATTTCACTCGCCTATCCTAGAGAAAGTGATCATTCTGTCCAACAAGTTGTTGCCTTATTACAGGCGCATTTACAACAACATACAACCTATCATTAAAAGGAGGGCTTTATGAGTCGTTTTAACATGAGCCGTTCATTTTTGGTGACACTACTCGTGGCGATTTTCATCGCCATTGCCGGCATTACTTTCACTTTTTTCAATGCGCGATTTTATGCGTCTCCTATTGGAAAAGTGACTGAAATTACGAAGCATCATGTAGAATCATCCATCGATGAACATCATAATAAAGATAAAAAATATAACGATACATTAAAAGTTCAATTACTCAACACAAAAGATGCCGGTCGAACGATAACGGTGCACCATTCCTATAATCAATCGAAATCTGAAGAGCAAGCGTATCATCCCGGCGACCAAGTATTATTACATATCGGAAAAAGTACCAATGACCATTTTATCCAAGAAAAGAAACGTGATACATTGATTGTAACCATGCTCAGTTTGTTCTTTTTGTCACTTCTTATTATTGGTCATCGTGTCGGTATTCAATCTATCTTGTCTTTAATAATCAATACCGCAGCGATTTTAAGCGCTATTGGCATTTACAATGCGCATACACAGCTCAATTTATTTTTAGTGATGAGCCTTGCTGTGTGCCTCGCCACCACCATTACCCTATGGCTTGTGATTGGATGGACGAAGCGGACAGTGATTACAATTTTGAGCACCCTTATCGGGACATGGCTTTGTGTAGGTATTTCTTGGGGCGTCATCATGTTGACCCACGCCCAAGGCATTAAATATGAAACGATGAGCTTTTTAACGTTACCTGCTCATACGGTATTTTTAGCGTCTGTGATGGTGGGAACACTTGGCGCAGTGATGGATGTGGCCATTACCATTTCTAGTGGTATGCACGAAATCATCCAACGGTCGCCCCACATCACGCGTGCGCGTTGGATTAAAGCGGGCCGTAATATCGGAAGTGACATTATGGGGACGATGACCAATATATTGTTGTTTTCGTATTTAGCAGGCGGCCTTCCGATGCTACTCCTGTATTTGAAAAATGCAAATACGCTCACTTATAGTATTTCTATGAATTGGTCATTAGAAATTGCGCGTGCCATTACAGGCAGCATAGGCATCGTACTTACTATCCCGATCACCATTGCATTGATGCAACTTTGGTATCAATGGGAAGGAGGACGTCAACAATGAACGCTGTAGTCCTTCTCGGGTTAATTTTATTTTTACTTATGCTAATCTTCGGTGGTAAATCTGGCGCAATTGCATTTGGGACATTATTTCTCAATTTTATTTTTCTCGTCATCGCCATCATTTTGATGATATTCGGGATTCCTATTTATATTGTCACTTTACTGTTCTGTATTGTCGTAGCAGCCATCAATTTATTTGCGTTAAACAGTTTTAACATTAAAACCTTTGCCGCTTTTATTTCAAGTATCGTCACAACAGTCATTATGCTTGTCGCGATTTATTTATCTGTACATCTCGGTCACTTACAAGGGTTCACCCAAGAAGAACAAGATGAAACATACATTTTTTCAATGAATATTGGCATGGATATGGAACAATTTATGATTTTTGTGGTCATTCTCGCTGTGATTGCTGCGGTCATAGATTTAGCGATTACGATCAGCTCACCTATGTATGAGTTATATGCGACTAATCCGAAACTGTCTGCGCGTACACTTTTCAATTCAGGGATACGTGTCGGCCGTGAAATTTTAGCAACTTCAGCGAATACTATTTATCTCGCGTTTCTCGGAGGCTCGATGACACTCGTCTTTTGGTTTTTCAACTTGCACTATCGTTTTGGTCATTTAATCAATGCCAAACTGTTCGTTCAAGAGATGATTACAATCATCTTAGGCGGTATTGCCATCGCGATATGTATTCCGATTACCGCCGCACTCACTACTTGGCTTATTCAACATCATCATCGTTTACCTTTCGACTTAAAAGTCCATACATTAGATGACGACTTTAGGGTAAAGGAACAACGAGGTGAACGTCATGACTAATATACGTATACGCGGCGCGCGTCAAAACAATTTAAAAAATATTAATATCGATATACCGAAACATCAACTCACAGTAGTGACAGGACGCTCAGGTTCAGGTAAATCTTCCCTCATCTTTAACACAGTAGCGGCTGAATCTGAACGTTTACTGAATGAAACTTATTCTAGTTATATTCAGCATCAACTTACACAATATGATAAGCCTGATGTCGATGCCATTGAAAATTTGCCTGTGGCCATGATTATTAATCAAAAACGTCTCGGCGGTAATTCACGTTCCACTGTCGGTACCATCTCAGATATTTACGCTTCTGTCAGACTTTTATGGTCTCGTATCGGGGCCCCCTTTGTGGGATATTCAGATGTTTTTTCATTTAATAATCCGAATGGTATGTGCGAAACGTGTCAAGGTCTCGGCTACGTTGAAGATATAGATTTAAACGAACTATTAAATTATGATAAGTCACTCAACGAGGGGGCCATCAATTTCCCTTCCTTTAAACCCGACAGTTGGCGTGGAAAACGGTACCGTTATTCTGGATTATTTGATAACGATAAAAAATTGAAAGATTATACTGAAGAAGAAATGAACATCTTTTTATATACAGAGCCGAAAACACTTAAAAATCCTCCTTCAAACTGGCCAAGAACAGCCAAATTTGAAGGTTTGATTCATCGGTTCAGACGCTCATTTCTCATTAACGATAATTTTGAGAAGAAACGCTTTTTAAAAGATGTGAAACGTGTTGTGACGACGCATCAATGTCCGACATGTCACGGCCAACGCCTGAATCAAAAAGTACTCAGTTGTAAAATTAACGGACTCAATATTTCAGATTTTACATCACTGACTATTGAAGAAGCGATTCCATTTTTAAAGCACATTGATAGCGCGAAAGCGAACTATATCATTGAGCCTCTATTACAACAATTAGAAGCATTAAATGATATCGGTTTAAATTATTTAACACTCGGACGTGAAACGACCACGCTTTCAGGCGGAGAATCACAAAGGATCAAACTTATTCGCCATTTAAACAGTCCTTTAACGGATTTAGTTTATATAATCGATGAACCTAGTGTTGGATTACATCCTGAAGATATTGAAAAAATCAATCAAATTATGTTAAATATTCGAGATAAAGGCAACAGTGTGATTATTGTGGAGCACGACCCAGATGTCATTAAAATTGCAGATCATGTCATCGATATCGGACCTGGTGCAGGTAAAAACGGTGGAAATATCGCTTTTGAAGGCACGTATGAAGCGCTATTGTCTTCATCAACAGATACTGGAAAAGCCTTAACGCGACATCACCAACTTAAACAAAACGTGCCCAAGCATTATGACGACATGTTCACTCTTTCGAATATTTCTCGTAACAATTTACAAGATGTGACGGTACAATTACCACAGCACGCCTTAACTGTACTGACAGGCGTCGCGGGTTCGGGTAAAAGTTCCTTAATCAAAGCCGGATTCGAAACCCATGAAGATGCGATTTTTATTGATCAGAAACCGGTGCATGCTTCTCACCGTTCAAACTTGTTAACTTATATGGATGTGTTTGATGACGTACGGTCATTTTTTAGTAAAGCGACAGGCCTTAAAAAAAGCATGTTTAGCTATAACTCAGAAGGTGCCTGCCCAAACTGTCACGGCAAAGGGGTGCTAAAAACCGAACTTGCTTTTATGCCTGATTTTTCGCAAGTTTGTGAAGTTTGCGGGGGCACACGTTATAAAAAAGAAGTGCTAGAAGCAAAAGTCGACGGCCAATCAATCGCAGATGTTTTAGCGCTAACCGTCGAAGAAGCTATCACTTTATTTAAAAATGAACCAACGATTGTCTCACGGCTAGAAGCATTAAAATCAACAGGTCTTGATTATATGACGCTCGGTCAATCCCTTGATACCCTGTCTGGGGGAGAGATTCAACGAGTCAAGCTGAGCCGTTACCTCACAGACACAGTCACAAATAAAATTTTCATTTTTGATGAGCCGACAACAGGATTACACGAAGACGATATCCCAATTTTACAATCACGCTTTGAACAGCTCATTCAAGATGGAAATACTGTGATTCTTATCGAACATAACTTAACCATGATGACACAAGCGGATTGGATCATTGATGTCGGTCCTGGCGCAGGCACACAAGGCGGTCGTATTTTATATAGCGGGCCTCCCAAAGACTTGCTTAAAGTCACTTCGTCCGTTACCGCTAAGCATCTTGCGCGCTATACGACCCCTTAACTTAACACAAAAAGCCGTACATGCAACTCTTTAAGATTGCATGTACGGCTTTTCTTTTTTATCTTTATTTTGCTTTTATGACGATGGAGTTTCCTGGATAGAAGGCTACTTGTGTTGTTTTCGCATTATAAATTTCGCCTTTTTTCACGTGTTTTTCAATAGATTTATCACTATTTTTAATATGATTAATACGTAATGTTAAATTTACAAGTTTATCGTTATGGTCAAAACCGACAATCACGCCATTTTTTTCGTAAAACGTTAATTCTTTTTTACCATAATATTTTTTAAAGTCAGAACCTAGGGCTTTAAAAACATCCGCTTTCGTAGATTCTCCGACTTTTAAACCGTTAAATATAAATTGATCCGCTTTAAGTCCCGCATAAAAATTGTTGTCTTCTAAGGCATTGTTATTAGGGATATTAAAAAGACCTTTGTACGTATAATAAGGTGTTTGTTGCTGAGCTGTCGCTGCATGGGCTTGATCAAATCCTTGACCAGTCACACTTGTTGCACCCACTAAGACACCTACAGATAATCCAGTCGCTAATAGTGTTTTTGAGATGTTTTTCATTTTCAATTACTCCTTTTGTTTTTATAATTTTGTTTCGTTATAAAAACATTCCCTTATTATTATGTGTTTCATTCTAACAAAACGTTATGAAAATATCATCTATTTTCACATCATATTTTAGCTGTATGTGGGTATACTACTAGAGACGGACTTCCGTTAAAGATGACATTTCCATATGAAATGTTATACTATTACAAAGACTACGTAAGTGTAAGGAGAGTATTTATGGCTAAAAAAGACAATTCAACATTAAGTGCAGTGTCATTCGTCCTATCAAGTGCAACAGTGGCGATTGACTCATATAACGAATCTCAGTTTAACAACAAAAACAAACAATTAAACTATTTATCATTAGGTATCGGTGTTAGCGATATGTTACTTGACTTCTATTTAACATTCGGCGCTAAAAGTGGCATTGCGAAAGCTTGGTCATTGCTTTCATTAGGACGCCAATTAAAAGCATCTTTAGAACGTTACAAAACCATTAAAGCTTCTTAATTCAAAGCGTAAACACCCATAAAACTCGGGTTGAGACCTCATCAAGGTTGACACTTTCACACCCGAATGTTTGTCATTAATCTAAAATATGAATTATGATCATCGCCATCAGAATTGACGTTAAAGTGAATTTGATGGCGATTTTAATCTATCTTAAACGAAAGACCTCCCTCGTGGCCTTCCTGATTTCTATCTCTTTCTTTATTAAATTTCGGCGTGGGGACATCTACCTCACTTATATGTCGTACTTGTGACTTTCTTCGATAATATTGCTCCATGGTCCTTGATACATCAATTGCGAGATGTATGCGGCTTGTTGCTCTATTGACGGTCGATGCTCATCTAAAATCCACGTTTTAATAACTGAAAACATACTCCCTACAACAAAGGCATGAAAATAACGAAACGGCACTCCATTAATGACCTCTGCTCCTGGGAACAAGCTTTTCAAATTACTGGAAATGGCCTCTCCTATTTTTCGTTCCATTTCTCCATTTCGTTGGACATTGAGTAAAATTTGGAACCGTTCCAAATCTTCTGAAATGATGTGAAGTACCCCTTCTGGAATCACGGATAACAACACTTTTCTTTCTTGTTCATCTGATTCTGATAAAACTTTTTGCGCATTTTGCTGAAAATTCCGCTGTATTTGAAATAGCACTTCATCTTCTATTTGATCTAATAAATCATATTTATCTAAATAATGTTGATAAAAGGTGGCTCTATTAATATCTGCTTCATCTGCAATATGCTGAATGGTGATTTGTTCGAATGGATGTTGTTTTAATAATTGAATGAGTGCGCCTTTAATCGCTTTTTGCGTTTTTCTTACTCGACGGTCTGTCATGTTATCACTTTCCCAACAATTTATTTGATGATGTTGTTTATACAATAGATGTTAAAAATTTGCGTATTGTTTCTCTTTATGAACTCATTATAATAACACTATGACAAATAAACAACACTATGTTGTAAAAAAGAGATGTTTCAATTGAAAAACAAACAAATTTGGATCATTCCTATCATGACAATGCTCATTTTAGTGCTTCTTGCAACGGCATTTTATCCAGCATATAACCCAAAACCTAAAGAGGTCCCTATGGCCATCGTCAATTTAGATACAGGAACACAAGTCCAAGGTAAAAAAATCAATATCGGTCAAAACATTGAAAAGAAAATGACAGAAAGTGACCAAAAAACCTTTAACTGGACGACATTGAAAGACAAAGATGTGGCTACACAAAAGGTACAAAACGGCACCTATGCGGGCGCTATCGTTATTGAAAAAGATTTTAGTGCACATGCGTTCAGCCCCGCACAATCACTCATTATGAAAGATAAAACACAAGAAATGCAGGAGAAAGTTGCAACTGGTGAACTTCCTCCTCAAGTGATACAACAATTACAACAACAGGCACCAAAACCTGTAAAAATGAGTAAAGCTCAAATCAACACTTATTATAATGAAGGAGCACAAGGTCAACTTGGTCGCGTTGTCAAACAAGCACTCGATCAAATGACACAAGGAATCAATACCACAATTAGTCAACAAAACCGCA
The DNA here is from genome assembly GCF_011394755.1 of Staphylococcus sp. 11511212. Taxonomy (NCBI): domain Bacteria; kingdom Bacillati; phylum Bacillota; class Bacilli; order Caryophanales; family Staphylococcaceae; genus Staphylococcus; species Staphylococcus sp. 11511212. Next base: position 184,101 of record NZ_JAANBQ010000002.1, on the reverse strand, counting down.
AAGCATTAGCTCAAAATCATGTATCCATTCCGGTAGACCAACTCGATGCTGTGATACAACCTGTCAAAACACTATCGAAAGCGTATCATCCTATCAAAGACAATCAAGCTAACGGAAATGCAAGTATGGTTTTATTTATGCCTGTATGGTTAGCCTCTATGATTACGGCGGTGCTATTGTATTTTAACTATAAACGCAACAAAACATCCGAACACCCACATTCTCGCCTCGCTTTGGCTAGTTTAACGATGCTCATTGACTTTTGTGCCAGTCTCATCGGTGGTTTTGCTTATGTTTATTTCTTACATGGTGTTCTTCACTTTGATTTTCCAAATCCATTCGTAACAGCCTTATTTGTTAGTCTTGCTGTCGCTGGATTTTCACTGCTCATCTTAGGATGTATGGTATGGGTCGGTATTTTGATTGCACCTCTCTTTTTACTGTTCGTTTTTTTCTCAATGCAGGCGGTCATGTTACCGTACGCTATGGTGCCAAAATTTTATCAACAGTACATTCTTCCGTGGAACCCATTTAAATACTATACACGTGATATAGCGCATTTAATTTATGTCAATCCATCATTGAGTTGGAATACGAGCATTTTCATATTTATCGCTTTTATTCTCTTCGGAGCTTTCTCCATTTTCATAGCCTACACATTCAAAAAATTTAAATCATAATAAAAACGGTGATTGCGTTGATATGGAATTTTTCCATTTACGCATCACCGTTTTTCGTTCACTAATGAATATATTTAAATTGTGCAACGCTGTAAGCAGGAATCGTACGATAAGTCATAATTCCTGGGCTTGCACTGTAGTTCATTTCTGAAACTAAAATACTTCCGTCCGCATTCACACGTTCAACATAAGCCACGTGACCATAATAGCCGACATCTGTTTGTAAAATAGAGCCCACTGCAGGACGATTGTTAATTGTGTAACCATCACGTGCGGCATTATCATCCCATGCATTCGCATTCCACCAGTAGGTACTAATCCCTTTACCAGCAGCTTGGCGTTTGTTGAAAACGTGCCAAGTACATTGACCCCAGTCATACAGATTTGAATGATTGAACACTGGAGAATAATATCCAGAGTTTGTTGGTGTCGGTGTAGAAGTTGATGTTGGTGTCGTACTCCCACTCACTTTTAACGTTTGGCCTGGGAAAATTAAAAATGATGTTAGACCATTTAGGTTCATAATATTTTGATACGTTGTCCCATAACGTGCGGCAATCGAGGACAATGAGTCACCCGCTTGCACAGTATATGTAGACTGCGCACCTGATATAGGACGTGTAGGTGCGGGTCTTGAAGGTGACGTTGTTGTTGCACGACCACTCACTTTCAACGTTTGGCCTGGATAAATCATTGTACTTGATAGGCCGTTTAAACGCATAATATTCGTGTAAGATGTTCCATAACGTGCGGCAATAGAGGATAATGTATCTCCACTACGCACTGTATACGTCGAACCCGACGCTGTCCCCGTTGTACGATTGTTTTGTGTTGTCGTTGATGTTCTTCCTCCAGATACTTTTAATACTTGATCTGGGAAAATTAAGTTTGAATTTAAGCCATTGTATGACTTAAGTTGAGCGATTGAAATATTGAATTTGTTCGCAATTGACCATAATGAATCGCCTGCTTGAACACGGTACGTTGCAGCTTCTGCATCATGTGCAGCCACTGCGGTAACAGCTGATGTCCCAATCACCGCTGCAATTAATTTTTTACGCACGCGCTTCCCCTCCTAAATAGTGTAGTTGCGTTATGCTTTATAGTTATACAAACTTATTATACACAGACTTATGCGAAAAACATATGTCCGTTATATAACATTCTTATTACAAATACTTCTACCTAATTTACGCAATTAATCAATATTGTCATTTCGTATTATATTCTAATAGGGTTTAACAGGATTTTCTTTAATTTTAAATTTCGGGTAAATCGTGTCATAAAAAAGGCCCTACAAAGACGACCATCTTTTTCCATCTTTGTAGGGCCACGCAAAGCGCTATTCATACCAATGTTAAGCGTTTAATGCTTGTTCTAAATCTTTCACTAAATCCTCTGTATCTTCAATGCCAAGTGACAAACGTACGAGACCGTCGGCAATCCCTTCTTTTGCGCGAACGTCTGCTGGAATAGAAGCATGCGTCATTAAACTTGGAACTGAAATTAAGCTTTCAACAGCACCTAAACTTTCAGCTAATGTAAAATATTTCGTTTTTGTAACTAATTTTTTAGCTGTTTCTACATCTTTGACTTCAAATGACACAATCCCTGGCATACCTTCAGCTTGTTGCTGATGAATATCTGCATTCAAATGTTCCTCAAGACTTGGGTGATACACTTTGACAACAGCCTCATGTTGTTTTAAAAGCTCAACGATTGCTAAGGCGTTACGTTGAATTTGATCAAGACGTAAACCTAACGTTTTCATTCCTCTAACGAGAAGATAACTGTCTTGCGGTCCTAAAACGCCACCTGTTGAGTTTTGGATAAAACCAATGCGCTCTGCCAACGCATCGTCTTGAACCACCACGAGTCCTGCAACAACATCACTATGGCCCCCTAAATATTTTGTTGCTGAATGAACTACAATATCCGCACCTAATGTTAACGGTGTTTGGTAATAAGGGGTCATAAAAGTATTATCAACGACAGTAATTAACTCGTGTTGCTTTCCAAGTTCACTCACCGCTTTAATATCTGTCACACGTAATAAAGGATTAGAGGGTGTCTCGATAAATAACATTTTCGTATTCTCTTTGATTTTAGCTTTAATATTATCAATGTCTGTCGTATTTACGAAATCAAATTCAATCCCATAACGGTTGAACACTTTCGTCATAACACGATACGTTCCCCCGTACACATCAGAACCGACAATAATGTGATCACCTTGATCTAACAACATAATGACTGCACTGATGGCTGCCATGCCTGATCCAAACGCAAAACCGTGCGTCCCATGTTCAAGTGCCGCAATCACAGATTCAAGAGAAGTACGTGTTGGGTTTGCTGAACGAGAATATTCATACCCTTGACGCAAATCACCAATCGCATCTTGTTCATAAGTGCTCGTCTGATATATCGGCGTCGTTACCGCTCCTGTATAAGGATCTGTTGTTTGGCCCCCATGAATTAATAGCGTCTTTTTATTCATCTTGCATTCCTCCATACGTAAAAATATTTTTAGATAAGTAACGGTCGCTTCCATCTGGAAAAACAACGACAATCTTTCCTTTTTCGAGTCGTTTCGCTGTTTGAAGTGCCCCCTCTAGTGCCGCTCCTGAAGAACTGCCTACGAGTAATCCTTCATAGCGCGCCAAATCTTTCACATGTTGGAAAGCTTTGGCATCGGAAACCACTTCGACAGCATCAATCCACTCTCGTTTTAAAAACGTCGGCCACGTTTCCACGCCAATACCTTCAGTGTCGTGTCGCCCTTTCTCATTACCACTTAAAATCGACCCCCTAGGTTCAACAACGACACATCGAATGCCTTGACTGACAAAACGTTCAGCGACACCTGAAAAAGTGCCACCTGAACCCGCACCAGCCACAAAACAATCGATGTCCGGTAAATCGGTAAGAATTTCTGAAGCTAATGTATGTTGATACGCTTTTGGATTATCTATCGTTTCAAATTGATTCGTATAAAACGCATGATGCGTTTGTGCGTAAGCCTGTGCTTGTTGTCGCGCACCCACCATCCCCTCTTCTCGAGGTGTCCGATAGATGGTTGCCCCTAAAGCACGCATCGTTGCCATTTTCTCTTCCGCAAAACCTTCTGGAGCGAAAATGACACAGTCGATATGATAAGGGATTGCAGCCATAAGTAAACCAATGCCCGTATTGCCTGCAGTCGCCTCTACGACTGTTCCCCCTTCAAGTAAATCCCCTCTGTTTAACGCCTGTTCGATTAAATATTTTCCTAAACGGTCTTTAACGCTTCCGCCAGGATTATACATTTCTAATTTCGCATAAATTTGCACATCGTCCGTACTATAATGCGATAAATGTACTAACGGTGTATTTCCGATTAAATCCAATTGCCGTAACTTCATACATGTTCATCCCTAATTCTTAGTTTTCAAATATGAATTATATTATATACAGCCATTTGATTCAATCGTTATAAATCATTTCTTTCATATTCAAACTATTCTGATAATAAAACGTCTTTCATTACGTTATACTATTTATAAGGAGGGAGCGCCATGATTCATCTTCAATTTAAAACAGACCTTACGAATGACGAAGCTATCGCACTTGCGCACGTATACCACTCAGTCGGCTGGAGGAGACATACGCCTGAAAACATCGCATTGATTTATCATCGAAGTACACATATCGTCTTAGCATATGACGACCATCAAATTATTGGTTGCGGACGTGCTTTATCTGATGGCGTCTTCAATGCGGCGATTTATGACATTGTAGTCCGTCCTTCATATCAAAATCAAGGCATTGGACAGCGCCTTGTTCATCAACTTGTCGAGGTTCTTGGTCCTTTATCTTGTATTCATTTAATTAGCACATTAGGTAATGAAACATTTTATACACATTGTGGCTTTAAAAAATTAACCACTGGGATGGCGATATATCAAAACCCTGAGCTCGCATCACAATATTTAGAGTAGAGGTGATTGATTTGGTTTATGTTCACACTGACTTGGGCACAATTAAAGGCGTTGCTAATGAGCATTATGAAGCCTTTAAAGGGATTCCATATGCAGCGCCTCCTATCGGTGAGTACCGTTTTAAGAAAGCCCAGCCTTTCGCTCAAAGTTTAGAGGGCTTTGAAGCTGTGAAATTCAGCGCTGCCCCTATTCAACCCCCTAACAGTTTAGAAAGTTTTTTTAATGTCCAGACAACACATTACAACCAAGATGAAGATTGCTTAACCTTAAACATTTGGCGTCCTAAACAAACTACAGCGTCAGATCGACTCCCTGTCATTGTCTATTTTTATGGGGGCAGTTTCGTCAATGGCCATAGCGCACTCGATTTGTATGATCCTGCGTCGATTGTGTCACAACAACGTGTCATTGTCGTGACATTGAATTACCGTTTAGGCGCGCTTGGATTTTTAGATTGGTCTACTTTACATCCAGATTGGGAAAATAACTTAGGCCTCTCTGATCAACGTTGTGCGCTCCAATGGGTCACGCATCACATCACTGACTTTGGCGGAGACCCTCATTGCATCACGGCGATGGGCCAGTCTGCCGGAGCGATGAGTGTACAAGCGCTTCTGTTACATCCGACTTCTCGGAAAATGATACATCGCGCCATTTTATTGAGTGGTGCGCTCCAGTGGATGCCCCCTCAAGAAGCAAGCGTGAAAGCTCAAGAGTTCAAAAGCATAAAAAAAACATTGTATCCCAACATCCCATGGTTAGCGTTAAGTGCGTCTCAAATATTAATCCTTATGGAAAAGCTTCAAGCAAAGTATGGCAAATCAAAAGGCCTTGAATTTTTATATGCCCCGATTAAAACCGATGCATTTGAAGACGATTTTTCAAATTTAAGACTGCCGGTACTCATTAGTCAGACACAATCTGAAGGCGATATTTATATTAAATCAGAAAATCGTACGTTGGATCCCCAACAATTTCAAAAAGTAGCACGACGAACGCATGTAGACGTCCCTCACGCCAATGACATCCAAACCGCGCAAGAACAAAGGGACTGGATTACAAAGCATTATTTTCATCGTCCCATCCATACTTTGACACAAGCACTGTCACGCTACACACGTACATGGTCGACTACATTTGCTTGGTGTTGCCCGGAACATCCGTACTATGCGAGTAGTTACCACATTTTAGACGTCCCCTTTTGGTTCGGGCGTCTTGAAATTTTAGCCGCCCATAGCCTCACATTAACAGATAAAGAGTGGCAGTTAAGTCATGAGATGATACAAGACATGTGTACATTTGCTAAAACTGGAAAATGTAATTGGATAGGCACAAAACACTATCATTAAAAGAAAAAATTGATCATAAAACACCATTGATAAATACCCCAATCTATGAAAAAACCCATTGATGTATGATTTACACCAATGGGTTCAAATTTTAAATGAGTTGTAAAATAAAGACGGCCAAAATCACGAACGGCAATACAAATTTAATTAAGAAATACCAAGGATAAATAAGTCTAAAATGGTCGGGACCAAACCCTTCTTTTAGGGCGTTAAAATCAATTAGGTAACCGACGACTAATGTAGTCGCCAACGCCCCGAGTGGCATGAGTAAATTCGAAACTAAAAAGTCCATATTATCAAAAATCGTTCCTGCCCCAAACGTTACGTGGCTTAATGTTCCAAACGACAACATAGCCGGAATACTAATCACGAAAACTGCGATACTCACGATGAGGGCCACCGGACGACGCTTTTGATTATCGTTACGCGTAAAGTTAGATACATTGAGTTCTAATAACGAAATTGATGAGGTCAATGCAGCAAATAAAAACAAAATTAAAAAGACAAGATAAAACAGAATTCCTAAATGCATACTTTCAAATACGAGCGGCAGTACTTTAAATAATAAACCTGGACCTTCTTCAGGTTTGTAGCCAAATGTCTGTAAGGCAGGGAAAATCGCTAAACCTGCCAATACGGAAATGAAGATATTCATGAGCACAATCGTTACAGCGGATGTTTTAATCGTCATGGCTTTAGGCGCATAACTCGCATACGTAATCATCCCCGTTGTTCCTAATGAAAGGGCGAAAAAAGATTGACCTAAAGCAAACAACATGGATTCCATTGTGATGTCTTCCACACGAGGCTGTAGTAAATAACGGACCCCTTCCATCGCGCCATCTAAAGACAATGCTTTGATGACAATAATCAATAAACAGATAAATAATAAGGGCATCATCAGTTTCGATGCTTTTTCTAGCCCTTTTTCAACGCCTAACATCACGATAATACAAGTCAAACCGATAAAAATAAATTGACCGAGTAGAGTATAAACCGGATTACTAATAATGGATTCGAATTGTATGTCTCGCAGACTTGAGGGTAAGATTTGAAGTAATTGAAGTAAGACAATCCCAATATAGATAATAATCCAACCACCGATAACACTGTAAAAACCAAACAGTACAAAGACCGCTAAATTTCCGTTCCATCCAATAAGATTAAGCCATTTTTTGCCAGTGAGTTTACCATAAATTTCGGTCGTATAAGTACGTCCTAACTTCCCAATTGTAAATTCCATCACTAATAATGGTAAACCAACGAGTATTGTGAATATTAAAAACATCAATAAAAACGCTCCGCCACCATACATACCTGCCATGTATGGAAACTTCCACATAGCCCCGAGGCCAATCGCAGACCCAGCGCTTGCAAGGATGAACCCCGTAGATGTTTTCCACTGTGACTGTTTAGACACAGAATAACCTCCCTTTTGCTTTAAAGCGATAAAGTTTCAAAATTGAATTGTTGAAAATATACCATAAAGTCATGGAATTATCAATTGTTATTGAAAAATTTAAGATTGCCATTTCTCATTTTTTCACGCCACATGTTTGTCTCCATTTCTCTACATATAATAGAAAACAACGGCCTAAGCGTGGAGGCACTTAGACCGTTGATGCAATAGGTTATTGTAGAAATTTTTCAATGTAAAATGCGGACTCTTCGATTGAACGATATTCCGTATTGATAACGGTTGCGTTCAATCTTTCAAAAACTTCCTCGGCATAAGCAAGTTCTTTTTTGATACGTTCGAGATCATTGTAGTTGGCTTTACCTTTCATGCCCAATACTTTCACGCGTTCTGTGCGGATATTCATGATGTATTGGGGACTGGCAGTTAAACCAAACACTTTTAAGTTTCGATGTTTAAACACATCTTCTGGAATGCCCACCTCTGGCACGAGGGGAATATTCGCGATTTTATATCCTTTATTGGCTAAGTACATGCTGAGTGGGGTTTTAGATGTGCGTGAGACCCCAACAATCAGCGCATCCGCTTCACCGATGTCCGTAAAATGTTTGCCGTCATCGTACTTCACGGAGTATTCGATGGCATCGATACGTTTAAAATAATCGTCATCGAGCTTACGAATTCGTCCTGTTTCTTTTGCAGGTTCTAAATGTGTTTTCTCTTCAATTAATGCCATGAGGGGGGACATGTAATCGACGTACGGAATGCCATGCGCTTTCGCATAGGCTTGCCCTGCAGCGTTGTACTCTTCCGTCACGAGTGTTGTGACAACAATGGCTCCTTTTGTTTCCGCAAGCTTTAAGACATTTAACAATTCGTCTTCATTTTTGATAAAAGAAAACTTCTTAATTTCAATTTGCGTTAAATCTGGAAACTGGCTGATGACCGCATGAATCATGCGTTGTGCCGTTTCTCCAATCGAGTCCGACACCACAAAAATGGTAAGTTGCTTTTCTGTCACATTATCGCCCGCTTTCAACAACACTTTGAGCAGTCGCTAAAATCGCACCTGGTACACGGAATGGGGAACATGACACATAATCAAGATTCATCCCATTAAAGTGGTGAATCGATTTAGGGTCGCCGCCAAGCTCACCACACACCCCAATTTTAATGCTTGGCTTCGCTTGTTTTGCTTGATTGACCGCATTTTGAATCATCACGCCGACACCGTTCACATCAAGCGTTTGGAAAGGGTCAACTTCTAAGATGCCTCCTCGAATATAGTCATTAATAAACTTACCGGCATCGTCACGTGAGAACCCGTACGTTAATTGCGTTAAATCGTTGGTGCCGAAACTAAAGAAGTCACATTCTTTGGCGAGTGCACCTGCGACCATACAAGCACGTGGTGTTTCAATCATTGTGCCAATGAGATAGTTTAACGATTGTCCTGATTGCGCTTCGATGCCTTTAATGCTTTCCACAATTTGAGATTTTAGCGTCGTAAACTCTTCCACCGTTGACACAAGCGGAATCATAATCTCAGGTTGACACGCGATACCTTCTGCTTTTAATCGTGCAACGCTTGTCATGATGGCTTCTGATTGCATCACGTATAACTCTGGATACGTAATCGCTAAACGACAACCCCGGTGACCGAGCATCGGATTCGTTTCATGAAGCTCTACGATACGTTTATTTAATTTGTCTTCTGAAATGCCTAATTGCTGCGCGACATTTGTGACTTCTTCACCTGCTTTTGGTAAAAATTCGTGTAACGGTGGATCTAACAAGCGCACAATTGAAGGACGTTCGCCTGATAAACGGAAAATTTGTTCAAAATCTTCTGTTTGGTATTCACGTATTTGATTTAATGCTTGAATGCGTGTCTCTTCATCTGAAGATAGAATAAAACGACGCATTTCAACGAGACGTTCAGCACCAAAGAACATATGCTCCGTACGCACAAGTCCAATTCCTTTCGCATTAAATTGGTAACCTGCTTCAATATCTGGTTTTGTCTCCGCGTTCATACGCACATTTAGGCGCGCAATATCCTCTGCCCATCGCATAAATTGTTCAAATTCGTCACTATGCTCTGCGTTCGTTGTTTCAACTTCTCCAGCGTAAATATCACCATTCGCACCATCCACAGAAACAATATCCCCTTCGTGCAATGTGCCACCTGGATATGTGATTACCTTTTCAACTGTGTTAATCTCTAAATTTGAACAGCCTGTCACACAACATTTTCCCATGCCACGGGCAACAACCGCCGCATGAGAGGTCATGCCACCATGTGTTGTGACGATGGCTTCACTCGCAACCATGCCTTCGATATCTTCTGGTGATGTTTCAGGACGCATTAAGATGACGTTTTCCCCTTGTTCAGCGCGCGCTTTCGCTTCTTCTGCCGTAAACACAATGTGACCTACCGCGGCACCAGGACTTGCTGGTAAACCAGATTGCGATACAATTTCAGCATTTGCGAGTGCTTTTTCTTCAAATGTCGGATGGAGTAACGTATCAATCGACTTTACATCGACTTTGGTCATCGCTTCCTCTTTAGAAATAACACCCTCTTCTACGAGATCAACCGCAATTTTCATCGCTGCTTTCGCGGTACGTTTCCCATTACGCGTTTGTAAAATGTAGAGTTTTTCGTTTTCAATAGTAAACTCAATATCTTGCATATCTTTATAATGCGCTTCTAACTGTTCAGAAACCGCTACAAACTCTTGATGCACATGTGGCATTTGATCTTTTAACGTTTGAATATCTTTTGGCGTACGAATACCCGCCACCACATCTTCACCTTGTGCATTTAATAAATATTCACCAAATAGTTTCGCTTCTCCAGTGACTGGATTACGTGTAAACGCAACTCCTGTCCCACTTTGGTCACCACTATTTCCGAATACCATCTCTTGGACGTTCACAGCTGTCCCAATGTCATGCGGAATATCATTTAAATCACGGTACACACGCGCACGATCGTTATCCCAAGACTTAAATACCGCTTCAATAGCTTCCGTTAGTTGTTTTAACGGATCTTGAGGGAACGGTTTATACACTTCTTCTAAATAGACATCTTTATATTTTTCACAAATGGTTTTAAGACCTTCAGCAGGAATGTCTGCGTCCGTCTCATAGCCATGTTCTTTTTTATAGCCGTCAAAATATGTTTGGAACGCATGCATTGGAATGTTGTAGACAACTTCACCAAACATTTGAAGTAAACGACGATAACAGTCATAAGAAAAACGCGCGTCATTTGTTTTTTGCGCTAACTTTTCAACGTTGTCGTCATTGAGCCCTAAGTTTAAAATCGTGTCCATCATCCCTGGCATAGAAATTTTAGCCCCACTCCGTACAGAAACAAGAAGTAAATTTTGATCATCTGAGAACGCTTTACCTGTACGTGTTGAAAAAGCCGTTAATTGTTCTTTTAATTGGGTAATGACAGCTTCAGGAAGTGTCTCACCTTGTTTTAAGTATTCAATACACGCTTCTGTTGTAAGCGTAAAACCGTCAGGCACAGGTAAACCTAGGCGTTTCATTTCAGATAAGTTCGCCCCTTTACCTCCAAGCAAATCCTTCATGTCTTTTTGACCCTCATCAAAAGCATAAATGTATTTTGTCATACTGTTTCACCTCAAATAGTTTAATATGTCATACTAATAAATATGAGTATGTCACATTATTTTTGAAAACGCAACGAAAAATATATAAATTCTATAAAATTTATGACACAACGACACAAAACCGTCGCTTTTCTGTCCATAAATTATAGATTTTCCATGTATTTCGAAAAAAATAACGGGAATAATTAAAGATAGACAAAGGAGTGTATAGTATGGCAAATATATTTGTGACAGGCGCAACAGGTCTCATCGGCACCCGTTTAACCGAACGTTTAGTTCAAGAGGGACATCATGTGGCCGGCTTTACAACGTCAGAACGTGGAAGACAAAAATTAGAACACCTCGGCGCTGAAGGCTTTATAGGTAATATTCTTGATAAATCGACCATTGAAGCGGCCATTTCACGATTTCAACCCGATGTTATTATGCATCAAATTACAGACTTGAAAAATGTGGACATGGTTGCAAATACAAAAGTACGCATCGAAGGCACACGTCACCTTGTAGATGTGGCTGAAAAATATGGGGTGACGCACATCATTTCCCAAAGTTTAGCGTTTATGTATGCCCCTGGGGAAACACTCGCTGACGAAAACACGCCTCTAGATACAGCATCAGAGGGAGAGCGTAAAATTACTGTTGACGGTGTCATTGGCGTCGAAGAAGAAAGTGCACGTTTACCTCATTTCGTCGTTCTACGCTACGGGATGATGTATGGGCCCGGCACATGGTTTGGAAAAGACGGTATGATTTACAACCAATTTAAAGAAGGTAAAGTCACTCAATCAAAAGGTATAACCTCATTTGTTCATATCGATGATACAGTCGAAGCGGCCGTTCATGCTTTGACAATGCCATCAGGAATTTACAATGTGGTCGATGATGAACCGGTAGATGGCGAAACGTGGGCACAATGGTACTCCCAACAACTCAAAGTCGACCCCGAAATAGAGTACACAGAAGCAGCACCATTTGAACGTGGCGCCTCCAATTCAAAATACAAAACACAGGAAGGCACTTTACGCTATCCATCATGGAAAGACGGAATGCGCGATTTAAGCTAAAAAGCGAAGAGACAATAGTCAGCATAAAGACAGAAAAGGGTTGGGACATGCGGATGCCCCAACCCTTAAATGTATATCTATTTTTAATCACATTGAATATTCTGTTGTTACGGTTTAAAAAGATAAAGACATTATCTCCTATATTGCGGGATGAATGTAATTATGTCTTGTTATTTCCAACAGCCATATCTGGCGGGCCATTTCTTAATTCATCAGTGAAAAGTGCATAGTATAAAAATAATCTTATTAAAATTGCATCTATAGGTATTAGATTTACAATAACTAACCAAAAATAAACTTTTTCGTCTCCGATGTTAGGTGCAGTTAAACTGATATATTATTAGCCCAATACTAAATAACTTTAATAAAACCGCTAAAATATTTAGACTTGCTTTCGCATCATTGACAATAATATGAAACTCATTGATACAAAAAGTACGAGACCCAAAAATGAAATAAATATGGCTAATTGGACCCAAAGCCAATAATCAAATAAGTCCCAATGTGTATATGCATTGCCTAATATGTAGCCCACAGAAGTAGAAACTAATTGCATATAACCCACAAATAAATTAACTAATAAGTACCTCAACGCTGAGAGTACGTTCATTTTGATATTGTTGAAACTATCTTTTTCATAATAACGGCGCACGAGATAAGCCAAATACCAAGTGTCACATAAATAGTCATAGGCACTTCATCCCATGCTTGTGTGAACATCATTGCTAAAGTAAAAAAAATGCCTAGTAGTATCGGTACTGAACCCATAGGCAAGGAACTTAATAAAAACACCTTTTCTAGGCTACTAATTCTCTGAATTTGACTGGGGATAAGTAGCCTAGTTTTTGTTGAATTCTAAAATTATTATAATTCATATGTTGAATAACCTACTAATTTCATTTCTACTGCTTTCATTTTAGTTTCTACACTATAAGCAACTCGTTTCATAGAAAAAAACACCTCCGAATAAATTCATTTTAATATGAATTCAACGAAAGTGTTTTTATTTTGTTCCCATTTTTTGGGGTCGCTTCATAGCCTTCCATGGGGTCTCTTTTATACAATTACTGTTTGTTCTTTTTCTGTAATCATTTGTTCAATTTCATTGTTTTCATTCATTACAGCGACTTTTGGAGAATGTGTCAATAACTCGTTTTCATCTAGTTGCACATACGTCATAATAATTACGACATCTCCAACTTCTACCAGTCGAGACGCGGCACCATTTAAACAAATTTGCCCGCCACCTCTTTTGCCAGCGATGACATAGGTTTCAAATCGCGCACCATTATTGTTGTTCACGATTGCTACTTTTTCATTAGGCAAAATATCCACCGCATCCAATATATCTTGATCAATCGTGATGCTCCCGACATAATTTAAGTTTGATTCTGTCACGCGCGCACGATGAATTTTACTGTTCATCATTGTTCTTATCATTTTTCTTCATCTCCAATAATAATATTATCTATTAAACGTGCTTTAGAAAATTTTACAGCTAAAGAGATGAAAATCTGACCAGAAATACGGGTTTGTTGGACTAACTCTGGATAACTGTAGACTGCTACTTCTTCAATGGCACCATCTGTATGGGTTTTGAGATATTCTGTCACTTTCTCAATGATGATGTCACTTTGACGTTCTCCATCTTTATATAATGTATTCGCGAGTTGTAAACTTTTGTATAGATGCGGGGCTTGTTGGCGCTCGTCTTCGGTTAAATAAACATTTCTCGAACTTCTCGCAAGTCCGTCACGTTCACGTACAATGTCGACACCTTGAATAACAATAGGGTGGTTCATTTCTTTGACCATTTGTTCAATGATGGCCAACTGTTGTGCATCTTTTTTTCCGAAATACGCTACATGGGGTTGAACAATGTTGAAGAGTTTATTGACCACCGTCACCACACCCTCAAAATGTCCCGGTCGCTTTGCCCCTTCTAACACGGAAGCCAGTCGTCCTACATTTAAAGTAATTTCTAATGAGTGAGGGTACATCTCTTCGACACTTGGATAAAAAACATAATCGACACCGATTTTTTGTGCGGCTGCCACATCTTGATCGATTTGTCTCGGATAGGCGTCGAAATCTTCATTTGGACCAAATTGTAAGGGATTAACAAAAACACTGATGACCGTGATATCGTTATATTCAATGGACTGACGCATCATTGTTAAGTGACCTTCATGAAGCGCCCCCATCGTTGGCACAAAGCCAATACTTTTCCCTTCTAAACGCAATCGAGTCGTTAATTTTTGCATTTCTTGAATCGTTGTTATTACTTTAGTCATTGAATTCACCCATAATTTGTTTTTGATACATGTAGGCATCTGATGGAAAATCGCCTGCTTTGACTTCTTGATGATAATGTTTTAACGCATCAATGCCCGTTGAAAAATCACCATATTGTTTAACGAATTTCGCGTGGCGGTCAACGCCATAATTTAACATGTCATGATAGACGAGTACTTGGCCGTCTGTATTTTTCCCTGCACCAATGCCTATCACTGGAATCGACAACTGCTCTGTGATGACTTTAGCCAAATCGCTCGGAATCGCTTCAAGCACAAGTGCAACGGCTCCTGCTTGTTCTACTGCTTTAGCGTCCTCAATCAGTTGTGTCGCAGCTGCTTTTGTGGCCCCTTGCATTTTGTACCCTAAAATTCCGACACTTTGTGGTGTTAATCCAAGATGTGACACGATTGGAATCCCCATTTGTGTCGCTTGTTGAATGAATGGGGTTAAATGTGCGCCTTCCACTTTGAGAGCGTTGCCATGACTTTGTTGATAGAGGCGTACCGCGTGACGGATATCTGTCGCAGCGTCTATTCCAACAGAACCAAAAGGCATGTCTACCACAACAAAGGTGTTTGGCGCCCCACGTCTCACCGCGCGACTATGATGCAACATATCCTCCAATGTCACATCTACCGTACTTTCATAGCCGAGTACCGTCATACCGAGCGAATCTCCAACTAAAATGATATCGATTTCAGCCGCTTCCACTTGTTTAGCGCTCGGATAATCATAGGCCGTCACCATCGTGATTTTTTCTTTATCTCGTTTCATCTGTTGTAACTGACTTAATGTTTTCAACGTACTCACCCTTTTTTGATATACTTTATGATAAGTATATCTGATTCAAATAAAGGAGCAACTGATATGACTACTTTAGCAATTATTGGTCCTGGCGCAGTGGGTACCTCCCTCGCACATGCGCTCGAAAATTGCGCGCTAGACGTTGATCTTTTAGGTCGACGCGATGAAACACTTACTTTTCATGAGTACGCCACTTCAGAAACACATACCATCAAAGTGAAAGCACTTCAAAATACGAAAAAACGTTATGATTGGCTGATGATTGCGGTTAAAACGACACAACTGGATGCGATTTTACCTGATATTACGCGTTTGATTCATCCAAATACACGAATTATCCTTGCGCAAAATGGCTACGGACAACATCAAAAAATCTCGCACCCTCATGTCTATCCTGCCGTCGTTTATATTAGTGGACAAAAAGAGGCGCAACAAGTCACCCATTTTCGTGACTACCGCCTTCTTATCCAACAAAATCCTTCAACACAAGCACTTCAAGATATCGTGAAACCTTCCCAATTGGATTTGCGACTTGAATCTGATATTGACACTCACATCTGGTACAAATTACTTGTCAATTTAGGTATTAACTCCGTCACCGCATTAGCAAGAGAGACCGCCAAAGTACTCCAAGATGATGCTATGACAGAGTTGTGCCGTCATTTAATAGAAGAAGGGCGACAAGTAGCACAGGCAGAAGGCATTGATTTTGCGCCATCTTTAGTTGAGGACATCATGCACATCTATGCTGGATATCCTGATGATATGGGAACAAGTATGTACTATGATTTAATGCATCAACGCCCTTTAGAAGTTGAAAATATTCAAGGGTATCTTTATCAGTGTGCGATTAAGCATCAATTAAACACACCGCATCTCGCAATGGCTTATACACTTTTACATTACGAACATCAAAAAGCACAAACGTCTATTTAACTTTGACGTTTGTGCTTTTTGCGTTACATTTTATCTTTTTCTACCGTTTGAATAAATTGAAGTTCGTAAACTTCACGGTCTTGATAACTGTTAAATTGGTCGATTTTTCCTTTTAAATAAATTGTTTGGCGTTTTCGACTTGCGTTATGCTTAAACTGAATTTTAATTTTCAGATTTGATTCATAACCATTTTGACGTATCGTGCTTTCTAACTCTTTAAACACTTGCTTGTTGATGGGCAACATATACCCTTCTTTGCTCGGTAAAATGCTGGCATATTTCTCTTGCAAAATATCATCTTCGTCTACATAAATCGCAATTTGCAGTTCCTTTGCTGCGCCAGCCCCCATATTATATAACTTTAAAAAGTCATCGCCTAATTGTTCATTATCTCGATCTGTTGTATTTCTCAATGTCAATCCATCACTGTCACGTGTCATGAGGATTTGATTAAATCCGAGTGCAGGTAGGAAACTCATTTTCATTTGGTACAGTTGTATCGACACTGAAACAAAGTAGAATAACGCCATAATAAAAGTACCAACCGAACCCACGGCAGATAATATATTGATGATACTCATCTCATACCTCCTTCATGTGAAAAGTTAGCCTTTGTGTTATTCCACGGTGTTCATTTTTCAAACGCTAACGTTTAGCGATGTTGACCGAGAAAATCTTTCGGCATCATTGGATGCATTGTCCATGTTAGTAGTAATCCTAATAACACAGCAACTATCACGGTATTCATCCAATCAAAACCATGTCCTAAAACAGCCAATACCGTTAACACTAAAAATCCTAAAACACTCAAAATAAGCCATGATCCTATAAATTTCATCATCTTTATCTTCCTTTCTATTGCTTCTCATTAACTTAATAATTTTAAACCTATCGTGCACGCTAAAATGACAAAAATACACGCTAAACGGAGTGCATTTTTACTTTCACCATAAAACAAAATCCCGACTAAGGCGCCTCCAACAGCTCCAATTCCAGTCCATACAGCATACCCCGTACTCATCGGAATAGATTGAAGTGCCAACGACAAAGTTGAAAAACTAAGCACAAAAGTAAGCGCGACCGCTAAAATTGCCCACTTTTTCTTTTGTACGGCATACATATTCATAAAAACGACACCTAGCATCTCAAATGCTCCTGCTAAAATCAATATGAGCCAAGCCATTTAGTTCGCCTCCTCTGTCGTCGCCATTTTCAAACCAATCACTCCTAAGAGCAGGATGAAAATCAATAAAATCTTTATGAAGTTAAACGGTTCTCCAAATATTATGAAATCCATGAGGGTCACTCCCGATGTTCCTAAACCTACAAACGTCGCATACGCCGTCCCGACCGGAAGATGTTTCGTCGCATTGAGTAACAGTACAAAACTAAGCGTGATGGCAACAACTGTCAGCAGCCACTCTAAAGGAGTGGTCGCATGCGTCAATCCAACGACCCATCCTACTTCAAAAATCGCGCCTACAATCACTTTCAACCAGTTCACGTTTCATCTCCTCCCAATAAAAGAACCTGAGAGACTTATGTATACATAAATCTCCCAGGCTTTTGTCCTTCCGTGTCATGTGAAGAGCGTTTCACATGGGTTTTCTCTCGGACCAGACTATTCAACTGAATACGGAACCCTAGAAAACATTAACATCTATTCAATTTATTTAACATTATATAGCGTAACACACTCCATTTCACGTGTAAACTAAGTGAAACACAACACTAAAATAGCACGTCCTATAAAAAGACATATAAGATGCCTATCTGTCCTTTTTGGAAAAGTTTTTGAACATATAGAGAAAAAGTTAAATAATTTGAGCATTTTTAATTTGTTTCTAATGTTCATGTTTTATAATCATTACATGTTAGAAATTGAAAATGCTCGACTGTCTATCATTTTCCAAGTTTTGATACAGACAATCCTAATTATTTCAATTTCTAACAGCAATAATCCTCTTAGCACGTGCTATTAGTGTAGGCCGGAACCCCACTTCCGGTCTTTTTTAGTGTGCTCGTCTTACTAATATACCCTGTTTAGGTGCATTTTTTCAATCTTTCTCTATGTTTTTTAATAATTTATCATATTTTGTAGATTTTTAAGTGACGCAAAAGAAAAATATACATTGAATATAACCTTTTTTTATCGATGAATTTTTGAATGATTCTTTAATAAAACACTTATGCGTTCCGTTTCCCGAATAATATGAAGGACGATGTAGCATAAAAACGAGCAATGATGACAAATATTCACCATTGCTCATAGAAATTTCTATATTTAAAATGTTTCATTCATTAGGGGGTGTTCTCAAAACTTCTTTTTGAACATTTCTTTATTATGAAACTCGTGTTGACTCGGTTTTATCGATAAATCGTGCGCGGCGTTCTATACAAAAGAGGGTTGTTGTCAGTAGCATGATCCCACAAATGAAGTACATGACTGCATAGTTTGTAAGGTCGGCAATCGGACCCATTAACGCGGAACCTAAGGAAACTCCTAAATCCGCTGTTGCAATAAATAAACCGAGCAACATGTTGCGTCCATATTTAGGCAGTTTGAAACTTAAGAATGAGGTCAGTGTGGGATAAATCAAGGCTTGGGCAATTCCAATTAATACGGCACTCACATAGAGGACAAGTGACCCAATCGTGTGCCCTACTGCAATACCCAATACTGCAAGTGTGAGTAAACTCATCACTTTTACCATAAATCCTACATGCCAACGTCCGTCAGAAGGAATATACTGTCGCAAGTAAAATCGTGCTAAAACGACGGTAATCGCTTGAATCGCAAGGAAAAGTCCCGCGTGGCCAACACCGTATGTCTGCGTATATAATACGATGAATGTTGCGACGGCACCAAACCCAATAGACGCCACTAACATAACTAATCCTGCTTTAAATAAAAATTCGTTTTTGAAAAATTGTAAAAAAACGGAGACAGGACCATAAGGAAGCGTCTCTTTCTTTTGGGGTTGAGGCTCATCCTGAACGTTTGTGTCTAACGTTGCGCTAAAACCAAATACCCCTGTCGTCACTGCAATGATAATCATCGCAACAGCAAAATAACTCATGTTATCCATTTGCCAGATACCCACTGCAATAAGCGGTCCGATGACCCCTGGTATGTATGAAAATAGCGAATACAAGGAAATCCCTTGCGCACGGTCTTCCTCAGGGAGGGCGTCAATGATTCCAATTTGTAAAGCCATAGAGAAAAAGGCCGTACAGACCCCTTGCATTACCCGGGAAATAAAGTAACCTTCTAACCCCGTAAAGCCATACATGATGAGGGCAATGCCGTTAATCACTAGGATGAGTCTTAAAATTTTGATAGGTCCGATGTTCGCAATCACATGGCCTGCCCACGGACGAAAGAGCATAGCTGTTAACATGTAGGCCCCCATAACGATACCAATCGTTGTATTCGTCGCGCCAAAGTCATGCCCCTTTAACGGGATCATCACATTAAGGATTGCATTTGCACTAAAGAAAAATAGCGCTAATATATAAAGCCTTAAAAAAGGCCAAGCAAGCGCGCCTTTCATTACGTCGCCTCCTATTATATAAGTTGTTTTTCAAGCAACGCCCGCGTATATTCGTGTTGTGCTTCATGAATGCGGTGTTTGGATAACGTTTCTTGGACCTCACCTTCTTTGAAAATCAGTAAACGGTCACATAAATACGTGGCTGCTTGAATATCATGGGTAATGAAAATATAACTGAGCTGATATTCTTCTCGTAAACAAACTAATAAATCTAATATTTGCGTTTGGATAGACATATCCAACGCACTAATCGCTTCATCTAGTACCAAATAATCTGGTTTTGTGCTAATGGCCCGGGCAATCGCTACACGTTGTGCTTCTCCACCAGACATCATTTGAGGATAACGTTTGAGAAAACTTTCATCGAGTCCGACCTCTTCAAGTAAACGAATCATTTCCTCTTGGCGTGCTTCTGCTGATAAATTCAATTGTTTGAGTGGCTCTTTCAAAATTTGTTCTACATTAAAGTATGGATGTAATGACGATTTGTAATTTTGAAAAACCGCACTCATTTGTCCTTGTCGCACGTCCCGTCGACAAACACATTGACCGTTAATTTCGACACGTCCATGATTCGGTTTTTCAATGCCAAGAATCATGCGACCAAGCGTGGATTTTCCGCTGCCACTTTCACCAATGATGCCAATACTTTCTCCTTTAGCACATGAGAAACAGACTCCTTTCACCACTTCTCGGTATCGACGCAAGCCTTTATCACGATAAGATTTTTTCACATCTTGAACACTTAGCATGGACGGTCATCCCTCACTTTTTCAAAATACGACGTCAATTTTTGACGGGCATTCACAAGATATTGTGTATACGCATGTTGCGGGTGGTCTAAAACGTCTTTTACCGGTCCATACTCAATCACATCGCCATTTTTCATTACGAGCACATCATCCGCAATATGTTTAACGACCGCTAAATCATGTGAGATGAAAATCATGGCACACCCGACCGCTTCTTTAATATGTTGAAATTCTTTTAACACTTCATATTGGGTAATAACATCTAGCGCCGTTGTCGGTTCATCTGCAATGATCAACTCCGGCTTTAATGCAAGCGCCACCACAATCATCAAACGTTGTAGCATACCTCCAGACAATTCATGTGGATACGCTTGCATAATCCGCTTGAAATCATGTAACCCAAGCATATCAAAATATTTTTTCAGTAAGGCTTGTTGCTCTGCTTTTTGCGTAATATGATGACTTTTTAATATCGTACGCATCTGATAACCAAGCGTAAATGATGGATTGAAGGCCGTTCCGCCTTGTTGCATAATCATCGCAATCTCTTGACCACGGATGCGCCGTAATTGTGCTTCAGTTTGGTCTAATAAAGAAATGTCGTTAAAAAGGGCTTTACCACTCATATTAATGTTCGGTTCATTCAATCCGAGCAGGGCTTTACACGTAATAGATTTGCCGCTGCCACTTTCACCGATAATCGCCAGTATTCTACCTTTTTCCAATGTGAATGAACAGTGATGCACAAGCACCTGGTTCGTATGGCCATCGATGAGCGTTAATTTTTGGACATCTAAAATCGGTGAACTCATGACATCACTCCTCTTTTCACACGTTGTTTTACTTGTTGTTTCGATAGCTTTGGATCAACCGCAATTTGAATGGCATCTGATAAGAAATTAAAAGCAAGGACAATCACAATAATGGCTATTCCAGGCGCAAACATCAGCTCTGGATGACTGAACATCACTTTGCGGGCCTCATTCATCATCATGCCCCATTCCGCAGTAGGCGCTTTCACACCTAACCCTAAAAATGAGAAACCTGAAATTTGTAAAATCATCGACACCATTGAACTTGAAGAGATAACGGCAATATCCGCTAAAGTGAGCGGTAAAATATGCGTCACAATAATGCGTGTATGGGATAAACCAATGGCACGCGCAAATTTTACGTCATCAGAGTCACGATACTGCATGACACTTGTTCTAATGATGCGACAAAACCATGCCCAACGCGTAATGATAAATGCGACGAAAATACTTTTTAAACCAATACCGAGGACGCCAATTAAAGCGAGCGTCATCACATATGTCGGAAATGACAACATAATATCACAAGCACGCATTAAACAAGTATCCACCCACTTGCCAAAGTATCCTGCGATAAAACCTAGCACCATACCGATGAAAACGGCACAAAGGAGTGCAGCAAGTACTAACATTAGACTTGGGCGAATCGCATAAATCAGACGGGTTAAGATGTCTCGCCCTAAATGATCCGTCCCTAGCCAATGCGCAAGGGACATCCCTGCAAATTTATTTTGAATGTCGACAGCAGTAGGCGTATAGGGCGTTACAAAAGGCGCACAAATGCCTAATACGAGATACAAGCCAATCACAAAGAGCGCGAATTTTGCGCCGCGATCTTGCCATAAACGTTGAAGGACTATCATTTAACCGCCCTCCCTTAACTTAGGATTGAGCCACATATTAATGATATCTGCCAACGTATTCAATAAGATGAATAAGACAGAAATGATTAAGACGTAAGCTTGAATGATCGGAAAATCTTGTTCCATCACGGCCTTGACGCTCAGTTGTCCCATGCCTGGCCAAGCAAAGATATTTTCAATCACGACAGAGCCTCCCAAAATAATGGGAATAGACATACAAAAGATAGAGACCACCACTTGCATCGCATTACGAATGACTTGGAGGACAATCGTTGGAAAGCCAACCCCCATCGCACGTGCATACAACACATAATCTTGATCAAGTTGTTGAATCATTGCGCTTCTCACATTTCTAAAATAAATGCCAATGTAACCGAGAGAAATCGTTAATACCGGTAATACATAACTTTCTGGACCAGTTAAACCTGAGGTCGGCAATAAGTTCATACGCACAGAGACGTAAATAATTAACATCGCCGCTAACCAGTAAGACGGAATCGCTGTTAATACAAACGCCACGCTACGTGTGACACGGTCAAACCATGTCCCACGTAACAAGGCAGTGAGTGTCCCAAGCAAGAGAGACATCGTAATAATCACTGCACTTGAAACGAGCGTCAGTTTCAGCGTATTGAAGAATGCAGGCCACACACGTGTGCTCACTTCGTCACCCGTCACAAAACTTTGTCCAAATTTGAACTGTAACGCGTCTTTTAGCCATTCCCAATATTGCACGAGAAAAGGGTCATTCAGACCATACTTCGCTCGTGTTTCCTCAATAAGGCTTTGTGTAATATTCGGCACTTCTTGCGCATGTAAAATAACAACGGCTGGATCTTCATTGGATAGCCTAGTTAAAGCAAATGTAAGAAAACTGATGATAAGGAGCAAAGGCAGGGTCAGTAATAACCGTTTAACGATACTGTATCCCATGGTGTCACATCCCTATTTGTAATCCATTTGTTCAAATGGTAATTCGTATTGTGATTGTTTAAATGTAATGCCTTTTAAATCTTTAGGTGCAATAACCGTCATTTTCCCGTGTGAAATTGGGATAAAAATGGCTTCGTCGTGCACTGTCGTTAAAATGTCATGATACTTTTTATCTTGTTCTTTCGCATCTTGCGTTTTTAATGCGTCATCAATGTTTTGGTATAACGCTTCTTTATTGTCGATACCTGATGTGGCAGATTTATATCCAGTGTCTGCTTTAAACGCTGAAATTGTGCTTTGTGGGTCATATTGTAAGCCCCATGTTTGGTTGAATAATAAATCATAATCTCCTGATGTACGGCGTTCTGCAATTTTGTCTGAAGTTTCACCCACAATGTGTAATTTCATGCCAATTTCTTCTGCTTTCGCTTGGATAAATTCAGCTTCTTGTTTTTGAGAATTCGAGTTGTTGTCGTAATATAATTTCATTTCTAACTTTTGACCGTCTTTTTGACGCAACTCCCCTTTTTTCTCTTGTTTCCAACCGGCTTCATCTAAAGTTTTAGCCGCTTTGTTTAAATCAAATTGACGTTCAGGTAAATCGATATCTGCGTGAGGCACGTTTTTAGAGAACAACGTCTGTGCTGGTTTTTCAGTTTTATCTAAAATTTTATCTGAGATGCTCTTTTGATCCACACTTTGCCATAACGCTAAACGCACCGCTTTGTCTTGGGCTGGGCTGTCTTTTTTCCCAGAGTTCGCAACAATCATTTTTGTATTCATCGGTTGGCTGCGTTTTAATGCGTAATCACCTGAATCTGTAAGTTGTTTTACCGCTTCATTATCAATATTGTCTGCACCGCGGTCATCCGTAAACGCAAAGTTGACTTCCCCTTTTTGTAACGCTAAGAAAGAAGTTTCGCCTGCTGGTAATACTTTTGCGACAATACTTTTCAGTTTAGGCGTACCACCCCAATAGTCCTCATTACGTTCGAATGTCGCACTTTCATCTTTTTGATGAGCTTTTAATTTGTATGGACCTGTACCACTGAACGTTTTCAATCCCTCTTTCGTCCCGCCATTTTTAAATGCTTTTGGAGAAACAAACACATAAGGTCGTGTCATCGCAAGCTCTTCTAACGTCGCGTTGTAAGGTTCTTTTAATGTTAAGACAAAAGTATGGTCATCTTTGACTTCCGTTTTATCGATAATCGTTGATAATTTAATCCATGAATGAAGTGACTTGTTTGCTTGAACTGCGTCAAAGTTCTTTTTCACTGCTTCTGCGTTAAAGGGTGTGCCATCATGGAATTTAACTCTTTCACGTAAATGGAACGTGTACGTTTTACCGTCTTCAGAGACCTCCCATGACTTTGCGAGCAGAGGTTGAATGCCTTTTTGTGTATTATCTACTAATGATTCGTACACCATCCCTTGCGCTGACATCGATCCACCGTAGACGTGGGGGTTCATATCCCCAATGTCTTTAGAAGTGGCGTACGTAATATTTTTGTCTTCCTTCTTTTGTTCAAGTGCCTTCGTATTGCCACAAGCGGCTAATACCACGAGTGTCGTTAATGCTAAAATAAACCATTTGAATGTCTGTTTCATGCTCTTATTCCTTTCATTCCATTTTTTCCTTAGTGCGCGTTTAGTCCTTGTTGAATACAGGCCATATCGTCTTCAAACGCTTGTGGAAAAAATTGCTGTGATTTCTTTAAATGCGGTTGCTCGGAGTTAAACTGTTGAAGCGCTGTTTCATAGCGACTGAGTAAAACATCAATCATCGGTGTTTCAATATTG
Organism: Staphylococcus sp. 11511212; assembly: GCF_011394755.1. Taxonomy (NCBI): domain Bacteria; kingdom Bacillati; phylum Bacillota; class Bacilli; order Caryophanales; family Staphylococcaceae; genus Staphylococcus; species Staphylococcus sp. 11511212. The sequence goes on along the minus strand of NZ_JAANBQ010000002.1, from coordinate 159,212 downwards.
AGTGTACGGCCGAGGCCTTGTATGATTTTTGTTCGGTAATAATCTTCATACGGCATGCGTGGTATTTCCCATATACCTGCTTGGTTTTGACTAATTTTCCGGAAAGGGACGGCAGAAAAATCATCATAAAAACCTTGCACGTCCGGTGTAGAAAAAGGATCAATCAATATTCCCGTATAACGTACATACAATAAATACTCTTGCTCAATGGCAGGAAATGATTCAAATTGTGCAATACGTGACGTATCCATCGTTTCAGGACGTAAGGGGTAGTTTTCTTCCACCATAAAGCGCAATAAATTCAACGGTTGAACGTCCATTGCTTGTAAAATGGCGGAAATCTCTTGCCACATCTCTCTCATTTCATGAATCAAATCCATCGTAATTGGGCCTTCTGGATATAACTTGTAAACGTAAAAAGGCACCTTTGTTCCGTAAAATATCGCCTGTAACGCATGTGTGTTCATAAAAAGTGCTGGATGCACATATAACGAACTGTTGCGTGATTCAGCCTCGATAGCATCCGACACACACGTAATCGGCAAATCAATTTGTGCGAAAAGTTGCGCTAAACACGTCATCCATGCTGACGACGCCTGTGAAGAACCAAGATACAAATGTTTCTTTAATCCCATCGTCATCACTTCATGCGGGTGATCCGCATTCGTCACTCGTGTATCACCTAAATACGTCGAACAACTTATGACTTCCACATTCGGTTGTATAGTCTGAAGCGCGGCGCGTACAATTAAGTTCGAGCCCATCGTCGGTGACACGAGCAATACACTTTCAACCTGTTGTAACACGCTATCAGGCAATTGTCGTAATGTAGCGGTGTAGGCATCAGCAGTACACGCTAACACGAGCAAATCAAATGTCCCCTCAACCGCCTCATACGATGGGAAAACGTTACTTGGGGTCATTTCACCGGTCAATTTGAGGTGTTGCTCATTTTGAACCGTTGCTTTAACATATCCTGCCTGACGCACTGCATCGACAAATTGTTTTGAACGCATAGAGACGTGGCTCCGACTGACAAAGGCCACTTCAGCTTGAAGATAGCGATGAAAAAGTACCCCTAACTGTACTGCCACAGGGCCTGTCCCCATGATTAAAATACGCGTCTTCATGCGCCCACACCTTTCACTACATCTGCTTTTTGATATAAGGCAATATCGAAAATTTGATTTGGCTGAATGACTTCATCGACACACACCCATTGATGTGCGTTTGTCTCTCGCTTCGGATAATTAAAAATCGATTTTAAGTCATTGCCATAACGCATTGACACTACAGTCTCTGGACCTGTGAGTGCATACAGTTGTGCTAAAATATCGTATTTCACTGGGACGGTCGAGCTAAAAATGACGTGCGTCACTTCTTGAATTTGTGGCAGTTGATCGACCGTCGCCTGATACAATTCGATCGAGGCTTGCGGCGCTAAATCGGCCACAATTTGACGGCCATATTCAATCGCTTCTGCATCAATATCAATACCAATCACTTTAGCCCCCGTTTCTTTCGCTATTTGAATGGGGGTCATCGGAAATGCACCGGAGCCGACTAACAAGACCGTATCATTCGCAGTGATAGCGAATTGACCAAATTCTTCCTGAATACAATGTTCAATGTTTTGAAAATACGTCGTTTCAGTCGCTTCGCCTAAAATGTGACGTTTCGCACGTAAAACTTCCATTAATTTCACACATTTGGCTGTAATATCGGCAAGGGCTGGCACAATGCTTGGTGGGTGGGCTTGTGTCTGCTGCCAATCATGAAAACGCGTCGTATTGTTTTCATTTAATATGTATCGACTGAACACATCGACTTCGCGTTCAAGCTCTGAAATTGATTCAAAATTAAGGGCAACTTTTTGATAATGTGCCACAAAATTCCGATAAAACGTTGCAAGTTCTAGTTCCATTTCTGTCTCGAGTTGGATATTTTGTGTCATAATACTCTCCTATTCTATATAAGCCATCCCCGTCGCGACGGTTTTAACGTTTCCCCTTATTGAAATGTGTATCTTCTCCTTAAGCGTTACATAGGTGCGCAATGCCCCACCCGGTTGATGTACAATGACATCCGTTTGCCCCTTTGCTTCGTGCAAGGCTTCAAATACGCCGATAGAACCTGTGCCCGAGCCACAACTTTGTTCCCAAATCACACTGCCAAGTTCAGGCACATAAATGAGTGGATACAATTGACGTTTCGAAACGTGATACAGCAGTATCCCCACCGTTTTAAAATGATTCGGCCACACTTCAGAGGTGACGAATGCTTCCACTTGTTGACGCATCCTTTCATCATAAATTGTTATTGGAACAACAAAATGACAATAAGAGGCATACTCAATTTTTAACGCATCGACATTTTCATCACCTAAATGTACAGAGATCCATTCATAACTTAAAGGTGGCGGTAACGTCGCCTCATAATCCCCTAATCCATGAATCACGCAAGTCGTCGGTTCTGTCACCCCTGAAACTTGAAGGGATAACTGACCCTCCTCGACCCACTGACGCTCTTTCAAGTAATGCAACATCGATAATGTCGCATTACCACAAAACTCATTGCCACTCATACGTAAATGGTAGAGATCGTTTCCTGATTGTGGCTTCAAAATAAAGCCCACCTGTTCACAACAAACATGTGACGTTCGCATTAACTGATTCGCAATCCTCACATAGTCCGTGCAATCATGTTCAGAATCTACTAACACCGTCATATTTCCAGACGGATTAAATTTAGAAAAATGAACAATATCTTTCATCAACTAATCTCCTTTGAAAAGCAATTGTTCAATGTACAAATCGTAATGATAACGATTTAAGAACATAATACTTATTTTAAATAGTTCTGTCAATAGTGATAATCATTATCAATTAAACAAATAAATGAATTTCGAATCTTTTTCTTCTATATCATGAGAAAGCTAGAAAATGTGAAAATTTGATGACACAATGTAAAGAAAACATAGTAAAATAATGTAGAACAATATAAAAGAGCGAAGGGGATATCGTAATGAGAAAAGCACTATCTATTTTTTCAATTTTGACAATGGCTTTTGCACTCACTGCATGTGGGGCAGAAGAGGAGAAAAAAAGTCAAAAAGAGGACAAAACAAAAACTGAAGTTTCTGATAAACATAAGGAAAAATCTAAAGAAAATAAGAAAAAAGAAAAAGAAGAAAATAAAACACAAGCTAATGAAGTCACTACTAACACTGATAACTCCGCAAATCAAGTCACTCAAGAAACTAGTGAGACTACTGATAATACTACAAATCAAGGCGCTCAAGAAGCTGCGGTGAGTAACCAAAATAATATGTCTACTCAAGCACCACAACAAAATCAAAATGACATCTCTCAGGCTTCATCTAACTATAATCAAGAAACACAAGCTAATGGTAAGATTGATTTAAACAGTATGCCTGCGACTGATTTCACAACTGAAGGGATGTCACCACAAGCTCAAAAAGAAATTGAGGATTTGACTTATCAAAAAGATTTTCAAGGATTGCCTCAAGAAGAATATAATAATCGTGTCTCAGATATTATGAATCGTGAAAATGGCTATTAAAAATAGGCAAGAAGCTCTTGATTGAGTTTCTTGCCTTTCATTTTACAGAATCTGTTGAATATCTTTCATTGATTTCAAAGTATAAGTCGGTGTAATTGGCGTGTTATTCTCCACATTGCGATGGTTATACCAAACGGTATCTATACCTCCATTCATCCCACCTTGAATGTCAGAGGTGAGAGAATCACCGATAATGATAAAATCTTGTTTTTGAAATTCTGGCATCGTTTTATAAACGATATCGAAAAAATCTTTACTCGGCTTTTGTGTCCCCATCTCATCAGAAACAAACAAATGGGCGATATAATTCATTAAATCTGTTTGGGCAATACGCCGTTTTTGCGTGTCTGTTACACCATTCGTCACAATGGCTAGCGTATACTTCGTCTTTAAATAATCTAGCGCCGCTTCCACACCGTCAAGCCACTTAATTTGTGCCGTCGCTAAACCATCACGAAAAGTAACATCCGCTTGATGCCCGTCGACCTCCATCTCATAATACTTAAATGTTTCAATAAATCGATGACTTAACACTTCTGCTTTTGTAATCTCTCCACGTTGGAATGCTTCCCAATGCGCTTGATTGATTTTTTTAAACATCTCATAATCCCTTTTATGCGTAGGCACGTTATAGTGATCCATCAAATAAGCGTACGCTTGAACCTCCGCATCATGAAAATCTACCAACGTATCATCAAAATCAAGTAAAACTACCTTGTAACTCATTATGGCCACTCCCGTTACTTCGTCATTTAGCGCTATTGTAACAGAAAAAACGTATTAAAATGAAGTCTGCTCTCTAAAGCACCATTATAGTCTTCAAGAGTCAAAGTCATCCTCCCCTTTTCTCATTCATAGTATACTGTACAATATAGAAAAAGAAACAAAGGGGATAATGATGTTGATTAAATATTTAGGAACTGCGTCACTCATAAGTGTATTATTACTCACTGGATGTAATCAAGACGAGAGCAAAGAGAAAAACAAAGAATCTACTTCTAAAATCACACAAGAAAAAAGCACAAAAGAAAAGCAAAAAGAAAAACAACAAGAGAAAACCTATTCGAATGAAACTCAAAGTGTTGAACCGATGACAAACCAAAGTAGTGAAACGATGAACCAAAATATGAACGAAACTAATGCTTTACCCAATAACTCAAACGCAACTACGTCTATCCCAAATAACACAAATGAAACGAGTCACACCTCTTTACCAAACGGAGATGCTATGTTTGCCATGCCAGGTACAGAAGACAGTAACGTATCAGAGGCTCAACGAGAATGGGAAGCTAAAAGAGCACAAGACTTATCACAATCTGAAGGGAATTATAATGAAAGTTGGAGCGCTGCAGATCAAGCGCATGCTGAGTATGAAACTTTAAAATCCGGGCATCCTGGAATGGCGAACGATACGAGCGTACCTATGGAGCCATTTCCTGAATAGAAAAGACTAGCTTTTTATCTGCTAGTCTTTTTTGGCTATCTTATTAATATTGGCCGTTATAGATTTTATCAATTTGTTTATTTAAGCGAGCTTGTTGCGCTGGGTCTAACGTTTTTACTTTTTCACGTGCAGCCACAAGATCTTGGGCAGAATGTGAGTTCACATATTGATTCACTTTTTCTTCTGCTTCTCTTACAAGGTTACGCTTGATTACTCGTTTGTCACGATCAGTGTAACCAGAAGTATCACTTTCACTGTAACCATATTTAAAGCCTGATTTTTGATAGAAAGAAGATTGATCAATATCTACAACGTTTGATTCTGTAATAGTTTCTTTAACTTCGGGCGTAGTATCTTCAGTTGTTGTTTGTTTTTGGTTGTTTGCACCCTTTGCCTTCGGTGTTGTATCTTCGGTAAATTCAATTAAGTTACCATTTCCACCATATTGATTTGACGGTTTAGAGTCAGCGTCCGTTGTCACATGGTTTGATTCACCACTCATCCCTTTTAATGCAGGTTGTTGACTTTGACGGGGTGCCATAGGTAAAGTAAATGTTTCTTCACGTTGTTTTTGTTTTAATACAGGTTGTGTTTGTCTTTCAGTCGTTACCGTATAAGTCGGAAGTTGTTGTGTCGGTTCTTTAATCACAAGTTCATTTTTTAAATCATGATGTTGCTTTAATTGTTTATGAGGAAAAGCATCTGGATTCTTTGTATAGGATTTCTTCGTTGTTGGTGCTTTTTGAGCTTGTAAGGCTTTGACAGTCGCTTTTGCTTTAGCAGCATTTTCTTTTGCTTCTTTAGAGGCTTTTGTCATTTTAGCTAAGCGTTCAGCTGCGCTATCAGCACGTTGTTGCACGCCTGGTTCAACGAGATTTGGATTGTTTTTAGCGTTTTCAGCATCTTCTCTAAGTTTTTTTCTTATACTTACATCATGTTCGTTATCTTCTGTTAACATAGGAATATTTGACGGTCTTGCTAAATCAATTTCTGCAAAAAATTCGTCAATAATCGTTTCTAAATCTTCTTTTAAATCTACTAACATCCTGTTATTTCTAGGAATGTTTTTGGAAATAATTTCTTTTGGTTTTACTTCTTCATACGCCATAATCATATCTAACTTATTATATAAATTAGCTCTAGCCTCATGTTGACCTGGAAATGCCTTTGCCACCATAAGTACTTTGTTTTCTAAATCCACTATTTCTTTATTGGCATTTTCCTGGTCTGATTCATTAAATCTTTTCAACTCTTGATTTTTATTCTCGACAGATTTTACATCATCATCAAAATCTTCTCTATTTTGCTTTAGATTTTGATATACTTTTTCATATCTCTCTTGAGTTAAACCTAGTTTTTTCTCTACTTTATCAGAATCATATTTACGAATGTACTTTGCTTCTCTAGTATCTTCGGCAATAAACTTATTTAATGCATCTAGCTCAGCTAAAAAACGTTTTTGATATTTTTCATATGCTTTTTTATACTCAGGTTGGTCGTAACCTGAAAAATCCTCTACATTTAGTGAGTTTATTAAACTTTCAAGATTATCTTGATACCTTTCTAAGGATATCGCTGGATTTATCTTGCCTTCCACTGAGAGTGCACTAGACTTATATTCATTTTCACTCACCACTGCACTTGCATTGTTATCAAATGTAAAATTAGACGCTAAAATTGCGCTTGCTGATAATACTAATAATTTCTTTTTCATTTTGTTCTCCTTTAATTTAAATAAAATAACCCTTGTCAAATTCCCTCCTATTTGACGCAACTTTTCGATTATATAAGCTTTGTCCAACATAAACCATTAAGTGCTGGTTAACCTAACATTAATTATAGTTTAAAATAGTTCATTCCTAAAAATTGTAGTACACTTTCATTTTAAATCCTCAAAAGTGTAGTAAATCTTCATATGGAGATTACATTCTACACTTTAGAAATCATTGTGCACTAAGAATATCTTTCAAATAACTGATTTAAAGGATATTTAGGTTTTTTAACTGAATTTTAAGAAAATTTAGTCGTATTTTGTATTTTAAATATGCTGCTTATTTTTAACTCTTTTACGAAGTTGTCTTAACTCTATGATATTTTTTAACTCAATAAAATTTAAAAATGTAAAATAAAAAAGGCTAGAAGATCTCTAGTATCCTCTAACCTTTTGTGATTTTAAATTCTAATTTTATTTCGTTTTATAGATAAAATTTTTCATCAAATGGTTTGGTGTTTTATTCATCATATTTATACGCAATCGTGTATGTTGTGACTTTATTGTTAATAATTGGACTCTCTTCGTTCCCTTTATTATTTCTTGCTTTTTGATGGGCCTCTTTAAATGCATCTGAATGTAGCCAGTTTTTAAATGCATCCTCAGACTGCCAAATAGTTAAAATTTTAACCTCATCATAGTCTTCAGTTTCGTTTGTGACTGTCACTAACATATCTTTAAATCCTTCAATGGTGTCGATGCCTTGTCTGTTTTTGAAGCGTTCCACGACACTTTCAGATTTCCCTTTTTTTATTTTCAAACAGTTTTCTGCCATAAACATAAGTCATCACTCCTTTGTGTAATTCTGTTAATTTGCATGCAATTTATAGACTATCAGTTCATTTAAGTTATTCCTCAATTAACATCATATGATTAAACGCTCAAATTTTAAAATGTAATGCTTTTTGTTTTTCGAAATTCTAAATCCTAAATTTAAAGATCAAATTCATTTTTAAGCGTCTGTTCAATTTTGATAAGTTCATTTCTAACGCGTTGATATTCTTGAACATCCATAATGGACTGTACGCTATTTTCTAATTTATCGCATATTTCTTTTTCATGTCGCTTTGCTTTATCTGTTAAATGAATTTCTAAAAATTTCTTGTTTTTAATTCGTTGTATCCAGCCTGCTACTTCAAGTCTTTTCAATAATGGTGTTAATGTATTGCTAGAAAGATCTAGTTTTTCACCCAATGATTTGACAGTTTGTGGGCTTTCTTCCCAAAGCGCAAGTAATACCAGATATTGAGAAAATGTAAGTTCATAGTTTTTTAATTCTTTTTCATAAAATTTATTTAGTCTTCGGTTTAAATTATAGACCGAAAAACAGAGTTGATTCGATAATTTTAATTCTTCATTGTACATAGCCCGACCTCATTTTACAGAAACGACCTTCTACTACATCATGGCTGTTTTTAACAAATCTAGTACGCCACTGGAAGATCCAGGAAATGCGAAAATCATTTGGTTCAACTCTTTCGCTGTGAGTTTTCCGTTAACAATAAATGTTAATAAATTGATTAAGTCAGGCGCATCATCTGCATAAACAGCTGCACCGACTAGTTGCTTTTGTTCGTTTAAAACAATCGTCATTTCCGCTTCAATTTCGTTTTTATATTCAAAGCGCATTTGTTTACCAAATGGAATATCAATCACTTTATAATTCTCATTTTTTTGCGCTTCTTCAATACTTATACCAATGTTTGACAATCTTGGCAATGTATAAAGTACAGAGGGGATTGCCGGATATTTTATAGGTTGTGTATTCCATCCTAAAATGTGTGCAGCAATATAATTTGATTCGAATGTTGCGGTTGGCGTTAATTTAGGGATGGCTTTATGAATTACATCGCCACTTGCATAAATGTTAGGAATATTCGTGCGTAAATAATCATCAACTTCTACACCTTTTTTTGAATACTGAATGCCGACTTCATCCAATCCAATACCTTCCACATTAGGGTTTCTACCTGTCGCATCTAAAACATAATCAGTCGCAATTTTTAAGCCTGATTCTGTCACAACCTCATAATTTGAATCTTGCTTTTTAATAGCCATAGTATTTTCGTTCATATGAAAATGCACGCCATCTGCTTTTAACTTTTCGATTAATTTATAGACATGTTGTCGATAAAATCCTTTTACGGGTTCCTCATCAACATGAATCATATGCGTCTCAACGCCCGCTTTCGCAGTAATAGATGCAAATTCTAAACTTATAATTCCAACGCCTATAAACGTGATATGTTTTGGCATATGTTCAAGTGACAAAAAGTCTCTACTATCATGTGCAAATTCTTTACCTTCAATATTTAAGCGATTACTGTGTTGACCAGTTGCAATCACAATATGTTCTGCATTGATTTTTTCGTTATTGACTTCAACTGTATGAGGGGCAACAATTTTACCCGCTCCTTTAATAATATCAATCCCTATTTCTTGAAACAGATGTTGTAACTTATCCGCTAATGGATCAATCACCGCATGCTTGTAATCCATTAGATTTTCCCAATCTACAGCGAGGTGCTCTGTATTCAGTATATTTCCGTAATGAGAAGCTTCTTCTAAAATTTCAAATGGATTTTCTAATAAAATTTTGGCATTGCAACCATAATTGGTACATGTTCCTGCAATACGATCTTTTTCAATGATAGCAACAGATTTACCCGCTTGATTGAGTGTCAGTGCGGCGTGCCATGCCGCATGCCCACTCCCTAAAAAGAGAACATCATAGTTTTTCATTTTATTTCCTCCTAAAGTTATATGCAACTTACAAGTCGCGCGCGATTTGTTAAAGCATATCATTCCTCTATTTAAATTACAAATTATATAACTTATATTTGAAAAATTAGTTTAGACTTTTTGATTTCTCATGAATGGGGAAACTGAAAGTTAGATTTCAAATCATTACTAATCCTTACAATGGAAATGTCACTTTAGGATTAAAATATCGAATTTGGGAATTTAGAAAAAAGCAATATTTACTTGAATATGTCGAAAACCATCCCATTATTGAAATAGAAGGAAATATGCATTTTGAAAGAACGTCTTACTATAAAGGAATGCGCACGATTAACAATCAAACGCCGAAGTCCTTAACCAAAAGGTATATTGTCATTTACACACGTTAATACCACATAAAAACACTTCCTCTTGTAAATTAAGGAAGTGTTTTATCATGTGATTATTTTGCTTCTTTAAGCTCTTTAGCCATTTTATCGCTATATCCGAAGAACCATGTGAGCACAAATCCTACGACGAATGAGACAATCAATACTAAAATATAGAGGGGCAATTGGCCAATATCTTTAATGAATAGCAACATACCTGGTAAAACCGTAATGGCCATTCCTGAAGCTTTTAAATGGAACAATGAGGCAAGAAACCCTCCCACAGCTCCTCCAATTAATCCACATACAAACGGCTTAAAGTAACGCAAGTTCACACCAAAAATGGCAGGTTCTGTAATTCCTAAAAATGCGGAAAATGCGGAGGGTAGTGCGAGTGCTTTAAGCTTTTTCTGACGTGTTTTAAGACCAACCGCAACTGTCGCTGCCCCTTGTGCTGTCATTGCTGCTGAAATGATAGGGTTGAATTCATTGTACTTAAACTGCTCCAATAATTGAATTTCCATAAAGTTGAAAATATGATGTACCCCTGTCACCACAATAATTTGTTGGAAAAAGCCAATGAGTAAGCCGGCAATACCAAACGGCAAGTCTAGTACCCATTTTGTACCTGCGAGTATGATTGTTTCTAAGCCGTGAAACACAGGCCCTATGACGAAAAGACCTAGTGTAATCATGACCAACAATGTTAAAAATGGAGTAACGATTAAATCGATCGCATCTGGAATTCTCTTACGTAAAAATGTTTCAAATTTGGCGCCAAGTAAACCCACGACAAAGGCAGGTAATACTGACCCTTGATATCCTACAACTGGGATAAATCCGAAAAATTTCAACGCCTCAGCTGAACCATCCCCTACTTGGTACGCATTCGGTAAGGCAGGGTTTACGAGCATCAAACCGAGCACTATCCCAAGAACTGGACTTCCTCCAAAAACTTTAAAGGCACTCCACGCCACAAGCGCAGGTAAAAACGCAAAAGCGGTATCTGTTAAAACTTGAGTAAAGAGAATGAAATTGGGTGAAATATCTTTTGGGGTCATGCCCATCCAAGATAAGATTTGTTCATTCATCAATACGCCACGGAGTCCCATAAATAAACCCGTCGCCACTAATACTGGAATAATCGGAACAAAAACATCACCAAACGTTCTAATCGCACGTTGGAACGCATTGCCTTGTTGACTTGCTTCTTGCTTCACTTCACGTGTCGATTGACCTTCAATACCTAAGTCTCCAACGGCTTTATAAATTTTGTTCACTGTTCCTGTCCCAAAAATAATTTGATACTGTCCAGAATTAAAAAATGCACCTTTCACTTTATCTGTATTTTCAATGCTGTTTTGGTCGATTTTTTCTTTATCATGAAGAACAATTCGTAGTCTTGTCGCACAATGGGCAATCGACTTTATATTCTCTTGTCCCCCAACCGCTTGAATGACTTGTTTTGCGATTTGTTGATCTGACATGGCCATGTTGCTTCTCCTCCTCTGACGTCATCGTCTACTTTTGTATTAACTCTTGAACCTCTTCTAATGTAGGTATACTTCCAATCGCACCTTTTTTCGTTGTGGTTAAAGCGCCTACCGCATTACTCATTGCGAGAATATCTGGTGCGTGTTTCTTCAAATAATCAATAGGAGTGCATTCATTTTGACCTTTTAATAGTTGATAGATCACTGCTCCCACAAACGCATCCCCAGCACCAGTCGTATCTTGAACATCGACTTTATAACCCGGGGAATATCCGATACGCCCTTCTTTCGAATAAATAGAAGCGCCATTCGCGCCTTCTGTATAAATAATAAATTCCGTTTTACCTTGAAACAGTTGTTGGAGTGACGCTGGATCTTCACTTCCTGTTAAATAGACCAATTCCTCATCTGCAATTTTTAAAATGTGTGCTTTCGGCATGAATTCAAGCACTGTCGTTTTCAATGCTTCAATTGATGGCCATAACGGAAATCTCAAATTCGGATCAAAAATAATAGTTCCTTCTGCTTCTTCCATTAGGGCAATGACATGTTCATGTGTATTTTTCATAGGTGACGGAATCAAATCCACTGAACAAAAATGCAGAATATCATCGGGTTGAAAATTGATATTCAGAGATGACGGTTCTAACAACATATCCGCAGAAGGATTCCGATAAAAAGCAAAATCACGTTCTCCAGATTCTGTTAAACTCACAAAGGCAAGCCCTGTATTTGCCTCATGTGTTCTTTTAATATTGGCCGTCTCTACTCCTTGCTTTTGTAATGTTTCTAAAATCAAATCTCCAAAGGCATCTTCACCGAGTTGCGTAATAAGACTAGAGGCGGCACCAAGTTTTGCTACACAACTCGCTACATTAGTAGGTGCGCCACCCACTTGAGGCTCAAATCCAGTCACGTCTTTAAGTTCTACACCTTTTGTTTGAGGAATAAAATCAATTAACGCTTCACCCATCGCATATAATTTTCCCATGATTTCACTTCTTTCTTTATGGAATGACAAAACTCTATTTTCATTTTTGGAACCGGTACCAAAATAGTTCAAAAAAAAGTAAAACTCTCTTCACCGAGAATTTTACTTTTAGTTGTGTAAAATGTCAACGCTTTCTTTTTCATCGATGGTATAATCCATGCGTTGTAGTAACGGGACTTCTTCCTCATTTAATAGGGACATCATCGATACTGCCGCAAGTCGTCCCGTCTCTTCATAAGGAAAGACAATTGTCGTAATCATCGGCGTGACAATCGAGGTGGTCTCATAACCCCCAAAACCTGAAATAGACAACGTTTGAGGCACCTCGGTCTTCATATCTAATGCTGCTTTTAACACGCCTAACGCAATGTTATCTGTCGCACAAATCACAGCATCATAATCCTTAATAAAGGCTTTAGAACGCGCTTGAGCATCCTTTAACTTAAACGATGTCGTGTAAATATCCGCTTGTTGACCGTAATCCGCAAGCCCATCAAGCACACCTCGACGGCGATGTACTCCTACCGCTTCATCACGTTCATCAACACCAAAATAGGCCACACGTTGAAAATGCGCCCGACCAAAATAATTTCCGATAAAGCGGCCTGCCTCATAATCATTTTGAATAATGGAATGAATACCGTCGTATGCTTGCCCCACTAATATAATAGGGACATTAATCGCTTGGATTGCCTTCAAATGCGCATCACTGAGTACCGTGGCAAGTAAAATAATACCGTCGACTTTATTTTTCGCAAGCGTAGATATCGCATCAATCTCCCGTTGTTGATCTAAATCCGTATTCACAATAATGGTTTGATAATTTTGCGTTCTTAAATAAGTTTCAATGCCACATAACGTTTGATTTGAAGCATACGAACTCAATCGCGGTACAATGACCCCCATCATTTGTGTTCGTTTTGCCTTTAAACTTTGGGCAAATTGATTCGGACTATAGCCCGTTTCTTTAACAACACGTTCAATTTTCTGACGCGTTTTCGTACTAATCGAACCGCCGTTCAGATATCTCGATACCGTACTTTTCGACACACCCGCAAGCCTTGCGATATCACGAATATTCATAGCCTTCACCTCGATTACTATCATAGCACAAGAAATAAGATAAAATTGGAGAATAGAAAGTGTCATGACGCATTTTATACTATCAACTTCAAGTTCACTTATTCTTGTATACAAATGGCCTCCAAACCCATGATGTATGTATAATCTAAAATACTTTATTTACCTAACATCTTCAACGATGAGCCAACAGTAGATCTACTAGATATTTTAAAATTTAAAAAAACTGATGATGAACACGTAAAGTTAAAATAGCTTTTTAGAAATTTAGAGGGAACTGAACGTTACCTCTTTTTAACTTATTTTACATTGATTTTCTAGCCTTAAACAAAAATACACCCCTCTAGTTAGATTTTAGGCCAACTTTTGGAGTGCATATCATTATTAGGGGGCACATATCCTTTCTTATAATAACAATCTAAGCCACAAAGTAATTACGGACGATTAGAGCATACAAATCATAAAACTACATTACAAATATACCTTCATGTAGTCGAACAAATGAATATAGACATGGTAGGTAAATTAGAAGCAATGGGAAGATAAAATGTTGACTCTTATAATTAAAGGTGCTAGCATTTATCAATAAATAAGTTAACTCAACCCATGAAAGTAGACACCCCACCATAAGGGGATGAGCGAAATCATGGGTTTTTTTATGAGTTTTTATTGTGAAGGGGAAATATTGATGAAAATAGCCGTACTAGTTGATGTTGGATATTATCGAAAAAGAAGTCAAAATGTATTTTGAAAAGCAAAATCAAAAAGCAATATACAATAACTACTCCCCCATTTTTCTAACTTCACCTCACAAAACAACCCTCTAACCATTTGCGGCTAAAGAGTTGTTTATTTTTCTCACTATTATTCCCACTCAATTGTGCTTGGGGGTTTTGATGTGATGTCATACACGACGCGGTTGACGTGATCCACTTCGTTTACGATACGTGTTGAGATCTTTTGTAAGACTTCCCAATCGATACGTGCGAAGTCACTTGTCATACCGTCAATAGAGGTTACGGCACGGACACCGACTGTGTAGTCATACGTACGGTAGTCTCCCATAACACCAACCGAGCGGATGTCTGGTAATACTGTGAAGTATTGCCAAATGTCGCGCTCTAAGCCTTCTTCACGAATCACATCGCGAAGGATGGCATCAGATTCACGGACGATTTCAAGTTTGTCTTCTGTGATTTCGCCTAGTACGCGGATACCTAATCCCGGACCTGGGAAAGGTTGTCTCCAAACGAGGTGTTCTGGAATACCTAATTCGATCCCTAATGCGCGTACTTCATCTTTGAATAACGTGTTGATAGGTTCGATTAATTCGAATTCCATATCTTCTGGTAAGCCACCTACGTTATGGTGAGATTTAATCGTTTGTGCAGTTTTTGTTCCTGATTCAATGACGTCTGTGTAGAGTGTACCTTGTGCAAGGAAGTCTACGCCTTTTAATTTTGAAGCTTCATCATCGAAGACGTAAACGAATTCGTTACCGATAATTTTACGTTTTTGTTCTGGATCTGATACGCCTGCAAGTTTTGACATGAAACGGTCTTGTGCGTTTACACGAATAATATTCATGTTGAAACCTTCACCGAATTGTTCCATCACCATGTCGCCTTCACCTTTACGTAAAAGACCATGGTCAACGAAGATACATGTCAATTGATCGCCAATCGCTTTGTGTAATAATACCGCAACTACAGAGGAGTCTACTCCACCGCTCATTGCGCAAAGTACACGACGGTCGCCAACTTTTTCGCGAATTTTTTCCACTTCGATTTCGATGAAGTTTTCCATTGTCCATTCGCCTGTACAGTTACATACGCGACGCACGAAGTTACGTAATAAGTCGTTACCAAACTCTGTATGACGCACTTCTGGGTGGAACTGTACGCCGTAGATACGACGAGATTTGTCTTCGATTGCTGCGTATTGTGTGCTCGGGCTATCGGCAATCACTTCGAAACCTTCTGGGATTTCAATCACTTTATCAGAGTGGCTCATCCAAACTGTTTGTTCTTCTGGTAAACCGAAGAATAACTCGTCTGATTTAGCGTTGATTGTCGCTTTGCCGTATTCACGTTCGTTCGCGCGCTCAACTTTACCGCCTAATAATTTCGTCGTTAACTGCATACCGTAACAAATGCCTAAGACTGGAATACCTAGGTTGTAAATCTCAGTATCAATTGTGAACGCATCCTCTGCATAAACAGAGTTCGGTCCACCTGATAAAATAATCCCTTTTGGATTCATTTTTTTAATTTCTTCAATCGAAATTTCGTGATCGTGCAATTCACTATAAACGCCCATTTCACGAATGCGTCGTGTAATTAATTGATTGTATTGACTCCCAAAGTCTAGGACAAGAATTAACTCTTGTTCTTTTGCCATTTCCATAATGTGTGTACTCCTTTATCCCTTAGAATGAGTAGTTTGGTGATTCTTTTGTGATTTGAACATCATGAGGGTGGCTTTCTGCTAGACCGGCTGCACTCATTTTAGTAAATTGTGCTTCTTCACGTAACGCTTCTAAGTCTTTCGAGCCTGTGTAACCCATACCGCTCTTCACGCCACCAATTAATTGATAAATTGTATCTTGTAATGGACCTTTATAGTCAATACGTCCTTCAACACCTTCTGGAACGTATTTTTTAGGGGCTTTATCTTCTTGGAAGTAACGATCGTTTGAACCGCTTTCCATCGCACCTAATGAACCCATACCACGGTAAACTTTATATTGACGTCCTTGGAACATTTCAACTAAACCTGGGCTTTCTTCAGTACCAGCAAGTAAGCTACCTAGCATAACCGCATGTCCACCGGCAGCTAATGCTTTTACGATATCGCCTGAGAATTTAATCCCCCCATCAGCAATAATCGTTTTACCATGATTTTTCGCTTCTGTGGCACAATCGTAAACTGCTGTAATTTGAGGGACACCGACACCTGCAACGACACGTGTTGTACAAATTGAACCTGGTCCAATTCCTACTTTTACAACATCTGCGCCCGCTTCAAACAATGCTTTTGTCGCAGCTGCTGTTGCAACGTTACCTGCGATTAATGTCACTTCAGGATATGTGGCTTTAATTTCTTTCACTTGGTTAATTACGCCTTGTGAGTGACCGTGGGCTGTATCGATTACTAATGCATCCACACCCGCTTCAACAAGTTTTTCAGCACGAATACCAGTATCTTTTGCAATACCAATCGCCGCCGCTACAATAAGACGACCGTGGCTGTCTTTTGCCGCATATGGATATTCGTTCACTTTTTCGATATCTTTAATCGTAATGAGGCCTTGTAAAATACCGTCTTCTACTAATGGAAGTTTTTCAATTTTGTGGTCTTGTAAAATCTTCTCAGCTTCTTCAAGTGTTGTACCTACTGGTGCTGTGACTAAGTCTTCTTTAGTCATCACATCTGAGATTTTGATTGAGAAGTCTTCAATAAATCTTAAATCACGGTTTGTTAAAATTCCAACAAGTTTGCGTGATTCATTGCTATCTACAATTGGCACACCTGAAATACGGTATTTGCCCATTAATGCTTCTGCTTCATAAACGCTTTCTTCTGGTGTTAAGTAAAATGGATCAGTAATAACGCCATTTTCAGAACGTTTTACTTTTTGAACTTCGTCCGCTTGGCGTTCGATGCTCATGTTTTTATGAATCACACCGAGTCCGCCTTGACGTGCCATCGCAATCGCCATTTTTGATTCTGTTACCGTGTCCATACCAGCTGAAACAATCGGGATGTTTAATTGAATACGTTCTGAAAGTTTTACACTTAAGTCGACTTCTTTTGGTAATACATTTGATTCTGCCGGAATAAGTAATACATCATCAAATGTTAATGCTTCTTTAACAAACTTGTTTTCCCACATTTTTCGTACAGCCTCCATTCAAATTGATAGTTATATTATTTCACATTTTCTTCATTTTGTTGATAGTTTAGACCATTAAAAAATAAATTCAATATAATAGCAGAAATCGTGCCTAACACAATACCATTTTGTGTGAGCCATGTTAGTTGATCACCGAGCGCTTTAAACGCTTCTGGAACAGCAGTAATCCCTGTACCGAGGCCAACAGAAATGGCAATGATTAATAAATTGTTTTGATTTTTAAAATTAATATCACCGAGGATGCGCACACCATAAGCCATGACCATCCCAAACATCGCAAGCATAGCGCCACCAAGGACAGATATAGGAATGATGTTGGCTAGCGCTCCAATTTTAGGAATACATCCGCAAATGATAAGCATGATGACCATTCCATAAATGACATCATTTTTCTTAGCGCCTGACAATGAGACAAGACCGACATTTTGAGAATATGCCGTGTACGGAAATGCATTGAAAATGGCGCCTAACGTAATCGCAATCCCTTCGGCCATATAACCTTTTCTAAAATCTTTGCGCTCAAGCTTACGACCTGTAATTTGGCTAAGTGCATGGTAAACACCTGTCGATTCAATCAAACTGATTAATGCCACAATGAAGAAGACGACGATGGCACCAAAGTCAAAGGAGAATCCCCCAAATCGGAACGGACGCGGAAGTTCAAACCAATGGGCTTGACCGACTTGCGCAACATCGACAAGTCCTAAGAAACTCGCAATAACCGTCCCAGCAATCAGACCGATTAAAATCGCAATAGATTTAATAAAACCACTCGCAAAACGTTGAACGACTAAAATAATAATTAACGTCGCAAAACCTAATAAAATGTGTTTAGGTGAGCCGTAATCTTTCGCGCCTTGGCCCCCTGCAATATAATTCATTGCGACAGGCATTAAAGTAATTCCGATAATCGTGACCACACTTCCTGTGACCACAGGCGGGAAGAATCGTACGAGATACGCAAAAAATGGCGCAATTAAAATTACGAGAAGGCCTGAAACAAAGAGTGAACCATATAAAACGTCCACCCCTTTAGACTGACCAATCATAATCATTGGGGCCACTGCCGTAAACGTACAACCTAACACGACCGGCAAGCCTATCCCGATACCACGATATACTTGTAAAAACGTCGCCACACCACACATAAAAATGTCGACAGTGACTAGAAAAGCAATTTGTTCCGGTGTGAATTTTAAACTCGAACCTACAATGATAGGGACAAGAATCGCCCCGGCATACATGGCAAGGAGATGTTGTAAGCTTAATAGGAATCGTTTCATGCGTTTTCGTCTCCAACAAGCGTGATTTTATTACCTTCAAGAGAGGCAATTTGACATAGAGATGAAACATTTAGCCCAGCTTCTTCTAGACGCGTACGCCCTTGTTGAAAGCTTTTTTCAACTAAAATACCGATACCCACTGTAGTCGCATTGGCTTGTTGAACAAGACGATGAAGTCCAAGTGCCGCTTCTCCATTCGCTAAAAAGTCATCAATAATTAAAACTCGGTCGTCTGATGATAAAAATTCTTCTGAGATAATAACTGTACTCGTTTTATTTTTCGTAAAAGAATGAACATCTGTATGATAAAACCCTTTAGTTAACGTGCTTGGTTTTGCTTTTTTGGCAAAAAGACATGGGACATCAAAATGTAAAGCCGCCATGATTGCAGGTGCAATGCCTGAAGCTTCAATTGTTAAAATTTTCGTCACGTTTTCTTTCGCAAATTGATCATGAAATACTTTTCCAATTTCGTGCATGAGTACCGCATCAATTTGATGATTTAAAAAACCATCCACTTTTAAAATTTTTTCATCAATGACAACGCCATCTTCAATGACTTTGTTTTTTAACCTTTCCACTATGGTTCCTCCTCGTTTTTGGTCCAAAATATTAAAAAAGCCCAAAACTTCAGAATATAGTTTTAGGAACGAGTAAGAGAAATACAGTTGTAAGTTTGCGTATGCATCTTTGGAAGAGAAAACACATATAAAAGGAATTAAGACAGTAAGATGAACAAGTTCAACCTACACCTTATAACGTTTATACATATATCATCTCACAATTGAGGCATCCACTTGAGTAACTTGCGGCCTCAAGTCACATTACATTGATTTTCAATTACTCATAGTCACATTGTTTAAGGCAACGTGGTAGAAACTTCTAAAGCCATATTCTTCAGATTATATGAGTGTGATAAATTATTTAATGATGATAGCAAATTTGAACATAATTCGCAATAGCATCGCGTCAAACTCATTATTTTCAGAAATTTATGTGAATTCATTGCGGAAACGTTTCAAATATGGGCATAATATGATTGAATACATCTACTCGATCCTTGTTTAATGTGGATAAAGTTGAACATATTTTCAAACAACCTGTGCCAACGATTAATGAACATTAAACATGGGTAATACAAATGATGAATAACAAAAAACGGAGGCGTCGATTATGGCAGAATTTGAAGTAGCGCGTACAGAAGAAGATGCGATTAAAGCAGTAGAAGCTTATTTAAGAAATGGTTATGATGAATCTGAACTTACGGTTATTAGTAAAGAAAAATTAGAAACGAAGCGTTTTAACGACAGTCAAATTCAGCATAAATCAACAAATGGCACAGTAAGTGATAAATTTATGCGCATGTTTATTGGTGAAGATGCTGAAGGTGCAGCACTCAGTCGCTATGATTTCGGTGAAGACCAAACTGAAGATTTAAAGCAAGATCTTAACAATAATAAAATTGTGGTCATTGCCCAAAAAGATAAAGTGAACCATGGTGAAGTTGCGAAAAATAATGCTGCTTATATGAATGAATCTACAGATAATCATAAACCTTCTGAACATAAAGGCGATATTGAATAAAATTCAACTAACGTCCACGTTCAATGGTAGAATCGATAGGGTTAGGACATAGTGCCCCCTATAAATAGATAGCCATCAAAATTTACGCTTAGATAAATTTTGATGGCTATTTTAATCCGACTTAAACAATTGAATAGTCAAGCATCATCAAATATATGAAATGATTTATGTTATAGTCCCCTTCAACATTACTATCGTTCTTTCACATCTATGCTATACTGTTATCAATCAAGAGAGGTGAACGACATGAAATTTGTACAAATAAAATCGACCAAAGATCAATGGTTCGAACCGGCCATCGACTTTTATATGGATAAACTTGATCCTCTTGTCACCGAGGACGAATCGGTCTTTGTGCAATCTTTAAAAACCGAAAAGACACAAAACGATTACGTCTTTTTAGTGGGCATTGACAATGATAAAGTGGTTAGTTTTTCAACTGCACACTATGAAGCAACAACAAATACAGGTTTTATCGTTTATTTAATTGCTGAGCCTGGCGATCACTGTGAAACGTATTTAGCTGAAACATTAAACGAGGTAGAAAAAGGCGTGAACCGTTTATCACATCAACTCCATGGTCGTGATGTGAATTTCTTTATGTTTGAATCTACTCTCGAAAGTGAAGATGTCGATGAACAAACTGCTAAGGATATTGCTTTTCGTCGCCGTTTCTTAACAGAACATGGATTTGAAAAACAAACACAAATCGACTACGTACAACCTTCCCTCGACCGTAATGGGAAACCTGTACCGCTAGACCTTTACAATAAGGCAAATATTCCTTTGACAAAGGATATTTACGGCACAAGCGTTAAGTCTTGCTATATTTTAAAATATGTCTTTGCCAATCGTATTCCACGTCGAGTGATTTATCCGTTATTGATTAAAATGAATTTAAGTAAAGATATGAATGCATAAGTCCTTGAAATCCCTTCTTAAAGCCGTTACAATAATGTAGAGGTAAGGCTGACGGGTCACTGAACTCAGACTACCGTGGGTCTAAATAGACTGACAGAAAGGATTCATTCATATGCTAACAAAAGAGTTTGCACTTAAATCAGAGCTTAGCGAAAAACAAGTGCGTAAAATTGTACAGCACCTAGAAGAACGTGGCTACCAGTTGAAAAAAACCGAATATAGAGGCCGTGAAGCGACCGACTTTCAAGAAGAGGATATCGAATTATTCCAAGAAATTGCTGAACGTGTCGGCCGTACGAACAGTTATGAACTCGCATTCGAAGAGCTCGAAAAAGAAAAAGACTTTTTACAAGTCATCGTAAAAGAAAATCCTGATAACTTACCATCAGATCAACAATTTCCACAAGTGATGCAAGAGTTAAAAGCTGAAATCAACAAAATGCGCGAAGAACGTCAATTATTAGGACAAATGATTTCACAAGTTCATCAACAACAAGAAGAATTAAAAACATTACATAATCAACTCAATAATCAACTCGAAACAAATACAAAATCATTAAACGCAATGACAGAACATCAAAAACTTCAAGCTGAACAGTTAACAAAAACACAAGAAAGCATTGAAACACAAACAAAAGAACAAAAAGAATTGGCGACTACAATTAAAAACAGTCACCAACAAAAAGGATTTTGGGCACGCCTATTCGGAGGCTAAGCCTTTATCATAAAATTAAATACGATGTGCTAGGGGTGCTCTAATTGAGCTGAGAAAGATGTCATCTTAACTCTTTGAACCTGAAGTGGTTAGTACCAACGAAGGGAAGCTATTTTAACTTATGAATTGAATGTATACACTTTACTGAACTTATAGAAAATAGGCCTACATTCTTTCTCACCATGAATCTAGGGCGCGACCTCTTGCACATTGTGTAGGAGGTTTTTTTATGGAACATATTGTGATTATTGGTGGAGGTGTTATGGGACTCTCTATTGCACGTCACCTTGCCGACACTCACTGCGAGGTTTCTATTATTGATCGTTCGACACCGAGAATGAGTGCATCTTATGCAGCAGGAGGAATGTTAGGGGCACAAAATGAATTTTTCGAAGAGAGTCCACTTTATCGTTTGGCGATGAAAAGTCGTGCATTAATGCCAAATACTGCCTATCGTTTACATCAAGAGACAGGCATTGATATCGAATTTCAATCCTATGGGCTCATTAAACTTGCGACAGAGACGCGTCATGTTAACGCTCTACGCGCTCAGTATACATTTTTAAAACAAGATGATCACCGTCTCCATTGGTACAACAACCATGCACTTCAACAACATTTTCCTCAACTTAATCCTGAGACGACGGCGGCATTCAAAATACATGATGATGGCCAAGTGAATGCGCATTTATACACAAAAGCGCTCACACAAGCAGTAGCCTTACAAAAAAATACAACTCTTCATTTAAATACAGAAGTCTTAGACATCACTCAACACGTGGAAGGGGGTTATACATTAAACACTTCTGCATGTCACATTCATGCGAACATCTTAGTGGTTGCGGCCGGCGCATGGAGTGGTCAATTACTCCAATCTTTAAATGTGGACCTTCCTACTCGTCCAGTAAAAGGCGACGTCAAACTTATACAAGCCTCCCGCCCGATTCTGAATACAACCTTATTTAATATGAATGGGTGTTATATCGTTCCTAAAAAAACGAATCGCTATTTAATAGGTGCAACTTCAGAAGTAGACAATTGGTCCACTCAAAACCATCCCGATAATTTAAAATGGTTAGATGATAAAAGCCAAGCCATGCTCCCCCAATTGAAACATGAACAGACCCTTAAAACGTGGACCGGTATTCGTCCGATTACAGAAGACGGCTGGCCCGTGATGGGCAAAGTTTCAGACACGCTATGGGTTTCAACTGGCCACTATCGCAATGGTATTCTTCTATCCCCGATTGTAGGGAAACTCATAGCGCAAGCGATTCAAGGAGAGGCAGATGCCTTACGTGAGCTCCAGCCCTTTTCACCACAAATTCGACAAAAATAAAAAGAGCTTGCTTTTAAGTGTCTTACCGATTATCCTTATTATATAAATCGGAATTAGAAGGAAGCGTACACATTATGTCAACATTATTCATTATTATTAACTTAGTCGTTTTCGTCTTAGCACTCATCGGGCTTTGGTGGATGGCTAAAAAACATATTAAATTCCCTAAACGCGTCTTTCTCGCACTCGGTTTAGGGATTGTTTTAGGTTTAATCTTACATCTCACATACGGTTCAAGTAGTAAAATCACGACGCAAACAACTGAATGGATCAGTATTGTCGGAGATGGTTATATTTCTTTATTAAAAATGATTGTAATCCCGTTAGTTTTTGTATCAATTGTCGTTGCATTTACAAAAATTGACATCGGCGAAAAGTTCGCAAAAATGGGCGGACTCATTTTTATGTTTTTAATTGGAACTGTGGCCATTGCTGCAGTCGTAGGCATTGTTTATGCGATGCTTTTTGGCTTAGACGCCTCTTCTATCGACCTTGGCCAAGCTGAAAATGCACGTAGTTCTGAAATTACGAGCCAGGCGAAAGAAATGACAGCTACAACTTTACCAACACAAATTTTAGAATTATTACCTGCAAATCCATTTTTAGATTTCACAGGCGTACGTGCAACATCGACTATCGCGGTTGTTATTTTTGCTGCATTTATCGGTTTTGCCTTTTTACGTGTTTTACGTAAAGAACCTGAAAAAGGTCATATTCTTAAACGGGGTATCGATGCCATTTACGCACTTGTCATGGCGATTGTAACTTTTGTTTTGCGCTTAACACCTTATGGTATTTTAGCGATTATGATTACAACGATTGCAACAAGTGATTTTGCGGCCATTTGGACATTAGGTAAATTCGTTATTGCGTCTTATGCTGCATTAATTACGATGTATTTGATTCACATGATTATTTTAGTATTGTTAGGTATCAATCCCCTACAATATGTTAAGAAAACCGCTGAAGTAATTTTATTTGCGTTCACGTCACGCTCCAGTGCAGGCGCATTACCGCTCAACATCCAAACACAAACACAACGCCTTGGTGTCCCATCAGCGATTGCTAACTTCTCTGGTTCATTTGGCTTATCGATAGGCCAAAACGGTTGTGCGGGTATTTATCCAGCCATGCTTGCCATCATGGTTGCACCTGTCGCAGGCGTTGAAGTAGACTGGCAATTCATCCTCACACTTATCGTTGTTGTCGTATTGAGTTCATTTGGTGTAGCCGGTGTAGGAGGCGGTGCTACATTTGCATCCATCCTTGTACTATCTGCACTCAATTTGCCGGTAGGTCTCGCAGGGGTCTTAATTTCTGTTGAACCTTTAATTGATATGGGCCGTACCGCACTCAACGTCAACGATTCCATTCTTGCAGGGACAGGTACCGCAAAACTGACAAAACAATTAGATGAAAATCAATTCAAATCTAACCACTACGATGAGCTTGCTTCTGAGCATTAATTAAAAAGAGGTCGCGACATTACGTTCGCGACCTCTTTTTTTGTTTATCTCTTTAAACGCTCTTCACGCAAATATTAAAGCACTTCTGCCATTTTAAGAACTCAATCTTTCTCTTCAATCGTTTATTTTTTGTTGAAGCCTGATAATTGAAGCCATTCAAGCATTTCTAAGCGTTGTTTACTTCCCATAAATTGTGCGATTTGTTCTGACCATGTTTCCGTACGTTCGCCGTTCGTGCGTGTTTTATAATAGTTTGAGACCGTTTCATCATACGCTTCAATTTGTTCTGCAAGTTTTTGATCCTCGCGCTCATATTCATCAATATGGAAAACATGATCAAGCGGTAGACGTGGTTTCGGCGCGCCATTCTCGTCCTCTGCCGGTTCTCCGATGGCCATGCCGAATAATGGGAATGTGTACTCAGGTAAACCTAAAATCTCACGCACACGTTCTACATCATTACGGAGAGAACCTAAATAAACGATACCATACCCCATATCTTCTGCAGTTAAAGCAATATTTTGCGCCATTAAAGCAGCATCTACAGTTCCGACTAATAATCCTTCCGCTGTTTCAAAACTGCTTTCTAACTCTGCATCCCGTTTTTGGCTTACAAGCTTGTGACGGTGATAATCAATGACAAAAACAAGCAAATAACCATTTTCAACCACATACGGCTGTCCTGATACTTCTCTTAAAGATTCTTTCTTTTCAAGATCTTCTACACCAATCACAGAAGTCGTTTGTAGAAAACTTGAAGTCGACGCCATTTGCCCTGCCTCAATTAACTTTCGAACGATATCGCGATCAATGGCATTTGGCTTAAATTTACGTACAGAATGATGTTTTTTAGCTAACTCATAAACATGTTCAGACATGATTGACACCCCTTATTGTCCTTTTTTTCTATTTTATCAAAATGATACGTCCCCCGCATGACTGGTGTTTGACCCCACTTGCATTCATTAGTATTTACCGTTATCATAATTGTAACAATTTTCTGAATAAAGGGGCCTTTATTATGACAAATCAAACCAAATATTTAGCTAAAACACTTCATCAAGCCTATCTTAATCAACAGGCGATCCCTTTTTTAAATCCTGAAGCAGCTGTAGACGAAACTTTAGGTTACGCGGTACAAGAAGCACTCATCGAACGCATTCAGGCGAGTCACGGCGCAAAACAAGTCGGTTATAAAGTCAGCATGACGAGCAAGGAAACTCAAGCTTACGCCAATACACATGAACCTGCATATGGGACATTGTTGAGTCATGTCGTTAAAGATACAAGTGCGACCATTCCGCTTCACGATTTGTTCTCACCCTTAATTGAACCAGAGCTCGTTTTTGAGTTAACTGACGCACTTTCACCTCATCCAAGTGCAGAAGAAATCTTAGAAAAATCTAAAATCGCACCTGCCATCGAGGTGCCTGATGCGCGTTATCTCAATTGGTTTCCTAATTTCACACTTGGTGATTTGTTAGCTGACAATACGGCAACGGGTTTAGTTGTCGTGGGTCCATCCGTCTCTCCTCCTGATTATGAGACGCTTGGCAATATCGCCATGACTTTAACCCATGACGATAAAACCATCGGAAACGGAAATTCGTCTGCCGTTTTAGGTCATCCTGTCAAAGCTGTACAATGGCTCGCCGAAAAGTTAGCCACTCATGGCAAATCTCTAAAAGCAGGCGACGTGATTTCTTCTGGTACCTTTATTGCGCCTGTCCCCGCAGAAGTTGGTACATTCCAGGCACACTATAACCACATCGGAAATGTAGAAGTTACATTTGAATAATGTTATAACTAGAGTGAATCTGATGATTAATCAGATTTGCTCTTTTTATATGTGAAAACATGCTCCTTCATTTTATTTAAACTATCAAATTATTTCTAATTGAGAAAATCACCATTTAATTGATATTAATTTGAAAGAGAAAACGTATTTTATTAAGCGATCACTGCACTTTTCAAGAGATGGGTTAGCCTATATTTAATTTGCATTTAAACTAAAAAAGGAGCATTTTCGTTTGACGTTATCTCGTTTTCATGTATAATAAGAACCAAGATTAGAATTATTATTAATAAGGAATGATGACAAAGAAACACCCGACATCAATTCTAATCAATAATAATTATGACTCACATTTAATTAGGAGGAATTTCATTATGTCTTTAATCGGTAAACAAATTGAAGAATTTTCAGCACAAGCGTACAACGCAAAAACAGACGAATTCATCGAGGTCTCTCACGAAGATTTAAAAGGTAACTGGAGTGTAGTTGTATTCTATCCAGCTGACTTCTCATTCGTATGTCCAACAGAATTACAAGACGTTCAAAACCAATACGCTAAATTACAAGAGCTTGGCGTAAATGTTTACTCTGTTTCAACAGATACACATTTCGTGCATAAAGCTTGGCACGATCATTCAGATGCAATCAGCACATTACAATACGTAATGATTGGTGACCCATCTCAAACAATCACACGTAATTTTGACGTATTAGATGAAACTTCTGGTCTTGCACAACGTGGTACATTCATCGTTGACCCTGACGGTGTTGTTCAAGCAGCTGAAATTAATGCTGACGGTATTGGCCGTGACGCAAGCACATTAGTACACAAAATCAAAGCTGCACAATACGTACGTCAACATCCAGGTGAAGTTTGTCCTGCTAAATGGGAAGAAGGTAACGACACATTAACACCAGGATTAGACTTAGTAGGTAAAATCTAATCTCAATCACCTATTCCGGAATGAGGAGGATGAACGGAAACGTTATTTACTCTCATTCCTTAAAAGATTAATAGATTAACCCAAATACTCTCATCAAACTTATATCGTTTAGGTAGACAATGAAGCGTTTGTTCATCTATATAGGTGCTCAAACGCCTCATTCTTGCCTGGGCGGGACAGCAATTTCCAATGGATGAGATTGTTGTCCCGCTCTCAATCCATTTTTATTTTAGGAGGCCCATGTTTATGTTAAATCAAGAGTTAAAACAGCAATTAACACAACTACTTGATTTGATGGAAGGTGACGTTGTGTTCAAATTAAGTGCTGGCACGGATGAACACTCTGAAAAATTAAGCAACCTCGTTCAAGAAGTTGCAGAGATGTCACCTCGCATCACAGTAGAAAATGCTGATTTAAAACGCACACCAAGTTTCAGTATCAATCGTCCAAATGAAGACACAGGGATTACATTTGCAGGTGTCCCACTTGGTCACGAATTCAATTCTTTCGTACTTGCTTTATTACAAGTCAGTGGACGTGCACCAAAAGAATCACAATCAGTGATCGATCAAATCAAAGCGATCGACAAACCTTTACATTTTGAAACATTCGTCAGCTTAACATGTCAAAAATGTCCTGACGTCGTTCAAGCTTTAAACTTAATGTCAGTGCTTAACCCAAATATTACACATACAATGATTGATGGTGCTGTATTTAAAAAAGAAGCTGAAGACATTATGGCGGTCCCAGCTATTTTCTTAAATGGTGAGACATTCGGTAATGGTCGTATGACAGTTTCAGATATCTTAAATGAATTAGGCGAAGGTCCTGATGCTTCAGAATTTGAAGGTAAAGAGACATTTGATGTGCTTGTTGTCGGCGGTGGCCCTGCAAGTGCAAGTGCAGCGATTTACTCAGCACGTAAAGGCTTAAAAACAGGTATCGTCGCTGACCGTATCGGTGGTCAAGTTAACGATACAGCAGACATCGAAAACTTAATCGGTGTTAAGAAAACAACAGGTCCTGAACTTTCAACAAACTTAGAACAACATATCACTGATTATAATGTTGACGTAATGAAAGGCGTTCGTGCTGATGAAATTAAGAAAACAGACGAAGGTACTGAAATCACATTAGATAACGGCGCAACTTTAAAAGCAAAATCTTTAATCATCGCTACAGGTGCCCGTTGGCGTCAACTTGGTGTTCCAGGTGAAAGCGAATTTACAAATAAAGGTGTCGCTTACTGCCCTCACTGTGATGGTCCTTTATTCGAAGGTAAAGATGTTGCTGTTGTAGGTGGCGGTAACTCAGGTGTAGAAGCTGCCATTGACCTTGCAGGAATTTGTAAACATGTCACATTATTCGAATATGGCGATACGATGCGTGCAGATTCTGTACTTCAAGAGCGTCTCCATTCATTACCAAATACAACAGTCATTACAAATGCAGCAACTTCTGAAATTACAGGTACTGACCGTGTGAACGGCATCACGTACACAGACCGTAAAAATGATGAGTCTAAACACATTGAACTTGACGGTGTGTTCGTTCAAATTGGACTTTCACCAAATACAGAATGGATTGGCGATGCTGTTCAACGTAACCGTATGGGTGAAATCGAAGTGGATAGACTTAACCAAACAAATGTCCCAGGTATTTTTGCGGCTGGTGACTGTACAGATCAACGCTACAAACAAATTATTATTTCAATGGGATCTGGCGCAAGTGCAGCATTATCTGCCTTTGACTACCTTATCCGTAACTAATATACAAAAAGAGTTGAGACCAACGTCCCAACTCTTTTTTTACTTTCGACGAAATTTTCTTTTGCGAGCTAAATTTGAGACGACCCCTTTTCTAAACGAATCGTTTTCGTCCGAAACGAACCCTAATGATTATGCATAGCAATAACTTTCTACTAATATTTGCCTCTAATATTCCATTCTATTATAATATAAAATTATATTATAAATTTAAATCATTGAGGTTTGAATGTTATGTCAACAAAATCTATAACCCAAATCAGTGTCATTGCTGCACTACTTACCCTATTTTCGTTATTTAAGCTACCGGCACTATTTCCCGGTTTAGAATTTCAACTATCTGCGCCGGTTTCTTTATTAATTTTGGCATTTTTTGGAATAAAGCGTTATTTTATTGGAGGCGTAATTTCTAGTGTTCTTTTGTTAATTATTGGAGCAGCTAATCCGTTACATCTTTTTATCTCATTTGTTTTTCGCCTCATCGCAATACTCATTGTATACATATCCGGTGTTTCATTACGCAGTCTATGTCTCGCAAGTTGTGCCGGCACTTTAATTTCACGCATTATTTTAGCAGAGTTTTTACACTTACCTCCGATTTTACTCGTTGCGCATGCATTGCCTGGGGTCCTCTTTACACTTTTGGTTGTAAGTACGCTCTATCCTGCCCTTAGCCGTCGCCCTATTATTCAAACGTTATGCAAATAAAAACGTCAACATAATCAACTGTGAATGATACACAATGGATGATGTTGACGTATGATTTTTTATAGAAAAGAGACTAACCAATGATATAAACTTGTAAAAAACTCTACAATCGCATCCCAAATTTTTTGTAGGAAATTTCGTGATTCTTCTGTATTCAGTTTTTTCAGTTCGTCGAGTTTATCGCTCGCTTGTTTTTGGATATCCTTTTTAAGCGCGTTGGCTTGTTTTTGATACGCTTTTGGATCTTGATTAATCACGTCTGATTGAGCCACATTCATCATCAAATTCTGAATGATTGCAATATCATTATCACTTAAAATTTTGTTTAAATGATTTTCGTGAATAGTCTGATTCACAATGTTTGTAACCGTCGTTTGATTAATTTGCTGGTTATTTTGTTTGGCTTCAGCAATTTGTGATTTCATATCCGCAATCGCTTGATTTAAGGCTTCATCAGAATAGCCTTCTTTTTGAGCATTAGCTTCACTAATGTTGGCCAAATCATTCATTTCTTGATGCGCATGTTGAATATCTTTTTGGTTTAAGGTGTTGCCTTGCGCTTCATATGCTTTATAAATACCTGTTAATGCGCCTTCGCCCGTCACTGGGTCAATGGCCGCAATTTTAATCGTCGCATCTTGTATCCCTGCCGTAATGGCTGCGTTCATATATTGCTCACGTGTGATTCGTGTAATGTTTTCCGGTGTCTCTATTTCTACATCAACCCCACGCCCAAACGTTTTCGGCTGAATGTACGCACTTGAATGAATAAAATCATATTCTGTTCCGGTATAACGGATCACATCATTATAATCGACTTTATACTTCGTCACATCGTTATCCACACCGAGAAGATCTTTGGTTTCATCTAATTGCTTTTGATTTAAATCTGCCCCTTGAATAAAAATATCTTCTTTAGGTTTGTACTCATTTGCAGCTTCTGCGTTTTGAATGACGCTCGTCGTTAATATAGCGGCTGCAACTCCACTAATGAGTAGTTTCTTATACATGTCTTCACTTCCTTTACATTAACATCATTTTAACATGAATTTCGCGCAATTTAATCATTCCTTAGACGTAACACATCGTTGGTTTAAAGCATGATTTTTTCTCACAAAAAAACTGTCGACCTTTCCTCATGTCGACAGTTTAATCATTTAGCTTTGCATATTATAAAGTTTTCACAGGTTGAGCAGAATCATGGTGATAATCGATTTCATATCCCATATCTTTAATCATATCGTAATCCATCTTATTCGGTTGCCCACCTGTAATCAAATAGTCCCCTACGAAAATGGAGTTTGCGACCATGAGCGCGGTAGATTGTAATGAGCGTAAATTCACCTCACGTCCACCCGCAATACGAATTTCTTTCGTAGGATTAATAAGTCTAAACAGCGCCAAAATACGTAAACAACGCATCGGTGTCAGTTGATCCATCTCACCGAATTTCGTCCCTTTAATAGGATGTAAAAAGTTCACCGGAATACTGTCTGCATCAATATCTCTTAAAGCAAATGCCATATCCACGATGTCTTGATTCGTCTCTCCCATGCCACAAATGACACCTGAACACGGAGAAATATTGTTGGCTTTCATCGTCTCAATGGTATCCACCCGATCTTGATATGTATGCGTCGTGACGACTTCATCGTGATAATTTGCACTCGTATTTAAGTTATGATTGTAACGATCAACACCTGCCGCTTTCAGTTGTGCGGCTTGTTTTTCGTTTGCAAGCCCTAAGCACGCACAAATTTTTAGTTGCGGATGTTCTGCTTTGATACGTTCAACTGATGCTGTGATATGATCCACCTCTTTATCACTTGGACCTCTACCACTCATCACAATACAATATGTCCCTATTTCATTTTCAGCTGCTACTTTAGCTCCTTCTGTAATTTGGTTCTCTGGAATTAAAGCATAGCGTTGTTTCTCTTTCATTTCACGTGATTGACCACAATAACCGCAATCTTCAGGACAAATCCCACTTTTAGCATTTAAAATCATGTTTAGTTTTACTTTATGACCGTAATAATGTTTGCGGAGTTGATAGGCTTCATGCACAAGCTCCATCGTATCCAATGTATCATCAACAAATAAGTCATAGGCTTCTTGTGGGGATAAGGGCATGCCTTGTAAAATGCGCGTTGCTAAATTCATATTAAAACCTCCTCATCTATAGGACAGTATAGCATAATTGTAAACAAAATTATAAATAAGTTTACAATAGGCCATTCAATATAAAACAACCTATACAAATCATGTCTACCGTAGAATTTCGGTTGTCATTTGCATAGGTTGCTCATTTAACGTCACGATGTTAATCATCGTCCCAATCGTCATCGTCATCATCGTCTTCTGTAGGTGTTGATGGGGGCTGTAATGTATTTTGAGGAGGTGCCATTTCGTTTGAAGGAGCGACTGTAGTTGGGTTGTTCTGTGGAGAAGATACAGTTGCTTCTTCTTGTGGTGTAGCGTC
This sequence comes from Staphylococcus sp. 11511212, assembly GCF_011394755.1. Classification (NCBI taxonomy): domain Bacteria; kingdom Bacillati; phylum Bacillota; class Bacilli; order Caryophanales; family Staphylococcaceae; genus Staphylococcus; species Staphylococcus sp. 11511212. The sequence continues at coordinate 126,821 of NZ_JAANBQ010000002.1, read as the reverse complement.
TCCTCTCGTAAACCATGAAACCGATGTGACTTTGCCCGTCATTCGATTCACCATAACATTCGCCCCTTCAGCTGTATTCACATGTTGAGTCACCGCATAATGTTCTGTTTGCTTAGATTGATGGCGTTTAATGGCGACAAACGTCCCACCCACATGTTTTTTAGCAATGTCTTTGGCTTGTTTTTCATTTATTTTCGATTGTTTAACTTTGTCTTGTTTCGTCTTTTTAGAAGGGCTGGATTTGATTTTTGTTATTTTTTTCACCGCTTCTTTTTTACGATCAATCACAATATGATATTCAGCATCTGCACTCACTAATTTAACTTCGAATTCTGAATCACCATTTCGAGGGTGTATTTCTTTAACTTTCCCCTCATAACGTTTTTCGACTAATTTTTGTGCATTCTCTTTGCTCATGTAACTTTGATGCGCATTTGCGTAAATCATCATTCCTAATAAGAGGGTGAGTATGAGACTAATAACGATAATAATAATTTTAATAAATGGTTTCATGAGGGCCTCCTTTTGGAATGATTAACGTAAACGTCGTGCCGACATTCACTTGACTCTTCACTTGAATGTCAATGTGCTGTTGCTGTGAGATTTCTCGAGCAATAGAGAGGCCGAGTCCCGATCCTCCTGTTTTACGTGAGCGTGCTTTATCAACACGATAAAAACGTGTGAAAATATGTGGTAACTCTTCTTCAGGGATACCAATCCCATCATCGGCTATGGATAACACCAAATTTGATTTTGTTTCTGTCAGTGTTAGTGCGATACATGTCCGTCCATATTTATGCGCATTGTCCATAAAAATATGCAATAACTGTTTAAAAGAAGGGACATCAAGACAGACTTCGCTCGAATGTGTTTGATTATAGAATTTTAATGTTTGTGGATACACGTTGGCCATTCTTTTAACTAATTCATTCACGATATCTGCCACATTCACCTTTTCTAGACGTCTTTCCGTCTTATTTTCTGTAATTTGCGCAAAGTAAAGCAATTGTTCTGTCAGGTATTTCATTTTTTGCGCTTCATCGTGAATGGCATGAATACTTTCATCAAGAGTTTTCGCATCTTTTTTACCGAAGCGTTTTAACATTTGGCTATAGGAACTGATTACTGTAATCGGTGTTTTGAGCTCATGTGAAGCATTCATGATAAAAGCCCGTTGTTTCTCATCATGTTCTCCTAGCTTTGTCATCATTTCATTAAATGCCGTCGACAACACCTTTAATTCATAAGAATCGTTTTTATGCACTAGGACAGGACGATAATCTTTCGTTTCTTTCGTCTCTTTAATATGTTGAATCAGTTTTAAAATCGGACTAGTAATAATACGCGTCATCACATTATTAATATAAAAAATTAGAACCAAAATGAATAATGTTGAACCGATTAAAATCCATTTCAATATTTGAAATGTCTCGTACTTGAAGTCTACGTTTTCATACAATTGTAGATTAACCACTTCACCATTTTTCCATACAATCGGTAACGATACCATCGCAAAATGATGCCCTTTATAAGCGATGGTCTTTTTGTATTGGTTCGCTTGATAATCTTGTTCCATATTGTTATACGAGACGTCGGTTGCAAATTTGACGATAGCAATATTATCTTGATTTACGACACTGATATAACCATCAGATAAAATATAACCATGATTCATAATTTCTGCATTTGTTTGATTTTCCGACGACTTAATTTCTTCCATAATGTTGATGCTACGATTTTCCAATTGATTCAATTCAGAAGCGAGCGCATAATGTTTAAACATGAAATAAACAAGAATGTTCACACAAATCACGACGATGACCGTCATTAATGTAATGTAAAGTTGTATTCGCGTTCTTAAGCGCATTCGATCAATCCTTTATCATATATCCATAACCACGGACACTCGAAATCAAGGACGGTTTGGATTGGTCTAATTTTTTTCTGAGATGGCGTACATATACATCAACAACATTTGTATCCCCTTGATAGTCATAAGCCCATACCTTGGCGATGATTTGGTCTCGCTCTAAAGCTTGATTTTTATTTTCTAATAAGTACACGAGCAATTCATATTCTTTCGGCGTCAAGTTGACCAACGTGCCTTCTCGGTAGACTTCTCGTGCACTTGTGTCTACCTGTATATGACGATGCGAGAACACGCGCTTCGTTTCTTGCATGTGTGGCGCTCTATCTTTCAAATGTACACGGATACGCGCCAGTAATTCTTCTATTTCAAAGGGTTTTGTCATATAATCATTTGCGCCTGAATCTAATCCGCCTACTTTATCCATTACCGCGTCTCGTGCAGTGAGCATGATGACTTTCACTTGCGTATCTTTTTTGCGAATACGACGTAGCACTTCTAACCCATTAAGTTCAGGCAACATCACATCTAGTAAAATCAAGTCAAATTGATGGTCTTCAAATTGTTGTAAAGCCTCTTTACCGGTATATGCAATGGAGACTTCATATTCTGCAAATTCAAGCTCCAATTGCAATACGCGGGCAATTTTTTCATCATCTTCTACAATTAAAATATGATTCATAGTAGCCTCCTACTTTAAATGTAATCCCATAAATTGCCAGTATACGAAATACATGATTATCATCAAGCCAATGTATAATGGCATTAAATATAAACTGACTTGCGCCAATTGTTTCGTCGTATAAGGACGTGGTTCTAATTCATAAAAAATAAGTAGCGCCTTAGAACTTACTGGAAAAGTCACACAATAATTCATCCCTATGAGCACAATAAACACAATGGCAACAGGATTTAAACTGAGTAATTGTGCCAATAATATAAAGGCAGGGATTAAAACGACCGCTCTTGTCGTATGACTCGTAATCACCAAATGGGAAAGCACACTGACCGTACTCAACAATAAAACTAAAAACCATTCATGTGCGATGGGTAACGCTTTTATCGCATGCATCATTTGGTTTTGAAAATAATCAACGACTTGATATTTTACAAGCAATTCTCCTAATACTGTGGCACTCGCTACAAAAAAGATTAAACTCCATGACACTTTTTTGAGTGCTTCATTCCATCCAATTAAATTCAATTGAGGTAAAAGCATGATTAAACTCATTGCGATGGTGACAAATGCAATATCGAAACCGTGGATTGATTCTGTTAGCCAAAGCAACATCGTGATCCCAATGAGAACAGCAGCCATTTTTTCTTTCGACGTTAAAGGACGCTTCTCTGTATGTACGGTCTTAGTTGAAGATTGAATAGGTGATATGGACTGTGGTTGAATATGCCACCACAACACCATAACGGTAATCACACTGATTAATAACGCAAAAGGCAATCCCCATATTAAAAATGACAGATAGCTTATGCGTTGCTCCGTTTGTCCTTCCAAAATACTCACACCAATCAGATGACTCCCTGCACCTATTAACGTGGCATTCGTCAGCATCAGTATCATTATCGGAATCAACATCCCAAAAAATGTTTTATATTTTGGGAATTGGACTTGTAACGCTTGAAATATAGGCATAAAAGCCGCGGCACGACTGGACGTCGATGGAATGGTAAATGTCATACATAATACAGTCACGATAATAAAGAGGACAGCACGTAATTGCGTCTGACAATGTCTCGCCATCCATGCGACTAAGCGCGCTCTAATAAACCACTCTTTTCAATGACGGCACTAATAATAAAAGCACCAATCATAAGCCACACAATGGGTTGTTCGAACGCTTGGAACAACATCGTTTCTGGTATACCTAATAATATTGCGATGACTAGACACAACATGCCCACTAATCCTGCCGGAACTTTTGATAGGACAAATAAACCAAGTGCCAATATAAAGCACATAAGACTGACTTTACCAAGGTAACTCAATTCCATTACGCCGAAAATATATAAAGAGGTAAGTAGGAAAATCAACCAAGCAATCAGCTGGGTAAAAGACACATTAACTTGCATCGTGTACGGCTACTTTCTCGTCTTGAAAGACATCGTCATTGTCTTCATCTTGTATTGATTGAGACATGGACATACCTATTGAAATATAACGAATCGCACTTTCTGCACTGCCTTCAAGCCATTTTTCAGCATCTTCAATCGCATTTTCTAACGTCGCTGGACATGGAATAATACTAGAAAAGGCATCAATACCACTTTGATAATTAATTTTCGCATTTGTCCCAATCGTTCCCGCAAAAGCAATAACGGGTTTATCGTAATTTTTAGCAATACGCGCAACCTCAGACGGAATTTTGCCATTCGGTGTTTGGTAGTCAATACAACCTTCCGCAGTAATCACGATGTCACTTTGGGCAATCGCCTCTTCCACATCAATGTAATCCATAATAATATCAAAACGCGGGTGTAATTGCGCATGCGCGAAAGCCATTAATCCAGCGCCTAAGCCACCCGATGCACCTGAGCCTTCTACTGTACGAAGATTTTTCCCGGTTTGACGCTCAATCAACGTCGCTAAATGTTCTAAGTTCATAGATAAATGTTCAACTTCTTCAGGCGTTGCACCTTTTTGAGGGCCAAACACACGGGCTACCCCGTGTTCTCCACATAGGACATTCGTCCAATTGACGGCCACATCAATTTGCATCTCTTGCAAGCGCGAATCAATTTGAGATAAATCCATTTCTGCAATTTTATGAATATCCGCTCCACCTTGAATATGGATACGATTTTGTTGATGATCATACAGTTTGACGCCAATCGCTTGCGCCATCCCAATACCTCCATCAGAAGTTCCTGAATCACCACAACCAATTAAAATACGGTCTACACCATAATCTAATGCTTTAATGAGTGTTTCACCGACCCCATACGTCGTCGTATACAGCGGATTACGTTGATGTTGTGGGACATGTCGTAGTCCCGCAATCGCTGCCATTTCAATCACTGCAATGGTTTGACCTTTCTCTTTAAAAATCCCGAAAAATGAGGAAATAGGTTCGCCTACAGGGCCTGTCACTTCTGTCTCAATTTTATAGCCCTTTTTCACCTTAATCATCGTTTCGACAAACCCTTCGCCCCCATCAACCATCGGGATAACTTGAATGTCCTCATTCGGCACAACATTGCGAATCCCTTTTTCAATCGCATAGCCGACTTCTCCTGCACTTAAACTCTCTTTAAATCCTGAAGGTATAATTGTATATTTCATCGTCTAACACTCCCCTATTAACGGCCTAATAAATTGTATAGGTCTACTTTAATAGGCGGAAATTGAAATTAACTTAAAGAAAAATTAAAAAACGATTAAAAGATAGGCGTTCACTACTTTTAATAAAGCACAATCCCCCCAACAATTCCTAGAACAACGATGGCCCAAGAGGGCACTTTACAATACGCTAACAGCACAAATAATATTGCCGCAAACACAAAATCTATGCGTGTGTGTATCGCTGAAGTGAGAATAGGGTCGTAAAATGCAGTAATTAAAATCCCGACGACACCTGCACTGACTCCTTTTAACATTTGACGCACTTTGACATTACTTTGCACCTGTTCCCAAAATGGCAATACTCCTACAAGCAATAAAAAAGCCGGTAGAAAAATAGCGATAGTGGCAACGAGACCCCCTAATCCTCCTGCCATTACAGTGCCAATATAGGTCGCAAATGTGAATAACGGTCCTGGAACAGCTTGTGCCAACGCATATCCTGTAATAAACTCATTTGCTGAAATCATATTTGTTGCGACGAACCCTTCTTTTAAGAGCGGAAGCACGACATGTCCCCCTCCAAAAACAAGGGCACCTGCACGGTAAAAATGATCAATCATCGCTATCCACGCCGACTGTGAGACTGCATTTAAAAACGGTAAAATGAATAAAAGACTGAAAAAGAGTATTAATGCAACCCCACCGACAGACTTTCGAATATTGAACAAACGCACAGCAGTACTTTCAGTGCGCTCCTCTTGAAACAAAAACAGCCCCATTATACCAACAATCACGAGGGCCACGATTTGTGCAGAAGCGTGCGTTACAAGTACCGTGATGACAAGTGTAAATAAAGCCAACAATTTCGTTTTGACATCAGGCAATAATTTGTGCGCCATTCCTAATATGGCATGAAGGACAATAGCCACCGCCACAATTTTTAAACCATTTACCCATCCCATCTCCATGCTTGTCTTATGAAGGATTAGGGCAAATATCATTAAAATTAAGACGGAAGGCAGTGTAAACCCCACAAACGAAATAATTCCTCCTATGAGTCCCGCTTTCGCCACCCCGATACCAAATCCGACCTGACTGCTCGCAGGTCCTGGTAAAAACTGGCAAAGTGCCACGAGATGGGCGTATTGTGTCTCCGTTAACCATCGCCTCCGTTTCACGTATTCATTATAAAAATAGCCTAAATGCGCAGTGGGGCCCCCAAATGAAGTACACCCCAACCTTAAAGCAATGAAAAATAGTTGTACGTACGTTTTCATCCTTTTCCTCCTATAGTTCATTTAGTAATTCTGATAATTTATTTTTGCTTACACGAAGCATTTCAACACCGAAATCTGTACAACGGTAAAGCACACGTTGATGCCCTTCTACCGTCACTTTTTCAGTTTCAAGTAATCCTTCATCTTCCATACGATGAAGCAAAGGATACAATGTCCCCGCACTTAATTCATAGCCATGTGTCCGCAATTCCTCAATCATCCAACTCCCATAAATCGGCATTTGGCGTGCGTGATGTAAAATATGAATATAGATAAATCCTAAAAACATACGTCTCTCTAATTTACTTTTCAACTTCTCACCTCCTATTAAAATCGAAATTAGATATCGGATTTCGATTTTAACCTACCATAAAACTTTATGTTTTGCGATATCTTTTCATTAATAATATGATAGAGTTAATCAAATCCTGTAAAAATGATTGTTCTAAATCAAACTTAGAAATGAGGCATATGATGGAAACATTTGAAGATTTTTTAGAGACCATTGAAAAACCAGAGCATCGTGAAAAATTCAAAAACGTTATTGAAAAATTATTGGCTGATTATCCTGAGCTCACTTTAGAAATCAAATGGAACCAGCCGATGTTATTGTTAAAAGAAAATGGCACATTTATTTTAGGATTTAGTAAAGCCAAACCCCATTTTGCTGTGGCACCCGAAAAATATACAAGAGATTATTTTGATGAAGATATAAAAAAAGCAGGCTATCAAACGACTAAAATGTTCATGAAAATCAAATGGACGGAAGAAGTCAATTATGATTTACTTCATCGGATGATTGATAAAAATATAGAAGATAAAAAAGACACCACTAAATTTTGGCGCGAGAAGTAATTTGAAGACAGTTTAAAGTAATCCAAAAAGGAATGGGCCGCTAAACCCATTCCTTTTTCAATTTTCTACATCTTTGAGGAACGCTCATTACTAAAATAATAAAGGGATAAACGTAAACGCATTATTCACGATATGCATCAGTAAAGGTAACGCTATGCGTTTTGTTTTTAAATACACTAAACTGTAGATTACCGCAGACTGAAAATAAATTAAAAACTCAATGAAATTCGATGGTCCGTGCGTATATGTAAATAGTGCAGACAATATAATAACTCCAACCCATGGAAAACCGTGAAACATATACTTCAGCCCCATTCCACGATAGACCACTTCTTCGATGAAGGGCCCAATAAATGTCCCTAATAGGACAAGCCACAACGTCGAGCGCATTTGAATGGCATCATCGATTGCATGATCATTTGCGGTTGCATCTGTCCCAAGTAAAGAAAACAACCATTGGTCAAGACATGCGATGAGTAAAAAGGCAGCGATCGCAAGTAGTATATCCGAAAATTTAAGACGTTTATAGGTGAATAGTTTTAATTTCGCACCTCTCCACAAAATAGCTGCCATTAAAAATGCGACAAGACCCACAACACCGCCTACGATGGAAAATGAATTAGTATTGATGCTAAAAAACCTACGAGTAACGCAATGCCCACACCAAAACCAGCTAGTCGTTTGCGCCGAGAAATCGAGGACCCAGGCGTGCTTTCTTGTTTTTCCCATGGTTGAATGTGTAAATATTGTTTCCACTTTTTCATGAATCAATCACCTCTTATGTATGGTCTAAAGTTGCTAAATTACTACACATTATAGGTGATAAACTTAATAATTTCAATTTATAAAATAATAATTAATTTTCTAAAACAAAAAAAGCCCCGCTACCTTTTCGGTACGGGGCTCCCTGTTTTACGCTTCGTCTTTAACGAATGGTAATAACGCCATATGACGTGCACGTTTGATTGCAGTCGTTAATTGACGTTGGTATTTAGCTGAAGTTCCAGTCACACGACGTGGTAAAATTTTACCGCGTTCTGAGATGAAACGTTTTAATAATTCAGTGTCTTTGTAGTCGATGTGTGTAATACCGTTTGCTGTGAAATAACAAACTTTTTTACGACGACGACCACCTCTTCTTGGTCCACCTGCCATGATTTGTGCCTCCCTTGCTTCATTTTTTTATACGTTCATTATTTTAAAATGGTAAATCATCATCGCTAATGTCGATAGGACCATTCGCATTCGCAAATGGGTTATCATTGTTAGATGATGAATTGTTATTTTGATATGACGAATTTTGACCTTGTTGTTGTCCACCGAATCCTTGGCCATAACTTTGGAAGTCATTGCCTTGGTTATTCGAATGACGTTGGTTTTGTGATTTGGGTTCAAGGAATTGAACACTGTCACAAACGACCTCCGTCACATAGACACGTCGGCCTTCTTGATTTTCGTAACTGCGTGATTGTAAGCGACCGTCAACGCCAGCCAGACTTCCCTTGAACAAGAAATTGCTCACGTTCTCTGCTTGCTTTCTAAAAACAACACAGTTAATAAAGTCTGCTTCACGTTCCCCTTGGTTGTTTGTAAACGTACGATTCACAGCTAATGTGAAAGTCGCTACGCCTACACCTGAGGGCGTCGTTCTGTATTCTGGATCTTTAGTTAATCGACCTACTAATACAACTCTGTTAAGCATATTCACGCCTCATTTCTATTCTATTACTTGTCTTCGTCTTCACGAACAACAATGTAACGAATGATATCATCATTGATTTTTGCTAAACGTTGGAATTCGTCAGTAGCAACGTTGTTTTCAGATTGGATACGTACGATGTAGTAGTAACCATCTTTGAAGTCTTCGATCTCATAAGCTAAGCGGCGTTTACCCCAGTCCTTAGTTTCTAATACCTCAGAGCCTTCAGAAGCTAAAATTCCGTTGAAACGTTCAACAACTGCTTTTCTTGCATCCTCTTCAATGTTTGGACGCACGATGTACATTACTTCATATTTTCTCATTGTATATTTGCACCTCCTTGTGGTCTATACGGCTTAACGAAGAATTACGTTAAGCAAGGAATAATTTTCATTACTCACATTTCAGTATTCTACCATAAGCTGTAACTTATTACAACGAAAAATTTAACACTTATACCCTATGCCTATCGTCTGCGCTCTTCTTTTAAGACATAGCGTATAAAGTCATTTACGTATACCTATTCAAAAGTCCGTCGTTTTTTTGATGAGCAGATTTTAAACGTTTAAAGGTTCATACTGGTATATTTAATATATCGATACTAAAATTATATAAATTATGTTTGGAGGTCTTTTCATGAAAGTAGGTATTATTGGCGCTACTGGTAAAGTAGGTCGTTTAATTATGAATGAAGCACTAAATGAAAACATGGAAGTGACTGCAATTGTTCGTAACGCCTCAAAATTAGATTCAGATGTTCCAGTTATTGAAAAAAACGCATTTGATTTAACACGTGATGATTTATCTCAATTCGATGTTGTAGTCAATGCCTTTGCTGCACCATTAGATGATTTAGATCAACATATTCAACTTGGACGCGTTTTAATCGAAGCGCTTGAAGGTACAGATACGCGTCTTATCATTGTAGGTGGCGCAGGTAGTCTTTATTCAGATGACTCAAAAACAACAACATTAATCGACAAATCTATGGTTCCAGATTTTGCAATGCCGATTGCGAAAGCGCAAAATAAAAACCTTGAAGATATTAAAGCTTCAAATCAACTCAACTGGACATTTATTAGCCCTTCATCTTTCTTTGATCCAGAAGGTCAACGTACAGGAAACTACCGTGTAGGAATGAATGTTGTCTTAACAAATTCTGAAGGTGAAAGCTACGTAAGCTACCCAGATTATGCTTTGGCATTAGTTAAAGAAATTCAAAATGCAGATTTCATTAAACAACATATCACAGTTGTCAGTGAAAAAGCTTAAGCAAAATTACCACATAGACCACCAACGACTGATATCATTAGACCTAGACACGTGCGATGCCCCCACATCGTGCGTGTTCTTTTATTTTTTTATATTTCTACACTCCTCATACGAGAGACATCTTTAGGGAGTTGGGAAATAAAGATTACCAATCATTAGAAAGCCATCAAAAATTTATGCTCAGATAAATTTTTGATGGCTATTTTTTATACATTAAATCTAAAATGAACAACGTCTCCGTCTTTCATAATATACTCTTTACCTTCAAGACGCATTTTACCTGCTTCTTTCGCACCTTGTTCGCCGTTGTAAGCTACATAATCATCGTAGCTTGTGACTTCAGCACGAATAAAGCCACGTTCGAAGTCTGTATGGATGATGCCCGCACATTGTGGTGCTGTCATGCCTTCTTTAAATGTCCAAGCACGTACTTCTTGCACCCCTGCTGTAAAGTACGTTGCTAAACCGAGTAATTCATACGCTTTGCGAATCAATATGTTCAAGCCGGGTTCTTCAATTCCTAAATCTTCCAAGAACATTTCTTTATCTTCATCGTCTAATGTCGCAATTTCTTCTTCAATTTTGGCACTGATGACAATCACTTCAGAGCCTTCTTGTTCAGCATATTCTCTTATTGTTTTGACTTTTTCATTATCAGCGTCATTAATTTCGTCTTCACCCACATTGGCGATATAAAGCATCTTTTTCGCTGTAAGGAGTTGCGCTTGGTTGACGTATTTTTGGTCCTCTTCATTAAAGTCAATGCTGCGTACGGGTTGACCGTTTTCAAGGACTTCTTTAATTTGTGTTAAAATGCGCACTTCATTTACTGCTGTTTTATCTTTTTGTTTAGCTAATTTTTCTAAACGTGGTAATCGTTTTTCGACAGATTCTAAATCGGCTAACACTAATTCCATATTAATGACTTCAATATCATCGATAGGATTTACACGTCCTGCCACGTGTGTCACATTTTCATCATCAAATGCACGCACCACTTGGCAAATCGCATCTACTTCACGGATGTGAGATAAAAATTTATTACCAAGGCCTTCTCCTTTTGAAGCTCCTTTTACGATACCTGCAATATCAGTAAATTCAAATGTGGTTGGAATTGTTTTTTTCGGATTGACGATTTTTTCTAATTCCGTTAAACGTGTATCAGGCACTTCAACAATTCCAACGTTTGGATCAATTGTCGCAAACGGATAGTTCGCTGCAAGCGCGCCTGCTTTTGTAATCGCATTAAAAAGTGTGGACTTCCCTACGTTAGGTAATCCAACAATACCAGCTGTTAAAGCCATAATTCATTACTCCTTCTCATCTTGACTCGCTTTTTCGAGTACTTTTTTTAGTTTTTTATTAAACGTTTGCCGTGGCAACAGAATACTTCGTTGACAAGCGGTACACTTAATTCTAATGTCTGCTCCCATACGAATGATTTTGAATCGATTGGCACCACATGCATGTTGTTTCTTCATTTCTACTATATCATTGATTTCATAATTTGAAGACATCGATCTACTCCTCATTCCTTTTTATTATTTTACATTTATGATTTTGGCTGTGTCATGTTTTTATACATTTGGGCTAAGTTTGGTACGGGGGCTTCGATATTTTCAGCTTGGAGGAAGCCTTTGATTTCACGTCTTAGAATACGTGCGCCCATAAAATTCTCTCCAGGAGACGTTTCTGCAGAGACACGTAACGTCACTTGATAACTTTCTATCGCATCCACACCAAGCACTTGTGGCGTATCGATGAAAATCTCATATTTTTTAGGGATAGATTTTAAAAATACCCCTAATTTTTGTTCGACAAGCTCAATATTTTCACTCGTTGAGATAGGAATGTCGACTAATGCGACACCATTGGTCACAGAAAAGTTTGTTACCTCACTCATCGTTCCGTTTGGAATCGTGGAAAGTTCCCCTGTGATAGACATAATCCGTGTCGAACGTAAACCAATGGATTTCACTGTCCCTTCAGCAATTAGTGAACCATTGTTTTTAATGCTTACGTAGTCCCCGACGTCAAATTGGTTTTCAAAAATGATGAAAAATCCTGTAATAATATCTTTCACGAGGGTTTGTGCACCAAAACCTATCGCAAGGCCGACCACCCCAGCCCCGGCAAGGATACTTTCAACGCTGATGCCAAATTTACTTAAAATTGTAGTCCCTGTAATGAACCAAATGAGATAGCCAACAACGTTTTGTACAAGTGTAATTAAGGTTTTTGAACGCTTGGCACGGGGTGTTTTTTTTGATTTGTTATTGACTTTGAAAAACTGTGCAATAATTTTATTTAAAATACGCGTCACAAGAAATGCGACAAGTACATAAATGAGCACAATGATGAGTTTCGTCAATAAGTTCGAATAGGTTTCAGGTTCCAACAGAGGTTGAATCAAATTACGGAGAATACTCTCAAGTTGTTTCATTTTGTTTTCCTTTCTACATCGATCTATTTATTGTTCTTTTTCAATAATTGAATGAGACGGCGATAATCTTGTTCAGAATAGAATTCAAGCGTGATTTTACCTTTCGCCCCTGACGTTGAGACGTCCACTTTCGTACCATATTGTTTTGCCAATTGTTGTTCGTGTTGCTTAATCAGAGAAGGTTTCACTTTTTTAGGGGGCAGACTCCCGGAAGTCTTAGGGTGCACAGCAGGTTGATGTTCTGCGATTTGTGCTTCTAGCGTGCGCACACTCCAAGAGGCATCTATCACTTTTTGTGCATATTGCTCCATCAAAGCGGCATCTTTTAGCGCTAATAATGTGCGCCCGTGTCCCCCTGACAATTGACCTTCTCGAACTAAATTCCTAATTTTAACAGGTAACTGCAATAACCGTAACATATTCGCGATATAGGGTCGTGACTTGCCTAATCGATCGGCAACTTGTTGTTGGGTTAAAGAGAGCGTTTCCATCAGTTGGTGATAACCTTCCGCTTCTTCTAGTGGATTTAAATCTTCACGTTGTAAGTTCTCGATAATCGCTAGCTCACGCATTTGTCTGTCATCCATAGACTTAATAATTGCAGGAATCGTATTTAACTTTGCAAGTTGAGACGCCCGATAACGGCGTTCACCTGCCACGAGATAATAGCCTTTTATTGATGGGGTGACCACAATAGGTTGGAGCACGCCATGTTGCTCAATAGATGACGCGAGTTCTTCCAATTTGGTTTGATTAAAATGTTTTCTCGGTTGATAAGGATTGGGACGTATTTCTGAAAGATTCAGTTGTTCTACATTTTCCGAATGACGTATATTGTTTAAATCTGTCATCCACATCCCTCTTTTCAAAAATTTTTACGTTTTTTATTGTACTGGTTGACGCCTTGATATACAAGACTTTAACAAATTTCGAGCACACATTAAATAGTGTGTTAAATCATAATTTTCAGAAAAATGTGTTGACATTTATTTTTCCACCATGCTAAAGTGTGACTATCAACTCACAACAACATATTTTGACACACGATAAAAAGGAAAGTAGAACTTACACTGCTTTTACAGAGAGTCTTTGTAAGCTGAGAGAAGATATTGAAAGAAAGTTTGAAAATGGCCTTGGAGTGTTGGTGCCGATATGAGGTATCACCGGGTTCGCCCGTTATAGCGATACAGTATTAACATGTTGATAATGGCGTACTGGAATTTTCCTATCTTTTTTCTGTACCCATTAATTCAATCATGGCGTACTGGAAGAGGCTACTTTAGTGATAAAGTAGCAAATTAAGGTGGTACCACGAACGAAGCTTTCGTCCTTTATTTCCGAATTTTATTTCGGGTGTAAAGGATGAAAGCTTTTTTGTATTTTATCGACAAAATGGCTTAACACATCCATGACATTCCCTACCAATCTGAAAATAGGAGGTAAAAACCCATGAAAGATACAGAACTTGCACAAATTGCACTGACAGAAGATACGACAGGCGCAGTCGCAAACCCGATTTATTTATCCACGGCTTATCAGCATCAAGGGCTAGGGCAATCGACTGGATTTGATTATTCTCGAACGAAAAACCCGACACGAGATGCTTTTGAAACGGCCTTTGCGAAATTAGAAGGAGGCAACGCTGCTTTTGCCACAGCAAGTGGAATGGCGAGTATTCAACTCATATGTAGCTTGTTTAAACCTGGTGATGAAGTGCTCGTTTCGTATGATCTCTACGGTGGCACTTTTCGACTTTTCCAATATTACGAAGAACAATACGGGGTTCATTTCAAATATGTGCATTTCGAACATTTCAAAGAAGTCAGTGACGCGTTAACTTCAAAGACAAAAGCACTATTTATCGAACCTATTTCAAATCCACTTATGATTGAAATTGATTTGGAACCTTATTACGTCCTTGCAAAACAACGTGGATTACTGACCATTATCGATAATACTTTTTTAACACCTTATCTCTCAACCCCACTTAAAGAAGGGGCGGATATCGTGTTACATTCCGCGACTAAATATATTGGCGGTCATAACGATGTGTTAGCAGGCGTTGTCACAGTGAAAGACCCAGATTTAGTCAATCAGCTTTCACTTCTTCACAATATGATTGGTGCCACGCTCTCACCGTTTGATAGTTATTTGCTACAACGAGGTTTGAAAACATTACATTTACGCGTCGCTCGGTCACAGGAAAATGCCCAACGTCTTGCCAAGCGATGTCAAAATTTAGAAGGCATTCAAGAAGTGTTATACAGCGGACGCACCGGTATGTTAAGTCTTCGTTTAGATAAAGATTACAGCGTCGCACGGCTACTTGAAAATATAGAGGTTTCACGTTTCGCTGAAAGTTTAGGGGGGACAGAAACATTTATTACATTCCCTTATACACAAACACACGTCGATATGCCTGATGCGGAAAAAGATGCACGAGGCATCGACCAATATTTAATTCGCTTGTCTGTCGGAATCGAAGCCTACGAAGATATTGAAGCTGACCTCATCCGAGCACTGCAACATTCAAAAGAAGGAGTGAGTCTATGAGCCAACCCAAAGCAACCCAACTCATTCATGATCGCAATCGAGGAAAAACGTATTTAAGTGCAAACCTGCCACTTTATTATTCGTCCACTTATCATCAACATACACTGGGCGGAGATGCAACTTATGATTATGCAAGGAGCGGCAACCCTAATCGCGAATTATTAGAAACCAAACTCGCAGAACTTGAAAATGGCACACACGGTTTCGCATTTAATTCAGGTATTAGTGCGATTACAAGTGTATTTCTAACATTAAAAGCAGGAGATCACGTTATCCTCCCCGACGACGTCTACGGAGGGACATTTCGACTAACAGAAGAAATATTAACGAAATTCGGGATTCATTTCACCACAGTGAACGCTGAAAATCCAGAAAATTATGAAAACTCTATCCAACCTAATACAAAATTGCTTTATGTAGAAACACCTTCAAATCCTTTATTTAAAGTGACCAATATACGTGCGGTGGCTGATATTGCCCAACGCCACAACTTGCTTTTAGCCGTGGATAACACCTTTATGACACCCATTGCACAAAACCCTTTAGATTTAGGTGCGGATATCGTTATTCATAGTGCCACTAAGTTTTTAGGCGGGCATAGTGATTTAATCGCAGGCGCTGTGATTACCAATAATGAAACTTTCGCAAAAGCAATTTATTTAATTCAGAACGGCGCAGGTACAGGACTTTCCGTTTATGACAGTTGGACGCTCACCCAACATTTAAAAACATTAGACGTACGCTTTTCGCAATCCTCAAAAAGTGCCCAACGCATCGTGCGTTTTTTAGAACAGCATCCAGCGATTGCACAAGTGTATTACCCGGGACATAGCACCGTCCACTTGAACCAAGCCCATCATGGTGGCGCTGTTCTAGGGTTTAGACTCAAAAATGAAGCCTTAGCACAAACTTTTGTAGATGCGCTTGAAATCCCCCTCGTGTCCGTCAGTTTAGGGGGTGTTGAAACGATATTGTCCCATCCACATTCAATGTCACACGCCGCTATCCCTCAACCTATTCGGGAAGCACGGGGCATTACATTCGGTCTCTTTAGACTCAGTGTCGGCTTAGAAGACCCCGACACATTAATTACAGATTTAGATCACGCTTTAAAGGAGGTATACGATGAGTCGCTTACTGAATACCCTGAAAAACAATATTCTAGTGGCTGATGGCGCAATGGGCACCATTCTTTACTCAGAAGGCCTCGATACTTGTCCAGAAGCCTATAACTTAACGCATCCAGAAAAAGTCGAACGTATTCATCGTTCCTATATTCAAGCAGGCGCAGACATTATACAGACCAATACGTATGGGGCCAATTTTGAGAAACTCAAAGTATTTGGTTTAGAACATAAAGTGAAAGCCATTCACGAAGCAGCGATCGACATCGCAAAACGTGCGGCCGAGGAAGATACATTTATTCTCGGGACGGTCGGAGGATTTCGAGGCGTTAAACAAGGGGATTTATCGATTTCAGCCATTCAATATCATACAGAAATCCAAGTCGACACTTTAGTTGAGGGTGGCGTTGATGGTTTATTATTTGAAACCTATTACGATTTAGAGGAACTGTTAACTGTTATTAAAAGTACGAGACGCAAATACGACATTCCCATTATCGCTCAACTCACCGCTTCAAATACAAACTATCTATTAGACGGAACGGTCATCAATGATGCGTTAGAACAAGTCATTCAAGCAGGAGCCAATATTGTCGGCTTGAATTGCCATCACGGCCCGCATCATATGAAAAACACCTTTACGCATATTGCGTTACCAGAGCATGCGTATCTCTCCTGTTATCCCAATGCGAGTTTACTCGACATTGAAAATGATACGTTCAAATACAGCAATAACGCCACCTATTTTGGCGAAGTTGCAGAACAACTCATTCATGAAGGCGTCCGGCTGATTGGAGGATGTTGTGGCACCACACCCGAACATATACAGCACATTAAGCGTTCCGTTCGAGGACTTAAACCGGTCCACAACAAAAAAGTTATTCCTATCCATAAAAAACGTGAAAGCATAACGTCCCCTTCAGCCAAATTAAATTTAAAACAGAAAGTTCAACAACAACCGACGATTATCGTCGAACTAGATACACCTAAACATTTGGATACACAACGCTTTTTCAAAAATATCGAAGCCTTAGACAAAGCGGGTATTGATGCCGTCACACTCGCCGACAATTCACTCGCGACAGTACGTGTTTCCAATATTGCAGCTGCGAGTCTCATCAAACAAAACTATAACATTGAACCACTCGTCCATATTACGTGTCGAGACCGCAACTTAATTGGCTTACAATCGCACTTACTCGGGTTATCGTTACTCGGCATTAATGAAATCTTAGCCATTACAGGAGATCCTTCCAAAGTAGGCCATCTCCCAGGAGCCACTAACGTCTATGATGTTAACTCGAAAGGGCTCACTGAACTCGCACTCCGTTTCAATGAAGGGATTAACACAGATGGTGATGCGCTGAAGTCTAGAACTCATTTCAACATCGCTGGCGGTTTTGATCCTCATGTAAGAAATATCGATGCAGCCGTTCGAAAACTCGAAACTAAAATCGAAAGTGGCATGCATTATTTCATCACACAACCTGTCTTTACCAAAGAAAAAATCATTGAAATTTATGAAGCAACTCAACATCTTAACGTCCCAATCTTTATTGGAGTCATGCCAATCACAAGTTACAACAATGCCTTATTTCTACATAATGAAGTCCCTGGCATTAAGATGACAGATGACGTTTTAGAACGCTTCAAAGCCGTTGCAGGTGATAAAGCAGCCACCTACGATTTATCTATTTCTATCTGTAAATCACTAATTGATACCGTTCACAAATATTTTAACGGGCTATACCTTATTACCCCGTTTGAACGTGTCGATTATTCTTTAGACCTTGCAGCTTATTCAAAATCAATTACATCAACCAATCAGGAGGTTATATTATGACAATTAAAACAACAAATTTAGGATTCCCAAGACTCGGCCGAAAACGTGAATGGAAAAAAGCAATCGAAAACTATTGGAACAACAAAATTTCAAAAGACGAATTAGATGAAACATTACAAAATTTACATCGTGAAAATTTATTGCTTCAAAAAAACCATCGCTTAGACAGCGTGCCAGTCGGAGATTTCTCACTTTACGATCATATTTTAGATACATCTTTGTTATTTAATATTATCCCTGAACGCTTCCAAGGGCGTGAGGTTGATGATGATTTATTATTTGATATTGCACGTGGCAACAAAGAACACGTCGCGAGTGCCTTAATTAAATGGTTCAATACCAACTATCACTACATCGTACCTGAATGGGACAACGTGACACCAAAACTCGGACGCAATCTTCTTTTAGAGCGCTTCAACTATGCAAAATCTTTAAATATCCAAGCCCACCCGGTTATTGTAGGTCCAATTACATTTGTGAAGTTATCTAAGGGAGGCCACCAATCTTTTGAAGAAAAAGTGCGCACACTCTTACCGTTATATATTGAAGCCTTTGAATCATTAATCCAAGCAGGCGCAGAATTGATTCAAGTGGACGAGCCTATTCTTGTCACAGATGAGGGGGAAGACTTAGAAGCCATTACAAAAGAAGCGTACGAGGCATTTGTAGGTGCAGAAGTAGCCGATAAACTCATTATTCAAACGTACTTTGAACGTGCAAATGTGAAATTTTTAAGCAGTCTTCCAGTTAAAGGATTAGGTTTAGACTTTGTTCATGACCATGGCCACAACTTAGAACAAATTAAAAACGGAGATTTTGATCAAAATAAAACATTATTTGCAGGCATTATCGACGGTCGTAATGTTTGGGCTGCAGATGTGGAAGCGAAAAAAGCGCTCATTGATACGTTGAGTACTTATACAAATGAGCTTTATATTAACCCATCATCCTCTTTACTTCACGTCCCTGTATCGTTAGATGACGAAACATTAGATGAAACCGTTCGTGATGGACTTAGTTTTGCGACTGAAAAATTAGAAGAATTAGACGCCTTAAAACGTGCAGTCAATGAAGGTGATACAGAAAAGTTAGAGGCATTACAAACGCAATATGAACGTTTCCAAAACCAAGATTTTAAAAATTTAACGTATGATTTCGACAGTGTGCGTGATGAACGTGCTTCTCGTTTCTCAGAACGTAAAGAACTTCAACAAGAACGACTCAACTTACCAGATTTACCAACAACGACGATTGGCTCGTTTCCACAATCTCCAGAAGTTCGTAAAACACGTGCAGATTGGAAAAACAAACGTATTTCTGATGAAGCTTATGAAACCTTCTTAAAAGACGAAATTAAACGTTGGATTAAAATTCAAGAAGATATCGGCTTAGATGTCCTCGTTCATGGCGAATTCGAACGTAATGACATGGTCGAATTCTTCGGCGAAAAATTACAAGGCTTCTTAGTAACGAAGTTTGGTTGGGTTCAATCTTACGGTTCACGTGCCGTTAAACCCCCGATTATTTATGGAGATGTTAAATGGACAGAACCTCTCACAGTAAAAGAAACGGTTTATGCGCAAAGTTTAACAGACAAGCCTGTGAAAGGGATGCTGACAGGTCCTGTTACGATTCTCAATTGGTCTTTTGAACGTGTCGACCTACCACGCGCAGAAGTCCAAGACCAAATTGCCTTAGCGATTAACGAAGAAGTATTAGCACTTGAAAAAGCAGGCATCAAAGTGATTCAAGTCGACGAACCAGCACTGCGCGAAGGCTTACCGCTTCGTCAAACTTATCACGACGATTACTTACGAAAAGCCGTGCACAGTTTCAAATTAGCGACGTCTTCTGTGGCAGACCATACGCAAATTCATACGCATATGTGCTATTCTCAATTCGGCCAAATCATTCATGCTATCCACGAACTAGATGCAGATGTTATTTCTATTGAAACTTCTCGTAGCCATGGCGATTTAATTAAAGACTTTGAAGATATTGATTATGACTTAGGCATTGGATTAGGCGTGTATGATATTCATAGTCCACGCATTCCAACAGAAGAAGAAATCACGACAGCCATTAATCGAGGGCTCCAACAAATTGATCGCTCTCTTTTCTGGGTCAACCCAGATTGTGGACTCAAAACGCGTAAAGAAGACGAGGTAAAAGCAGCCTTAACTGTCCTTGTTGATAGTGCTAAAAAACTCCGTCAAAACACATCAACTTCTATTGCTTAATCTCAGGAAAATCGATGCCCATGACTTGGGAACAACTGCATGAGAGACGATAATTGAAAATAACTTTTTATCCCAAAAATGGTGACTCACACAAGTCACCATTTTTGTGCTATTCTATATAATAATAAATTTTTTAGGTGGGAACATTATGTTAAAAGCATCATGGATAATATGGAGTATCGTCACTGCTTTTTGGATGATTTTATTGATTAGTGGGGCCGGGTTCTTATGGCTACGTGACGTTGATGGCACAGGTGCCATTCAAACACCTGAGATAAAATTGCTATCTATCGGAGTCTGGATGGCATTTTTAATGATTCCCTTCGTTTTACAAATCCTATGGCTCATTATCAATATTGTAATCACGCAAAAACAAAAATGAGTGCTCATTCATCATTGTGCCTCAAACTGAAAGGATGACGAGACATGATTCAACCGATAATGCACGGCCTTTTACTCGCTTTAGGCTTAATATTACCGTTAGGAGCACAAAATGTGTTCGTTTTTAACCAAGGCGCCAATCATCCTCGATGGTCACGTACACTTCCCGTCATCATTACCGCAGGCTTATGCGATACATTACTCATCTTGTTAGCCGTCCTCGGCGTTTCTTTGATTTTAATGTCATTGCCAACGTTACAGCTTTTGATTTATATAATTGGACTCATCTTTTTACTTTATATGGCATGGTCACTTTGGATTGAAAAGCCTGCATCAATGAATCACCATTCTCAAATGTCTGCGAAAAAGCAAATAGGATTTGCGATGTCCGTTTCACTATTAAACCCTCATGCCATCATGGATACTATCGGAGTCATTGGCACAAGCGCTGCCCTTTATGACGGTACAGAAAAGTGGCTCTTTACACTCGCAACCATCAGTGTGTCGTGGATTTGGTTTATAGGTCTCTCTTTGTTGGGCCGTTTCATTGGTCACATTGATTCATCTGGAAAATTTATCTTATTTTTAAACAAACTTTCTAGTATAATCATTCTCATTGTGGCACTACTTATTATTAAAAATATAGTTCAGTTAATAATGTAATCGAAGCGCTCTGAATACTGTAATTTAAACACTGAGACCTCCATATGGCTCAGTGTTTTTAATTTCCATTTTTCATATATCGAACAGTTAGTCTTTCACTTCTATCGCTTTTTTCAATCCATGAACCTCTTTCTCTCTTCATCAAACCCTATTTACAAACAAACTATCTTAGAGATAGGATTAAAAAGCACTTGATGAAATTCCACAATATTATTTCAAAAACCCAAAAAGTTATATAAAATAGATAAAACAAACTTTATGTAACGTACTTCTTTTTATTATTTTATGTTATGATTAACAACATAAAGTTTGTTTTTAATAATATTGATTAAAAGTGGGGGATTGTATGGATTTTATTAAACGCTTTAAATGGGTGATTATAGGTGTCATCATCGCAATCATACTTGTCACATTACTAACAGTAGTATTCATAAAAACTAAAAAAGTCAACGTAGAAGATGATGTTAAAGTAGAATTCAAGGGATATAATGGCTCTGGGACTGCAAATATTAAAGATAACGCCTATAACAAAATTATAGGTAAACTTTTAGCTCAAGCCTTGAGACAATCAGATTTTAAAAATAAAGAAGTACTTGAAACGATAGAAAAAGGAAATGTTGAGCACTTAGACATTGATAATTTTACAAAATCAGAGCAAAGACAATTTTATAAAGCTGGTAAAATTTTAGAAAATATAGACTTTGATTTCAATAAAAAAGACAAGCTCTCTAATGGGGATAAAGTTAAATTAAAATTTAAAATAAAGCGAAATGTCTCTAAGGAATATCAACTTAAAGCCAAAGAATTCACTAAAGAATATACCGTGTCGGGGTTAAAGGATCCTGATTCAGTAAATGCCAAAACATTATTCGAAAGTTTAAATCCTACTTTCACAGGATTAAATGGCAGTGGTCAGCTCCATCTCGTTGAAAAAGATTTACCTGACTCGCTAAAAGACCTTTCCTTAAGTTCATTCGAATTTACAGTCCCGAACAATGGAAAACTAAAAAATGGAGACACGGTGAAATTAGAAGTGCCTAAAGAAGTCATTAACGCGCTCAATGAAAGTGAATCTACGAATTTCAAAGGGACTCAATCATATGAAATAAAAGTTAAAGATTTAAAAGATGTTAATCAGCTTGAAAATGTCTCTGCTTTATTTGAAGAACACAATAAACTCATTAATGACCGCTTTGAAAATACAGATTTTAGCAAATATTCCACGGAACAAGTTGGACAATATTATAAAACCAGTCAAACTCTAGACTCTGACTTCGGTTTTAGTTCTGACGAAGATGAGACAAGCGAAAAAATCAAAACCGAAAGCGAAATAGAACCGACGAAAGTCACACTCATCACTGCCTATAAAGTCACTGAAACAAGCAAATATTCTGACCCTGAAGAAAAATACGTTTACTCTGGTTACAGAAATTATATTCTAGAAGGAAATCGTTTAACAAAAGATGAAGCTACCGAGGATTTTGAAGATTCTGGTTCTGAAGAAAGCTTAGATCAATTGAATAAATCTTTAGATAGTGATGGTTTTATCGCACTATCATAATAGAATTTCTGTCATATCGTACTGGTGACATTAAGGAGTTAGGCAATCTTAGATTGTTTAACTCTTTTTTTTATGGTGAAAGTCTAAAGTCTTGAACATCAAATGAATTATCTGTCACCTCTATAATTCATAGAGATGCAATGTCAATAAAGCAATAAAAGGAGTTGAAGAAATAAAATTATGAGTAGAAAGGACGTAGAGGCATAAGTTTTCAACATTTAAGAAATAATAGTCATCTACTTTATTTACTTTGATATGCTTTAGTTACAATCAAATGATAATACTATAGGTAAAATAGAAGCATTACCTTCTGAGGCTATGGATAAAAATGGAGACTCCGCAGTATTGGCTTATGAGACAAATTGAAATAATTTAAAGTTAATGTAATCGATAAAAAAGACGACTACTCAAACAAGAGGACGGAAGAAGGATGGAAATGAAGTCTTGGCACTATTGGATGCGCCGGTTTAGGTCATCTTAGTGGTGCTAGTGCAGGTAGTGTGATTCCGACAATAGCTACTGCTGGAGGAGGAGTAATTGGTGCTGTCTCTAGGGAATGGGCCGAGTAGCAGCAAGTTGTTTCTAAATTACAAAAACGTAGGTGAATGATATGAAAAGTTCTATATTTTGGGAACCTATTTTTATACCTGTTTACTTTATTATGGCTTTCTTAGGTTTCATACTCTATAGATTTTATATAGAGACAGATGTTTATTCTATATACGTACTTCCGTTATTTTTAGCAGGATTAGGCATCGCCTCTATAATATATAATGCTAAGTTTAGGTAGTAGCGACTTTCAAATTAAAAGTTTCTAATCAGGACCACCCGTAAAACGGGTGGTTTGCTCTTGGGCTATAAGCCCGCTTTACCGGCTAGCGTCTAAAGTCGCTGGCTTTTTCATTTCATGCTCAAGCCAAAATGCCATTGTCTCTTTAGCTAGCCTCTAAAGAGGCTTTTGACTAACTTCAATAACCCTTAAAAGGGTCTTCATATTCTCTTACGCTCAACTTATCAATCGCTTTATCGTGTTTTTCTTGGTTCTGTATATATTTTTTTATTGTGGCTTCATTTAATCCAACTGTACTAACGTAATATCCTTCTGCCCAAAAGTGACGATTTCCAAATTTATATTTCAAATTTGCATGTCTATCAAATATCATCAAAGCGCATTTACCTTTTAAATACCCCATAAAGCTTGAAACGCTTATTTTGGGTGGGATGCTCACTAATAGATGTACATGATCTGGCATCATATGTCCTTCTATAATCTCCACACCTTTGTATTTGCACAATAACTTTATAATTTCAAAATAATTGATGGTCTGTATTGATTGTATATGCTTTTTCTTCTATACTTTGGAGTAAATACAATGTGGTATTTACACATCCATTTTGTATGTGCTAAACTTTTGGCTTTATTAGCCATAACAAATCCCTACTTTCGTTATTAATTTGGCTTGAACACCTTAATTATAACGCTAAGCAGGGATTTTTTAGTATAACTTTTGTTGCCCACCCGCATAGCAGGTGGTTCATTGTTTCGCACGTTTTACGTGCTCAACTGACTGAAGTCATTAATAATAAAGGAGTAGGACAGAAATCATTGCGATTTCTGTGTCCTACTCCTTAGTATTTTCGTAAAAATTGGGCATCTTCTTCATGATACGTCGACATCACAAATTGATGGACTTCATGAATCACACGATTAATGACATCGGTAGAATTTGCGAGAATACGTATCGTTAAACCATGGGTCGGTAACAATGAGACGCCGACACGACATGTCTCATTGATATGGTTTTCAACCACTTCGTTGATGGCTTCTACACACTTTTGATTGACATGTGGGCTAATATAAAAACATGCGCCCAAATGAGTAAATCCTTCCATATAACCAATATCAGCAATTTTATGTTTTTGTGTATCTAAACGTAAATTGTCATATACGACGATTTGGTCATCGACGTATATTTCATTTAACAAATGTAAATGATCGTATTTAAACATACGACCTTCTTTGTCGTAGCCGGGTGTTAAAATGTCCGAATAAAACATTGTGGCTGTTTTTGACAATTTGAAATGATTATGTTGGAAAAATTTGGCATGGGTATACCCGATAATAGGGTCGCCAATATATTCCATAAAACTTTCATCTTCTAGTGTAAATGTTTGATATTGTTCTACGTGGTCTTCCATCGTTTTGAAGACGATGGTCGCCCCCTGATTCGTTAAGACGGCATGCGCTTTTGGTTCATAATGCACATTCATGCGATACCGGTCACCATCGACGAAGCCACCCCCCAAGTTAATTAAAAACATTGTTGGGTGTGGACTACCGTTTAAGTACGATGGACGTAGCACTTTCAGTCCGCCTTGAAAATACGTTCTTCCATTAATTGTTTTCGTCCCATCATGTTTAAATGTGAGATCGAGTTCCCCTGTCCAATCTGAAATGGCCATACTAATCTAATCCTTCAAGAAAGACGTCTTTACGAATCCAATCGATGACATCGTCTAGTCCTTCGTCTGTTTTTAAGTTTGTAAATGCAAATGGACGATCATTTCTGAATTTTTTCGTATCTTCTGCCATTTGATCAAGTGACGCGCCGACATGTGGAGCAAGGTCAGTTTTATTAATGATAAAGTAATCCGACTTAATCATCCCTTGGCCACCTTTACGTGGAATTTTTTCACCTTGTGCTACGTCGATGATATAAATTGAAAAATCAACGAGTTCTGGACTAAATGTTGCGGCTAAGTTATCTCCACCTGATTCAATGAATAAAAGTTCAATATCGTTGTGACGTTCCATTAACTCATCAATCGCCGCAAAGTTCATCGATGCGTCTTCACGGATGGCAGTGTGCGGGCACCCTCCAGTTTCTACGCCGATAATACGATCTTCAGGTAAGACACCTGTCTCTACTAAAATCTTTTCGTCTTCTTTTGTGTAGATGTCATTCGTAATAACACCGATACTTTTATCTTTTGATAAACGTTTCACCACTTTTTCAATAAGTTGGGTTTTTCCTGCCCCTACAGGTCCCCCGATACCAATTTTAACTGGTTTCATACTTCATCCTCCTACGATATAAATATTCTTACATTCACGTTTTCGTGTTCTAATTGATTTAACTCAATGCCTGGCGCAGTTAAACCAAAATTACGTTCATCTTCTACCATAATTGCCTCACGTGTGTCTGTGATAAATGGCATCATCTCTGAAACAATTTTTTGGCCTTCTGTTTGCCCTAATGGAATGGCGCGTACGGCATTTTGCGTTAAACTTGAGATGTTTTGATATAAAAAATAATCAATAATCTGTTCAAGTGAAATACCTAAATGGTGGCCTAATAGCGTAAATACGACTGCCGGATGTGCATGGAGACGGTACTCTGTAACTTCTTGATAGTACCAGTTTAACCACGCATCATCGTAAAGTGTGTGGGCCAAATGTGCCATACGTTTTCCCATTTGTTTTGTGCCTACACGCGTTTCTCTTGGTATATTTTGAACAAATAACATTTGATCAATGCGTTTCATTTCCGCTTCATCATTTTGTTCAAGAGCTTCATACGTCATACGCATCGCCAAACCGTCTGTATACGTCAATTGTTCAGTTAAAAAAACTTTCAACCACGTTTGAAATGAGGCCGCATCATGCACATCCTCACGCTGAATATACGTCTCTAATCCAAAAGAATGACTAAATGCCCCTGTTGGAAATTGAGAATCACAAAATTGAAAGAGTTTTAATTGCGCTTGATTAATCATGAGAATGTCCTATATGTTTAAAAGCTTGGTTCACTTTTCGAGCTTCTCGTTGATAAGGAATGCCTAAGTCTTTTAATAAATCCTCTACAAGGTAGTCATATTGGACAAGCATTTCTGACTCAGTGAACTGCGCTGGCAAATGACGGTTGCCTAATTGGTGTGCAATGTCACCCATTTCTTTTAAAGTGCGTGGTTGAATCGCAATAATATCTTCAGAATTGACATCGATAATAATCATATTTTTGTCATCACGATATAAAATATCGCCATATTGTAAATCTATAGGTTGATTTAAACGAATCCCAATTTCTGTGCCATGATCTGTTTTCACACGTTGGATACGTTTAACAAGATCAGAATTTTCAAGATACACTTTTTCAATATGCACTTGTTTTTCTTCCGATGTTAAGTTTGCGATATTGCCTTGAATCGATTCTACAATCATTGAATCATCTCCTTTTCTACTCGCCTTATTTTAACATCTGGCAAAATTTTTGAATAACAAAACACTTTTACAAAATAATAAAACTATGCGTGCGCTAGTGTGAAGATATACTAAAAAAGAGGGTGTTACAAAACATTTTAGTAACATCCTCTTTTAATAAAGTTTGATTCGCATATTAAATTAAGAATAGTTCGGATGATTTTTCAATTGGACAGCATGATCCAATTGAAACGCATCGCCCACTGTATTTTTTCGATATTGATAAAAGAAATAACAAAGCCATAACCCCGTTAAGCCTATCGCCACGACATAACTTAAATTTAAATCGAGTCCAAATCCTATCGGCTGACTTAAAATGTACGTAAATAAATTCCACGTCATAAATGTCGCCGGAATGAAGGCCACCCAATAATTTTTTCCTGCGATTAACAAGTACATAGCTCCGACCCATAAGGCCACAGCAGCTGTTGTTTGATTGGCCCATGAAAAATATCTCCACAATATTGTAAAATCAACTTGTGTTAATAAGAAACTCGCAATAAATAATGGGACTGCCACAATAAAACGTTTGCTGATGGCTTTTTGTCCTAAATGAATATAATCTGCAATAATCATACGCGCGCTTCTAAATGATGTATCTCCACTAGTAATCGGCAGCACAATAACACCTAACACGGCGATTGTCCCGAAAAATGAGCCGAGAAGCATCGTTGAAACTTTACTTACGACAAGTGCAGCTTCACCTTGAGCTAATACATTTTGTAAGCCCCCATAGCTACCAAATAAACTCATCGCTGCTGCGGCCCAAATCATCGCAATAATCCCTTCTGCAATCATCATCCCGTAAAAAATGACACGTGCATTCTTTTCCTTATTCGTTGTACGAGAAATGATAGGCGATTGAGTAGCATGAAATCCGGATAAAGCACCACACGTAATCGTAAAAAAGAGTAATGGGAATATAGGCGCTTTATCAGGATGCATATTTTCCAATGTTAACTCTGGGATAGGTGCGCCCGTTTGGATTAATCTAAAACCGACTCCTAAAGCACTAATTACCAGCAAAGCTCCAAATATAGGATAAATACGTCCGATAATTTTATCAATTGGCAATACTGTAGATAAAATGTAATACACAAAAATAACAAAAATAATGAGACCTAAAGCGACACGTCCATCCATCAAATTATGTAACAGTAAAGCTGGACTTGTCACAAATACCGTCCCTGTAAGTAACAGTAAAAGCAATGTAAAAATATTCACGACGTGTTTCATAGCTTGACCTAAAAATTTACCCGCCAGTTGTGGTAAATGCGCACCACGATTACGAATCGAAATCATCCCCGTTAAGTAATCATGTACAGCCCCTGCGAAAATACAGCCGATGACAATCCAAATAAAAGCGACAGGTCCATACAGTGCCCCCATAATCGGACCAAAAATCGGGCCCACACCAGCAATATTTAGCAGTTGAATCAGTGAATTAGATGAAGTTTTCATCGGCACAAAGTCTACATTATCTCGTTGATCATGCGCGGGTGCCGGTCGATCGTATTTTGGGCCAAACATCTTATCGATATACTTACCATACGTAAAATAACCCAAAATCAATACCAAAATACAGACAATAAATGTAATCATACAACTCCCCCTTTGTTTAATCCCCTTAAACGCTATTTTGAAAGCGTTTTCTTATATTGTAAACGATATTCTTTATCTTCACAATATTGACATAAATTGATGTTAGAAGACGTGCCATACACTGCCCTCTATATCTATAGTTACGTCTTAATGGTCTTAATCCCTATAACATTTGACTTCTTCTCTTTCCATGTTTAGTCGACATCTTTAAAAGGTAAACTATTTATATCACGTATGATGAAACTATTGTCATGCGCTTAAAATGATAGTATTCCAAAAATATTTCGAAATTGAAACTTTTTTATTGCAATCCGACGAAACATGGTATAACATTTATACCGTAGACGAAACATTTACTTTCTAGGAGGATTTTACAATGGCAAAATATAATTTTGATCAAGTACACAGTACATTAGAATTTTCAATTAAACACTTAATGGTTTCTCGTGTTAAAGGAACATTTGAAAACTACAACGTTGAAATTAACGGTGATGTGAACGATTTATCTTCACTTGAAGCTGTGACTACAATTGACGTTGAATCTATTAACACAAATAACAAAGACCGTGACAACCACTTAAAATCAGCAGACTTCTTCAATACGGATGAAAACAAACAAATCGTATTCAAAACTAAAAAAATCACTGAAGACTCAGTGACTGGTGATTTAACAATTGCAGGTCAAACTCACGAAGAAACATTTGATGTTGAATTTAACGGTATTAGTGCGAACCCAATGACTGGTGGCAAAGTGACTGGTTTCTCAGTGACTGGTAAAATCAACCGCGAAAAATATGGTATCGACTTTAACCAAGCCTTAGAAACTGGTGGCGTAATGTTAGGTAAAGAAGTTAAATTCGAAGCACATAGTGAATTTGCAGTAGAAGAATAATATAAGCGAAGACTTTAAGATATAACGGCGCATTTAATCGTAAATGCGTCGTTTTTTTGTATTTTCCAACAGGATGTAAAAATCATCAAAAAAGCGGGTAAATACATGATAAACACATTTCAATGGAGGTTCTACAGATGTTAAAGATTGCAGAATGGAAAAAAGAACAAGAAACACTACACCTTTTAGCACAAGTACTTGGAAAGCATAAATTAGCAAGTGCTTTTCAGGAACCTCAATGGGCACATGTGATTTTGGATATGAATACAACGGGTTTTTCGACAGGCTTACTTTTCAACTATGACTGTACCTATACGATTAATGTCGATTTACAATTTCATCGTCTCGTTGTGGAAACGGACCATGGATGTGACGAAATGCCGTTACGTGAGGGTACAACGATTCAAGACTATTATGAATGGATACAACAAACCTTGAAACGTTTTAAAGTCGAGGTTCCTATCAATACGACACCTCAAGAAATGGCACATACGACCCCTTTTGATCGTGATACTGAACATCATCATTATAATGAAAAAATTAGTCATGAAGTGTTGCATTTAATGAAATTTGCAGTACGTGCACTGAGCCAGTTTGTGGCCCCTTTCAGAGCACGTAAAATTAAACCAGGTCTATTTTGGGGAACTTTCGACATTTCTACGATTATCAACTACAATGCATTTCACGAAATGTTTGAACCGTCTCAAGTTATTGAATATGCAGCCTTCGATGAGCATTTTATTGAGTTTGGTTTTTGGTTTGGGGACGACACATTTGAAGGACCGACTTTCTTCGTTTTACCTTATCCGTTCGTTGACAGTTCCTTCACATTTGATCAACCTTTAATCGATCAAGCTTACTTTGATCCAAAACTAACAGAACTCATCTATGAACTCAAATCCACGACGCCTGAAGCGCTTCATGAGCTTCATACGTTTTTAAACCAAGGTTTCCATATTTTTAAAGATCATTTGTCATGGGAAAACTGCCAACATTACGAAGTCCCACTAAAAATGGCACAAAACCAAATAGGGAAGTCTCCCCTGAAATAGTCCGGTTAGACTCCCCTCAACCAAAAGTGCATGGAAATAGAGTTGGATACGTCCATCTATAATAAAAATTTACGCTCAAATAAATTTTGAGGGCTATTTTCATACAGTTTAACGAGTAAAATAAATTTTATGACCTCCTCTTGAGAAATTAAAGCCCCTTTGATAGAGGCTTTAGCCGAGACTTCTGAAGGGTCTAAGCAAGATTTTAAAGAATAGTCACATCTTTAATATATAAAAAGGCTGTCGACAAAGTTGAACTTTGCGACAGCCTTTTCAGTATATCTCATTGAGATACCTTTAGAATCTATCAATTATTCGTATTTATTTGCACTTTCACCTGAAATGTTAAGTCCTGATTTGACAGTACCTTCATTTTGTACAGGTGTAATGTCTTTACCATATGTGTATACATTACCTTTAACGTCAAGACCTTCAACTTCAGCGCCGTCTAAAATACTAATACCGATTGCTGATAATTCTTTAATAACCCCTTTAACAAGAGATTCGCCTGTGCCACCGTAAGTTTCTATATTTTTATGCACGGTAACTTTACCTACAGGTTTACTAATTTGAATACCTACTGCACCGTCACCGTGTGTTTCGATACTTTTTAAGTAGAGTTCTTTAATTGTACCGTCGTAGTTATTAATACCACGTGCACCAGTACCTCTTGTAATAATAGGGGCTTGGATATCTAACAAATGGATATTACCGAAGTTTACAAAGCCGATACCGCTTGTTCCTTCAGATAATACATCGTTTTGTACGACCCATTCTTTTACAGCGCCCCAGTTGTCGAGTACCATATCGTTGAAACCATATGTTTTTGTCACACCATGGTTTTCAACACGATCAACACGTGCATTTGTTACGGTGAATACGCCAGCTGAAATACGGTCTGCCACACCTTGTGTGAGTAAACCATTTGTGTAAACGTCTTTTGTTGTAATTAATTTTGAATAAATTGGTGCTTCATCTGTACCTGAAACAAACACACCACTACCATTCACTGGTTCACCGTCCCGTCCAATTGTGACATCTTTAATTTCAGTATCGAAACGAATATCTGGGGTGCGGTTCCAAACAGTTAACCCACCTTGGATAACCGTAACACCAAAACCTGTAGGGCCTTCTGATTTATGCGTTACATTAGCTTCAACTACATCTACATCTGTAATATCAATACGGATATCACCTGCAGCGTCGTCAGCGGTTAAACAAACTGAACCATATGTTGTTACATTTTCTAATGTAAATTGCCCTTTGACGCCTTGTTCTTTAAAGCTTACGGCGTCTTCATTTTTATTAGTGCGCAATGTAATATTTTTTAAGGTATTATTTTCAGTTAATACGATAAGTTTTCCTGTTCCAGTTAATTCAAATGAAGAAGATTCACCTTCAAGTTGTACTCCAGATTCTAAAACAATAGGTTCTTCTAATTGAATATTCTCACTTACTGTAATTGAATTATCTGCGACGTTTGCTTCTTTTAATTCTTGAAAATTACTTACTTTAACCATTAATAAAAACCTCTCATTTTGAATTATTTTTGGTATACATCATGATATTCAGTTGTTTTTTCAAGTACACCTTTTGCGAAAGGACAAGTAGCTAAAATTTTCAAGTCATTTTCACGCGCATACTCAACTGCCGCTTTTACTAATTGTTTTCCTACGCCTTGACCTTGTAGGCTTTCGCCCACTTCTGTGTGATCAATAATAATTCTCTGTTTACCGGAAGGGACGTACGACATGTAAGCATCCACGTGATCTTCTGATTCACCAACATAAAACTTATGATTACTGTGTTTAACTTCCACCATTAAAATCATCCTTTAAAAATTATAAATATTATCATTATAAAAATTATACCACTATTCCACTTCTTTTAACCTTAGTTTGCTTTTGGGATATATTTATCTCGAATTTTGAATAATTTGTGAAAAATTGAACAAAACTATTGTAATCGCATTTCTAAGTGATATATTTAGTATACAAGATATATTAAATATACTAATACAAAGCAATATATTCATATTTATTTTTTTAGGGGTGTTTATTATGATTAAATGGTTACAACAAAGTAAAATTGCAAGTGTGCTTTTACTTTTATTACGTTTATACTTAGGATTTGGATGGTTCATGTCCGGTATTGGTAAATTTTTGAGCGGTGGATTTAACGCTGGGGGCTTTTTACAAAATGCCATTCAACATCCAGTTGCAAGCGAGTCCGGTGTCCAATATCCTATTTTCACATCATTTTTAGAACATATTGTCTTACCGATGGCACCGGTGATTAATATTTTAATTCCTATTTTAGAAGTGTGTATCGGATTATTATTGATTTTAGGTCTATTTACACCAGTTGGCGCATTTTTCGGTTTATTAATGAATTTCATGTTCTTATTTGCCGGTACAGTTTCAGTCAACCCGCTCTATATTTTAATCGGAATTTTCATTTTCATGGGTGGTTACAATAGTGGTCGTTTTGGTCTAGATTATTTCTTAAAACGTCTACATGGTTCAAAAATCCTTCAATTTTTTAACTATCATCCAGAATATACACATTACAATGAAAAAATCAGTGTAAAATAAAAAAACGAGCAAGCGAAATTTTTCTTCGCTTACTCGTTTTTGTTTATTGATTTGCTAAATAGCTATCTGGGTTAACAGCGTATTGATTACCAATGCCACCAGACATACGTTGGAAATGTAAGTGAGGTCCAGTTGAATTACCTGTGCTACCAGACAAACCAATTTGTTGTCCTTTAGAAACTGTATCTCCAGCTTTCACATTCAATTGATTCATATGCATGTACCATTGATAATTATTGCTATTCGCTTCTTGGATAGTAATTTGGTTACCTCCACCATAATTACTCCATCCACTATCAATGACTTTACCATCAGTGAAAGAATATACAGGTGTGTTTTCAGGCATACCGTAATCTACACCATAGTGCGCACCACCCGTTGTATACTGACCATACGGTTGCCATTTCGGATATTTATTTAGCCATCCTGAAGCTGCCGTATTATTAGATGATGCAGTTGTTGCATTATCCGTTTGTTGAGTTGCTTGTTTTGCTTGCGTTTGTGCATTTGGTGTTGATTGGCTTTGTGTTAAAGCACTTGTTGATGCATTTCCTTCATTAGATGAAGTATTTGATGCATTGTAGCTTGTTTGAGCTGACGCATTCGGCGCACTATAGCCTGTTTGATCTGTTGTGTTCACATTCCATTGCCCTTGTGATTGTGTATATTGTTGCGTATTATGCGTCTCTCTCATTTGTTGAGATTGACCATTATTCTTTTGTGCTTGGATTACAGCATGAGATTGACTTGGTGTATAGTCATTGTCATCTTGAACTTGTTCACCTTGTGCATAATAAACATAATGATGACGTCCCATGTCATCTGTATATGAAGAATGATATAATCCTTGTTCAAACATTGATGGATTCCAATTGCCATCTAATGTATGGTGGTAATTCCCTTGTGCATCTATTGTAACGTAATCATGTGTTTCTTGAGAAAACGTTGTTGATGTAGATGTTGACTGTACTTGTTCTGCTGCTTCAGCATCACCTTGCATGATACCAAAAGTTGCGAATCCAACTGTAGCGATTGTTGCAGCGGTTAACTTTTTCATAAAAAATAATCCTCCCAAATCATTGATATCAATTAATCTAGAGATATGGTAACATAAATATATCAGGGTGTCCGCGTTGTAAAAAAAATACATTCATTTTGTAAAACAATGGAAAACTTCTGGATTTATATAACAATTAAATGACAAAAAATGTAACATAACGTCTCATTTCCAGAATCATTGTGTCTTAGCAAACATTATCCTTTACATCTAAAACGATATACGTTATAATTATCTCGAATTCGAAATAAATTAAAGAAGGTGTTGTCATTGAACCGTGTTGATACTTCATTAAAAGTATTTATTGGACTAAGACGTACGAATGACATGTTAGATAAATTGATACACAAAGATATCAAATCCTATGGTTTAAACGTGACAGAATTTGCTGTTTTAGAGGTACTCTACAATCGCGGTGAACACACAATTCAACGCATTAAAGAACGTATTTTAATTGCGAGCAGCAGTACAACTTACGTGGTTACAAACCTTGAGAAAAAAGGGTATATACAGCGTAGACAAGATACGAAAGATAAACGCGTGAGCTATGCTTCCCTTACCGATAAAGGAAGAGCATTTATGGATGAAATTTTCCCAAATCACGCCAATGCAATTGCCTCTGTCTTTTCAGATTTATCAGAGGATGAATTGCAAAGTTTACAAAAGGTTTTAAAGCGAATTAGTACACAATCCGAGTAACTTCGGGGTGTGTACTTGATTTTTACATACATTTTATTTCGAATTAGAAATATCATTCACTAAAGGAGAGATTCATTATGATTCAATTTCCATTAAAAGGCATTCACCATGTGACTGCGATGACAGACGATGCAGAAAGAAACTATCATTTCTTTACAGATATATTAGGTATGCGCCTCGTGAAAAAAACAGTAAACCAAGATGACATTTATACGTACCACACATTTTTTGCAGATGATGAAGGCCACGCCGGTACAGATATGACATTCTTTGATTTTCCTAATAATCCTAAAGGCCGAAAAGGCACAAACTCTATTAGTCGTCCTTCCTTCCGTGTACCAAATGATGCTGCATTAGAGTACTACAAAGCACGTTTTGAAGAATTTAATGTTAAACATGAGGACATTCAAGAACTTTTCGGCAAAAAAGTGTTACCATTTGAAGAAGAGGACGGTCAGACTTACCAACTGATTTCTGATGAGCACAATGAAGGCGTTGAACCTGGTGTTCCTTGGAAAAATGGTCCTGTCCCAGAAGACAAAGCCATTTATGGTTTAGGCCCTATTGAAATTACTGTGAGCTATTACGAGGAATTCAAACAAACATTGATGGAACTTTACGGTATGAAACCGATTATCGAAGAAGAAGATGTCACATTGCTTGAAGTCGGTAAAGGCGGTAACGGAGGTCAAGTGATTTTACGTAAAGATCTTGGTACTGAAGCACGTCAAGGTTACGGTGAAGTGCACCACGTTTCATTCCGTGTGGAAGATGATGAAGCGATTCAAAATTGGTTAGAGCGTTATACTGAATTAGGCGTTCACAATTCTGGTCTCATTGACCGCTTCTTCTTCAAAGCGCTTTACGCACGTATTGGTCATATTTTAATTGAACTTTCTACTGATGGTCCTGGCTTTATGGGGGATGAACCTTATGAAACTTTAGGTGAATCGCTCTCTTTACCTCCATTTTTAGAAAGTAAACGTGATTTTATCGAGTCTGAAATCCGTCCATTTGATACCACACGTTCAAAATAAGAATGAGGAGGCATCACTCATGTTTCAGTTTGACGCAACGTCACTATCTAAACAACAATTGTACAAGTTTTTAATCGGGACAGTCGTTCCACGTCCTATCGCACTTGTTACAACTTTATCACGCACACACACAGTTAATATTGCCCCATTTAGTTTTTTCAATATCGTGTCATCTAAACCGGCGCTCCTTTCAATAGCGGTCCAACGACACGACAATGGAACGATGAAAGATACGGCTCAAAATATTTTAGATACAAAAGAAGCAGTTATTCATATCGTGACTGAAAATAATGTCAATGATGCAAATTTAACCTCGGCACCTTTAGATAAGGACAAAAGTGAACTTGATTTAACACATTTCACGACGCAACAAACTGAAACGTCTCAGGTCCCATTCATTCAAGAAAGTCCTGTGCGTTTTGAAACGGAACTCTATGATCATATCGAAATTAAGACTGACGGCCAAACCGTGTCCGATTTGATATTACTCGAAATAACGCAACTCTATATAGATGAAACGTACTTTGATAAAGAGAAAGGCTATGTCAATGTGGCCGGTTTAAAACCGGTCAGCCGACTCGCTGGTGATAACTATGCCACTTTAGGCGAGTTATTTACGATAAATAGACCTAGATGATAAAGGAAGTGATACGATGGAACATATTTTCAAAAAAGGAGCTCCCCAAAAGCCAACGTTTGTCTTATTACACGGAACGGGTGGCGATGAACATGATTTACTCCCAGTCGCTGAATTATTAGACCCGACTTACAATGTCATCGCTGTAAGAGGTAATGTATCAGAAAACGGTATGAATCGTTTTTTCAAACGTCATGGAGAAGGAAACTATGACGTAGAGGATTTAAAATTCCGTACACAAGAACTTCATACGTTTTTAAAAGACGCAGCCACACAATATGACTTTGATATTAACAATACCATTTTAGTTGGTTTCTCGAATGGTTCTAACATTGCGATTGAACTGATGTTACAACCTGAAATGCCATATCGCAAAGGATTACTGTTTGCACCACTCTATCCGTTAGACGTGGATTCACAGTTAGACCTATCGAATAAAGACGTCTTTTTATCTATGGGCAAAGCTGACCCTATCGTCACTGTAGAACAAAGTCATGATGTTGAAAATTTATTCAAAACACGTGGCGCGAATGTAACTTCATACTGGGTGAACAGCCATGAACTTACACGTGACGCCATTGAAGCCGCAAAAGCGACACTTTAAATTTTTCATTACCGAATAAAGATATGAAAAGACCTCAAATTCGTTTTAACGTTGAATTTGAGGTCTTTTTTCGTATTTGATAGCGTATTTATTACCTGGGAAATAACACAAGACTACTTACGGTAAACGCGAATGTTAATTTCGTAGTAATCCTCATGTTCTTTTTCTTTTTGCTCGTATTTGATGCCATTGGCTTTAATTTCAAGTAAACTATCCGCAATAATATCCCGTGCTTCTGAAATATCTTGGACAAATTCAGGAGGTCGTGCAATCACTGTTTCCCCCTCATTTGTTTCCTCATTCACACGATTTTCTGTTGTTTTAAGACGTTCTTCAGTCTGTTTAACATTCAGTTGCTCTTTTAAAATAAGATCAAGCATTTCTTCTTGACGTTCTGCAGTTTGACCTACAAGGGCACGTCCATGTCTTTCTGTAATGCGGTGATCTCGTACAGCGTCTAACACCACTGGCTCTAACTTTAGAAGACGCAACTTATTGGCGATGAAACTTTGGCTTTTCCCCACGCTTTTCGCAAGTTCAGATTGCGTAATGCCTTCAAATGCCAACAGCTTTTTATAGGCTTCCGCTTCTTCAATGGCCGATAAGTTTTCACGCTGAATATTTTCAATTAGTGCAACGACGGCCGTTTCTTCATCACTCAATGCACGGACAATCACGTCCGCTTCACTTTTGTGTAGATGTTGGAGTGCTCGAAAACGTCGTTCCCCTGCAATAATTTCGTACATATTCTCTTCGATAGGACGAACCACAATCGGTTGTAAGAGGCCATGCGCTTGTATAGATTCAGCAAGTTCTTCAATACGCGCAGGATCAAACGTTTGGCGTGGCTGATAACGATTGGGTACAATCCGTTCAATTTTTATCGACTCGACACCTTGGCTTGTCTCATCAACCATTTCGAGTAATTCATCTTTATTTTTTAATCCAAATAGTTTAGAAAAAGGTTTTTTCATTATGCTTCTCTCCCTTAAACCATCCCCAATACCCTACGCCACTAATCAATAAGTGGTGATTTGTTCGGTGTGCCTGGTTTTCTTGGATATTTTTTCGGTGTTTGACTTCGTTTTTGGATTTTAATAATTTGTCTTTCACCTGCATCTTCAGGAAGCTTAAATGTGAAAACATCCTCAATGCGTCCACCAAAAATACCGATGCCAAAACGTGCTTCATCTAACTCTTCTTGGCCTTTCGACGATTTCAAAGCGATAAACACACCGCGCGTTTTCACAAGTGGAATGCAAAGTTCACTGAGTACAGACATACGTGCAACAGCCCTTGCGGTTACAACATCGAAAGACTCCCGGTAGGCTTCATTTTTACCAAATGTTTCTGCGCGATCATGCACAAAATGAACGCCCTCTAAGTCTAGCGCCATCGCCAATTGATTCAAAAATTGAATCCGTTTGTTTAATGAGTCAACGATCGTCACACGAAGATTTGGAAAGACAATTTTAAGTGGAATACTTGGAAATCCAGCACCAGCTCCCACATCACAGACGTTCAGCGTGTCGTTAAAATCATGATAGAAGCTCGGTGTAATGGAATCATAGAAATGTTTCAAATACACTTCATGTTCTTCAGTAATGCTTGTTAGATTAATTTTTTCATTCCACTCTACAAGCATATCATAATAAGTTTCAAACTGTTGTTTTTGCTTATCTGACAAAGTAATACCATGTGATTCAAGTTGTTCTGCTAACCATGTTACGCTCATTTATTTCACCCTCTGAAGTTTTCCTTGTTCTAAATACACAAGTAAAATTGAAATATCTGCAGGGTTGACGCCTGAAATTCGTGATGCTTGAGCAATATTTAATGGTTTAACCTCTGACAATTTTTCACGCGCTTCTGTTGCTAAGCTATCAATTTTACTATAATCCAAGTCTTCTGGAATTTTTTTCTGTTCCATTCGTTTAACCTTTTCCACTTGTTGCAACGATTTATTGATATAGCCTTCGTATTTCGTTTGAATTTCGACTTGTTCTTCAACATCTGCCCCTAAGTGAGAAGTTTCTTCTAATATTTCTAAAATCGTCTCATATGTCATTTCAGGGCGACGCAACAACTCTTGGGCAAGAATGCCATCTTTCAAACGTGAACCGCCTTCACGCTCGATAATACTTTGAACGCGTTCGCTTGGTTTAATACGAATTTGAGATAAGCGTATGATTTCATCGCTAATGTTTTGACGTTTTTGATTGAATTTTTCATAGCGTTCTTCAGAAATCAATCCTAATGCGTAACCCATATCTGTCAATCGTAAGTCTGCATTGTCGTGACGCAATAATAGACGATATTCTGCACGAGACGTCAATAAACGATAAGGTTCATTCGTCCCTTTCGTTACAAGGTCATCAATTAATACTCCAATGTAAGCATCAGAACGTTGTAAAATCGTTTCTTCTTTTCCTAACACACGTGCTGCCGCATTGATACCTGCCATGAGCCCTTGTCCTGCCGCTTCTTCATAACCAGATGTCCCATTAATTTGACCTGCTGTATATAAGTTTTTAATTTTTTTCGTTTCTAGTGTTGGCCATAGTTGGGTTGGCACAATCGCATCATATTCAATTGCATAACCTGCACGCATCATATCTGCTTTTTCCAAACCAGGAATTGTCGCTAACATTTGACGCTGTACATGTTCTGGTAAGCTTGTAGATAAGCCTTGCACATATACTTCATTTGTGTTGCGACCTTCTGGCTCAAGGAACAACTGGTGACGTGGTTTATCATTAAAACGGACAAACTTATCTTCAATAGAAGGACAATATCTTGGACCTGTCCCTTTAATCATACCGGAATACATCGCAGATAAATGTAAATTATCATCTATTACTTTATGCGTGTCTCCATTTGTATAAGTTAACCAACAAGGCAGTTGGTCTAAAATAAATTCTGTTGTTTCATAACTAAAGGCACGACCTACATCGTCGCCAGGTTGAATTTCTGTTTTACTGTAGTCGATTGAACGTGCATTTACACGCGGGGGCGTTCCCGTTTTAAAACGTACCACATCAAATCCTAAATCCCGCAAATGATCGGCGAGCGTAATCGAAGGCAGTTGATGGTTAGGGCCACTTGAATATTTTAAGTTCCCTAAAATAATTTCTCCGCGAAGGAATGTTCCTGTTGTCAAAATCACGGCTTGCCCCACATATTCTGTACCAATATTAGTACGCACACCTTTTACTTCATCATTTTCGATAATGAGCTCATCAACCATACCTTGCATCACATCAAGGTTTGGCTCATCTTCAAGCACACGTTTCATCTCTTGTTGATATAATACTTTGTCTGCTTGGGCACGTAACGCACGTACTGCTGGACCTTTACCTGTATTTAACATTCTCATTTGAATATGCGTTTTATCAATCGTTTTCGCCATTTGGCCTCCGAGTGCATCGATTTCACGTACAACGATACCTTTCGCAGGTCCCCCAACGGATGGGTTACAAGGCATAAACGCAATATTATCTAGATTAATCGTTAACATTAATGTTTTAGCGCCACGTCGTGCAGCAGCTAATCCTGCTTCAATCCCTGAATGTCCTGCCCCTACGACGATGACATCATATGTTTGTGTCATGCTAACTCCTCCTTTTTTATTTTCCGAGACAGAATTGGCTGAAGAGTTGATCAATCAGTTCTTCACTTGCCGATTCGCCTATAATTTCACCTAAAATCTCCCATGTGCGTGTTAAATCGATTTGAACCATATCCATTGGTACGCCCATTTCTGCGGCGTCTATTGCATCTTGTATCGCATTTTTGGCTTGTTTTAATAATGAAATATGTCTTGAATTAGACACATACGTCATATCTTGGTTTTGGACTTCCCCACCAAAGAATAAGTCTCTGATTTGGAGTTCTAGTACATCAATACCTTGTTGCTTAAGCATGGAGGTTTCAATGACCGGCATCTTCCCTACCATCGCTTTCACTTCATCAATATCTAATCGTTGTTCTAAATCCATTTTATTAATGATGACGATTGCGTCCTCATTTTTGATGACTTCGTATAATTTGCGATCCTCTTCAGTTAATGGTTCATTGTAATTGAGCACAAATAAAATTAAATCCGCTTCACTAAGTGCTTTACGTGAACGTTCGACACCGATACGTTCAACAATATCTTCTGTTTCACGAATACCCGCAGTATCTACTAAACGAAGGGGGACACCACGTACATTGACATATTCTTCTAATACATCACGTGTTGTTCCTGCAATTTCAGTGACAATGGCCTTGTTATCGTGAATCAAACTATTTAACATAGAAGACTTCCCGACGTTCGGCTTCCCTACAATGACGGTTGATAAGCCTTCCCTCATAATTTTACCTTGAACGCCTGTATCTAAAAGTTTTTGAATATCTGTTTTAATCGCTTTTGAACGTTCTAATAAAAATTCAGTCGTCGCATCTTCAACATCATCATATTCAGGATAGTCTATGTTGACTTCGACTTGGGCTAAAATTTCTAAAATAGACTGACGCTGTGCTTTAATCATGTCACTTAGACGACCTTCGATTTGATTTTGAGCCACTTTAGACGCGCGATCTGTCTTCGAACGAATAAAATCCATCACTGCTTCAGCTTGCGATAAATCAATACGGCCATTCAAAAAGGCACGTTTTGTATATTCACCAGGTTCTGCCATTCGTGCGCCATGTGTCATCGTAAGTTCAAGGATACGATTGATTGTCAATATGCCGCCGTGACAATTGATTTCAACGATATCTTCACGTGTGAATGTTTTAGGTGCACGTAAAATAGACACCATGACTTCTTCGACCGTTTCATCCGTTTCAGGATCGACAATATGGCCATAATTAATGGTATGAGAAGCGACATCTTTTAATTGATGTTTTCCTTTATAAAGTTTGTCAGCAATTTCAACAGCATCATGCCCTGACATACGTACGATACCAATAGCGCCTTCCCCCATCGGTGTCGAAATGCTCGTGATTGTATCTAATTGTTCCATGACACACGAACCTCCTTTATGACTATCTTTATTTTAAATTCTTTATCTCACTATTGCGACTTTACTGTTTTACCGACATGTCTGAACTACTCCATCCAAGCGCTATACAGTTGCGCACCCTATAGGACAGAAGTAGAAGTTAGACTTCGGGGTGTCTGATGTCACACAAACCGAAGTCTAAAAAATCACTTTATTCGCTTGTTAAAGAGCTTCGCAATTTTTAAAACATGCTCTAAACTTTTTTGAATTTCTAACGTAGACATTTCTTTTGCTGGGTGTCTTGCAATCACAATAATATCTCGTGGTAACATATCGTTTTTATGCACTTTGAAACATTCTCTAATACTGCGCTTGATGCGATTACGTGTCACCGCATTTCCAATTTTCTTTGAAACACTGATACCTAATCTAAAATGCTCGGCTTGTTTGTGATGATACGTATAAACGACAAACTGGCGATTTGCAACTGACCTTCCCTTCCGGTAGATCAATTGGAAATCTGCATTCTTTTTAATACGATACGCTTTTTCCATTTAACATCACTCGTCTTTCTCATTTCAAACGTCTTCTTAAGTCTTGTTCCGAAAAAAAGAGGGCTGGGACATCATGCTGTCCTAGCCCCTATACATACTGTTGATTTTAAAATTGGCAGTCGATGTTTGAATTATCCATACACTTGAAACAAGCTAATTTCAATTCTAACCCCTGCAACGACACCTCTAACATGAATGGTGTCATTCAATTAGACCTTTATCTTATGCAGATAAGACTTTGCGGCCTTTACGGCGACGACGCGCTAATACTTTACGGCCGTTTTTAGTACTCATACGTTTTCTGAAACCGTGCACTTTACTATGTTTACGTTTATTAGGTTGATAAGTACGTTTTACCATTAAAAACACCTCCATCTTGCTTCATTCAATTATCTTCATTCATTTTAACTATCTTGATCTTCAACGTGAGACCACGTTTAAAAAGATATTTTTCTCTTAAATGAAATGTCTACATTTCAAGCAACTACTACATAATATCAAATTCATATATGTAAATCAAGCGTATTTTTTGAATTAGCCTGTGATTAACCCTATAAAAGTTATCCACTTATGCACAGTCGAGTCCGAACAAATTGTGGATAATTATTTTTTGTGCACAAGTTACACAAAACTTTGGGCACATATTCACACCCGTTTGACAGAGGATGTTGTTAAAAAGTATAATTGTGTGGATAAGTGGTTAGACCCCTTACGTTGCATAGCTTTCTTTAACGAGATAATGTGACAAATCCCTGTGTATAATACTGAACTTATCTATAGTTACCCACAGAGTGTGATTAATTTGTGGATAATTATTAACAGCATGTGATTTACTTTATCCACTGCTAAAGAAACTGTGTATAACTCAAAAAATAACTTAGGAAGATGGAGTGTAAATGTCAGAACAAGAAATTTGGGACAAAGTTCTCAGCTTATCTAAAGAAGAAGTTT
This sequence comes from Staphylococcus sp. 11511212, assembly GCF_011394755.1. Lineage (NCBI taxonomy): Bacteria > Bacillati > Bacillota > Bacilli > Caryophanales > Staphylococcaceae > Staphylococcus > Staphylococcus sp. 11511212. The sequence continues at coordinate 82,820 of NZ_JAANBQ010000002.1, read as the reverse complement.
CGAGTATTTCTTATCAAACTTGGCTCAAAGACACGAAATTGCATACTCTGTCTGATGAAGAAGCAATTGTACTCGTCAATCAACCTTTCGTTGCAAGTTGGTTGAGCACCAATTATACGGAATTAATTCAAGCTATTATTAAAACTGTTACTGGAAAATCCGTTAATCAGGTGCGATTTTTAACAGAAGCAGATTTTGATGAACTTGAACCCGCTTCATCAGCACAGGCCAAGCCGCCTGTCGCCAATCCCGAAACAAACGGTGAACAATTCAATACGAACAATACTTTTGAAACGTTTGTCATTGGCCCAGGCAATCGCTTCCCGCATGCTGCAAGTTTAGCTGTGGCTGAAGCACCCGCACAAGCTTATAATCCTCTATTTATCTATGGAGGCGTAGGTCTCGGAAAAACACATTTGATGCATGCTATTGGACACTATGTTTTAGAAAACAATCCCAATGCAAAAGTGCTTTACACATCTAGTGAAAAGTTCACCAATGAATTTATCCAGTCTATTCGGAACAACGATACAGAGTCTTTTCGCGAAAAATATCGAAATATTGATATTTTACTCATCGATGACATTCAGTTCATACAAAAAAAAGAACAAACACAAGAAGAGTTTTTCCATACTTTTAATGATTTGCATCAAAATCATAAACAAATCGTCATTTCTAGTGATCGCCCACCTAAAGAGATTTCAACTCTTGAAGAACGTTTAAAATCACGTTTCCAATGGGGCCTTATCGTAGACATCACACCGCCAGATTTTGAAACACGTATGGCGATTTTGCAGAAAAAGACAGAAGAAGAAAATCTTGATATCCCAATAGAAGCCCTCACGTATATCGCTAATCAAATACAAACGAATATTCGCGAATTAGAAGGTGCGTTAACACGTGTCCTTGCATTTTCAAAACTCCAAGGAAAACCGATAACAACAGAACTCACGGCGGATGCTTTAAAAGATATTATTCAAATTCCAAAATCGAAAAAGATTACTATTCAAGATATTCAAAAAGTGGTAGGAGAATACTATGGCGTACGCATCGAAGACTTTGCTGCGAAAAAACGCACGAAATCAATCGCTTACCCAAGACAAATCGCGATGTATCTCTCTAGAGAATTGACCGATTTTTCATTACCAAAAATTGGTGAAGAGTTTGGAGGACGTGATCATACGACAGTCATTCATGCACACGACAAAATTGTTAAAGACATCCAAAATGATCCGACATTAAAGCAAGAAATCGAATCTCTTGAAAAAGAAATACGCAATGCGTAAGAAAAGTGAAATGTGGATAATGTGAAAATCTTATACACACCATGCACAGTTTATCCACATGTGTACAAACTTGATTTCTCTTGTTTTTATGAACTTATCCACTAATCCACAGCACCTATGACTATGATTACTATTTTTAATATAACTATAACTATATAAACGACTGAAAGGAGTTTATGAAATGATGGAGTTTTCTATCAAAAGAGACTATTTTATCACGCAATTAAACGATACATTAAAAGCAATATCTCCAAGAACAACATTACCAATTTTAACGGGGATTAAAATCGAAGCAACGAATGAAGGGGTTGTATTAACAGGTTCTGATTCAGAAATCTCAATCGAAATTACAATTCCTAATCAAGTCGATGGTGAAGATATCGTTGAAGTTAAAGAACCAGGTTCAGTCGTACTCCCAGGGCGTTTCTTCGTAGACATCATTAAAAAATTGCCAGGGAAAGATGTTAAATTATCAACAAATGAACAATTTCAAACATTAATCACGTCAGGTCATTCTGAATTTAATCTTAGTGGTTTAGATCCTGACCAATATCCTTTATTACCACAAGTTTCAAGTGACGATGCGCTACAATTACCTATCAAAGTGCTTAAAAACATTATTGCACAAACGAATTTCGCAGTGTCCACCTCAGAAACACGCCCTGTACTTACAGGGGTCAACTGGCTTATACAAGAAAATGAATTAATATGCACTGCGACCGATTCGCACCGCTTGGCTGTAAGAAAGTTAAAACTTGAAGAAGAGATTGAAGACAAAAATGTCATCATTCCAGGTAAGGCATTAGCCGAATTAAACAAAATTATGACTGAAAATGAAGAACACATTGATATTTTCTTTGCTTCAAACCAAGTTTTATTCCGCGTAGGCCATATTAATTTCATTTCTCGTTTACTTGAGGGACATTATCCAGACACATCTCGCTTGTTCCCAGAGAACTATGAAATCAAATTAGGATTAGATAACAATGATTTCTATCATGCCATTGATCGTGCGTCTTTATTAGCACGTGAAGGTGGAAATAATGTCATCAAATTAAGTACGGGTGATGCATTAGTTGAATTATCATCTACATCTCCAGAAATCGGTACTGTAAAAGAAGAAGTCACTGCACAAGATGTAGAAGGGGGCAACCTCAAAATTTCCTTCAACTCAAAATATATGATGGATGCGTTAAAAGCGATTGATAACGATGAAGTTGAAGTTGAATTTTTTGGGACAATGAAACCTTTTATTTTAAAACCCAAAGATGATGATACGGTGACACAATTAATTTTACCGATACGCACATACTAAAATTACGTTTAAGAAGTCAGGGCGTCCTGGCTTCTTTTTTTGTAAATTAAAAAAGAAATTAGTTTTTAACGTACGTGTAATATAAAAAGAGACTTAGTTTTAGTAAAATAGAATTACATCAATTTGGAGGAATATCATGAAATCTAAAAAAACAGTGCTTATGATCGCATTTGTGTCACTATTTATTTTTCTTGTCATCGGATTAAGCTTGTGGTTTGTTTCTAAAAATCAAACGACAGACATTAAAGACGTCGCTCAACTTCACAAAGATACTGCCCAACAACCTTACCAAGGCAATGCGAAAAATAATGTGACACTTGTAGAATTTGGAGATTATAAATGTCCATACTGCGGGGCGTTCGAAAGAGAAATCAAACCCCAACTTCAAAAAGAGTATATCGACTCTGGCAAAGTCGAACTACGCTATGTGAACGTTTTATTACATGGTGAAGAATCTATGCGAGGCACACGCGCAGCCTTAGCTGTAAATACATATGCACCAGAGGCGTATTGGTCTTTCCATCGTTTTCTATATCAACACCAACCGCAGTCTAAAAAAGCTGTATCTGAAGAGACTTGGTTAACGGACGACTTAATCAAAAGTGGGTTAGATACCTTAAATATTTCTTCACAACAAAAGAAAAAAATCATCCAAGCTTATCAATCCAAATCAGATCAAACACTGACACATGCGAAAAAAGATCATCAATTGGCAAAAAAATATCAAGTCCAACAAGTGCCATCGTTGTATGTGAATGGTCGACATGTGGAAGATGTCACAGATTATCAACAGATAAAAAAAGTCATTGATCAAGAACTTGAAGCGCAAAAATAAGAGGCATGTGTCGGATTTATCGAAAAATGTTTCACGTAAAACGTTTACAAGAGAAATCACCGTATTTCTACACTTTTGCACATGAAATTTTATTGTTAAAACGGTATAATATATAAGTGAGCAAATAGGAATGGAGTGATAGATTTGGCTGAAGAAATAATCGTTGATGGTGAACTCACCTTAGGGCAATTTTTAAATTACGAAGGCATCGTGGAATCCGGTGGCCAAGCGAAATGGTTTTTAAAAGAATATGACGTCTACCTCAACGGAGAACATGAAACACGCCGCGGTAAAAAATTGAGTGATGGCGATCAACTTGATATTCCAGAAGTGGGTTCATTTATTATCAAGTTTGGTGAGCAATGAAACTAAAAACACTCCAGCTTGAAAATTATCGAAATTATGCTTCTGTTTTACTGAAATGCCATCCTGAAGTCAATATTTTAATTGGCGAAAATGCGCAAGGTAAAACAAATTTACTGGAATCGATTTATGTACTCGCTTTAGCAAAAAGCCATCGTACATCAAATGATAGAGAGCTCATTCGCTTTGATGCAGAATATGCTAAAATAGAGGGTGAGCTTAATTTTCGTCACGGAACGATGCCCCTGACGATGTTTATTACGAAAAAAGGCAAAAAAGTAAAAGTTAATCACTTAGAACAAAGTCGATTGACCCAGTATATTGGTCATCTCAATGTCGTACTTTTTGCGCCCGAAGATTTAAACATTGTCAAAGGTGCACCACAAATTCGACGACGGTTTATCGATATGGAATTAGGTCAAATTTCAAGTTTATACTTGAATGATTTATCACAATATCAACGGATTTTAAAACAACGCAATCACTATCTAAAACAGCTCCAACTTAAAAAGACAAAAGATACGACAATGTTAGAAGTGCTCAATCAACAATTTGCACTTTATGCAGTGAAAGTAACGCAGCGCAGACGTCATTTTATTGACGAACTAGAGACCTTAGCGGAACCTATTCATACAGGGATTACGAATGGCAAAGAAACATTAACATTACAGTATATGCCAAGTCTAAAGTTTGAAGACCCCTCGCAATCTGAAGAAGTCTTAACGACAGAAATATTTGATTATATTCAACAACATATGGAGCGAGAAATTGAGCGTGGCAATAGTTTGTTTGGTCCACATCGTGACGACTTATCTTTTAAAGTGAATGGAATGGATGCGCAAACCTTTGGCTCTCAAGGTCAACAACGAACAACAGCGCTGTCAATTAAGCTTGCTGAAATTGAATTAATGCATCAAGAAGTGGGGGAATACCCCATTTTATTACTTGATGACGTTTTAAGTGAGCTCGATGATTCCAGACAAACGCACCTGCTCAGTACGATTCAACATAAAGTACAGACATTTGTTACGACAACATCTGTAGAAGGCATTGATCACGAAATTATGAAAAATGCGAAAGTATATCAAATCGCACAAGGGAATATCGAGAAATAGTAGAAAGTGAAGGTGGAAACATTGGCTGATGTGAACAACTCAGAAAACTATGGTGCCAGTCAGATTCAAGTTTTAGAAGGACTTGAAGCGGTTCGAAAGCGCCCAGGTATGTATATTGGATCAACTTCAGAACGCGGATTGCATCATCTTGTTTGGGAAATTGTCGATAACAGTATCGATGAAGCACTCGCAGGCTATGCAGATGAAATCGAAGTGGTCATCGAAAAAGATAATTGGATTAAAGTTACAGACAATGGACGTGGGATTCCTGTAGATATCCAAGAAAAAATGGGGCGCCCTGCCGTTGAAGTCATTCTGACGGTCCTACATGCCGGTGGTAAATTCGGTGGTGGCGGTTATAAAGTGTCAGGGGGACTCCACGGTGTAGGTTCCTCTGTCGTGAATGCCCTCAGTGAAACACTAGAAGTTTACGTCCACCGAGATGGGCGTATTCACCACCAAGCCTATCATAAAGGCGTACCTGCTTTTGATTTGAAACAAATCGGTGATACGGACAAAACAGGGACAGCCATTCGCTTTAAAGCAGATGGCACGATTTTCCAAGAAACAACAACATACAACTATGAAACATTACAATCGCGTATTCGTGAATTGGCCTTCTTAAACAAAGGGATTCAAATCACACTCAGAGACGAGCGTGACGACGAATCTTCACGTGAGGATAACTACCACTACGAAGGTGGGATAAAGTCGTATGTAGAGCTTCTAAACGAGAATAAAGAAGCAATTCATCCAGAACCTATTTATGTCCATGAATCTAAAGAGGATGTCGAAGTTGAAATTGCCTTGCAATACAACAGCGGTTTTGCGACGAATTTATTAACATATGCAAATAACATTCACACTTATGAAGGTGGGACGCATGAAGATGGTTTTAAACGTGCGTTAACACGTGTGTTAAATAGCTATGGCACGCAAAACAAACTCATTAAAGATGACAAAGAACGTTTATCAGGTGAAGATACACGCGAAGGTTTAACGGCCATCGTTTCAGTGAAACATGGGGATCCTCAATTTGAAGGGCAAACGAAAACAAAATTAGGCAACTCTGAAGTTCGTCAAATTGTAGACCGCATCTTTTCTGAGTTATTCGAGCGTTTCTTATACGAAAATCCACAAGTCGGCCGTGTCATTATCGAAAAAGGAATTATGGCTTCACGTGCACGTCTAGCAGCTAAAAAAGCACGTGAAGTGACACGTCGTAAATCGGCCTTAGATATTTCGAGTTTACCAGGGAAGTTAGCGGACTGTTCAAGTAAGGACCCTTCTGAAAGTGAAATTTTCTTAGTCGAAGGGGACTCTGCCGGGGGGTCTACAAAATCAGGGCGTGATTCACGCACACAAGCGATTTTACCGTTGCGTGGTAAAATTTTAAACGTTGAAAAAGCGCGTTTAGATAAAATTTTAAACAACAATGAAATTCGTCAAATGGTCACTGCATTTGGGACAGGTATTGGTGGAGAATTTGATATTTCAAAATCCCGTTACCACAAAATTGTGATTATGACCGATGCAGATGTCGATGGTGCCCATATCCGAACATTATTGCTGACGTTCTTCTATCGCTTTATGAGACCGTTGATTGAAGCGGGATATGTATATATTGCGCAACCGCCGCTTTATAAATTAACGCAAGGAAAACAAAAATATTATGTGTTTAATGATCGTGAGCTCGATAAATTGAAAGAAACATTGAATCCAACGCCGAAATGGTCTATTGCACGCTATAAAGGTCTTGGGGAAATGAATGCAGATCAATTGTGGGAAACGACAATGAATCCAGAAAATCGTACGATGCTTCAAGTGACGCTTGATGATGCGATTGAAGCAGACCAAACGTTTGAAATGTTAATGGGTGACGTCGTAGAAAATCGTCGTCAGTTCATTGAAGATAACGCTGTTTACGCTAATTTAGATTTCTAGCGTAACGGTTCAATTAGAAGGAGGATATCTTGATGGCTGAAATACCTGAATCAAGAATAAATGAACGAAACATAAGTAACGAGATGCGTGAGTCCTTTTTAGACTACGCGATGAGCGTTATCGTTTCTCGTGCTTTACCAGATGTAAGAGATGGCTTAAAGCCTGTACATCGTCGTATCTTATATGGCCTCAATGAACAAGGTATGACACCAGATAAGCCGTATAAAAAGTCTGCGCGTATCGTTGGGGATGTTATGGGTAAATATCATCCTCACGGTGACTCGTCAATTTATGAGGCAATGGTACGTATGGCACAGGATTTCAGCTATCGTTATCCACTCGTAGACGGTCAAGGGAACTTTGGTTCGATGGATGGTGATGGTGCGGCAGCGATGCGTTATACCGAAGCACGTATGACTAAAATCGCACTAGAGTTATTAAGAGACATCAACAAAGATACCATCGATTTTATCGACAACTATGATGGCAATGAACGTGAACCGAGCGTGTTACCTTCACGTTTCCCAAATTTACTTGTCAACGGCGCATCAGGGATTGCTGTCGGAATGGCGACAAACATTCCGCCACACAATATGACCGAAGTGATTAATGGTGTGCTGAGCTTAAGCCGTAATCCTGAAATGACAATCAATGAATTGATGGAAGATATTACGGGGCCAGACTTCCCAACAGCAGGATTAATTCTTGGAAAAAGTGGCATTAGACGCGCTTATGAAACAGGGCGTGGCTCTGTTATCATGCGTGCCCGTGCTGAAATTGAATCACGTGGGGGTGGTCGCGAACGTATTGTTGTGACAGAAATCCCATTCCAAGTAAACAAAGCACGTATGATTGAAAAAATTGCTGATTTAGTACGTGATAAGAAAATCGAGGGGATTACCGATTTACGTGATGAAACAAGTTTACGTACGGGTGTCCGAGTGGTCATTGACGTGAGAAAAGATGCGAATGCAAATGTCATCTTAAACAATCTCTATAAATTGACACCGCTTCAAACCTCATTCGGTGTAAATATGATTGCGCTCGTCAATGGTCGTCCTCAGCTGATTAACTTAAAGCAAGCGTTATATCACTATTTAGAGCACCAAAAAGAAGTTGTGCGTCGTCGTACTGAATATAACTTACGTAAGGCGAAAGATCGTGCGCATATTTTAGAAGGACTACGTATTGCGTTAGACCATATTGATGAAATCATTACGATTATTCGTGAATCAGATACAGATAAAATTGCCATGGAAAGCTTGCAATCGCGCTTTAATTTATCTGAACGTCAAGCCCAAGCTATATTAGATATGCGTTTAAGACGTCTGACAGGCTTAGAGCGTGATAAAATTGAACAAGAATATAATGATTTGGTTGCTTATATCGCAGAACTTGAAGCGATTTTAGCGGATGAAGAAAAATTGTTAGATCTTGTGCGTGAAGAATTAATTGAAATCCGTGATAAATATGGGGATGAACGTCGTACAGAAATTCAACTTGGTGGCGTAGACAACCTTGAGGATGAAGATTTAATTCCTGAAGAACAAATTGTGATTACATTAAGTCATAAAAACTATATTAAACGTTTACCGGCTTCAACTTACCGTTCACAAAACCGTGGCGGACGTGGCGTTCAAGGAATGAATACCATAGAAGATGACTTTGTGAGTCAACTTGTGACAACAAGTACGCATAATCACGTCCTGTTCTTCACAAATAAAGGCCGCGTCTATAAACTGAAAGGATACGAAGTGCCGGAACTCTCCCGTCAGTCTAAAGGGATTCCAATTGTGAATGCGATTGAACTTGATAGCGATGAAACTATCAGTACGATGATTGCTGTGAAAGACTTGGATTCTGAAGAAGACTTTCTCGTTTTTGCGACGAAAAAAGGGCTTATCAAACGTTCAGCACTCAGCAACTTTAACCGTATCAATAAAAACGGTAAAATCGCGATTAACTTTCGTGACGATGACGAGCTTGTCGCGGTTCGTCTGACAGATGGTCATAAACATATCCTTATCGGTACAGCAAATGCCTCATTGATTCGCTTTAAAGAAACGGATGTCCGTGCAATGAGTCGTATTGCCGCAGGGGTCCGCGGTATTAAACTACGCAATGATGATATTGTCGTCGGTTTAGGTGTCGCCAATGAGGATAGTGAAGATGAAGTGCTTGTGGTGACCGAAAAAGGTTACGGTAAGCGCACACCTGTCAGTGAATATCGTCTTTCAAATCGTGGTGGTATGGGTGTGAAAACTGCGAAAATCACAGAGCGTAACGGTCAATTGATTAGTATCGGTACAGTTTCTGGAGATGAAGACATTATGGTCGTCACAAACCATGGTGTGATTATTCGTATGGAAGTTCAAGATATTTCTAAAAATGGTCGTATGACGCAAGGGGTACGTTTAATTAAAATGGCAGATGATCAGTTTGTTTCCACTGTAGCTAAAGTAAAACGTGAACCTGAAGACTTAGAAGAAGTGAACGAAACAACGCCAGATGGCACAACGCAACCGACAGAACAAGTGGTTGAGGATAGTGTTCCAGGCGATACCATTCACACTGAGGGCACTGAGCCAGAAGACAGACGTCAATCAAATGAGCAACGTGAAGATTTACGTCAAGACTTTATGGATCGCGTTAATGAAGATATAGAAAATGCAGATTCAGAAGAATAATAATATAAGAAAAGCCAGAAATGAGCGTCCTTGCTCATCTCTGGCTTATTTTTATTGTTCTAAAGCTTTCATCGCAAATGGAATTTCATCAATGAGTTTAGAAGGAGGCACAACATACATCGTCTCAGATAATTTTTCACCAATATAACTATGCGTGTAAGTCGCACTAGTGATGGCATCAATCGGATTGTCAAATTGACCGACAAAGCCTGTAATCATCCCTGCTAAGGTGTCCCCCATTCCTCCTGTCGCCATGGCGGGATGACCAATTTGTAATTTATATTCATCCTCTTTAAAGAAAATTTCAGTCCCATGTTTTTTCAATACGACCGTCGCTCCTAAGCGATTGACGGCTTCACGATTACGTTCATATGTTTGTTCGGCGATAGGGATACCGCTCAGACGCTCCCATTCCATTTGATGTGGCGTATAAATGACATGGCATGAAGGAATTTCTGGTCGCAATTTGCTTACGATTGAAATCGCATCGCCATCAACGATTAATTTTTGGTGCGGTAAAATATTTTGAAGCAAGAAGGTCATCGCATTATTGCCTTTAAAATCAAGACCCAATCCAGGTCCAATTAAAATACAGTCTGAAGACTCGATCATTTTTGTCAGTTTTTTCGTATCGTTAATATCGATGACCATTGCTTCTGGACAGCGTGAATGGAGTGCAGCGTGATTCGTTGGATGTGTGGCAACGGTAATCAATCCTGCCCCACTATACACGCATGCACGGGCTGCAAGCATGATGGCGCCTCCTAGATTGGCATTGCCTCCAATTAAGAGGATACGTCCGTAATCCCCTTTATGTGTTTCTTGTTTACGTTTAGGGATATTGACACTGGTTAAAGTTTGCACACGTTTAACCTCCTTTGTTTAGTTCATGATCATTACGTTATTTTTTTTATATTTTAAAGATTCAAACCTATATAATTGCTCATAAAAAATAGTCTAAATACAACAAGATATATTAAACCTGTCTCTCAGTTTCGTCAATAGTTAATCGAAGAATCATTTATCACGTTAAATGACTACCTCGATAATACGTTACGGATATTGTGAGAACTATTGTCACGCTATTTTTTGACAACTATACTTGAGTGGGATGAGTTATAAACAAAGGGGGAATTCATGATGACACTACGTTTAACGGGTGATCAACTATCCATTCATGCGATACGCGAATTTTTAGCACAACAAGGCCAAATAGAAGTCACGGCAGATGCGCTTCAACGTGTGCGTCAAAGTCGTGCGACCGTAGAACGCATTATTCAAAACAAAGAAACGATTTATGGTATTACGACAGGATTTGGTTTGTTTAGTGATGTGTTAATCGACCAACAAAAATACAATCAACTCCAAGTTAATTTAATTCGCTCACATGCCTGTGGAGTCGGAGCACCTTTTGCGGAAAATGTAGCTTTAGTGATGATGGTGTTACGTTTAAATACATTGCTCAAAGGCCATTCAGGAGTGACGACAGACCTTGTCGAGCAATTGACGTTTTTTATTAATGAGCGTATTATTCCAGTCATTCCACAACAAGGATCATTAGGTGCTTCAGGGGATTTGGCTCCTCTTTCACATTTAGCACTGGCACTGATTGGCGAAGGTCGCGTGTCTTATCAAGGGGAGATTTTAGACAGCGCGGACGTCTTAAAACGTTTGAATCGTCAGCCTTTAACGTTACAAGCCAAAGAAGGCCTTGCCTTAATTAACGGGACACAAGCCATGACAGCTCAAGGCGTTGTGACAATGATTGAAGCGGAAAGTCTAGGCTATGAAGCGGAATGGATTGCTTCACTCACACATCAAGCCTTGAACGGTATTACAGATGCCTATAATGAAAAGGTACATCTCGTCCGAAATTTTGAGGAACAAACGGCGGTAGCAAGACGGATGTCAGACTGGCTAGACGGATCGAAACTTACAACGCGTCAAGGAGAGATTCGTGTTCAAGACCCTTATACATTACGCTGTATTCCACAAATTCATGGTGCGAGTTTTCAAGTCTTTAATTATGTTCAAGAGAAATTAGAATTTGAGATGAATGCGGCGAATGATAATCCATTGATTTTCGATGAAGGTGATGACACGTTAGTGATTTCAGGAGGTAACTTTCACGGTCAACCCGTCGCTTTTGCGTTAGATTTTCTAAAAATTGGATTGAGTGAATTAGCCAACGTTTCAGAACGCCGCTTAGAGCGTTTAGTCAATCCACAACTCAATGGAGAGCTTCCGGCATTTTTAAGTCCAGAACCTGGATTACAAAGTGGCGCCATGATTATGCAGTATGCCGCTGCAAGTTTAGTTTCTGAAAATAAAACGTTATCCCACCCGGCAAGTGTGGATTCTATTCCATCCTCAGCCAATCAAGAAGACCATGTCTCAATGGGAACCATCGCTTCACGTCATGGCTATCAAATATTAGAGAACGTGCGCCGCGTCCTCGCGATTGAAGCGATTATTGCTTTACAAGCCGTCGAACTAAAAGGCATTGAAGGGTTATCACCAAAAACACGTGAAAAGTACGAAGCTTTAAGAAAGATTATTCCGTCTATCAATGAAGATCGTCAATTTCATAAAGATATTGAACGTATGGCACAGTACTTAAAAGAGGCCGCTTATCACATATAAAAACTGTTCACAATTTAGCCCTTGCGCTACGAAAATGAATTTGCTATATTGAAATTAAATTAATAATCAATTGTTTGTAGGCTAAGTAATATGTATCGATTTCAGAGAATTTGTGGTGGGTGCGAACAAATAATACGTGACATATGAAATCTACCTACGTGAATAACAATTCGGGTCAAACCGTTAACTTTGTAGAGTGCAGACTTTTGTCTGTTAAATAGGGTGGCAACGCGTAAACCACGTCCCTTGTAGTACAGGGGATGTGGTTTTTTTGTTACCTAAAAAAATTTGAAAGGATGACATACATGTTAGACATTAAATTATTTAGAACGAGCCCAGAATACGTGAAAGAAAAAATCGCTTTACGTGGTGATGATACATCTGTTGTAGATGAGGTATTAAACCTCGATACACAACGCCGTGAATTGATTCAACAAACAGAAGAGTTAAAATCAGAGCGCAATAAAGCCTCTGAAGCAATTGCACAAAAGAAACGTAATAAAGAAAATGCGGACAATGAAATTAAAGCCCAACGTGAAGTTGGTGAAAAAATTAAAGCGATTGATGCAGAATTAAAAGAAGTAGATACTGCATTACACGATAAATTATCTCGCATTCCTAACTTAATTCATGATGACGTTCCTCAAGGCGCAGACGATTCTGAAAACGTGGAACAAAAAAGATGGGGAACACCAAGATCATTCGAATTTGAACCTAAAGCGCATTGGGATCTCCTAGAATCTCTTAAAATGGCAGACTTTGAACGTGCTGCAAAAGTAGCCCGTGCACGTTTTGTTTTCTTAACAGGTGAAGGTGCGAAATTAGAACGTGCGATAATGAACTACATGTTAACGAAACATACAACACAACACGGTTACCGTGAAATGGTAGCGCCTCAACTCGTGAACCCGAAAACAATGTATGGTACAGGCCAACTACCAAAATTTGAAGAAGACTTATTTAAAGTAGAAAAAGAAGGATTATATACTATTCCAACAGCAGAAGTACCTCTTACAAACTTCTACAGTGATGAAATTATCCAGCCGGGAGTCTTACCTGAGAAATTTACAGGTCAAACTGCATGTTTCAGAAGTGAAGCGGGTTCTGCAGGACGTGACACACGCGGTCTTATCCGTTTGCATCAATTTAATAAAGTAGAAATGGTACGTATCGAAAAACCAGAAGACTCTTGGAATGCGTTAGAAGAAATGACAAGTCATGCGGAAGCGATTTTAGAAGAACTTGGTTTACCGTATCGTCGCGTGATTTTATGTACAGGAGATATTGGTTTTGGTTCTAGCAAAACATACGACTTAGAAGTATGGTTACCAAGCTACAATGACTATAAAGAAATCAGTTCTTGCTCTAACTGTGTAGACTTCCAAGCGCGTCGTGCGAATATCCGTTTCAAACGTGATAAAGAGGCAAAACCAGAATATGCGCATACACTCAACGGTTCAGGACTTGCGGTTGGCCGTACATTTGCAGCGATTGTTGAAAACTATCAAAATGAAGATGGCTCAATTACTGTGCCAGAAGCACTTGTTCCATTTATGGGTGGTCAAACAGTCATCGAAGCTCTTTAAATTAAATAGATAAATAAAATAAAAGCTAAGACATCAACAGCGTGTCTTAGCTATTTTGATGTTGATTATTATGAGTAGGGGAGGGGAAAAGTTAGGGTTTAAACGCTTTTATATATATAAATTGTCTGAAAATTAAGGTGCATTAAAATGTTGTAAATTCAGCGTTTTTAGACATTCTTCAGTCTAACGTAAGACAAACTTCACGCTGACCTTGTAGAAATTTGATGTTGTTTATAATAAAATGGGTTTAATTTTTATGAAGGGGGTAGAAGAGATGGCTTACGTGACGTTCAAACAAGGGATTAAAGATTGTATCCCGACGTTACTCGGATATGCGGGTATAGGATTTTCCTTTGGCATTGTCGGTGTAGCTTCAGGTTTTGGCGTATTAGAAATTGCGCTTTTATCTATACTTGTTTATGCAGGTGCAGCGCAATTTATTATTATTGCGCTCATGGCTGTGCATACCCCCGTTTGGATTATTGTGCTTACGGCTTTAGTCGTGAATAGTCGCATGTTTTTACTCAGCATGACGCTTGCGCCAAGTTTTAAAAATGAACCTTTGTGGCATCGTATCGGCATGGGTACATTGCTCACTGATGAAACTTTTGGTATTGCCATCGCCCCGCATTCTAAAGGAGTGTTTATAGGGCGTCAGTGGATGCATGGTATCAATCTAACGGCTTATCTTTTTTGGATTTTGATTTGTATTTTGGGTGCCTTGTTAGGAGATATTTTACATAACCCGGAAGCGCTAGGTTTAGATTATGCCATTATTGCGATGTTCATCTTTCTAATGCTAAGTCAATTTGAAGGCGTGACAAAAACTAAACTGCGGATATATCTCTATCTCGTAGGTATCGTGACAGTGATGATGTTACTGTTAAGTGTAGTGATGCCGTCTTATATCGCTATTCTATTATCATCAATGCTTGCGGCATGTGTAGGGGTGGTGATGGAGCGATGATGTATATCTTATGGACGATTATTTTATCAGGTGTTGGGACGTTGATTTTACGTATTACACCGTTCATCGCGATTTCAAAATTAGAACTTTCTGATCGCATCATTCAATGGCTCTCTTTTATTCCCATCACGTTATTTACAGCACTAGTTGTAGATGGCTTCATCCTGCAACAACAAGGACAATGGGGTTATCAGTTCAATTGGATTTTTCTATGGAGTGCGTTGCCGACCGCACTGGCTGCATTACTCTCTAGAAGTTTGACTGTTACGGTGATTGTCGGTATTGTTACTGTCGCTATACTTCGACTATTTTTGTCGTATTAAACGATTTGCAAGAATATTCTGAATGCGTTATGATAACTAATAATTGAATAGAACAAGCTTATTAAGAGAAGTTGAGGGATTTGGCCCTGTGATGCTTCAGCAACCACTTAGAAATAAGTACGGTGCTACAACCAACGAAAGAATCGAGTGATAAGTCGTTTATCGTTAATTTGAGTTGTATTGTCGTACTTAGGCAATACAACTTTTTTATATTTTTAGAGGGAGGGCATACTTTGGCGGAATATAAAGTAGATACGTTATATTTAGGAGAATTTACGATGGAATCTGGAGAAACGATAAATAATTTACAATTGAGATATGAACATGTCGGTCATCCGGGGCAACCCCTCGTTTTGGTTTGTCACGCCTTAACAGGTAATCATTTAACTTACGGTACGGAGGAACATCCGGGGTGGTGGCGCGAAATAATCGATGGGGGTTATATGCCTTTTCACGACTATCAGTTTTTGACATTTAATGTGATTGGAAGCCCGTTTGGTTCTAGCTCTCGTCTCACGGAAGAAAACTTTCCTATGCGACTGACGATTCGAGACATTGTCCGTGCGATTGAGCTCGGCTTACAAGCATTGCAATTTGAAAAAATAGAAGTATTGATTGGTGCTTCACTCGGTGGGATGCAAGTGATGGAGTTATTATACAATCAGAAATTTATTGTAAAAAAAGCAGTTATTCTTGCCGCAACTGCTAAAACCTCGTCTTACTCCCGAGCTTTCAATGAAATCGCACGTCAAGCGATTCATTTAGGGGGTAGGGAAGGCTTAAGTATAGCACGTCAACTGGGGTTTTTAACTTATCGCTCTTCTAAAAGTTATGAAGCCCGCTTCACGCCTGACGAAGTCGTAACATATCAAAAACATCAAGGCGATAAATTTAAAAATACGTTCGATTTAAACTGTTACCTGACACTGCTCGACGTCTTAGATAGTCATGATGTGTTCCGTGGGCGCGAGGATGTCTCTGACGTTTTTCAATCCTTAAATACAAAAGTGTTAACGATGGGTTTCACGGATGATTTATTATATCCAGACGATCAAGTCGCAGCGCTAGGAGAGTACTTCCAATATCATCGTCATTTCTTCGTGCCAGATAATGTCGGACATGATGGTTTTTTACTTAACTTCAATGATTGGGCCCCGTATTTATATCACTTTTTAGAACTTTCAAGATTCAGACGCTAAACTTAGACGAATATGTTACATTTTTGTTATAATTATGTAAATGAGGTGCACAGAGGTGGGCTGTATTTGAGTTGAAATAACTGAAATACAGCTCCACTATTGTTAACAATCTATTACAAAGCTTATTGTGGGTAACCTCCTCTTCGTAAAAGCCTCAATACAACTATTTTAAGCTTGTCAAAATATAGATGGTAAAAATGAAAGCGATGAAAGAGAGGGACACTCAATTTAATGCGCCCTTTACATCGCCATAGTTTCACTTTGACGTCTGTTGTAAACCCTTGTCAAAGCCTGTAAAATAGTGACTATAAATCTAAGTTTGGAAGTGGCGTTATTGTTTTCGAAAATTAAACCTAAAGAAACCCTTTTAGGTACCTTAGCCTTAATTGTGGTAGCTTTAGTCATGCATTTTATGCCAGTGCTAGGCGTTATCATTATCTTTTTTGCACCGCTTCCAGGAATCATTCTTTGGTACCGCTCTAAATATTCATTCGGTTTTGCAGCGCTCATTTCGATTATGGTTGCAACACTGACGGGGAGTTTGTTTGTACAAACCTTTATGATTATTTTACTCCTCGCGAGTTTAGTCATTAGTCAGTTATTAATCCAAAGAGTTTCTAAGGAACGCATATTGTATATTGTCACGATGGTGACGAGTATTGTGACGTTAGGTGCAATGATGATTTTACAAAGCATCAGAATGTTTCCCTATGCGCATGAATTGTTAGAACCTTATAGAAAAGTTGTTAACGAAGCAATTCGAATAGAAAATTTAGATGCCCAATCTTCAAAAGTGTTGGAAGCATCTGTAGAACAAATGGCAATCCAAATGCCAGCGTTTATTGTAGTGGGTCTCACGTTGTTCTTTATGTTGTCGTTACTCATTATTTTTCCGATTTTACGTCAATTTAAAGTAGCAACGCCGGTATATCGACCTTTATATTTATGGCAATTAAGTAAATCTATCTTTATTATATATGCCATTGCTTTGCTCGTAAGCATTGTGACAGAACCATCAACAACGGCTCAAAGCATCAGTTTAAACTTTATCATCGTCTTAGGTTTCTTACTTGTCATTCAAGGTTTAAGTTTTATTCATTATGCTTGTACACTTAAAAAGTTTCCAATAGGTGTGACAGTCCTTTTAATTATTGTAGGGATTTTCGCATATCCACTTACACGCCTGATTGGCTTGTTAGATCTTGGATTAAACTTAAAAAGCATGCTTAAAAAACGTTGAGAGGTGACAAAATGAAACGTCAATCGGTAAAGAAATCGTTACTCTTACCTTTTATATTGATTACGTTAATCGCGATTGCCAGTGTTGGTGTAAGCTTTTTCTTTAGTGTCGTATTTGGTTTTATCGCTGCGATAACACTGTTTATCGTGTTGATTGTGTGTGCTTTTTTATTTAGATGGACGTTTAAAAAACTAGATACGTACTTAGAAGATTTAAGTGGAAAAGTGACATTAGCGAGCAATCATGCTGTTAAAAATATGCCAATTGGGATTATTGTGTTAAACCAAAATGACCAAATCGAATGGATGAATCAATTTCTATCAGAACGGACAGAGCGTAACGTTATTTCCGATCCAATCAATGAAGTGTATCCCAACATACTGAAGCAATTGGATAAGGCGAAAGAAATTGAACTCACGCAAAATGGCTATACCTATCGTGTGAAATATTCCAAAAACGAAGGGATTTTATATTTCTTAGACATTACAGAAGAAGCGGAAATTAACAAAGCCTACGAAGATGAGCAACCGATTATCGCAACACTCTTTTTAGATAACTACGATGAAATTACGCAAAATATGAATGATACGCAGCGTTCTGAAATCAACTCTATGGTGACACGTGTGATTAGCCGATGGGCACAAGAACATAACGTTTATTTTAAGCGTTACAGTTCTGATCAGTTTGTGGCTTACTTGAATCGTCGGATTTTGCGTGAAATCGAGGAAACCAACTTTGATATTTTAAGTCAGTTGCGTGAAAAGAGCGTCGGCTATCGTGCACAGTTAACGCTCAGTATTGGGGTTGGGGAAGGATCAGAAAACTTAATCGATCTTGGCGAAATGTCGCAATCTGGCTTAGACTTAGCTCTAGGACGTGGGGGAGACCAAGTGGCGATTAAAAGTGCGAACGGTAATGTGCGCTTTTACGGCGGTAAGACTGACCCGATGGAAAAACGGACACGTGTGCGTGCTCGAGTGATTTCTCACGCGCTCAAAGATATTTTACTTGAAGGCGACAAGGTCATCGTGATGGGGCATACACGACCGGATTTAGATGCGATTGGGGCAGCAATCGGTGTCACACGTTTTGCGATGATGAATAACCTCGAATCCTATATCGTTCTCAATGACTCAGATATCGATCCGACATTACGTCGTGTGATGGACGAAATCGATCAAAAACCTGAGCTCAAAGAACGTTTTGTCACATCAGATGAAGCGTGGGATATGATGACGAGCAAAACAACTTTAGTCATTGTAGATACGCATAAACCTGAAATGGTCATCGATAAAGATATTTTAAATAAAGCGAACCGTAAAGTCGTCATCGATCATCATCGACGCGGGGAAGACTTTATCGCCAATCCTTTATTAATTTATATGGAACCTTATGCAAGTTCTACAGCTGAACTTGTGACGGAGTTGTTAGAGTATCAAACGACAGAACAACGTTTGACACGTTTAGAGTCGACAGTGATGTATGCGGGTATTATTGTAGATACACGTAATTTTACGCTTCGTACGGGTTCACGTACCTTTGATGCGGCGAGCTATTTACGCGCGCACGGCGCAGATACGATTTTAACGCAACATTTCTTAAAAGATGATATCGATACGTATATCAAACGTTCAGAGTTAATACGTACGGTGAATCTGCAAGACAATGGCATCGCGATAGCCCATGGCGACGAGGATCAAATTTATCATCCTGTGACAGTGGCTCAAGCTGCAGATGAATTGTTAAGTTTAGATGGCGTTGAAGCCTCATACGTGGTCGCTAAGCGTGAAGATGATGTTATCGGGATCTCTGCCCGCTCTCTAGGTGAATTTAATGTGCAGTTGACGATGGAAGCGCTTGGCGGGGGCGGTCATTTAACAAATGCCGCGACGCAAATGAAAGACGTTACCGTCGAACAGGCCATTGAACAATTACAAACAGCCATCCAAGAACAAATTGATAGGAGTGATAATGCATGAAAGTAATTTTCACACAAGATGTTAAAGGTAAAGGTAAAAAAGGTGAAGTTAAAAACGTACCAGTCGGTTACGCAAACAACTTTTTAATTAAAAACAACTATGCGGTCGAAGCGACACCTGGAAACCTTAAAAAGTTAGAACAACAAAACAAACGTATTGAAAAAGACAAACAACAAGAATTAGACGATGCGAAAGCGTTAAAAGCTCAATTAGAAGATCTTGAAGTCGAAGTCACAGCAAAATCAGGAGAAAGCGGTAAACTCTTTGGTTCTGTGAGTACGAAACAAATCGCAGAAGCATTACACAAACAACATGGCATCAAAATAGATAAACGTAAAATGGAACTTTCACATGGTATTCAAGCGTTAGGCTATACGAACGTGCCAGTGAAACTTCATAAAGATGTAGAGGGCGTTATTCGCGTGCATACAGTTGAGAAATAAAACTTTCTCATAATTTATGATTTAAGGGAGTAGGATAGAAATCGATGAGATTTCAAGATTCTACCCCCTTAATTTTTTTGTGAACCACTATGAATAGTGGTAAAATATGTAAAGTATCTAAAAGGACGTAAGGGAGGTTAATCGCATGGATGGAATGTATGAGCATCAACAAATGCCCCATAGCAATGAAGCGGAACAATCCGTGTTAGGTGCGATATTTTTAGATCCAGAATTAATCGCTTCAACGCAAGAAATTCTTTTGCCGGAATCTTTTTATCGTACTGCACACCAACATATTTTCCGTGCGATGATGAACCTAAATGAAGACGGTAATGACATTGACATTGTGACAGTGCTCGACCGTTTGACACAAGACGGGGTCATCAGTGAATCGGGTGGGCCTCAATATCTTGCTGAAATCACATCCAATGTTCCGACGACGCGTAATATTCAATACTATACAGACGTCGTCTTTAAAAATGCAGTGAAGCGTAAGTTAATCCATACGGCGGATAGGATCGCGAACGATGGATATAACGAAGAGTTAGATATTGATACTGTATTAAATGATGCAGAGCGACGCATTTTAGAATTGTCTTCGACACGTGAGAGCGACGGGTTTAAAGATATTCGAGACGTTTTAGGCCAAGTGTATGATAATGCTGAAGCCCTCGATCAAAATAGCGGGCAAACCCCTGGGATTCCAACAGGTTATCGTGATTTAGACCAAATGACGGCAGGATTTAATCGTAACGATTTGATTATATTAGCGGCACGTCCATCGGTAGGTAAGACTGCTTTCGCACTAAATATTGCGCAAAAAGTGGCCACGCATGAAGACCAATATACCGTAGGCATTTTCTCACTTGAAATGGGGGCGGACCAGTTAGCAACGCGTATGATTTGTAGCTCTGGGAATGTCGATTCGAATCGTTTACGGACAGGAACAATGACTGAAGAAGACTGGAATCGCTTTACGGTCGCTGTCGGGAAATTATCTCGTACGAAAATTTTCATCGATGATACCCCTGGGATTCGCATTACAGACTTGCGCTCGAAATGCCGTCGTTTAAAACAAGAGCACGGACTTGATATGATTGTGATTGACTACTTGCAGTTAATCCAAGGCAGTGGCTCACGTGCGTCAGATAACCGTCAACAAGAAGTCTCTGAAATTTCTCGTATGTTAAAAGGGATTGCTCGTGAACTTGAGTGCCCGGTCATTGCCCTTAGTCAGTTATCACGTGGGGTAGAACAACGTCAAGATAAACGTCCGATGATGAGTGACATACGTGAATCAGGATCTATTGAGCAAGATGCGGATATTGTTGCCTTTTTATATCGTGATGATTACTACAATCGTGGCGAAGGAGAAGAGGATGACGATGACGGAGGATTTGAACCCCAAACGAACGATGAAAACGGTGAAATTGAAATCATCATCGCCAAGCAACGTAACGGCCCGACCGGTACAGTGAAACTACACTTCATGAAACAATATAATAAGTTTACAGACATTGATTATGCCCATGCTGAAATGGGATAATAATACAATATAAAAATATTTTTCCGTACATTAAGCAAATTTTTGTTTTTAATGTACGGATTTTTGTTCGTTTCCAAAGCCTAATTTCAACTTAAGTATGTTTTTGAAGAATTCTAGTTTTTGTCTTAAATAAGCTTATTATGCGCTGTGACAAGGTTAAATGAGATTTTCTAATATGTTTTTCTTAAGAGATGATTCTAAAATTTAACGTTCGTTTTTTGGTTTGCATTCCAACTGTGAGACTGGTAAAATACACTTTGGTTAATTGAGAAAACGTTGGAGGTGCTCTTATGTCATCAATCGTAGTAGTTGGGACACAATGGGGAGACGAAGGAAAAGGTAAAATTACAGACTTTTTAGCAGAACAAGCAGATGTCATTACACGTTTTTCAGGCGGTAATAATGCAGGACACACAATCAAGTTTGACGGTGAAACGTACAAATTGCACTTAGTACCCTCAGGTATTTTCTATAAAGAAAAATTATCTGTTATTGGTAACGGTGTGGTTGTAGATCCTGTCGCATTATTAAAAGAATTAGACGGATTAAATGAACGTGGGGTTGCAACTGATAACTTGCGCATTTCGAACCGTGCTCACGTCATCCTTCCATACCACTTAAAGCAAGACGAATTAGAAGAAGAACGTCGTGGTGATAATAAAATTGGTACGACGAAAAAAGGGATTGGCCCAGCCTACGTCGACAAAGCACAACGTATAGGTATTCGCATGGCAGACCTGTTAGATAAAGAAGTATTCGAACAACGCTTAAAAGAGAATTTAGCTTATAAAAATGATTACTTCCGAGGTATGTTTAAACAAGACGCACCTTCATTTGAAGAGATTTTTGAAGAATATTACGAAGCGGGTCAACGTTTAGCACCTTACGTGACAGATACTGCAAAAGTTTTAGATGATGCATTTGTCGCAAATGAAAAAGTATTGTTCGAAGGGGCACAAGGTGTCATGTTAGACATCGACCACGGGACATATCCATTTGTCACTTCAAGTAATCCTGTCGCAGGGAACGTGACAGTAGGTACTGGCGTAGGTCCTACACAAGTTTCAAAAGTCGTTGGCGTATGTAAAGCTTACACATCACGTGTCGGCGATGGTCCATTCCCAACAGAACTTTTCGATGAAGATGGCCATCACATTCGTGAAATCGGCCGTGAATATGGAACAACAACAGGTCGTCCTCGTCGTGTCGGTTGGTTTGACTCAGTCGTGTTACGTCACTCACGCCGTGTGAGCGGTATTACGGACTTATCTATCAATTCGATTGATGTTTTAACAGGTTTAGATACAGTAAAAATCTGTACAGCTTACGAATTAGACGGTAAAGAAATTACAGAATACCCGGCGAACTTGAATGATTTAAAACGTTGTAAGCCAATTTTTGAAGAATTACCAGGTTGGAAAGAAGATATTACAGGCGTACGTAGTCTAGACGAATTACCAGATAATGCACGTCGCTACTTAGAACGCATTTCTGAATTATGTAACGTCCACATCTCTATCTTCTCTGTCGGTCCTGACCGTAATCAAACGAATATCGTTGAAAAACTATGGATTTAATCTTATAGAGGGAAGTCTAACCGTAACGTTGCGGTTAGACTTCCCTATTTTTGTTTTACATGAAGAAAAGACGCATATTAGCGCGATTTAGACGTGGATTTGTCATTGTGATGACGATCAAGTGCCGCCATATGTAAATCATGAATCATTGCAATCAGTGGTCGAATAATCATTTGAATACTTCCGATGACAAACAGTACGGTGCCTTGAAAAACAGTCGTCTCTGAGAAAAATAAAAAGCTCCCAATTAAAAAGATGAGACCTAACACAACATCATTCAGTTGGTAGAGGGCTTTATAAATAAATGATTTCGCATTTTTTTGTTCACTAAAGTTGAGTTGAGCTTGTGGCTTTTTTGGCATTTTATCTGTACCTCCTCGTATTGTTTGATTTACTTTACCCGTTATTAAAAATAAAACTGACATTATGAGAGGACTTTTAGTTGAGGAACCCCCCTTTAAATGTGAAAAATGTCTGATATTATAGTAAACTAACGCTTCACGCCATAAGTGAAACATATTGATATGACAGACTTTTGAGTGTGTTTTTAAACAATGTAAAGCGTATGTGAAAATTTATTGAAAAAAATTTAAAAATTGTCTTGCACTCAGGAAATGGGGGTGCTATAATCAATCTTGTGTTCAAAAGAGGCTCCTTGGTCAAGCGGTTAAGACACCGCCCTTTCACGGCGGTAACACGGGTTCGAGTCCCGTAGGAGTCACCATGATATGGTCCCGTAGTGGAGCGGTTTAACACGCCTGCCTGTCACGCAGGAGATCGCGGGTTCGATTCCCGTCGGGACCGCTAATTGCTCATCCAAATATGGATGGGCATTTTTTTATACGTAAATATAGGAAAATGTGAGTACGATATAAAGAGCAATGGGTTAAGTTGGAACAGACTTAATGCCGTTGTTTTTTTATTTGAGCAGAAGGGATTCAAGTAAATAGATAGAATTTGCCCTTTAGAAGTGATACATTATAAGATATAGGATTATGCCAATTGGAAACGTATAATTTTGCACTTTAATATGAAATGGGGTCAAAGCATATGGCAAGAAAAGTAGTCGTAGTCGACGATGAAAAACCAATTGCAGATATATTAGAATTTAATTTGAAAAAAGAAGGTTACGAAGTCTACGTCGCTTACGATGGCGACGACGCCGTAGATTTAATTTACGAACAAGAACCGGACAT
This sequence comes from Staphylococcus sp. 11511212, assembly GCF_011394755.1. NCBI lineage: Bacteria > Bacillati > Bacillota > Bacilli > Caryophanales > Staphylococcaceae > Staphylococcus > Staphylococcus sp. 11511212. The sequence goes on along the minus strand of NZ_JAANBQ010000002.1, from coordinate 58,576 downwards.
CGTTTTATTAGACATTATGTTACCTGGACAAGACGGTATGGAAGTCTGCCGCGAAGTTCGAAAAAAATACGATATGCCAATCATTATGTTAACAGCCAAAGACTCTGAAATTGATAAAGTTTTAGGGCTCGAGCTAGGCGCGGATGACTATGTGACTAAACCTTTCAGTACGCGCGAATTAATTGCACGTGTGAAAGCCAACTTACGTCGTCATTATACACAACCGACACAAGAGGCTGAAGCGCAATCTAATGATATTGCGATTAAAGATATTGTCATTTACCCTGATGCGTATTCCATTAAAAAGCGTGGCAAAGATATTGATTTAACACATCGTGAATTTGAATTATTTCATTATTTAGCCAATCATATGGGACAAGTTATGACACGTGAACATCTGCTTCAAACGGTCTGGGGTTATGATTACTTTGGTGATGTACGTACAGTTGACGTGACGATTCGCCGCTTGCGAGAAAAAATTGAAGATGATCCCTCTCACCCGGATTATATAGTCACACGTCGTGGTGTTGGTTATTTTCTTCAACAACATGATTAGAGGATGATGCTTAATATGAAGTGGTTAAAACAATTTCAATCCCTTCACACTAAGCTCGTTATTGTCTACGTTTTACTCATCATTATCGGTATGCAAATTATCGGTCTTTATTTCACAAACAGTCTTGAAAAAGAAATGACCGAGACATTTAAGACAAATATCTCCCAAAATGCGAAACAAATAGAGCTCAGTATCGAGAAAATATATGCGGATGAAAATGGGGCGACAAACACCCAAAAAGATATTCAAAATTTATTGAATGAGTACGCCAACCGTAATGAAATGATTGAAATACGTTTCATCGATACAGATCAAATCATTTTAGCGACTTCGAAACAATCGAATCGTCATATGATCAATCAAAAAGCGAATGAAAGTTCCATTCAAAAAGCACTGTCACTTGGGCAAGAAAATTCAGACACAGTACTTAAAGATTATGGTGAAGGAAAACAACGTGTCTGGGTGAAAAATATGCCTGTGACCACAAGTGAAGGAATTATTGGCGATATTTATATCGAATCCAATATCAACCAAGTCTATGACCAGTTAAGCAACATTAACCAAATCTTTATCGTCGGAACTTTGATTTCTCTTATCATTACAGTGATTCTTGGGTTCTTTATCGCACGGACGATTACAAAACCGATTACAGATATGCGTAACCAAACGGTAGAGATGTCAAAAGGGAATTATACACAGCGTGTGAAAATCTACGGCAATGACGAGATTGGTGAGTTGGCGCTTGCCTTCAATAACTTGTCAAAACGTGTACAAGAAGCACAAGCCAATACCGAGAGTGAAAAGCGTCGTCTAGACTCTGTCATTACCCACATGAGTGACGGTATTGTTGCGACAGACCGACGGGGCCGTGTCCGTATTATTAACGATATGGCACTTAAAATGCTCGGTAAAATGAAAGAAGATGTTACAGGACAACATATTTTCGATATTTTAGACTTACGGGATACTTATACTTTAGAAGAGTTGAGTGAGGAACATGATAGCTTTCTCCTCGACATTAATGAAGAAGAAGGCATTATTGCCCGGGTAAACTTTAGTAATATTGTGCAACATACCGGCTTTGTCACGGGTTATATTGCCGTACTTCACGATGTTACAGAGCAACAACAAGTAGAAAAAGAACGTCGGGAATTCGTGGCCAACGTGTCGCACGAGCTCCGCACCCCATTAACTTCAATGAACAGTTACATCGAAGCGTTAGAAGAAGGGGCTTGGAAAGATGAATCCATTGCGCCACAATTTTTATCTGTCACACGTGAAGAAACCGAGCGTATGATTCGACTCGTGAACGATCTCCTTCATTTATCAAAAATGGATAATGAAACCGAACAAATCACAAAAGAAATTGTCGACTTTAATCTATTTATCAATAAAATTATTAACCGTCATGAAATGTCCGCCAAAGATACAACCTTTGTCCGCGACATTCCACAACAATCCATCTTTACAGAAATTGATCCAGACAAAATGACGCAAGTATTTGATAACGTCATTACGAATGCGATTAAATATTCTCGAGGTGAAAAACGCGTGGAGTTTCACGTGAAACAAAATGCGGTTCATAATCGATTAACGGTACGCATTAAAGATAACGGCATCGGGATACCGATTAACAAAGTCGATAAAATATTCGACCGCTTTTTCCGAGTGGATAAAGCGAGAACGCGTAAAATGGGCGGGACAGGTTTAGGCCTCGCCATTTCAAAAGAAATTGTCGAAGCCCACAACGGACGTATTTGGGCTAACAGTGTGGAAGGTCAAGGTACGTCCATATTCATTACGTTACCATGTGAAATGATAGAAGATGGTGATTGGGATGCGGATTAGAGAGTTAATCAAATCTATCATCTTAACCCTCCTCGTCATTTCGAGTCTCGTCTTAACGTTCATGATATGGAACTTTTCACCCGATGTGAACGACACTTACAGTGATACGAATAAAGAAAATACGAAGGCGATTGGTATGCGTTACGGTAAAGATGCGGGCCAAGTGATGACTCCCTTACAAATGATACATGTGGATGGGGAGAAGATGGAAGGTGCTCCAGCGACCCCTTATGTAAATGATTTCGCCAAGTTATTCGATAAACATCACATATCGAAAGTTGAAGAATTTCAAAATGATAACGGCCTTGCATTAAATACGTTAAGTGATCGATTAATCATTTTTGACTACCCGACAGACACCCCGCTTGCGATGTATTTGAATGAAGTGATGAACGTCCCGGCAAAAGTTCCGGCGAATTTTAAGTTTAACCGTATTATTTTAGATATTGGGCAGCGTCAAAAAGTAGACGCTTATGCGATTGATGCTGAGCGACATCGTGCGATTCGAATGCGTACCAACGTTTCTGTTAAGACGATTAATCAATATTTAAGTAATATGTCCTCGAGCTTAGAATCGTATACAGATATATTGACGGATCAAACAACAGTCAATAATGCGACGTATTTATATGCGCCGAAAGAACCGAAAGATTTACGCACGTACCGTACGATTTTTAGTAATATCAATGTCGAAGATTTAAATTCAATCTTATTTGACGATACGCCTATTGTGCGAACAACGAAAAGTGGCAACACGACTTACAATAACAATACAGGCATGGTCAATTATGATGCGAACAAAGAAACCTACAGTTATACGAATTTATCCGAAGACGAACATAGTACAAGAGATATGAATGTCGGGATACCAAGAACCTTTGATTTTATAAATAAACATGGTGGGTTTACAGACGATTTTCGTTTGTTTAAAGCCAATAGTGACAAAGGTGAAATGGTCTACCAAATGTTTGTCAACGGTCGACCGATTTTTGACTCAACCATTCGTAACCAAATTAAAGTCATTTGGGGCGAACGAGGCATCTTTGAATACAGTCGAGGATTGTTGAAGACAAATGTGACGGTCGATAACGGTGAAAAACCGAAAGTCTTACCAGAAGCTGAAGAAGTTCGCTCTGAGTTAGCAAGTAATGGGCGCGTGGATTTTGGCAAAGTGCAACTGATGACAGTTGGTTACCGTATGGTGACGAACAATGCATCCAGTGATGGCCTTGAAATTCAGCGCAATAGTCAATTTGTGCCCACGTGGTATATTAAGTATAATAATGCGTGGTATGAATTCAGAGATGGGGAGTTGATTAAACCGTGAACTGGCAACGAGCAAAAACCCTTTTCATTATTGTCTTCTTCCTCGCGAATCTCTGCTTAATTTATATTTACGTAGATAAAGTGAACAAATCACATGTAGATGATTCTGATAACGAAAATGCGGTGAATTTTGAACAAGAAAATATTAAACTGCCGAAAGATATGCCAAACGTCGAGGGTGTAAAAATGCGTTTAATAACCGCAGATTCCCACAATTTCGAAAGTGAAGCCAAAGATGATGACAAAGCTGACACAAGTAATGACGGCTTTACATTGACGCAAAAAATGGATAAAGCGGTGAATGTGAATGAAGACCCGATTTCTATCCTGAAACCATATATCGATGCGAATGTATACGGTGGAACGGGCTATCAATATCATGAAACAAGAAATGGTAAAATTATCTATGAACAAACGTATGATGGTTATCCAATTATGAATAATAATCGTGCGCGTCTCTCGTTTGATGTTGACGGGAAGAAAGCGACATCCTATACACAGTCAACGATGGAAGACATCCGTCCGTCTAAAGGTGAGAATAACCAACCACGTGATGTCCTTAGCGCACGAGAAGCGATTGAAACGCTATATTACAACCAATATTTAAAATCAGGTCAATCTGTAGACAGTATTCGTTTAGGCTACTACACTGTCGTAAAAGAAACGAACGTACAAGTCTTACAAGCGAACTGGGAAATTACCGTCAATAAAAATGGAAAACCTCATACGTATTACGTTGAAGCGGTATCGTCAAATCCGCAAATTACAGAATAATAGAAAGGGTGGTCACTTGATACGAATGAGTGTCCTCGCAAGTGGGAGTACAGGTAACGCCACTTATGTAGAAAGTGATAAAGGGAGTTTGTTAGTCGATGTCGGCTTAACAGGCAAGAAGATGGAAGCACTTTTCGATCAAATCGACCGAAAAATTTCAGATTTAAACGGGATTCTTGTCACACATGAACATTCCGACCATATTAAAGGCTTAGGCGTGCTCGCAAGAAAATACAACTTGCCCGTCTATGCGAATGAAAAAACGTGGACGTGTATCGAAAAGAAAGATTCACGTATTCCGTCTGCACAAAAATTTATTTTCAATCCATATGAAACAAAATCTATTGCGGGATTTGATGTTGAGTCCTTTAATGTTTCACATGATGCGATTGATCCGCAGTTTTATATTTTCCATAATGACTATAAGAAGCTAACGATGATTACGGATACAGGCTATGTGTCTGACCGTATGAAAGGAATGATTCGAGGAAGTGATGCTTTTATTTTTGAAAGCAATCACGACGTCGATATGTTGCGCATGTGTCGCTATCCTTGGAAGACGAAACAACGTATTTTAAGTGATATGGGTCACGTTTCGAATGAAGACGCTGCACATGCGATGACAGATGTCATTACGGGTCAAACGAAACGTATTTACTTGTCGCATCTTTCACAAGACAACAATATGAAAGATTTGGCGCGTATGAGTGTCGGCCAAATTTTACGCGAACATGATATTGATACCATCAATGAAGTGAAATTATGCGATACAGATAAAGCACAAGCGACACCGATTTATACATTGTAACGACACGAAGGGTTAAAAACGAGAGAAGGCGTTTTTAACCCTTTTTTCAAATTTGGGATAGCACTAAGGGGGAAGCGGGATGTCTAAAAAATCAAAGCAGGACAACGTTTCTAAAATTCAAGCTGATGTATGATGCTGACGCTACTCGCTGTAATTATTTTTGGTCTCACCTTATTATTTTTCATATCGCAACCAAAAGGAGTAGACATCGGCATTACTGCTGTCACAGGGGCACTCATCGCATTTCTCGTCGGTGTGGTCACGCTAAACGATGTGGTGACCGTGACACATATCGTATGGAATGCGACGCTCACATTTATCGCATTAATTATTATTTCTCTTATATTAGATGAAATCGGCTTTTTGAATGGGCAGCGCTTCATATAGCTCATGCTTCTCGAGGCAGTGGGTTTAAATGTTTCTCTATATGATGTTGTTAGGCGCTATTATAGCGGCGTTATTTGCGAATGATGGCGCAACGTTAATCTTAACGCCCATCGTTCTAGCTATGGTGCGACACCTTGGATTTAAAGCGCGGGCAGTCTTCCCTTTTGTGATTGCTTGTGGATTTATCGCAGATGCGACGTCACTACCATTTGCGATTAGTAATTTGGTGAACATCATTTCGGCAGACTACTTTCAAATAGGATTTACGGACTATCTCAAACACATGATAATACCGAACCTTTTTTCGCTAAGCGCGAACATCGTCGTCTCATGGCTATATTTTAAAAAAGCAGTGCCAAAATCTTTTGATGCAACACATATAAAAGCGTCGCATACAGCGATTAAAGATGTCACCCTCTTCCGACTCGCTTGGGTATCTTGATCTTGTTAATGATTGGCTATGTTTTGAGTGAATGGCTCAAAATGCCTGTCTCCTTCATCGCATGTACGGTGGCTATAATCTTTCACATGCCGTGAATACGCTAGCTGTCATGAAAGGTGCACCGTGGAATATCGTGTTCTTTTCAGTAGGCATGTATATCGTCGTGTATGGCCTCAAAAACGTGGGTATTACGCAACTCTTAGGCAATGTGCTCACATCCATTTCAAACTATGGATTATTTGGAAGTATTATGGGTATGGGCTTCATTTCGGCACTCCTCTCATCTAGCATGAATAACCTGCCGACCGTCTTGATTGATGCGATTGCGATCAGTCAAGCACAAGTGTCAGCACAGATTCAAGAAAGCATGATTTACGCAAATGTGATCGGTGCTGATTTAGGACCTAAAATCACACCTATTGGTTCACTCGCGACGTTATTGTGGCTCCATGTGCTTAATCAAAAAGGCGTAAAAATCAGTTGGGGCCTGTACTTTAAAATAGGCATTGTTATCACCATCTCCGTTCTTTTTATCACGTTACTCGGTTTATACATCACCATGTGTTTCATATAACAGGAGCCCAAAAATAGGCTCCTGTTTTTCTAGTTCTATAGTAAATCCTACTGATATATAAATAATTACATATATTTGATTGTTCCGTAAAGCCTCGCTTTTCTAGGCGCCTCACCTCAACTAATTTTAAGATTGAGACAATCTCAATCTTAAAATGGATTTTCGGATTCGGCTAGATGCCTCAGAAGTCTCGGCTTTGGAATCAATCAAATTTGCTATATTTATTCGCAACCCTATGCTTAAAATCTAGTTTAGCAACTCAATTTTACTGATTTAAGTTGTATTAAAATAGCCATTAATATTCAAAACTTTATGATTATAAAATGAAAAAGGGATAAAGCAATCCGTTATTTCCTAACTTCTTAATTTAATGTAATCAGTCCATTCCGATTTAATAGAAAGCGGTTTTTCTATGCTTAGAGGAAAATATACAAAGAGAGTGCTTTGAACAAAAGAGACATTCATGACATATACATAACTGAAAATTGTGATACCGCATGAAGTGTGAATTTGATAAAATGACATGAATAAATGTGCAAAAAACGCTAAAAGTTATCCCCAAATATGTGCACAAAAGTGGAGATCTATAAATAATCCACATGTTAATAACCCTTTTACTCACAAAGTTATACACATATACACAGACTTATTCACAATTATAGTGGATAAAATCGAAGTTTAGTGTTAAATAATTTATGCAAATTCGGTATAATGAGGATAAACCTGTGAATAACTGAATAATTTGTGGATAACTCAAGAGTTATAAACAAACTGGAGGAAATTATGAAAATCACCATCATCGCGGTTGGAAAATTAAAAGAGAAATATTGGAAACAGGCCATTGCAGAATATGAAAAACGTTTAAGTGCCTATACAAAAATTGACATTATCGAAGTGCCAGATGAAAAAGCACCCGAAACTATGAGTGACAAAGAAATCGAGCAAGTGAAAGAAAAAGAAGGCCAACGCATTCTAGCCAAAGTCAAACCCCAATCCACAGTCATCACACTAGAAATCCAAGGGAAAATGTTGAGCTCTGAAGGCCTCGCCAAAGAATTGGATCAACGCATGACGCAAGGTGCAAGCGACTTTACCTTTATCATCGGAGGATCGAACGGCTTACACCAAGACGTCATGAAACGAAGCAATTTTGCGTTATCATTCAGTAAAATGACCTTCCCACATCAAATGATGCGCGTCGTATTGTTAGAGCAAGTGTATCGCGCGTTTAAGATAAACAGAGGGGAAGCGTATCATAAATGATGAGTTTTTTAAAGTGATGCCATTAATGGAGGTGTGGGGGCGGACAACTTCCTACACATCAATATGCGATTGAAACAGTTTGGAAAACAATAGAGAAGGAAGGTGGGGATATACACATAGGACAAAAGATTTATTCGCTATTTCATAAATTAAATATAGATGTCATAGATTATAAGGCTGAAGCAGTGATTCAGACTTCAAATAGCAATGATTTTGGTTGGCTAATAGATATTATATTGCCAAGGATTAAAAAGTATCAACTTGTTGATCAACCCTTTGATATTTTAAAATTTAAGAAAAATCTTGAAAATGAATCCCAAAACTACAGGTCTGCTTTTATTCGTGATATGACCTTTGGTATTTTAGGACATGATTGATTAAGCTTTTATAAAGTTAAATAAAATGATGCTATCCAATTAAATGTAAACGATGCAAAATAGTATTCATAGAAATTTAAGTCACACAATTGTGAATCGCGTATTTCATCTACCACTACAAGAAAGTGACTATAGACATGAAGTTTGAGTTAATTCATCCTATGGTCAAATAATAAAACATGGAAGTCTGACAGGAGTCTAAAATCTCGATTAAACTCATAATTCTCTAACCATGAGCTTAAGTAATCTTAAACTTCGATATCACAGACTTAAATGATTTGATAAAATAATGACAAACGATACACGAACAAACCCTGCGCTAGCTTATAAGGGCACAGGGTTTTTAAAATATAAATTCTATTTGTTTCGCTCTCTTAATAATAAACCTAAAAGTGAAAGCGAGAGAACCGCAAAGACAATATTCATAATGGATAAAACTTCAATAATGACGATGTCTTTACCTAAACGTTCAAATGCGCTGTTTTGAAGTTCGTGGTCTGTTGTGAAGCTTTCTTCACTAACACGTGGGTCTTCGGCTAAATCATTTTTCATTCTACTTTTTACAAAAGGCATTATAACATCCTCCTTTGTTAGTGGTTACATTCCCTTTTGATAGTCTCACAAACTTTTCAAATGGTTTTCTTCTTTATTTATTTCTAAATCATTTCTTCATCACGAGCAAAATGGAGTAAGTGAAACCCTGTTAATACATCATGAAAGTTAGACTTACCAACTGTCTTATTTCAATGTTGTGACTTTGAAAGGGCAATGATTCATCATGTCACACCATATTTCACTCAGAATTCAAATGAAAAAGACTACTTTCGGTTGAAAGCAGTCTATTATCGTTCATATGAGCATGTTAACTTACTACATTATTTGTTTTCGTCTTTGTTTTCGTCTTTTTTGTCGCCACCGAATTTATCTTTAGCGTATTCTTTACCTTTTTCAATGTACTCATCTTTATGTTCGTTTAAGTGATCTTGCCCTTTCTTCTTAATATCATCAAAGTTCATGGCACTATTCCTCCTTAAAATTAAGTACATTAACATTTTACCCTATGAATAAAGAGTGAAACATATTTATTCACTTCTCCTAAGATGTTTAGTAAGCGTTGAATTTATTTTTTCAATTTATAGAAGTCAACATTTAAGTGACTTTAAAAAGGGAATAATCTCATTAAAGATGACATTCAAGGAGGAAAGTGTTTATGGACTATTCAAAAATGGGGAATTCAGGATTAAGGGTTTCGAAATATGCTTTAGGGTCTGTTCCTTTTTCTGCAACGAACGGTTTTGAAAATGCGGGTGGTGTGTCAGATAAAGACATCGCCTATTTTATAGATTACGCTTTAGATCAGGGCATTAATCAATTTGATACTGCAAATTTATATGCGAAAGGCGATGCAGAACTTGCATTAGGTAAGGGCATTAGACATCACCGAGATGAAATGGTGATCAGTACAAAGACAGGCTTTCCATACAATGACATTACAAATAATGTTGGTGCATCACGCTTAAATATAGAGCGTTCAATTGATCATTCGTTGAAGCGATTAGGTACAGATTACGTGGATTTATATTATGTTCATACGTGGGATGGTCAAGTACCCGTTGAAGAAACTATCCAGGCAATGAATGATTTGATTCGTAAAGGTAAAATTCGCTACTGGGGTGTGTCTAATTACAGTGGTTGGACACTAGCGAAAACGTATACAACTGCAGTGGAAAATAATATGGCACCCCCCATTGCTCAACAAATATACTACACACCTGAGTCTAGAGAAGCGGAGTATGAACTCTTACCTGCAGGAGTAGATTTAGGGGTGGGGAACAGTATTTGGTCACCTTTAGGAGAAGGATTGCTAACTGGTAAAATTACGCGTGAGAAAAAAGGAGAACCGAATACACGTCAAGGTGATGGTTGGGCAGAACCCTATGTGAAAAATCATGAGTTGTTTTATCGTCTCATTGAGTGCGTTCAAGATATTGCTCAAGCGCATAATGCAACCGTCCCTCAAATCATTTTGGCGTGGTTAAGAGAGCGTCCGAATGTTGATTCTATTGTACTAGCAGCTCGTAATCAAGCACAACTAAAAGAGAATATTGCTTCATATCAACTCAAATTAACGAAAGAAGAATATCAAACCATTACAGATTTAACGCAACCCCAACCGATTTATCCTTTATGGCACCGCGCAATGAATTCTGCAGAACGTGGCTCGGATGCTGAAAAAGTATATTTAGAAGAATATAATCGCTTAATGAATCAGAGTGATACGTTGCTTTAATATAGTTAAAGAAAGCAATTTATATTTTAAATAGAGTATCATTTTCGACCTCATAAAGAAGCACGCCTATAAAGTTGTAATTCAACTTTTAGGCGTGTTTTGATGAGATAATCACTATTAAGAGACTTCCTTATGTTTTAATAACTTATTATTGCTCGTTTTCTTCCAGTTGAGCTTCGAATGTATCCAGCAATGCACGTACTTCGTCTGTTGATTGGGTTTGCATAAGTTTGTTTCTTAGTTCACTTGCCCCTTTTATGCCACGTACATAGATTTTAAAGAATCTGTGTAAACTTTTGAATCGTTTCGTTTCATCTTTTGAATACGTATCAAATAACGTTAAATGTAATCTTAATAAGTCTAATAATTCTTTACTTGTATGTTCACGCGGTTCTTTTTCAAAAGCAAAAGGATTATTGAAAATACCTCTACCAATCATGATACCGTCTACACCATATTTGGCAGCCAATTCGAGACCTTTTTGTCTATCAGGAATATCGCCATTTATAGTTAACAAGGTTTGCGGTGCAACCGCGTCGCGCATTGTTTTAATAGCTTCAATTAATTCCCAGTGCGCGTCAACATTACTCATTTCCTTACGTGTTCGGAGGTGAATGGACAAGTTCGCAATGTCTTGTTCAAGAACGTGTTTTAACCATACTTTCCACTCCTCAATTTCATAATAACCGAGGCGTGTTTTAACACTTACGGGTAGCCCCCCTGCTTTAGCGGCTTGTATAATTTCTGCTGCAGTTTCAGGACGTAGAATCAATCCGGATCCTTTGCCGTTTTTAACCACATTGTCTACAGGACAACCCATATTTAAATCAATCCCACTAAAGCCCATCTTGGCCATACCGATACTCATCTCACGAAAATGTTGAGGTTTGTCACCCCAAATATGCGCAACGATGGGTTGCTCATCCTCACTAAATGTTAAGCGGCCTCGAACACTTTGTCTCCCATTAGGATGGCAATAACTATCAGTATTGGTAAATTCAGTGAAAAACACATCTGGTCGTGCGGCTTCACTCACAACATGCCGAAAAACGATGTCTGTGACGTCTTCCATAGGCGCCAAAATAAAAAATGGGCGTGGCAATTCACGCCAAAAATTTGTTTTCATCATATCTTAAATCCTTTATATTATATCTCGACTTTTAATTCATGATGATGTTACCACACTTTAACGACTTAAACAAAAAAGGATTATCGATTATGTATTAGCACTAGAGAAAAAATAGGGTATCAATTTATTTAAGTATAAATAATTTGAATATTTGGAAAATTGAAATATTATTGAAAGTCTTATATTATACTGAAAAAAGGGGAGGTATGACTAAATGGAATGGTTAAAATTGTTAGGTATTATCATCATTGTATTAGGCTTTTATTTCAAATGGGATACGATTGGTACGGTGTTGATCGCGGCGGTTGTCACTGGACTCGTTTCTCAAATGAATTTTATCGAAATCTTAGATACGATTGGCAAAGCGTTTGTAGATAGCCGGATGGTTTCTCTATTTATTTTAACGTTACCAATGGTCGGCACGATTGAAAGATTTGGTCTTAAAACACAAGCAACGCTATTGATTAATAAGGTTCAAGGCATCACGTCAGGCAGTATTATGTCTTTATACCTTTTTATTCGGGAATTGGCAGGACTTGCCTCAATACGTATTGGAGGGCATCCACAGTTTGTAAGACCTTTAATGAATCCAATGGTACAAGCTGCGGCCAAAACGAAATATAAACAGAATTTAAATAGTAAAGATGAAGAAAAACTTAAAGCACATATCTCTGCAATGGAGAATTACGGAAACTTTTTTGGTCAAAATTTATTTGTAGGCTCTTCAGGTGTGTTACTTATTGTATCGACATTTCAGTCTATTGATATTAATGTCTCAGCGGTAGAGATTGTATTATATTCAATTCCAATTGCGATTGCGACGTTATTGATTGGGGTCATACAAAATATTCACTTTGATCGTAAATTAGCACGTAGATATGATGTGAAAGAAGGGTATCCACATGAATGAAATAGTCATTAATCGTATTCTAGAGTTGTTTTACATATTGATTGGATTACAATTTTTTTATACCGCTTGGCGTGTATTTCGTAACCCATCAAACGAAAAGCGTATCGGTACAACATTATTTTGGATAATATTAGGTTTGGCTTTTATCATAGGACCGTATATTCCTAATTGGCTCAACGGTGTGTTTGTACTAACGATGGGGGCTTTAACCATTACTAAAAATGTAAAAATAGGAAAAATTGTTGAGGTTGACCCTGAAATTGAAAAACGTGGTGCTGCTCAATACGGTGTGAAGTTATTTATTCCGGCGATTGCGTTAGCCGTAATTGCGATTATTATTTCTACTTGGACACCACTTGGGGGCGCAGTGGGTATTGGGGCCTCATCTGTAATTGCATTGATTATTGGATATATCGTTTTAAGACCAAAACCTAAAATAGGTTTATACGATAGTGATCGATTAGTTCAACAAATCGGAACGGTTGGCATTTTACCTCAATTCTTAGCAGCATTAGGGATTTTATTTACTGTGAGTGGCGTGGGCGAAACCATTTCTCGTGGAATATCTGGCGTTTTACCTGAGGGGAATGCATTAATTGGCTCAGCTGCATATATAATCGGCATGGTTCTATTTACTATGTTAATGGGGAATGCCTTTGCAGCATTTACGGTAATCACCGTAAGTATAGGTGTTCCGTTTGTTATTGCTATCGGTGGGGACCCAGTGATTGCAGGGGCACTTGCAATGACGGGTGGCTTTTGTGGAACGTTACTGACACCTATGGCTGCGAATTTCAACACTTTGCCTGTCGCATTATTAGAAATGAAAGATGAACTGGGTGTAATTAAAGCACAAATTCCAATGGCAGTGCTATTAATTTTTATACATATTGGATTAATGTATATTTTAGCATTTTAAAAAGGGGGAGTTCATATGAATATTTTAGTTACGGGTTTTGATCCTTTTGGTGGTGAAAAAGTAAACCCTGCATTTGAAGCGGTAAAAGGTTTGCCTTCTGAAATTAAGGGCCATCCCATTGATATATTAGAAATCCCAACTGTCTTTGGTAAGAGTATTGAGGTCATTAAAGAACAATTCAAAACGAAAACATACGATATGGTGATAGCAGTGGGTCAAGCGGGAGGACGATATGAAATGACACCTGAGCGTGTCGCGATTAATATTGATGATGCGCGTATTCCAGATAATGACAATCAACAACCTATTGATCAACCGATTCAAAAAGAAGGGTCAGAGGCATATTTTACGACGTTACCTGTTAAAAGAATGGTGGAAGCAATGAAGAAAGAAGGTGTCCCTGCAAGCCTTTCAAATAGTGCAGGCACATTCGTATGTAATCATATTATGTATCAACTCTTGTATTTAGCGGCAACAAGCTATCCTGGCTTGAAAACCGGATTTATCCATGTGCCTTTTGCTCCAGAACAAGTGATTGAAAAGCCAAACCAGCCCTCTATGTCGATTGAAACGATGACAAAAGGGTTGAAAATTGCGATTCAAACGTGTATTGAAAATGATACAGATATTAAAGCTATATTAGGTACAACACACTAAACTGTAATGTTAGAATAGGATAAATGGTCTGATGACGTTGTTATATCATGATATAAGGGAGATTTTCTTGAAGCGCTTTCTTATATATTCGAGTTATATAGAGCGATGAAGAATTTTAACATCATAAAATTCTTCATCGCTCTATTTATGGAGGTATAAAGAAGTAGACTAACAAATTTTTGGTTAATTAAACTGTATTTAAACTGATTTGCTTCATTTTTCTTTAGAAATTCATCTTATTATGATTGGAAAAATAGCAACACTACTAATGACGAAATAGTAAATAAAGTAGTGATATACTCTATAAACACTTTGAAATAATAGGTATAAAATATAAAATAAAATTTTATAGTATGGTATATAAGTGTTAATGATGAATATGAAGGTTTTTACAATCTTAGCAAGAAGTTAAAGCAATTAAAAAAATTAATATTTTAATAAGTAGTGAACTATTGACTTTTGCACATTAAATTTGCTACATTACACGTAGTTAGTAAAATTATAAGCTATTACTTACAAATTAGAAGCATAATGAGATTTAAATTAGGATTTTTTTAAATGAAAAACAAATGCAGAACTGTTTGTCCAAGATACAACTGAATCTGTGTCTCATAAGGAATTAAAAACATTAGTGGGCGCAGGTGGTATTATTCCAACAGTCACTAAAGATTGTCCTGAAACTATTAGTGGTGTATCTATGAGTGGTTGGACCAAAAGTTGTGAGTTATCTTACTAACTGTAAAAAGGAGCAATTGCGCTCCTTTATTTTTTTAACGAGGATGACCCAATATAGGACAAAAATGCATATATCTATATCTTAATCAGAACGTGGCATTACGTCACTGGACATGATTTTCTTATTGTGGTTATGAAAGGAGATAGATAAATTAAGGGATAGAATGCATAATAGTCACAATGGTATAAGTATGTTGATTTTAAAAAATTTGTACGAAATTATTATTTTAGATAAAGGAAAGAAGTATTTGAAGGATTGTAGGAAGAAGTTATGCATTCAAATTATATTTAGGCCAAAAAATCCACAATATATTCGGACGCATCTCTCTGTAGGCTATCAAATGATGAAACAAGAACATGTGTCGCTATGAATCTCACTAGTAGATAAAAGCACTCAAACAGTTCTTTTTAAAAGAAGGTTGAATGCTTTGGCTAATATTTTCTTGGTGGTCAGTAGTGAATAGATAAGCGTTCTATTAGAAAGCGGAGTCCTTTTTGGGCTTCGCTTTTTATATTATCATTTCAACTTATTGTATTTAATGTTATTCCTATCTTGTTCTGTTAAAAGCATGTAGTAATCCTTGTGTCACTAAACGAGGATTAACATAAACATCTATATTTTTAAAGCGCATCATAATTGTATTGGTATTTTTAAAAATATACTAAGTTTGAAAAAGAATTTAAAATTACATTCTATGTAAGCCTTTACATCTTAAAAAACAGAAGTTATACTATAAGTGGTTATAACCAGTTGGTTGGAGGTGCGGAAGTGGATAAAAAGAATACAGCTTTGTACTTTCGAGTTTATGAATCTATTCGTAAAGGGATAGAATCTGGAACTTACGCAGAAGGGGGTAAATTACCTTCAGAAAGAAAACTTTGCAAAGATTTCGAGGTTAGTCGTATTACAGTGAGAGAAGCGTTAGATCTTTTAGAAAAGGATCATTTTATTAAAAGAGAACATGGTAAAGGCTCGTTTGTATTGGGCAATCAATATACACAGTTTTTAAACAATTTATATAGCTTCAAAGACGAAATAGAAAAAAATGGTGACAAAGCGAGTACGAAAATGCTCAATATTCAAAGTATTGAAGCGTCACCGTTTTTACAAGAAAAAATGGGGCTTAAGAAAGGTGACCGTGTATATGAATTAGAAAGATTGCGTTTATCCAATGATAAGCCACTCATTTATGAGGTGAGTTACCTGCCTGTGGCGCTTTGCGAGGGATTAGATCAATATGATTTTAATCAAGTTTCACTTTATGAAACGTTGAATCAACATTACAACATTCAAATTACGAATGCATATGAAAATTTAGTAGCAAGCAAACTTAGTAAAAAACATGCTGCGCTACTCAATGGTAAAGAAAATGACAGTTCGATGTATATTGAACGTTTGAGTTATGTCGGTAATGCGGTGATTGAATATACCCAAAGTATTACCGGCAGCAATAAATATAAATATACCGTCAAATTGATGTAAAGGTATACCAACAAGGAGGTTATTATTGTGTTAAATCAAACAGATACTTATAAAGAAATTAAGCAACAACCCGAGATGTGGCGTCGTACAGCCGATATCGTTGCTCAAAAAGCAGACAGCTTTAAAGCATTTATCAAACATATCGAAGATGCAAATCAAGGGAAAAAGTTAAAAGTTTTATTCACTGGTGCAGGTTCTAGTGCTTATGTCGGCGATGTGGCACGCATGGCATGTCACTCCGACCTTTTAAAAGCCTTTGAATTTGAGTCTGTGCCGACGACTCATTTCGTGACAAACCCCGAAGTGTACATTCAGGAGGACACGGCTTATTTAATCGTCTCATTTGCACGTTCAGGTAATAGTCCAGAGACAAAAGGAACCGTTGAAATTGCGAATCAACTGACTAAGCATGCGTATCACTTGTATATCACAAACAATAAAGAAGGCTTTTTAGGGGCATCTGAAGAAAATGATCATGTTTTTAAAATCGTCCTTCCTGATGAAACGAATGACAAATCGTTAGCGATGACGTCTAGTTTCTCATCAATGTTATTTGCGGTTTATGTCCTATTTGGCGGAACTTACCACGAGTCATTTTTCGACATTGCGCATGATAATTTTGATTGGATTGAAAAACAAGCAGAAGCAGTCAGTCAATTAGACTATTCAAAGGTCTTTTACGTAGGAACAGGATTAATTGGAGAATTAACTAAAGAAGTGAGTTTGAAATTAAACGAGCTGACATCAGGTCAGATTGAGATCGCTCGAGAAACAACACTTGGGTTTAGACATGGTCCTAAAGCAGGTTTGAGCGAGGATGCCATCTTTATTATGCTACGCAGTAATCATACTTATATTCGTCAATATGAAGTAGACATTATTGAAGAGGTGGACCAAGTAAAAGATAAATATCAAATCGTCGTGCTAGATGCTCAAGAAGAACAGCGTCCTCACACACTCACGTTACCGGAGTCATCCAACCTCAATGATTTAGAGTTAGCGTTACTCTACCTCATGTTTGGCCAATTACTGGCTGCGAAGAAATCGGTAGCTTTAGGCTTAAATCCCGACAATCCAAGTCCTGATGGATTTATTAATCGCGTAGTAAAAGGGGTTACCATCTATCCTTTGGAAACAGCGGACTAAACCTACACTTTTAACCCATCAGTAGACCTTACTAATAATATTGAATCGTTAAAAGTTGAAAAATAAAACTGAGGTAGAAGGGGAGCGGTTGTAATTGAAAACAAAAGATTTAAGTAAATTAGTAGATAAAAACGGAATTTATGCCGCAGTCGCAGTAGACCAACGCGGAGCATTAATGAACCTTTTAGGTGATAAGGGAACCACTGAGAATTTGACGGTGTTTAAAAAACTTGTCGCTGAAACATTGACTCCAGAAGGGTCAAGCTTTCTAGTGGATCCAGAGTTTGGGACAGAGGCGATAAAGGAAAATGATGCGCATTCTGGTTTGATTTTAGCTTATGAACAAACGGGATATCTCAAAGAACAACCTGGGCGCTTACCACGACTCATTGAAAATCAAAGTGTAAGACGTTTAGTACAAATGGGTGCCGATGCTATCAAGTTTTTACTTTATTACGATGTGGATGAATCAGAAGAAATTAACCAAAAGAAACAAGCGATGATAGAGCGTGTGGGTTCAGAGTGTAAAGCAGAAAACGTACCATTTTTGTTAGAGATTTTAACTTATGACGACACTATAGGTGACGAAAAAGGTGAAGCTTTTGCTAAAGTAAAACCGCACAAAGTCAACCAAGCGATGAAATTGTTTAGTGAGCCACGCTTTGGGGTGGATACATTAAAAGTCGAAATACCTGTAAATATGAACTTTGTTGAAGGGTTTGGTTCAAAAGTCATAATGACGCAAGAGGAAGCCGCCCAAGCCTTTAAAGCGCAAAGTGAGGCGACCGACCTGCCTTATATTTATTTAAGCGCTGGGGTGACTGCACAGCTATTCAATGATTCGCTTGTATTTGCATCTGAACATGGTGCTCGTTTTAATGGCGTTCTATGTGGGCGTGCAACTTGGAAAGGTGCCACAGAGGTATTAATGAACGATGGAGAACAAGCAGCACAGGAATGGTTAAAGAATGAGGGCTTACAAAATCTTATCGCCCTTAATCAAGTGAATCAGCGCACGGCAACGCCTATTCCTGAATAGTATAGGAGGTTATTCCATGAGTCGATTTAAAATTGAAAAGGACTTTTTTTTAGACGATAAGCCTTTCAAAATATTATCTGGAACAATTCATTATTTTAGAATGCCTAAAGAGGATTGGGCTCATTCTCTTTATAATTTAAAGGCACTCGGATTTAATACAGTTGAAACGTATGTCCCTTGGAATTTTCACGAGATGATTGAAGGAGAATATGATTTTACGGGTCATAAAGATGTAGGACTTTTCTTAAAAACAGCACATGATTTAGGTTTATATGCCATTGTAAGGCCGTCCCCTTTCATCTGTGCAGAATGGGAATTTGGAGGTTTACCCGCATGGCTATTGAATGATAGAAATATGAGAATTCGCTCACGTGACCCTAAATTTTTAGAAAAAGTAGAAAAATACTTTCATGAGCTGTTTAAAATTTTAACGCCCTTACAAATCGATAACGGTGGTCCCATCATTATGATGCAAATTGAAAATGAATATGGTTCATTTGGTGAAGATGCAGAATATTTACGTGCCATTCAAGACATGATGATAAATGAAGGCGTTGTGGTGCCTTTTGTGACGTCAGATGGTGCATGGGCGCAATGTTTACGTGCCGGAAGCATGATTAAAGATAATGTTTTACCCACTGGTAATTTTGGCTCTCGCACCCAACAAAATTTTGAAAATTTGAAAGCCTTTCATCAAGAATATGGCAAAACATGGCCGTTAATGTGTATGGAATTTTGGGATGGTTGGTTCAATCGCTGGGGAGAAGACATTATTAAACGAGATGGTCAAGATTTGGCAAATGAAGTGCAAACGGCCATTGAAATGGGTTCAGTAAATTTGTATATGTTTCACGGAGGTACCAATTTTGGTTTTTGGAACGGATGTTCAGCACGTGGAACGAAAGATTTACCTCAAGTGACCTCATACGATTATGATGCGCCTTTAGATGAAGCAGGTAACCCGAATGATAAATATTTTGCCTTACAAAAAATGCTGAAAAAATCGCTACCGTCCATTGAACAATTTGAGCCGAAAATCAAAACGTTCATGGAAGTTAAAAATATTCAATTAGCTGGTAAGGTAAGTTTATTTGAAATTTTAGAGGACATTTCCCATAAAACGCTTCATTTTTATCCGCAAACGATGGAAGAAGCGGGCACAGGATATGGATATATGTTGTATAGAACCACTATTAAAAAAGAAACAGATAAAGAAAAATTCCGTATCGTTGATGCTAGAGACCGTGTTCATTTTTACGTGAATCAGCAACTGGAATATCAGGCCTACCAAGAAGAGATAGGAGATCAGTTTGAAGTCGCATTGGAAGATGATGCTACGATAGATATTTTAGTTGAAAATATGGGACGCGTGAATTATGGCTACAAATTGCTAGCAGCGACGCAACGCAAAGGACTAGGCCAAGGTTTAATGCAAGATTTGCATTTTGTTCAGAACTGGGAACACTATGATATTCATTTTGAGTTACTTAAGGAAGAACATTTTGAAAATGCATGGCATGCCAATCATCCTGCTTTTTATAAGTATGTGTTTGATGTTGAGCATCCTGAAAATACACATATCGATATGCGTCAATTTGGAAAAGGAATCGTATTAGTAAATGGATTTAACATTGGCCGTTATTGGAATATAGGGCCGACGCAGTCTTTATATATTTCAAAAGCTTTATTAAAAGAAGGAAAAAACGAGATCATTATTTTTGATACAGAAGGAAAATTTAGTGAATCTATAAATTTATTGAAAAAAGCACAGTTTTCAAATTAAAAAAGGAGAGATGTAATATGGCAATTATTGCAAATAGAATTGACGGAAGACTGATTCATGGACAAGTCGCAAACTTATGGGCAACCAAATTAAATATTAGTCGTTTTATGGTCATTGATAATGAAGTCGCACAAAGTGATATTGATAAACAAGCGCTTAAATTAGCGACTCCCGCTGGGATTAAATTAAGTGTATTACCTATAGAAAAAGCGGCTCAAAATATTATAAATGGTAAATACGATTCACAACGTGTGATGATTATTGCGAAACGCCCAGATCGATTTGTCGAACTTGTACGTCACGGTGTGAAAATAGAGGAACTCAATGTCGGCAACATGTCCCAAACGAATGAAACACGCTCAATCACAAATTCAATCAACGTAATGGACGAAGATATTGAAAACTTTCAAAAATTAAAAGATGAAGGTGTAAAAATTATTTCTCAAATGGTACCAAACGACAAAGTTGTAGATTTTATGACATTAATTAAAGAGTAAATAGGGGGTGTTTGCTATGGAAATTATGTGGTGGCAGATACTATTATTAACAATTTATGCAGGTTATCAAATTCTTGATGATTTACAATTCAACATTTTTGGACATCCTGTGTTTGCAGGGATTGTCTCAGGTTTAATCATGGGGGACATTACGACTGGACTTATCATTGGTGGTGGGATGCAGTTAACTATCTTAGGTGTAGGTACCTTTGGCGGTGCGTCTCGTATTGATGCAAACTCTGGAACAGTGTTAGCTGTAGCGTTTTCTGTAGCGTTAGGGATGAATCCACAACAAGCACTTGCAACATTAGCGGTGCCTGTGGCCAGTTTAATGATTCAAACAGATATTCTTGCGCGATTCACAAATACATTTTTTGCGCATCGTATTGATGCAAAAATTGAGCAAATGGATTACAAAGGGATTGAACGTAACTTCTTATATGGTGCAATTCCATGGGCTTTATCTCGTGCGATCCCTGTATGTTTAGCGCTTGTATTCGGTGGCGGCGTGGTGAAAAGCATTGTGAATTATTTAAATGGAGATTTAAAATGGCTTGGAGATGGCTTAACAGTCGCTGGCGCACTATTACCGGCAGTAGGTTTTGCAATTTTACTTCGTTACTTACCATTAAAAAAACATTATCCATATTTTATTTTTGGATTTATTATTACAGCAATTATGGTGACGCTATTTGATGGCATGTCAGGACTCGGTACTGCGGTGGCAGGATTAGATAAAAAGTTTGATATGACGTTCTCATCATTACCTATGCTTGCAATTGCTGCAATTGGCTTTGCTTTTGCGGCTTTAGAATATAAACGCTCATCTACACCAAGAGCGGTATCAGCAACTTCTAATAGCCAGAATAATCAAAATAGTGAAAATGTTGAGGGTGAAGGAGAGATTGATGATGACGAACTATGATCAAAATAAAATCAATATATCTGATACTGCTGACACTAAGAACATGAAAAATACAGATAAGCTAACGGGGACACCTCCAAAAACACCTTATCAACTCACTGACAAAGACTTTAGACAAATCAATATTAGAAGTTTATTCTTCTATCAGTTGGGTTGGAACTATGAACGTATGCAAGGTTCGGGTTATTTGTACACAATTTTACCGCAACTACGTAAAATTTATGGCGATGATACTCCTGAACTTAAAGAAATGATGCAAACACATACGCAATTTTTCAACACAAGTAACTTCTTCAATACGATTATTACAGGTATTGATATTGCAATGGAAGAAAAAGAGCAATTTGCGGCAAAAGAATCAATCAAAGGGATCAAAGTAGGTCTGATGGGACCGTTTGCGGCAGTCGGTGATGCCATTTTCGCCTCTTTAATTCCTACAATTTTTGGGGCAATCGCTGCAAATATGGCTCAAGATGGCAATCCGTTTGGTGCGTTGTTATGGTTTGTGGCTACTTTGGCGATTATCGTTTTCAGATGGAAACAATTGAAGTTTGCCTATAAGGAAGGGATTTCGTTAGTGACAACCATGCAACATCGACTTGAAGCCTTAACCAATGCAGCCACTTTATTAGGTGTATTTATGGTAGGCGCATTAGTAGCTACAATGATACGTGCTAAATTTGCATGGGCACCTAAAATTGGTGATTTAACGATTAATATTCAAAATAATGCAGATATGATATTACCACGTTTATTACCCCTGATTATTGTTTTTGCAATTTATTGGTTGCTAGGTCGAAAAAATATGAACTCTACTAAAGCCATATTTATCGTGATTATTGTTTCTATTATTTTATCTGCATTAGGCGTTATTACAAATATTTAAAAAGGATGGGTAGATTATGGAAAAATTGATTTTAGTCAGTCACGGCTCATTTTGTGAAGGCATCAAAGACAGCGTTGAAATGATACTCGGTCCTCAAGAAAATATATATACGGTAGCCTTAACACCTGAACAAGGACAAGAAGATTTTGAAAGCCATTTTAAAGCTCTTGTTCATGAGGGAGATGACATCGTCGTCTTTGCAGATTTACAAGGAGGCACACCAGCGAATACAGTCTCAAAGATGATTATGCAAGGAGAACATTATCAACTTTACACGGGTATGAACTTACCTATGATTATTAGCTATATTAATGCGCAAATGATTGGCCAAGAAGAAGACTATGCACAAAAAGCAAAAGATGGGATAATTCATATTAATGATTTATTAACTTCTGACGATGAGGATGAATAAAGAAAATATTTAAGAAAAGAAGGTATACTATGTCTTATGCAATCGTGAATGGCTCAATCTACACGGAAACAGGTCGAATTCCTAAAGGATATCTCATTATTGAAAATGACACGATTAAAGAAATTAAAGAAGGGCCTTATACAGGTGACTTAGAAACAATTGATGCAGAGGGGCAACATATACTTCCTGGATTTATAGACATACACATTCATGGAGGATATGGTGAAGATGCGATGGATGCTTCCTATACAGGACTGCAACACTTAGCCTCTCAGTTGTTATCAGAGGGAACGACCTCCTTTCTTGCCACAACAATGACGCAATCGACTCAAGCGATTGAGCGCGCGCTAAAAAATATTGTTAAAGTGCAACAGGACCAAAAAGGGATAGAAGCGGCTGACATTATTGGTGTCCATTTAGAAGGCCCCTTCATTTCTGAACATAAAATAGGCGCACAAAACCCTAAATTTATTCAGAGACCCACGCCAGATCAATTACAACATTTACAAAATGTAGCCCAGGGTCAAATTAAAATTGTGACCATTGCACCTGAAGTTGAAGGGGCTGAAGAAACAATTAAAGCCATGAAAAATGACGTTATTTTTTCAATGGGGCATTCAGAGGTCACATTCGATCAAGCCAACCATGCTTCTGAAATAGGGGTTAAACATGTCACACATCTTTATAATGCCGGAACACCTTTTGTCCATCGTGATCCTGGAATGTTCGGCGCAGCATGGTTAAACCCAAATATCAATTGCGAAATCATCGGCGATGGCGTACATTCCCATCCAGCGTCAGTAAAAATTGCCTATAAACAAAAAGGGGCAGACCATCTCTACTTAATTACTGATGCAATGCGTGCGAAAGGTATGCCAGACGGTTGTTACGACCTTGGCGGACAAGATGTGATTGTGAAAGACAATGAAGCGCATTTAAAAACCGGTTCATTAGCAGGAAGTATTTTAAAAATGAACGAAGGCTTAAGAAATTTAATGGCATTTACTGAAGACTCCTTAGAAACGCTTTGGAGATGTACAAGCTTCAATCAAGCACAAGTATTAGGTATTGATGACCAAAAAGGCAGTATTAAAGAAGGTAAACTTGCCGACCTTGTGATACTTGATGAGCACATGGATGTGAAACAAACCATAAAAAGTGGTTGCGTTCATCAATTTTAAAAACTATATAAATCCCTTTAAGTGTTGATATTAATGGCACTTAAAGGGATTTTTTCATTTTTACTAACATCAAGAGAGGAGAACCAAAGCCTGATTAAATTAAAAGATTTTAAAAATACCAGAAGAGGCGAATGTGAACACGCCATTTCAATAGCATTTGCACCAGAAAATAAACCCATTAAAACGCTCTCATAATTGTTGAGCTTTTTCATAAAAACACTTATGATATAAACGTATAAGACAATAATTAATTGTTCTAATTTTATACAATATACATAAAAAGGTGAATGGATATTATGAACAAATGGACAAAGACAGCAACGACACTTTTAGCCCTAGGTATGATCACTTCAACAGTTCCTGCCGATACGTTTGCGGGAACACAACAAGCACCGACACAACAAACTCAAGCGCAACATGAACATGACTACACGAAGCAATTAGGCGAACAAAATGTCATGAGTGTGGCGTGGTACCAAAATTCTGCAGAAGCGAAAGCGTTATATGCGCAAGGGTATAACAGCGCAAAAGAAGCGTTAAGCAAAAAAATTAAACACCATAAAGGCGGTAAAAAATTAGCGATTGTGCTAGATATCGATGAAACTGTACTTGATAACTCTCCCTACCAAGCCGCAAGTACTTTAAAGGGGCAATCTTTCCCAACAGGTTGGCATGAATGGGTGAAGAGTGCGCAAGCTAAACCCGTTTATGGTGCGAAAGACTTTTTAACATATGCAGATAAACATGATGTTGAAATTTTTTATGTGTCAGACCGTTCGCATGAAAAAGATTTAGATGCGACAATTAAAAATTTGAAAAAAGAAAAGCTACCTCAAGCTGATAAAAAACATGTGTTACTTAAAAAAGAAGGCGATAAGAGTAAGGAAGAACGTCGCGATAAAGTACGTACAGATTACAACTTAGTGATGCTATTTGGTGACAATTTACTTGATTTTGATGAGCCTAAATCAGCAACACCGAAATCTCGTGATGAATTAGTAAGACAACATGAAGATGAATTTGGTAGTAAATATATTATTTTCCCGAACCCAATGTATGGGAGTTGGGAAGCGACATTATACAACAATGATTACAGTATTGATGCCAAACAAAAATTAGAAAAACGTAAACAATCTCTGAAATATTTTGATATGAAAACGAATAAAGTTAAAACATACCAAGGGGAATAATTCCAAAAGTGGAGGCCCCGTTTTAAAGCCGTAAAACTACTAAAGTTGACGGCTTTTTTGTTTGAAAATACACGACATTTTACGTTTTTATTTTAAATCTGTATCGTATTATATTAAAATATGCTTTAACACTTAAAATCGTTAAATAAAGGAGAGGATAAGATGAAATTAGGTATTATTGGTGTTGGAAAAGTAGGAAGTCAAATTTTAACAGATGTGCAGTCTACCAACTTGTTTTCAAGTATTGTTGTCATTGATTCCAATGAAACGTTAGCGTATGGTGAAGTACTCGATCACCACCATACTCAAGGATTAAAAACGACGAACCATATTGAGATTATCCAAGGAACTTACGACGATTTAAAAGATGCGGATGTGGTGGTCGTTACCGCAAGTGTCCCTATGGACCCTGAAATTTCGGATCGTACGGCTTTAACGAAAGGGAATATTTCTTTAATTGAAGATATTATGAATCAAATTAATGCGGTGACGCAACAACCCCTCGTCATTTTCATTTCAAATCCTGTAGATGCGATGACTTATATTGCGACACAAGCGAATGATTATCCAAATGAAAAAATTATGGGGACAGGGACGTTACTTGAAAGTGCACGCTTTAGAACGTTGATTGCGGATCATTACGACATCGACCCTAAAAGTGTTGAGGCATTTGTTATCGGTGAACATGGTAAAAATGCGGTGCCTGTTTGGAGTAAAGTGACTATCTCAGGGATGTCATTAACAGAATTTGAAACATTGTCTCAAAAACCGGCCATTAATAAAGAAGCCATTACACAAAAAGTCGATAAAGTCGCTTTTGATGTTCTTAAAAATAAAGGATGGACGAATGCGGCGATTTCTAAAACGACGGTCGACTTAATCAAACGCTTAATGTTAAATGAAAAATCTATCTTACCACTCACTTCTCTCAACGAAGAGAAAGCACTAGCTATCGGTTTACCGACGTTAACCAATCGCTCAGGGGTGGCACATGTATTTGACATTGAACTAGATGCCGATGAACGTGCGCATTTTGAACAAGCAGAAAAGTATATTAAAGCAACGATTGACGTGAAAAATCAATAATTGACAAGGGGTTTTCTCCTATTGAACAACGAACATTGTGTGAGACTTTGTTCGTTGTTTTTTCATATCTTCAACGGTGGAGTTGATTTTTGAACTTTTTATAATCTCATTCATTTTAGAATTGTTTACGCTTCAAAGTTCAAAATTTCTCAACAATGCTATGACAGTTATGTTAACACTTCTATTTTTGTTTGAACTACTATATATAGTGTTTTAAATTAACAATAGGTACTATATATAGAATGGAGTGGTGAAATGAAACAACTTGAGGTTGCCTTACAAGGTCTCATCACAAAAGATCCAACGGTAGTGAATGAGAATGCAAATAAAGATAGCAACACGTTTTCAACGATGCGAGATTTAACTGCAGGAGTGGTTTCAAAGTCCTATGCGTTAGAACATTTATTACCTCAACGCGTGGCAGAAGCACATATAAATGGTGACATTCACTTTCATGATTTAGATTATCATCCGTTTCAACCGTTGACGAATTGTTGTCTCATTGATGCAGAGTCCATGCTTGCCCATGGGTTTGAAATTGGAAATGCGAATGTGACCTCCCCTAAATCGATTCAAACGGCGACGGCGCAACTTGTTCAAATTATTGCGAACGTGTCTAGCAGTCAATACGGGGGATGTACAGTAGACCGTGTTGACGAATTGTTGAGTACATATGCCCGTCATAATGAGGCACATCACCGTGCAGTTGCTGAACAATTTGTGAAAGCTAAGGCGCAAGAAGACTATATCGATCAACAAGTGACACAAGATATCCACGATGCGATTGAAAGTTTAGAATATGAAATTAACACATTATACACTTCAAATGGACAAACGCCATTTGTCACACTTGGTTTCGGACTCGGAACAGATGAATTGAGCCGAAAAATTCAAACGGCGATTTTAAAAACACGGATTAAAGGGCTCGGTAAAAATCGGATGACTGCCATTTTTCCAAAATTGGTCTTTTCGATTAAAAAAGGCGTTAATTTTAGTAAAGATGATCCGAATTATGATATTAAACAATTGGCGCTCGAATGTTCGACGAAACGCATGTATCCAGATATTCTAAATTATGATGCACTCGTAGACATTTTAGGGGATTTTAAAGCGCCGATGGGATGTCGTTCTTTCTTGCCGGCTTGGCGTGATGTAGAGGGGCATTTTGAAAACAATGGACGTTGTAATTTAGGTGTGGTCACGCTCAATCTGCCTCGAATCGCGATTGAATCTCAAGGGGACAAACACGCGTTTTGGCAATTGTTCCATGAACGTATGGACATTCTCCATGAAGCGCTCCTGTATCGGATAGAACGTGTGCTTCAAGCGACGCCTCAAAACGCCCCGATTTTATATAAAAGCGGCGCATTTAAATATAAACTCCAAGCGGAAGAAGCCGTTGCTAAACTGTTTAAACACCAACGGGCGACAGTGTCTATGGGATACATTGGTTTATATGAAGTTGCCACTGTATTTTATGGACCTACCTGGGAAACGAATGCTGAAGCCAAAGCGTTCACATTAGAGATATTAAAAGAAATGAAAGATTATCAAGAGCAATGGACAGAAGAAACGGAGATTTGGTTTAGCATTTATAGTACACCGAGTGAATCATTGACGGATCGTTTTTGCCGTTTAGATTATGAAAAATTTGGAGCGATTCCAAACATTACAGATAAAGGGTATTATACTAATTCGTTTCATTATGACGTCCGTAAAGATGTGACGCCTTTTGAAAAGATTGATTTTGAAAAAGACTATGCGCATTACGCGAGTGGTGGATTTATTCATTATTGTGAGTATCCTAAATTAAATCATAATTTAAAGGCGCTTGAAGCGGTATGGGATTATGCTTATGACAAAGTCGGCTACTTAGGGACAAATATCCCGATAGACCGCTGTTATGAATGTGGATTTGAAGGGGATTTTGAGACGACGGCGCAAGGCTATATGTGTCCACATTGCGGGAATCATGATCCGAAAACGATTGATGTGGTGAAGCGGACGTGTGGCTATTTAGGAAATCCAGTTCAAAGACCGGTCATTGAAGGACGTCAAAAAGAAATTTGTGCGCGTGTGAAACATTTAAAGGAAACGGATCCTCATGAGCACTCTTGATATTGTAGAAGGTCGCGGCTATATCGCTAAAATTGAACAACAGAGTTTTGTCGATGGCGAAGGGGTGCGCGTCAGTGTATACGTTTCAGGGTGTCCCTTTCAATGTGAGGGGTGTTATAACGTGGCCGCGCAAAAATTTACTTACGGGGAGCCGTTCACGGATGAGGTCCTTTCTGAAATCTTAAAGGCATGTGAACCTGACTATATTGCGGGGTTAAGCATTTTAGGTGGGGAACCTTTTTGTAATGTTGATATCACATTAAAATTGGCAGAAGCCTTTCGTAAACGATTTGGTCCTCGCAAAACGTTGTGGGTCTGGACAGGATTTTTGTTTGAATATTTGGCGCGTGATACAGGTCTCCGCTATCAATTGTTATCTCTGATTGATGTACTGGTAGATGGTCCTTTTATTCAGCCTTTGTATCAACCGAATTTAGCCTACAAAGGTTCTTTGAATCAACGGGTCATTGATGTGCGCCAATCATTGGAAAGTGGTTTGCCGTTGAGCTACATTGAATAAGAATCACAAGAAATAAGTGCACCATCAATACGTTAAAGACCACCCGCTGTCACTCGGTGAAAACCCCGGAGGACAGTGGGTATTTTTTATAGAATTCAGTTGTTTGACAAGCGGAATTGATTCCGAATAAAATAAAAGAGAGTTGATTCCGTTTATAGAAAAGAGGTTATTCAAAGTGGATTCAGGTATACAACAGACAGTGATGGATAAAAAGGGCAGTCAACGTGTCGTTGCCGTCATGATGATTGGCGCGTTTATTGGGGTGCTCAATCAAACGTTGCTTGCGACCATTTTGCCTGAAATAATGCACGATTTTCAAATTTCAAGTAATACCGTCCAATGGCTTACGACTATTTTTATGTTAGTGAATGGGATTATGATTCCTGTCACGGCCTTTTTAATAGAACGTTTTACGTTACGACAATTATTTTTTACAGCAACCGGGTTTGTAGTAGTCGGTTCTTTTTTATGTTTTATTGGACCAAACTTTTCAATATTATTAGTCGGTAGAGCGGTTCAAGCGTTAGGCGCAGGCATGTTGATGCCACTCACACAAACGCTTCTTTTCATTATTTTCCCCCCAGAAAAACGTGGGTTAGCGATGGGCATGTTTGGGTTGGTCATTGGTTTTGCCCCAGCGATAGGACCGACAGCGTCAGGGTGGTTTGTTAACTTTTTCGACTGGCGTTACTTATTCTTAATTGTGTTGCTTATCGCAGTCGCTGATTTTATTTTCGGATATGTCACACTTCAAAATATGACACAACTAACGCATCCGAACTTCGATGTCCTCTCAGTGATCGAAACGACGCTTGGATTTGGGGGATTGTTATATGGATTTAGTGTGGCAGGTCAACTTGGATGGACACACCCCGTCGTCTATGTGACGCTCATCCTTTCTATCGTGATTTTAATATTATTTGTGCTACGACAACTGCGTCTTGAAACACCTTTATTAGAATTTAGAGTGTTCAAATATCGTAATTTCACCATTTCTATGATGTTGATTATTTTAATGTTTATGTTATTTATCGGCAGTATGACGATTTTACCGATATTTATGCAAAATACGCTTCACTGGTCGCCATTATTATCAGGTTTAATTCTTTTACCAGGGGGACTTGTCATGGGCTTGCTTTCTCCTGTAATGGGAAAAGTTTTTGATAAAATGGGCGGTCGCAGTTTGAGTATTTTAGGGATGAGTATTATTTTGATTGGCGCTTTATTGTTGGCTCAAATTCATGTGTCAAAGCCGATACTCTACATCATCTTTAGTTTTTCTGTCATGATGCTAGGAAACGCCATGATTATGACACCGATGACGACGGCAGCTCTCAATGCGTTACCGATGAAATATATTGCACATGGTACAGCGATGAATAATACGATGCGCCAAATTTCTGCGGCCATAGGTACAGGATTGCTTGTGACAGCGATGACCAGCCTCGCGCAAGGAACGTCTCGAAGCGGAACAGCAAGTGTGGTGTTTGGATTGAATATGACCTATTACATCGTGGCGCTCGTGGCGCTCATCGGTGTTGGACTTGCCTTTTTTGTAAAAAACGAGGTTCCAACAACGAAATAACTGTGAAACAACGTTTGAAAATAACGACGAGTGATACTACTAATATATGAGATGTAATAAATAGTGGGAGGTTGTTGCAATGAGTGATGTTAAAGCGATTGATACACATGCGCACTTATGGAGTGAAGCTTATTTAGAAAAGCTAGGAGCGTTAGGAAGTCAAGGGACAGAGGTGGCCAAAGGGATTCATCAATCTGAAAGTGACGATGACTTAAACAAACGATTCAAAATGATGGATGATGCCGGGGTCGATTTACAAATTCTTTCAGCAACCCCGCAATCGCCACAATGGGGCACAAAAGAAGAAGCGCATCAAAGCGCCAATGAGATTAATACATTATACGAAGCATTAGTGGAAAAACATCCTGACCGTTTTTTAGCCTACGGGGCAGTCTCACTTCCTTACGTGGATCAAGCGATTGAAGAAGCAAAAGCCTTATTGAAAAAAGACGCTTTTGTAGGGATTGCGATTCCAACGCTTGTGAAAGATAAAGTGTCCATTGCTGACCATCAATTTGAAGACTTTTTCAAAGCCATGAATGCGCTACACGCAACATTGTACATTCATCCGACCGGTTGTGGTGCGCAAAGTCCATTAATCAATGACTACGGTCTAGAGTGGGTCATTGGTGCACCGTTAGAATCCACATTTATCACATTACATTTAATAAAAAATGAAATTCCTCAAAAATATCCAAACATTCAATTTCACATTTCTCATCTAGGAGGCGCACTCCCATTTTTCATGACCCGTATTAAAGACAATTATGAAGATTGGCATGCGTTTAATGCCGATCCATATGAACTTTTAAATCGTCAATTTTGGTTCGATACCGCGAACTTCCAAGGATCTTCGTTAGTGAATGCGATTGAAACGTTCGGAGAAGACAAATTTATGATGGGCTCTGACTTCCCATATTTCCAAGATGAAAAATATACACGTGGGGTACAGTACATTAAAGAGAGCGGATTAGATATGGAAGCGGTTGAAGGTGTACTGAGAGGTAACGCTATGCAATTTTATAACTTTAACCATTAAATATAGACAGCGGAGGGTTATTTCAGAAGGGAGAAACTGAATAACCCTCGCGCTGTTTTTTATTTATAAATAAAGGAGTGTAGTGAAATACATTTTTTCATTGGTCCATCATTCTTGCATCTGTTGTTGCCTTTAGTGACCTTTGTAAATATTGTGCGCTAGTTCTTTTTTATCATAAGCATTGAAATACGTGAGGACATTGCCCAAGGTGTCATAGCCTCTGATTTCATCGCCTACTAGCTGATAATAAGCGGGTGTCACTTCAAGTAACTCATCGAACACTCTCTCTTTCTTTTGTTCTTCAGACTCAGCGACTTGAACTTCTTTAGTGACTAATTTACTTAAAATGTTCCCATTCAATGGGTTTACAACCGTAAAATGAAGTTTTTCTCCATTATTTAAGCGATAACCTGCTTCAGATGCATTGAATGAAAATTCTCCTCTATCATTCACTTGTAAGTCTGGGAATTCATTACCTTCACCGAGACTTGAAGTGACGTTCACGACTGCATACGCAAACTTAGTTTTACCTTTGATAATTCTAGTGCCTTGACCGCCTTCTACAGGTTTGTCGATTCCGCGATCACTTTCATAAACAAACCCATGTATATTTTCAACTTCTAAATCATCTGCACCAGTGTTCAAAGTAACTACTTTTTTCACATCATCAGGACGATACGTTGTTGTTGCAGATGCGACAGTGTCAAAGTCGCTTACTTTAACATTGAAAATTAATGGATTTAACGCTTCTTCCTCATCATCAGGTTTAAATGTAAGTGAGACTAAATCCTCTTTTTTAAGATGATAATTTTCAAAAGGTTTACGTTTAAGGTCAAACTCAAAGTAGCCTTTGTCATCAATAAATTTCCAAATACCTTCATTACGTGATTTCGCTTTTTCTAATGGTGTATTTTTGTCAAAATCGTCAAAACCTAGATCAACAAACTTATTGTTGATGGCAAGTGCTACGCGGCCTTTCACGGATGTATGGCCTTTAATAATGCCAGAATCTTGAATAATAGGTTCTACTAACACTTGGTGATGACCATTCTTTTTCTCTAATTGTTGCGTAGGGATTTCGTATGCCTTGTCGTAACGGCCCGTAGTTGTAGTATCAGTAGCCTCTGCAATCTCTTCTTCAATCATTTCATCTTCTGAACCCTCATCCTCAAGTTCAAAATTTAAGTTTGATGATGAAACATCCACTTTTTGGTTATAAACAATTTTTCGGTCTTTTAAATCAAATTCAAAATCTCCAGATTCACTTGCCGTTACAAATCCATCATTCTCACCTTCAACAGAGCCTAGGCTTTTCCCGTCCAAAGTGAGTGAAACAATTTGATTAGGCACCGTTTTACCTGTGATTTTTGTGTCTCCAGGCTGAACTTGATTTAATTTAACAAAGTTCTCCTGTGCGTCTTCTTTTGTCTCTTTTTGTTTTGGATCAACTTGTTCAAGGGAGTGAACAGTTGGATTCACTTGTGTTTCAGTATTAAGCTGAGGTTTCGTTTCAACCTGCTTTTCTAAAACAGTTTGTTTTGCTGTTGGCTGATTAACCTCAGCCACATTTTCAGAAGCTTCCGCTTGGCCTTGTATTGTTATATACATTGCCGCGATGGCAACCGAAACTAAGCCGACTTTCATTTTACGTAACTTAAAATTCTCTCTCATCATAAACTCCTAGATATTATTATTTATATTCCACATCGATACGATCAATATATTTAGTATCAACTACATCACCCATGCGTTCTTCTTCTAATTTTTTACTTAAGTCAAAAGTATAGTAATCATTTGCAAGGTCTCTGTCTTTCATTTTTATAACAATTTTTCCGGCATTATTACCATAGCTATATAAGCCATGTTTATCTATTAATTCTTTTCTTAACTTGAAGTCCAGTTCTTTAAGAGATACTTCTTCCTTTTTTATTTGATATTGCTGAAGGTCTTGAGTTGTTTTAAGGCCGTTTTTATTTCTTTCTATTGAAAAAGGTACTTTTTTAACGTAGTCAGTGTATTCTTGGCTATTTGGTTTTGTAATACCACCAATTGACTGATTATTGACTTGTCTGGAAGAGTCTTCTCTAACGACAAATACATCTACATTAGTTAGATCGCTATCGTTTTTAAATCTATCTTTATCTGAACCAGTTAACCTTACATCAATCGGTTGATGTATAGTTTCATCTAAGAATTCAACTTTATTATCAATTCTATGTCCAGAAAGATTGTGATGGTCGAAGCTTGATTTTTTATAGTAATTAATTAATTCTTGAGTAGACTTTGGTGTTAAGTAAACACCATCAGAATTAAAACCAGTAGCATCTACAGATTGAGCGTGTGTTGTCATGACGCCTGTTGTTAAAATTCCTAATGCTAAGCTTGTTTTAGCGATTGTAGATAATTTCATTTTCATTGCTCCTCTTTTTCTATTTCCCAAAGTAATTGATTATTCGTGATTACGTAATACTAACAATCACCCTTATTATAAGCGTGAGGAGTTCTATTTATAATTAAATTCTGCTTAACTAAACATTAATGATTTTTAATTAAGTTATAAATAGTTAAAGTTTAGAGAGTAAATGCTATTAAAGGGATATCTTTTCCAAGGATTAAATATGAATGAGGGGAATATAGAAATAGTAATTCTGTTAAGAATTATGGGGAATCACATTGTAATAGCACTAAAAAAGTACCGAGGCCTCATTAGGTCATCGGTACGATTCTGTATTTTTATTTTTTTGAAAATATTATTGAAAATTTTTAATTAACCAATCATGAACATACTCCTAATTTCCAATAAGGTAGTTTGTTTTAAAATATAATAATAGAATGTTTTATTTTCACTATAAAAAATTATCATTTTTTAAGGAGATTAAAAAGAAATTTATGATAACTTCACTAGTAAAGATGAATAAAAATAACTAAAAGAGCTATTATCTTCATCTCAAAATATAGTATAATTTCAAGGTACATTCCCATGTGATTTTGCGAGAAAATGTGTTAAATTACGTCTATAATGTTATTGAGCTAAAATAGAAAGGTATGAAAAAGGTGAGAGACACATATTGGAATAAGTCCAATCATTTAAGCCGTTCATTGAAGATGTCTAGTGCTACTTTGATTATCATCACGGGTATATTGGGAAATCAATTTACGCCAATCGCGCATGCTGAACAAGTGACACAAGGGGAGCGTCCGACATCTCTAGAAGCATATATACAAAAAAGCCAAGCGGATATTCAAAAGTTAAAAACACTCTCGGCTCAACAAAAAGCACAGTTGAATACAGACATTCATCAAGCACAAAGTATTGATGAAATTGACCGTTTATTAAAAGAGGCTCATGTTGATCTTTTATCAACAGAAGAGGGAAATCAAGCATCTTATTTACGTCAATCTCCTTCAGAAATGAATCAAAAATTAGAAGAACTGCGTAGCAATCACGAACAAATCAATCAAAATATAGACCGTTTTTTTACTGAAGTTGATTCTTCTACTCATAAAGTTGATGGGGGTAAACTATCTGACGTAAATTTAAATGATGACGCGACATTATCTGCCCGTCATTTAGCAGAGACATTGAATCAAAAAGAGCCCGATACCAGTAATTTGAAAAAGAATCTTCACCAGTTGTTATCTGTTTCTGATGAAAATCAAGGTGCTTTAGACCATTACGTCGCAACGAAAGAGGAGGGCTTAAAGGCTTTTGAATCTAAACTTGCGACTGAACCGAATCTATCAGAGGAACGTAAGGCACTCTTAAATAAAGAGATTCAGTCTATCCAACGTGAGTTAAATGAACAAAATGATGTTGTGCGCCAACGCTTAAATACGGTGGATAATAAACCAGAAGCGGTACGTGCGTTGATTGGAGAGACGCTAAACGACAAAGAAGCGGCTAATGTATTAAAACGGATACAAACAGATGGCAAATCGAATGCGCAAATTGCGAATCAAATTGTGAGTCAATTAGACCGTTTCACAACGTTAACGAGTGATGATTTACTACGTTCAATGTTAGAAAATACGACGCAACGTAAAGATTTAATTGAAACCTTATTGTCTACGCGTTTTGATAGCACAGAAGCATCGAAAATAGCAGATGACATTTTAAAAGGTAATCCGACGAATGCGCAAATCTTGGAACGTCTGAAACAGCGTTACGGCCCTGATATGACAGCGGATGATATTTTAGAAAATGTGTTTGACCAAGCGCATAATCAACGCCAAGCTTTAGAAACTATCTTAAAGTCTAAATTCAGTCCTGACGTAGCCCATGCCCTTGCTGAGCGACTTGAAAATAAAGCAAACGCACGTGGAGAACTTCTCAAATTGTTAAAATCAGATGCGGATAAGCATTTAAATCAGCTTATCAAAGCGAATAATGATATCCAACGGTTAAAGTCTAAAATACATGGGATGTTTAATCCTTTAGACCGTATGCAAGATTTATTTAATCCTTCGCATAGTCGTCTTTTAGAGGGAGGGTTACTCAGAGGGCAGTCTAACCTCTTTAATCCATTAGGGTTATTAGACCAATTGTTAAATGGTAAAAGTCTACTAGATAATATTCCGGACCTGCCTAATCCGACACAAGGTCGCGCGTTATCTTTACTTAAACCGACAGATAGTTTCTTGAGTGGTCTGTTTGATCATAATGGCAATTTTGACTTACCGGCAGCAGGCCAAATCGCGAAACAACGCCTTCTTCCTTTAGGTATATTGATGATTGTTATCGGTGGCTTCCTCTTCTGGGGCCTCAAACGGCGTCATTCCCATAAGTCTTCATAAACAAAAATGCTCCATGTCATCACCTTAGAGTGATGGGCATGGAGCTTTTCTATTAATGTTTTCCTTGGATATAAGTTAGGTCTTTTGCTTCTTGTGCGTCAATCGTGCGGTAGGAGATAACGCCAAGGCCTTTGACATTGGATTCTGAAATAACGATAGAGCCGTCACGGTTTACTTTTTCAACGAATGCGACATGACCATAAACACTGTCTGCCCCTTGTTGACCGGCTTCAAATACAACGGCGCTATGTACTTTAGGAGTCATACTGATGTCGTAGCCATCATCTTCCGCACGGTTATCCCAGTTGCGTGCATCTCCTAAATCTCCTCCAATATGAAGGCCGTATTGTGCCATACGGTTGTAGACGTACCATGTACATTGACCATGTGGATATGGAGACGTACCGTCCGTTTCAACAAATGGTTTATAGTCTGAGCCTGCCTCTTCAGGAGTTGTAGTGTCATGTGTGAGGTCAGGCATCTGTTTTTTATCAAATCGTGTTAAATCATAATGTTTAATAATGCTGTTGAGCTTATCAGCATAATGTGAGTCCGTCGCATAAGTTGTTGAGAGATGTTCTGTTGCTGAACGATAACTTGGGGCTTCACTTTTCCACGTAGGCTTGTAGATGTTAGGGTTGCCATCAATGCCGTTTTTCATTAAGTCGGCATAGTCTTCTAAAGACGCTTTTTGGTTTGGATAACTGCGAAATGATGCTGAAATTTGATACATCTGACCGCCATTGTCTTCTAGTGTATTGAACGTTGCGGATTGCCCTTTATAGGCGCCTTTAATACCAAATAAATTATAATGAGGCGCTCGAGCTAATGCACTATTTCCGGAATCCGATTCTAAAATTGCTTGTGCCATCATGACAGAAGCATAAATGTCCTCTTTTTGTCCGATATCATGCGCATCTTTTGCGATTTTTTTTATGAAATCACGTGTACTTTTATTTTCCGCAATCACAAAGTCTTGAGAATCGTCAGAGCCAGAGAATCCTGGTAATGTCTCGAATGTAGCTGTCGATCTCAAGTTCGCATCTTTAAAATCATCTTCAAAAGATTGTTTAGGCGCTTCACGTTTTTGATACGCTTCTTTTGAAGGAAGCTGTGGATTTTTTGTTTGTGTGTTGTTCTGATTTTTTGACATCTCAGTGGTTTGATTTTTTTGGTTTTCATAGTGAGACGCTGTATCTTTTGATTTTTCACTGTATTCATCTAATACCGCATCAATCACATGGTCGTCTGAACTTGAGGCGGACGCATCTTCATCTGAAGAGGGTTGTGATGTCTCTGTTTCAGTTGAAGGTGTTTCGTTTGAAGACACATCTGTGTCAGCATTTGTCTCAGGTGTTTCTGATGTTTCCTCTGTAGCGTCCTGTGTTGTGGACGGTTCCGTCGTTTCCTCAGTAGAAGACGGTTCTTGAGAAGTATGGTTCTGTTCGTCTGACGTTTGAGATGGTACCGTAGAGTCACTGATACGATCTAGTTCATCGGCAATAGCTTTGTCGCTTTCAGAAAGGTAACTGTTATCACGTGATGGTGTGGATTCAGTCGCCGGTTTTTCTGGTGAGGGTTCGTCCTGTGTTGTTGGTGCCGACTGCGCTTCATCAGTTGAAGTTGTGTTGTCTGTTGTTGGTGCTTCCGATGATGGTGTTTCAGGAGACGGTTGCTCCGACTCTGTCGCTTGATGATCTGAAGAGAACCACGTGTGCCACATATTTGAAAGGCTCAATGATTTGAAAGGCGAAGGATTAATAAAATCGTAGTCATTTGAAAAATGGTCGTTCAAATAAGATGAAGGGCGATTGGAATCCTCATCACGTTGTTCTTCTTGTGTTGCACGTGGCGTATCTTTTGTTTGAGATGATTTTGTATTTTCTTCTTTCTTATTTGAAGAGGAAGATTTTTCGGTTTGTGTTTCTTCATTAGATGATGCAGTTTCATCAGAGGGTGTTTCTTCTGATTTTGATTTGTCATCGAGGGATGATGATTCATCAGAAGAGGTTTCTTCTGATTGGGGTGTTTCAGATATATGTTTAGCGGTTTCTGCATGGATGTGAGAAACGGGGAGTGATGGCAATACTAAAGTACTCGACAGCATGCAAATCAGCAATTTCTGTTTTTTCATGAACTTACCTCTTTCTAAAAATTTTAGTCTTACTCTATACAAATGACAATACAGCTTGTTAAAATGATAATGATTATAACAAAAGTTGACGGTCATCAACGTTATTGTTGTTATGTACTTATTGAACTCATTATAACAATTTATTTGAAAGAAACAAACTGCCATTTGAATTAAATGTATGAGAAATATAAAATATGCTTGAGGTGCAAAATGAAAAACGCAATTAAATTATTTTTAATGGATTTGAAAAAGATTATGAAAGCACCCGCTGTATTTGTCATCCTTGCAGGCCTCTCTTTGCTTCCTTCTTTTTATGCGTGGTTTAACTTAGATGCCACTTGGGACCCTTATGGGAATACGAAAAATATAAAAATTGCCGTCGTCAATGAAGACGAAGGGGACAAGGTGAGAGGCAAGCATATTAATGTCGGTAATACAGTGGTGGATCAATTGAAAAAGGATGACCACTTTGACTGGGAATTTGTTAGTCGAGAGAAAGCAGATCATGATTTAAAAATGGGGAAATATTATGCGGCGATGTACATACCCAAACCGTTTACCCATGAGATTACAGGCACGCTTCGTAAAAAGCCACAACGCGCGAATATCGAGTATAAGGTCAATCAAAAACTGAATGCGATTGCGCCGAAAATGACAGATGCGGGTACGAGTGCGATTGTGCAAAAAGCGAATGATAAGTTCAACGAAACGGTGACCAAAGCATTGTTAAAAGAGGCCAATCGTCTCGGCGTTAAACTTGAAAATGAAATTCCAACAATTAATAAAATTAAAGATGCAGTTTCTACAGCCAATCATGCCGTACCGAAAATCAACGAAATTGCGAAAAAGGTTTTATATTTAGACAGTCATCAAGATGAGATTGATCAATACGCAAATGAGTTTAGAAATTTGGGTCGTCATAAAGGAGACGTCTTAAATGCTGTAGATAAGCTGAATCAAGTAAACGCGGCGGTGCCTGCCTTAAATGAGCGTGCGAAGTTGATTTTAGCGTTAGATGCGTATATGCCAAATATTAAACGTGCGTTAAATGTAGCATCGAATGATGTCCCGAACGCATTCCCTAGAATCAATCGCGGGGTGGATGTGGCGAGTCAAGGCGTCGATGCAGGATTACAAGGGTTGAATGATGCTGAAAGTTATTTGAATGCCATTGACCAACGTTTACAACGCATACAAGGGAATGTTCAAAATGCTCAAAATACAAATCAAAACGTGACAAATCGTTTGGAAAATAATGTTCAAACCGCACCACAGAGTGCTTCAGCACATCAACACATCCAAACGGCACAAATGAGTACAAGTAGTAGTGACGCGCCAAGCGGGTCACCGTATGATGCGAATGATATCAATGCGATGGAATCAGCGTTATCTAAAGCGCTGTTAACGATGTCTCAGCAAGCAGACACACAAGCTGAGAGCAGTCAAAAAGATATTTCAGCGTTAAAAAATGTACTTTACGGGGTGCTCTCATCTGATCAACCGAAAGATTTTGTTCCAACGCTTGATCATTTAAAATCGCGTTTAGAATTAACTAGCCAAACGAATCAACAACTCATCGATACGATGAAAGAGCTTGAAAATAAAGAAGGGATTGACCTTTCGGCGCCGATTAAAGAGCTAGAGTCTACGAACAATCAAGTGAACAATGTCATCAAAAAGCTGAATCAGCTTAGCACTTCATTGTCGAATGGTAGTACAGGTAAAGCAGAAGCCGTGGATATTTTGAAAGCATTGCCAGACTTAAATGACACGCTAGGACAATTACGTCAATACATTCAATCTGATTTAAATCAAATCTTAGTGGATGTTTCAAAAACAATTACAGCGGCCTTAGCTGATGGCAATCAGAAGTTATCGACGGTTCAATCTAAATTAGATACGATTCATCAAGTGATTCAAGACGGACAGTCTCTACTTACCACAGTCAAAGATCGACTCAACGTCATTCAAAGTGAATTACCATTAATTGAGCAACGTTACATGGATGCGATGGCAGTGGCTCAGCGCTACTATCCTACCCTTGAAAATAATGTATCGCGTGCAGCGTCATTTGTACGCAATGATTTGCCAAGATTAGAGCAACGCTTAGCTGATACGACAGCAACTGTGAATCAAAATGTGCCAGCCTTATTTAGTCGCTATGACCAATTAGTACAACTGTTAGATGAAAATCAACCTCAAGCGAAACAACAGTTACATCTACTGGCACAATTTATCCGTAATGATTTACCAGGTGTTGAACGTGACTTAGCGAAAGCGGATAAACTTTTCAAAGAAATTGACAAAAATGACACAGTAGATCGACTGGTTGATTTATTGAAAAATGATTTGAAAAAACAAGCGGATGTCATCGCCAATCCTATTAAAATCAACCAAGAAGATATTTTCCCAGTGAAAGATTACGGTTCAGCGAGTACGCCGTTCTATACAGCGCTTGCAGTATGGGTGGGGGCACTCTTAATGGTGAGCTTGTTAACGACAGATAATAAACATAAAGAGTTAGATTCAATTTTAACGAAACGTCAAATTTATCTCGGTAAGCTCGGCTTATTCTATTTAATAGGTACGATTCAAGCCCTAATTGTCTCCATCGGTGACATTGTCATTTTGAATGCGCAAGTTGAAAGTGTGCCATGGTTTATCGGCATCACGGTTTTATCATCATTTGTTTTCGTGACAATTGTGTACACACTTGTATCACTGTTAGGAAACCCAGGGAAAGCCTTGGCGATTATCTTACTTGTCTTACAAATTGCAGGAGGTGGCGGTACTTTCCCTATCGAAGTGACGCCAGAGTTCTTCCAAAAACTACATCCATTAATCCCGTTCTCCTATGCGATTGATGCATTAAGAGAAGCTGTGGGTGGCTATGTTCCTGCGATCTTGACACAAAAACTCGTCATATTGATAGCGTTCGGCTTAGCCTTTTTGATTATTGGTATCATATTAAAACCGATTACAGATCCAATTATGAGAAAAGTTGCTGAAAGAGCTGAAAAAAGTGAAGTTATGGAATAATACAGTAAACCCCGAAATAGGGACGTAAAAGTCTCTATTTCGGGGTTTTTCTATGTATCGTTCTTCTTATTTTAAGTGTGCTTTTCTCGCACTATCCATCAGTGCGACAATATTCGATTTTACGCTTTTCACACTTTGTAGATTGTGGGACGTGTAAGTCCAATTAATAATAATACTGATCAGCCCACCGGCTAAAAAGTGGGAGTAAATATTTAAATTAATATCTAATTGTTTTCCAGCGCGCATATCCGCGAGCGTTTGTTGATACACAGTTTGATACACTTGTTTGTAAATGATGGTCGTCACTTCGTCATGCAAATTATGTGAAATCACATGTTGAATAATCGCCTTATTTTCACAGACAAACGTCAATAAATTATCGATGTATTGCTCAAGACGCAAGCGATGGTTTTGCGCATGTTGTTCAGAGATTTGTGCTTGTTTAATATGTTCTAATGCAGTTTTTGTCGCAGACGCTAATAAATGGTATTTGTCGTTATAGTGTCGATAAAATGTTGAACGTTGAATGACCGCAACATCACACAAATCTTGGACAGTAATACGGTCGAATTCCTTCGTTTTTAACAAATCCGTGAAAGCCTGCATCAATGCTTTTTGTGTTTTGAGTACGCGCAAATCTTGTTTGTTCATAGTAGGACACTCCAATTATCGAACATTTATCAGAATATGTAGCTTATGAAACACATGAGTCAATGTGAAGCCCAACTCATTTTGATGAGAGGTTACAATAAGAGTAGAAAGTACTTTATGTTATCTATTATCGTATTTTTGAATAGAAAAGGGAAGTGTTAACGATGTACTATAGTAAAGGTAATTATGAAGCATTTGCACGACCTAAAAAACCTGAAAATGTAGAGAAAAAATCGGCCTATCTTGTCGGATCTGGTCTCGCTGCTCTTGCCGCGGCATGTTTCCTTATTAGAGATGGTCAGATGCAAGGGTCACAAATTCATATCTTAGAAGAATTACCTAAGCCTGGAGGCAGTTTAGACGGCGACCAACTCCCAATGAAAGGTTACGTTGTCCGTGGGGGTCGTGAAATGGAAAACTACTTCGAATGTTTATGGGATTTATTCCGTTCTATCCCTTCTTTAGAAGTTAAAGATGCCTCAGTACTGGATGAATTTTACTGGTTAAATAAAGAAGACCCGAACTATTCACGATGTCGTTTGATTGAAAAACAAGGTCACGAATTGCCCACAGATGGGGATTTTAAATTAACTTCAAAAGCGCAAAAAGAAATATTGAAATTATGTTTAACAAATGAAGAAGATTTAAATGATGTTAAAATTACAGATGTGTTTACACAAGACTTTTTCGATTCCAATTTCTGGACGTATTGGAAAACGATGTTCGCCTTTGAACCTTGGCATTCTGCGATGGAAATGCGTCGTTATTTAATGCGTTTCGTGCATCATATTGGAGGATTATCAGATTTTAGCGCATTAAAATTTACGAAATACAATCAATTTGAATCGCTTGTCATGCCAATGGTGCATTATTTAAGAGACCACAACGTGCAATTTGAATACGATGTTGAAGTTGAAGATATTAAAGTCGATATCACCACTTCTCAAAAAGTCGCACGTGAAATTGTGATGAAGCGGGACGGCAAGCGAGAGTCTATTTCTTTAACCCCTGACGATCTCGTTTTTGTCACTAATGGCAGTATTACGGAAAGTTCAACCTATGGGGATAATGATACGCCTGCACCGCCAACAGAAGAAATTGGTGGCAGTTGGCAATTATGGCAAAATTTAGCAAAACAGAGTCCAGAATTTGGTAATCCTGAAAAATTTTATCGTAATATTCCTAAGAAAAGTTGGTTTGTCTCAGCAACAGCGACGACAAGTAATAAAACCGTCATCCAAGCGATTGAAAAGCTCTGTAAACGGGACCCATTAGCAGGTAAAACGGTGACAGGCGGTATTATTACGGTGGATGACTCAAATTGGCAAATGAGTTTTACCGTCAATCGCCAACAACAATTTAAATCACAACCGAAAGACCAAGTGAGTACTTGGATTTATGCGTTATATTCCGATGTGAATGGGGACTATATTAAAAAACCAATCACGGAATGTAGTGGCCATGAAATCTGCCAAGAATGGCTGTACCATATGGGCGTGCCTGTGGATCAAATTGAACAACTCGCCAAAGAAGAAGTGAATACGATTCCTGTTTATATGCCATACATTACAGCTTATTTCATGCCACGCGCACAAGGCGACCGACCACTTGTGGTGCCGCATCAATCACGCAACTTAGCGTTTATCGGTAACTTTGCTGAAACTGAACGTGATACGGTATTTACGACAGAATATTCTGTGCGAACAGCGATGGAGGCCGTTTATCAATTATTAAATATCGATCGAGGCGTTCCAGAAACGATTGGTACAGAATTTGACGTACGAGAACTCATGAATGCGATGTATCATTTGAATGACCGTCAATCACTCGATGAAGTGATGCAAGACAGCAAAGTGCAACGGACGCTACTCAAAGGGGTAAAACGCAAAATTAAAGGCACTTATGTCGAAACATTGC
Organism: Staphylococcus sp. 11511212; assembly: GCF_011394755.1. Taxonomy (NCBI): domain Bacteria; kingdom Bacillati; phylum Bacillota; class Bacilli; order Caryophanales; family Staphylococcaceae; genus Staphylococcus; species Staphylococcus sp. 11511212. The sequence continues at coordinate 14,156 of NZ_JAANBQ010000002.1, read as the reverse complement.
TTAAAGACTATCACTTGCTTTAAAACACAATAGAAAACACGAAAAGACACGTGACATCGCGCTTGGCGACGTCACGTGTCTTTAGTATGTGATAAGAATAAGGTGATACGACGGTCATCAAGTCTGACTTATTTCCACCAATTTGAAACAAAGGCAGACGCAATATTTTTCAGTGCAGAAGCTGTGTCGGCAGTCGCAATGACATTTTTAACTGTAGTCGGATGTTTGTAAAAGGCATGTAAGACTTTCCCTGTGTTAATGCCTTCTGTGAAGAAATTACGCGCGTGTAATAAGGCATTGTAAGCGACATTGTCATTTGGACGCACTTTTAACGGTCTAATGTGAGAGCTAGCGTCGTCACCTAATGTTGTTAATACAAATTTATCAATCGTATTTTTATATTTGAAATATGTGCTCACGTAATATTTTGTGTTTTCATATTTTGTTTTATAGCCATTGAACGTATTAGCAATTTTGTTATAGCTTTCGCTAAAGAAATTTTTCACCGATTGGTAATAGCTTGTTGATGCTTTTTCAGATTGGACTGAAGGCGTCACTTTTGGCGCTTGTGCAACATGAGCTGTCGATGTTTTCACGGCTGATGTCGCGCTTTGTGTTTGACCGTTAGTGGCAGACGCTTCGTTTTTCACTGGAATCGGTGGGAAATAAGATAATAATTTTTCAAGATCTGCTTTACTGATTCTGTTGACTTTGTAGAGCTCTCTTAAATCATTTAGTAATCTTTCACCAGACAAGTTATTGTCAGGGAAAAGGGTACTCAATTGTACAGTTTTGTTTTGGTTCACGCCAATCGGTGGGAACCATTTAAGTAAACTTTCTAGGTCGGCGTTAGAGATTTGTTTAGTGTCACGTAAATGTCTTAAATGACTAAAGATTTCTTCATTTGAAAGGTCTTTATAAGGGAATAACGGTGCCAACTTGACTGAGGGTGTCTCCGCTTTCGCAGTTTGGGACACCGGAATAGGTTTAAATGTATCTATGATTTTATGAAGATCCTCATCGACTAAAGTATTGTCTCTATTTAAATTTGTTAAGTACTCATGATGCTTTTGTTGATGCTCTAATTTAATGTTATGGTTTGGATAAACAAACTTTTCAAACTCTGCTTCAGTTGCAGTGTTATATTGATTTTGGCTTGGTAAGTGATGTTTTTGTTGATATTGTTGTGTATGTTGGTTAAGTTGAAGTGGTTTTGATTGCGTGAAATTTAGGAAATCCGCTTCAGAAGCTGTATTTCCACTATTACCACTTGGGACACGGTTGGATTCTATCCAAATTTGTTGACTGTGATCTGGGTTTTCAATCAATTGCCCAATGTAACGTTCACGCTCTTGAGATGATAGTTTTGGATTGTGAATGATTTCAAAATAAGCATTACGTTGTGCTAAACGACGGTCTGGATTGTTGCTGTCTTTTGTGGATTCTGAAAATACATTTTGTGCTGTCGTTTCATGATTCGGATTTTGACGTAATTGTTTAATATAACCCTGACGTTGTGAATCCGTAATGCCATTGATATGTAACGTGTGGTAAAACGCACGTTGCGCATCAGAGACGTGTTGACTGTCAAATGTCGCTTGCGCTCTTTGCGTTTGTTGAACAGGTGTTTGTTGTGTTTGTTGCACAGGTGATTGTGTTGGTGTTTCTTCAGATGCTTTTGCTTCTCCATTCGCAACCATTGTTGCAAGTGTAATTGTTGCTGCTCCCATTAATAATCTAGAAATGTTCTGTTTTTTCATAATGATGTCCTCTCAATCTATAATTAATAATTGTTCAAGCAATTAGAATTTTAGCACGCGAATATAAGAAAAAGAATTAACCCTCGCTTAAATAAGGTAGGGGAAAACATTAATTAACATTAAGGAAAGTTTATATCTATGATTTACGCACAAGGATGCGCCAGTACAATGAAAAACACTCCTCCATCATCGGAGAAGTGTGACAAAATTTTATCTTTCGAGAGGGAAAGTCTCTCAAATAGAGAGATTAGTTTTTGTGATAGAGTGCTTTGAAAATCTTATTTTGATATTTACGTTTAATGATAAAATAAAGTGCCGTTGAAAAGTAAATGAAGCTACAATACATGGCAATTTTATAATAAGAGATAAACGTAAATTGATTGAGATAAATGACTGTACTCCAGGTGATGATGAGCGCAATTAAAAAAGGTAAGAATCTTTATAATTATCACAAAGGACGACTTCATAAGTATATTTCGTGAGATAAGATTGAATTAAATGTGCTAACTGTGCATCATCTTCAATCATAAAAATTTTATAAGCCGTTCAAAGACCTCCTTTAAAATATAAATTTAGAAAAAATAAATAATGAAAATAGGAGATGTAGGTTAACTCAACAATTAATTTTATTTGAATGATGTATTTTAAACTTATTGTTTTCCAAACTATACTATATGATTATAATATAGTCCATTTGGTTTTAAACATAGGGCTTAATACCGATTTGAAATGAAAATATTTAATGGAGGAATCGTATGAAGTGGATTAAAGTGCTTTGTTTAGTGATTATTGGCTTTTTAATTATGGCGCTCGGTCAAGCTGTAGCGTCTATTTGGGATGTCTTTATACCCTATTACGGGATTGGTGCGTTGCTCTTCGGAATAACATACATACTCGTCTCATTATGGATGATAAGACTTATTATTAAGAAAGTATTTAAAGAAGATTTGGTAGATTATCGTATCACCCCTTTTAAATGGAATAAAACTGCATTTTTGATTGCGCTCGCATTACCCATAGGCATTTATGCGGTGTATATTTTATTTGTGCCAGGGGAATGGATTACACATTTGAATGGTTCGAATAGTGAGCTATTGAACCAATTAAGCTGGAGCATTTTTGTCAATGCAATGGGCGCGGCAGTGGTTGAAGAATGTATATGCAGAGGCCTACTGATGGGATATATTGAAAAGCAATGGAATATACAAATTGCTATTATGATGACTTCGGTATTTTTTGCCTCGATTCATTTGTTGAATGGCGTCTCGGATTTTTACGATGTGTTACTTTTATTAATGAGTGGGAGTCTAGTAGGTTTCATGTTTGGATTGTTAGTTTACGTTTTTAAAACAATATGGGCGAGTGTAATCGTTCATTTCTTTTGGAATTTATTCCAAGTGATACAATTCTCGACTAATCCACATGAAGCGGCACCCTTAATCTATCTTATGAAATTACAGGCGCGGTGGATTACTGGAGGCGATTATGGCATTGAAACGTCTGTCATCTCTATTTTGGGGTATCTTATGGTGATTATGATACTCATGTTTTATTATTTCAAACAACGTGAGCAACGCATCCACTAAGTAGTCGTAAAGGTATTTTATACTTTGTTCCGATATAATAATGACGTAAATGAAGAATAGAGGTGGATATGTGAAAAAACGAATAATCGGACTATCAATCTTACTAGTCGCCGTCTTAATTATTGCCGTTATTGCGGTGAGTCTATTTCAAAAGCGTACCCATTGGGAGGAACAAAACAAAAAGCAATATGTTCAAGCGCCCACACCGACACTCTTTTTACATGGCTATGGGGGAACCAAAAATTCGATGAAATATTTAATCAACCAAGCTGAAGCGCGAGGCGTCACAAAAGACATTGTGGTGGCTCATGTTTCAAGAGATGGGGATGTTACGTTTGATGGAAAAATCTCAAAAGGGGCGACAAATCCAATCGTTCAAATTGTGTTAGATGATAATACGCAGGGAGATTTAAACGAAAATGCGTTGTGGATTCGACAAGTTTTAGAAAAACTGCAACACGATTATCATGTAAAGCAGTTCAATTTCGTAGCCCATTCGATGGGGAATGTCTCTTTTGCGCAATATATGGTCGAGTATGGTAGGGACACCTCTTTACCCCAATTGAAAAAAGAGGTAAATCTTGCTGGGACATTTAACGGCGTCCTTGGAATGAATGAGGAGGTCAACGAGATTCAAGTTGATCGTAACGGAAAACCAAGTGATATGAATCCACCCTACCAAGAATTTATGCAGTTGAAATCTATTTATAAAGATAAAAATATTGATGTTTTGAATATGTATGGTGATTTGTTAGATGGGACACATTCAGATGGACGTGTGTCTAACAGTTCTTCAAAATCTTTAAAATATTTGCTTGGCGATAGCCCCAAAAGTTATCAAGAAGTGAAATACGAAGGCAAAGAAGCCCAACATAGTGCACTTCATGAGAATGAAGAAGTGGCCCAACAAATGATTCGCTTTTTGTGGGAGAAATAATAATCACCTTTTATTCAAAGAATTGAACTCTGGTAAATTATCGTTGTGATGACTTATCAGAGTATTTTTATTTAATAAAATAATACTTAGAGGACGCATAATAAATAGGGTTTCAAAATTTGGGACTAAAATAATATAAAAAAATTTTCGTAATAGTATTGTATTATTTGTAACCTTAATGTAATGTAAAGGTGTAATTTAACTATTTATGGGAGGTGATAAAATGTATAAGGTTGCAAAAGTATTTTTAGCTACAAGTATTTTAATCACAGGAGTATCTTTTACTGCATTGCCAACGGAATCTAATGTCGCTCAAGCCGCTGTTACACCGTACTATACTTACAATGGTTACGCAGGATACAATGCGAAATTTGTCACTGACAAAACTTTTATTAATGCATTGAGATACAACAACATTACAATGAACAACGTGAAAGTCGACGCTAAAATTAGAAAATTCGAAGCAAGTAACGATTATTTCTTCAAGAAAAAATATGATCAAGTCATTGAATACATTAATCACAAACCAACTGCTATTACATTTTCAGTAACGAACAAATCCTTAAAATTATCTGATGTGAAAAAAGCTTATGCGAAATATCAAATGTCTTCAGATAAGGTTCATCGTGCAATCATTTACAATGTGAATGGTCAACAAATCAGTTTTGTTTATAACGGTAATGATGTCACAAGTGTGATTATCGGTCGTTATCATTCATAGTCAAAAGAAGAAGCCATCGACAAGAGCGTCGGTGGCTTTAATTTTTTGATAAATATCCAACTGAAAGTAAATTAAAACAGATGTTTTATTCTAAGGCGTGGTTATAAGTTTTGCCCATTTGAATCAATGACATCGCGATACCAATAGAATGATTTTTTTCTAGTGCGCTTAAGGGTCCCCTTACCGTCATTATCTCGGTCGACGTGAATGAGGCCGTAACGTTTTTTCATTTCACCGGTTGTAAAAGAGACACAATCGATGATGCCCCACGGGGTGTAACCTAACACATCAACGCCATCCATATCGATAGCTTCAATTATGGCTTGGATGTGTTGACGCAAATAATTAATGCGATAATCGTCATTAATCTGTCCGTTATCATCCATCTCATCCACAGCACCTAAGCCATTTTCAACGACAAATAAAGGGATTTGGTAGCGATTAAATAAGGTATTTAGAGTGTAACGTAAGCCTATAGGGTCAATCGCCCAGCCCCAACTGCTTTTTTCAAGATAAGGATTAGGTACAGAATTTAGCAAGTCACCGAAAACTTCATGTTCATTAGAAGTTAGGGTTTTGTGATGTTGAACGGTTGTAGACATATAATAACTAAAGCCGATAAAGTCTACAGTCCCTTCTGCCAATATTTCTTCATCACCTTCAAGGATGCCGATATTATATTGCTTATGTTCAAACATTTTTTGAGCGTAATTTGGATAATAACCTCTCACTTGAACATCAGGGAAGAAGAAGCGCAATCGGTTATTGATTTCAGCTTCCATCATATCTTTAGGATGACAAGAATAAGGATAGATAGGCACATGAGAAATCATATTGCCAATTTTAAAATTTGGATTAATCGATTTTCCCACTTTTACCGCAAGTGCGCTCGCAATCAATTGGTGATGTGCGACTTGATACATCACTTCCTCTGGGTTTTCGTCCTCCTGAAGTAATACACCAGCATTGGTCCAAAGATAAATAGGATGGCGTGTCTCCATTTGATTATTAATTTCATTAAAAGTCATCCAATACGTCACTTTATGTTGATATCTTTCAAAAACGACTTTCGCAAATTTAACAAAGTGATGAACCACTTCACGACTTCTAAAACCTCCATATTCCTGAGCCAAATGGAGAGGCATTTCAAAATGTGAGAGCGTGATCACTGGCTCGATGTGATGTTTCAGAAGTTCATCAATCACCGCATCATAAAATTGAAGCCCTTCTTCATTAGGTTCCTCTTCATCGCCATTCGGGAAAATACGTGTCCATGCGATAGAAGTACGAAGACATTTGAGATGCATGTTCGCAAAAAGTGAGATGTCTTCTTTATAGTGATGATAAAAATCAATGGCCTCGTGATTAGGATAATAAAGATGGGGGTGAATCTCTTTTGTGATTTGACGCGAAGTCTCATGAGTTCCTGACGTCATAACATCGATTACACTTAATCCTTTTCCACCTTCACGATAGCCCCCTTCAAATTGATTGGCAGCGAGCGCACCGCCCCATAAAAAGTCTTTGGGTAATTTGGACATAAAAGTCACCCTTTCATAAGTTAAATTCGTAATCTTTAATTAATCATATACATTATAATTGTACCGGTACAATTTGTAAATTCGGGTAGTGTTATTTTTAAGAGGAAAGTCAGTGATATAATAGGAGATAACTCAATAAAAGTGAGGCACTTAAAATGTTAAAGTATGAAGAAGTTGCGCTTAAAATAAGAACATTATTAGAAAATGGAATATACAAAACAGGTGAGCGCTTACCAAGTCTAGAACAATTGAAAGCAGACTATCATGTCAGCAAAAGTACCGTAATAAAAGCGCTCGAAATATTAGAAAAAGAAGGATATATTTATCAATCTCGTGGAAGTGGCATCTTTGTCAGAAGTCCGAAAAGATCAGGATATATTAATTTATTTACGAGTAATGGCTTTACAGATGATTTAAAAGATCATCGAATTACAAGCCGTGTCATTGAAGTGTGTGAAATCAAGACACCAAATACTGAATTACAACAACGACTTCATTTAACAAAACAAGAAACAGTCTATTATGTTCAGCGTGTACGTTATATAGATGAGAAAGTTTTATGTATTGAAAAGTCTTATTTTCGCCGTAAGCTCATCCCTTATATGAGTGAAGATATTGCCAAAGGCTCTATATTTCAATATATAGAAGACAATTTGAAGATAAATATTGGTTATTCAGATATTTATTTTCAGATTAGTACACTCAATCAGGAGGAAGCCCTCTTACTTAATCAAACGGATGGCGCACCAACATTACGTTATGAACAAGTCTTTTATACACAAACGGGCGTGCCGTTTGACTATAGTCAAATTGTGTTTGAACAATCAAGCGCAAAGTTTTACATACCGTCGATTAAATAACGATTATATTAAAACAATAATCTGGTTATATGGGGGGAGATAGTAGACAGCTACATTTTGATTATTTACTGTTTTTCGATAAAAATTATTGATATTCGATAAATAGATTGCTATAATTTTATTGAAAAACGATAAAAGTGAGTGATTGAAATGAACAAAAAAGCGTTGGTCTTGATATTATTGTATGTAGTGGTCATGTTTTTAACGGTTTTAACATCTATTCTTTCTATATGGGAATACTATAAACTGATAGGGAAGCCATTCTTTGAAGTTCAATGGAATTATCAAGTTTATGCTTTATTGTTTGTTCTTCAATTATGCTTATTCATTCTTATAGGTATATTGACATTAAGACTGTTTTTAAAAGTGTATAAAAACTTTGAATTTATTGATAAGCATTACTATTCTATTGTGGGGGTTGCTCTAGCACTGTTTATTTATGGTGTTTTACCAAATTTTATTTCCTTTACTACAATCAGTGGAAAATACGTGGAAGTTTTAAACAGTCATCAAATGACGAATACACTTGTGCTAGTGATGGGCATCGCTATGTTTGTTTTATCTGTCATTTATGAAAAGTCTCAGAAAATCAAAAAAGAAAATGAGCTAACGATTTGAGGTAAACGTGATGATAAAAATTAAACTAGACGAAGTGCTTAAAGACAAAAATGTATCATTAACCGAGCTGTCAGAAGCGGTAGAGATCACGATTGCTAATTTATCAATTTTAAAAACCGGTAAAGCAAAAGCGATTCGTTTTAGTACGCTTGAAGCCATTTGTAATTATTTGGAGTGCCAACCGGGGGATATTATTGTTAATGAAAAGAATTGAAGGAAATTTTATACTAGCCGTCTCTATTTTATAAAATGAGTGATTATACTTGTCCCTTGAAATTGTAAATGATTATTTCAAGGGATATTTATTTTGAGCTACATTTAATTTTAAATCTTTCTTAATTCACGCGCTTTTTTAGTCATGTCCCTTTATACTTAATTCAAGCGTTGCATTTACGTTTTTGTATATGAAAGTGTTAATTCGTTACGAAATATATTGAATCAAAAAGATTTAATTTTCTATTGTGATGAAAAGACGTTTCGTGTATAATCCGTAATTATTACGATTTATAATTAAGGTTTTTAATTTTATAAAAAGAGGGCTGATTAATATTAAAGAAAGAATTATGAGCTTAGACGTGATGCGAGGCATCAGTTTAATGGGAATCTTATTTATGAATGCGTTAGGAGTGCATTATTTCACTGTATTTGATGCACCGTTCCAGGTTTACAAAGATTCGTGGAGTCAGTTTTTATATAAGCTGAATTTAGTATTTATCCAAAATTCGTTCTATCCAATTTTTGCTTTTTTATTTGGCGTGGGTTTGGCGATTATGTTTACTAATATGACGAAAAAAGGGATGAAACCTGGCATAGTCTTGTATCGTCGTGTCCTTGCGATGCTAGGGTTTGGGCTTATTCACGGTTATTTCTTATATAATGGTGATATTTTACACACGTATGCTACCCTTGGATTAGTTGTTATACTATTTTTATTTGTACATCATCGCTATGCGTTGATGGTCTCTATAGGCTTATTACTCTTGAATTTCTTACTGTACGTGTCATCACTATTCAATGAGCAGGCGACGAAGTTAATTCCATTCAATCGTAATCCACACACCACAGAAATTTTGCAAAGTGGGCACATTTTGGAGATTATTAAGTGGAATATGAATGAATTTAACCATGTTAACACAGTGCTGAGTCTCGGTAATTTCTTTGCAGGTATTTTAACTGTTTTTCCTTTTATTATGCTAGGTACGTGGGCCTATCGTTTCGGGTTATTTGATAAAATGCGTCGTCACTTGAAGGTTATTTCGGTGATCAGTGTGATGGCCATAGTCATTGGTATTTTCATTAAAATGCAATCATTTGATGTGATTGGCTCTGCAATTGCACCACAAATTGTATTTGTCGGTGGTACGTTTATGGCTATTGGTTACTTCTGCCTCGTGACGTTATTATGTCAGTTTCCAAAATCAGCAAAAGCGTTAAATCCTATGGTGGCTGTTGGTAAATTAGGATTCACAGTGTATATTACGCAAAGTGTCATTTTGTTCTTTGCATTTTACATTTTAAGATTGTACGGTACGATGACGATAAGTCAGGTTTATCTTCTTATTATCGGTGTGATTATACTTCAAATTGTCGCTTGTAATATATATATGAAATTTTATAAGATGGGACCACTGGAATGGTTATGGCGTAAAATCACATATTTAAAATAAATACAAAAAAGAAAGTGGGATGCACATGAAAAAGCATTATTTATTTTTAGCGCTTTATATGTTTGTCATGGGTTTAGGTTTGATTGTAACGAAACACGTATTCAATACGTCATATGAATCAGAACACTTTGGACAAACCTTTTTGCCGTTCATGACAATACTCGCCGTTATGTCTGTCATTTATGGATTACGTAATAAATCAACATTAGCATTAGCGCCTACCAAAAAGCATGGATGGTTGTTCATTTTACCATTTATTACAATTACGCTACTTTGGATTTTGACAATGGTGGATAATGCCAATGCGGGTCTGATGTTTGTTTTGGCAATGATTGATGCGATCTTGATTGGTATTGCAGAAGAAGTTGCATTTAGAGGCATTATTTTGGGTGGATTGGCACAACGCATAAAACCCCTCTATGCTGTATTGTTATCCGCTATTTTATTTGCAGCATTACACCTATTAAATGTTCTTGGTGGTGTGACGTTGAGCGATGTCTTGAACCAAATGCTATCAACATTCTTGATGGGTATCTTTTTAGGTGCTGTGTACATCTATACACGAAATATCTTTTATCCAATCTTTTTCCATTTTGCTTGGGATTATGTTTTCTTAAATAATGGATTAGGTGCTGTGTCCTTTGCGCCAATGTTATTTATTGGCACAGTAGTGTTAGAAGTTCTTGTTATTGTTTGGATTCTATGGAAAATGAGACATGTTCAAACACTTGAGCCGAAAAGTGACGTCACAGCTATCAAACAATAAATACAAAAAATTGTTCATTACACTAACAATGAAGGCTTCAAGATTCTTTCGAATTTTGAAGCCTTTTTTAAATTATCTCAAATCATCACATAGCCATATCTAATGATACGTATGTGAAAGAATAACGTTTTTAATAAGTGCTATTTTATAAATCGTGGATGTTATGAAAACATGTATGCCATTTGGAACATCTTATTGTATGATAAAGGAAGGAAGAGTATATGTAATGGAGGTCATGTCGTGACACAATCACAACCAAAGTTTCTAAACATTTATAATACATTGTACGAAGAGATACAAATGGGGAAATTTCCAGGGGGACAAGCTTTGCCGACAGAAAAAGCACTCTGTGAACGATTTGGTGTGAGCCGTATGACGCTACGTCAGGCGATAAAAATTTTAGTGGAAGATGGTGTGATCGAAAGTATTCGCGGAAAAGGACACATTGTCATTCCGAAATTAAAAGGCCATCATGCGTCCAGTGTGACATTACTCCAACATCCATTGCATCAAATGTCACGTCATGCGATGACGCTAGAGTCTTTAAATTATCGTGTGGATCTAGAAAGTGAGTACACTAATCATCTATTTCCAGATCATCCTTCTGCAGTGATTGCGATGGAACGGTATTATTTTCAAGAAGGGAATACGACAACTAAAGCTGATGCCCTTTGTTTTACGTTCATTCCGCTCAATGTGATTGATACATTTCAAGTAAAGACACAAAGTGAGCGCCAAATGAAAACTTTTGTTGAAGAAACGGTGTATGCAAGTGCGTACCAATCGGATTTAAAATATTCCATCACGAAAGCACCGATGTTTAAAAATCATCAACATGTTTTCGAAGGGGGCCCTGCTTGTTGGCTCGTTGTGGAGTCTATTTATGGCAATCATGCCAGTCCCATTTTAGTGAACAAATGGTATTTACCGCAAGATCATTTTGAAATTATCGTGTCACGTGTCCGTGATGAGTACTAAATTAGACAACTTTAAATAAATTAGACAAATATTATGGTAAAAGAAGTGTTGCTGAACCTTAAGCAAGACTTCTTTTTTGTTTGCAATGACTGGATGATTAAGCCATATATGGAAGAAATGGTGTAACAGTGATGTTCTTAAAGTTGTCATATTTTAAATATTGAAAGCGCTATCTTTATATTGTAAGATATATGTGGTTAGACAATTAGACAAATTAATAGACAAATTAACTGGGGGTTTTTAAGATGAAAGCAACACCACATATTAAGCCGATGAACGATGTAGAGATTGCCGAGACAGTCTTATTACCAGGAGACCCATTACGTGCGAAGTTTATCGCAGAAACGTATTTAGAAGATGTTAAACAGTTTAATACTGTCCGTAATATGTTTGGCTATACAGGGACTTATCAAGGGAAAAAAGTGTCCGTGATGGGTTCAGGTATGGGAATTCCTAGTATTGGGATTTACTCATACGAACTGATTCACACGTTTGGATGTAAAAAATTAATTCGTGTCGGTTCTTGTGGCGCGATGCAAGAGGACATTAATTTGTACGATGTCATCATTGCACAAGGAGCTTCTACAGATTCCAACTACGTAAATCAATATCAATTGCCAGGCCATTTTTCACCGATTGCTTCTTATAACTTATTAGAAAAAGCGGTCAATACAGCACGTGAAAAAGGGACAACGTATCATGTCGGTAACATTTTATCGAGTGATATTTTCTACAATGCAGATGAAACAGCGTCTCAACGTTGGATGCGCATGGGCATTTTAGGAGTAGAAATGGAATCTGCCGCATTGTACATGAATGCGACATATGCTGGGGTTGAAGCTTTAGGTATTTTTACAGTGAGTGACCATTTGATTCGTGAAGAATTCACTACACCAGAAGAAAGAGAACGTGCTTTTACAGACATGATTGAAATCGCACTTTCTTTAGCTTAAGGGGGAACAAAGATGGATTATGTCAAAGTCAAAAGAGCCGTACCGATTCTATTATTTTTATTCGTTTTCAGTTTAGTCATTGATAACTCATTTAAGTTGATTTCGGTCGCGATTGCTGATGATTTAAATATTTCTGTCACAACAGTGAGTTGGCAAGCAACTCTTGCAGGCTTAGTGATTGGGATTGGGGCTGTAGTTTATGCCTCTTTATCCGATGCCATCAGCATTCGTACATTATTTATTTATGGGGTTTGTTTAATTATCATCGGTTCGATTATCGGTTACGTCTTCCAACATCAGTTTGCGTTTGTGCTTGCAGGCCGTATTATTCAAACAGCGGGACTTGCCGCAGCGGAAACGTTATATGTCATTTACGTCGCAAAATATTTATCGAAAGATGACCAAAAAACATATCTCGGTTTAAGTACGAGTAGTTATTCCTTATCTTTAGTTATCGGAACTTTATCAGGAGGCTTTATCTCTACCTATTTACACTGGACAAATATGTTTTTAATCGCATTAATTGTCGTATTCACATTGCCATTCTTATTCAAACTATTACCTAAAGAAAATTCGGTGAACAAAGCGCATTTAGACTTTATTGGATTGGTACTCATCGCAACAATTGCGACAACAGTGATGCTATTTATTACGAATTTTAATTGGTTATATATGGTTGGCGCGTTAATTGCGATTGCGGTATTTGCGTTTTACATTAAAAATGCGAAACACCCGCTCGTGGATAAATCATTTTTCCAAAACAAACGGTATGCTTCATTTTTATTTATCGTATTTGTGATGTATGCGATTCAACTGGGCTATATTTTCACATTCCCATTTATTATGCAACAGATTTATCACTTTGAACTTGATACAACATCATTATTGCTTATACCAGGCTATCTTGTGGCGGTCGTGACAGGGGCATTGAGTGGTAAAATTGGTAATTACTTATCATCAAAACAAGCCACGATTACGGCGATTACCTTAATTGCGTTAAGTTTAATCTTGCCGGCATTTACAGTCGGTCAACATGTATCTATCTTCGTCATTTCAATGATTTTCTTTGCGGGTAGCTTTGCATTAATGTATGCGCCATTGTTAAACGAAACGATTCGTACGATTGATGTCAATATGACCGGCGTTGCGATTGGTTTTTACAATCTTATTATCAACGTTGCAGTGTCCGTGGGAATTGCGATTGCAGCCGCATTGATTGACTACCAAGCATTGAATTTCCCAGGAAATACAGCACTTGAGTCTCATTTCGGTATTATTTTACTCATCCTCGGTCTGATGAGTATTGTCGGACTCGTCTTATTTATCGTCTTAAATCGTTGGACAAAATCAGAAGTAAATAAAGAAATTTAAGGAGCATTCAAAATGAATTTTGAAAAATATATTGATCACACATTATTAAAACCTGAATCGACACGCGACCAAATCGATCGCATTATCGAAGAAGCGAAAACGTATCATTTTAAATCCATTTGTATTAACCCAACACACGTGGCTTATGCCCACGACAAATTAGCGGACTCAGACGTCCTCGTTTGTACCGTGATTGGGTTCCCCCTTGGCGCATCGACGAAAGAAGTCAAAGCGTTCGAAACGAAAAACGCCATTGAGAATGGGGCTGATGAAATCGATATGGTCATTAACATTGGCGCCTTGAAAGACGGGCGTTACGACGACGTTCAAGCCGACATTGCTGCGGTAGTGGAAGCGGCCCAAGGGAAAACAGTCAAAGTGATTATCGAAACAGTCTT
>NZ_JAANBQ010000001.1:0-74058 GCF_011394755.1 Staphylococcus sp. 11511212 | reverse complement strand
AATAATATATATGACTTTTACCATTTGTACAAATAGAAGGGAGAGAAAAGGGGGGAAATTGATACAAACTATTATGATTTTGATAATCACCGTTTTAGAAAGAGAACATTAAATATAAGACTTAAAATTTCTAAAAATATTTGACTGAAAATTCCTTTAATTATGATATATTTGATGTAGTCAATAGATATTTAAGATTCATTTATATAGATGAGTTTCGTATAGATAACCGCATAAATAAAATGGGGAGCAGGGGGATGAAATTGGATAGAAATAAAACCATTCGAGAGCTTTTTAAGCTACAAAGTAATGAGAAAAAAGTTGAAATTATAAAAGAGTATGAATTAACTATAAGAGGTTTCTCTAATATTGAAGTACATAATATTAATAGTAATAGCGAAATGTATATTGTAAGTGAGGCTTCAAATAAACAAAATATTGAAAGAATACAAAAATACATTAAAAGTAAATTAAGAATTGAAGATGATCTCTCTAATCTTTTGGATAAAGACTTAATTATTGAACGCTACGGTGACGATTTCACAAAGCTTTTGACAATTTTTGAAAAAGATCAATACGGGGACCTTTCAAATTACATAATTAACAAATTAAGCGAAAAACATAATAATACAAGCATTCAAAAAGAGGCGCCAAGCAATGGAAAAGAGAAGTTAAATTCATCAGAACATGAAGATAAATTAAAAAAGTTAAGAAAAATTATCAGTGATTTAGAAACAACAGTAAGTGAAAAAGACAGTAAGATAAATAGTCTTTTGTTTGAAAGAAAAACATTGAATTCAAGAATAGAAGAGCTTGAAAAACTATATTACCAATCCAAAAAATCATGGCAAACCATGAAAACTTCTTTAGATGAAGAAGAAAGAGTAAACAGTGAACTTAACAAAAAGAATGATGAATTAAATCTGCAAATCGCAGAGCTAAAGAGCGAAAAAAATAGGATTATACACCAATACGCGGAAGCAAGTACAAAATATCAATTTCATTTGTTGGGAATTCCTCAATTTTGGATTGACGATCATAAAAATAGTAAAGTCTATCAGCCGACGGAAGTTGATTATTTTATAGAGGAATTTCATAAAAAACCTAGAGATATATTTATTGTATTTAGAAGCGGCATTGCACTCTATGATTTCAGACGGTTAAAAAAGCTAAGAGGTATGAAGTTTATTTCATCATTTGAAGAGTTTAAAGATATAAAGGGGGACTTCTAGTGATTAAGGAAAATTGGGAAAATGTCGATATGATAGGGGTATTAGCAACTAAAGAAGAATTGCAAAGAGTGTATGGGAAAGAAAATATATTTGTGAATAATACCGATAGAATTCAATTCTACATTAAATTACTTTCTATGCCGTATGACTATCCAAGTTCAGATAATCGTTCAAAATATATCGCTTGTTACCAAACGAACCTCACACAAATTGAAGATAATTTTTATGCAAGTGATGAAGAAAGAGTTGAAAATTTTTATAACGAAATCAGTAATAAATTATTAAGATTGAACGTGCAAAAGAAAGTCGACTATGATATTAACCAAAAAGTATATTACAACGGCTACGTAAAAGAAATCATTTATGCCAACGACAAAATGCTAAACGAGGGATCCTTGAATCCTATCCCCATTTTTAACAAATATAATTCAGTTACAAATGTGGAAGAATTTGAAAAATTATTAGCCTCTGGGAAAGTGGTTGGTGACTTACAGAATGTATCAATTGAAAAAGAAGATTACCCTCAATTTGTCATTTATAACGATATTATCGATGATTATGAGGATCGATTTTATGTGTATGGAAATGTAAAATCATTCGAATACATTGAAAATGCAGGATTTAAATATGATTTTGAAAATGAGATTAAAAAATATGAAATTGAAGATGTTGATTTCAATGAAATGTTAGTGACTGATAATAATATTGGGTTTATTACAAATGATTTAATTAGAAAATTTGAAGAGAATATTGATGCAAAAGAAGTCGTAGCGCCTGTTATTAAAAAAATGGTCGAGGACAACCATCAAAATGTCAAAAAAGAAAAAGAGTTCTTAGAACATTTATTTAAGAAACTGGAAAGTGAAAACTTACTTTACGATAAAAAAGATATAATTAACTTTCACGTTTCAATGAAAACGTCAAAACTTGTCATTCTATCTGGGATGAGTGGTACAGGAAAGTCGAAATTAATTAAGTCTTATGCGGCTGCCTTAGGCTTAAAGGATAATTTTAAGTTTATACCCGTAAGTCCGAGTTGGAACGATGATTCAGACTTAATTGGATATGTAGATACGATTAACAATATTTATAGACCAGATGATAATGGCTTAATTGAAACGCTAATTCAAGCGAGTGATAACCCCGATAAACTCTATATCGTATGTTTTGATGAGATGAATTTATCGAGAGTAGAACATTACTTTTCTAAATTTTTATCCATCCTTGAAGGAGATATCGGTAGTCGACAATTACAACTCTATAATAAAGAAATGGGCGGTAAATTGTATAATTCTACTAAATACCGATATGAAATAAAGATTGGTAAAAATGTAAGATTTGTAGGCACTGTTAATATCGATGATACAACACATCATTTTTCGAACAAAGTGCTAGATCGTTCAGACTTAATTTCATTAGATGTTATGCCGATTAAAGAATTAATAGAATTAAGTAAAAAAGAAAAAAGAAAAGTCCTTGAAGATGACTCATATGAAAAAGAATTTATTGAATATTTTTGTAAGGAGTCTAGCGAAATCAATTTGTCCCAAGATAATGCGGAATTTCTTCAAGAATTACATAATGAGCTCGTGAAAGTGAATCCTCAAATTGGCATAGGACCACGCGTCGTGAAACATATTGATTACTATTTGAAGAATATCCCTAATGAATCTGAAGTCTTAAGTGATGACATAGGTTTTGATTTTCAACTTTCACAAAGAGTGCTCTCCAAGGTCAGAGGATCACGTGAAGAATTGACGGATTTAGTGGGACTCTATGATGCTGATAATGATGAAGTTGTGAATTCTAAAATCATTGATTTGATGGATAAGTTTTCATCTATTTCAGATTTCACGAATGCGAGAAGTTTAATTCGAAACAAAGCGAAGGAATTGAAGATTAATGGATACACATTCTAAGGTCGCTATTGTCATTGGAAACGATAATAATCATGAAACTTTAAAACCTTTAAAATTCTTTGATAGTCTACAAAGTATAGACTTTAACCGTGACATTTCTCGCATAAAAGAATATACCCATTTTAAGTTGCGTATTAATGGGAAAGAATCGATTAAGGTTTATTCAGATTTGTTCGAGTTATATGATGACCCCAAAATTCAAGTTGATGAAGATAACCGAAATTATATGGGTAATGGTGAAATAGATATTGTGGATAGCGACATTGCTAACAATCTCGTACCTGGATATTATCTTTTAACATTAAAAGAAGAAGATTATAAATATGCGGTTATCGAGATTGTTCCAAAAGACGTGAGTAACGTTGAATGGAAAACGATATATCAAGATGTGAATAATTATATTAAAGGCTTATCAAATTCTTTATATCATAAAAATAATTCAAGTATTTCTCCAACAGTGAGAAATAACAATATTGTGGAGAAGATAGACTACTTAGAAGTGAATTTCACTCATATTATTTTTGCTTTGAAAAATATATATGATTCACCAAGGTATCAAGTTCAGAAAAGATATGCTTGGCGACCGATTTATACACAACCTAAAGTAGATAAAAATACTTTGAAATATCGTTCAAAAAGACCAGATAAAACAGAGGAGCTCTATTCTTATAATAAAGAGTTAAATTATAATCTAAAGGAAAATATATGGTTGAAAAAAGTACTGAAATTTCTCCAATATGAGCTAGTTGAAATTAAAGATTACTTAAATTTGGCAGAAGAAATTCATCTCGGACATAAAACTTCAAGATATAGTAGTGATGTGCTTATTGCAACGAAATCATTAGAAAATATTTGGACAATTAGAGAAAACATCAATCGCATTCAGCATATGTTGCAGATGATTATAGAGTCAGAATGGTATCAAAACATTGAAAATAAAAGCCATGCTTCTATCACACATTCAGCATTAATGGATAATAAATACAATATTATTTATAAATGGTATTCTGAGTTCAATAAGTCATCTTTAGAATTTGTATTTTCTCAAAAAGTGAAAAATTGTTGGAAAAGAACAGATGAACTTTATGAAATATGGTGTTTTATCAATGTATTAGAGTTATTGATAAGAAATGATTTTGACCCGATAGATGGATGGATTTTTGACGATTACTCTTATAATGATTTGCCTGATAATACCGTCATCACACTCAACAAAAATGATATAAGATTAAAGTTGCACTTTAACTCCATTATCAAGAGTGAAAGAAGTCAAACGACTAAAGAACATCCATTATATACAGGGGATAAGAAAAATAAACCGGATATACGTATAGATATTCATGTAAATAATATATATATTAAAAGTATACCGATGGATGTAAAATATCGAAAATTAAAAAATATTACTAAAAAAGAAAAAGGATCTTTAGAACAACTGTTGGCTTATTGGGCTCATCCCAAATCCAATTTACATTTAGAAGGGGCTAAGGTATTTAGAAGAAGAAATCATAGAATTATTTCAAAAGTCGCCGTCCTATATCCTAAAGATCACTCAAATAACAATAAAACAGATAAATTAGCAATAGATCATAACTTACATTTTTTTGAATTTAGTCCTAGCTATAAAGATGAGGATTTTACAAATATGATTAATGAAGAAATTGATGAAGCTTATGAAATTTATGAAGATATATATGGTTTCTAAGGGGAAGATATTATGGCTTATCAGAGTGAGTTTGCGTTAGAAAATGAAGTGATCCAACAATTGGTGGGATTGGGTTACGAACAAGTCGCTATCCATAATGTGGAAGCGATGCATCAAAACTTACGACAAATTATTAATGAACGTCATTGGGATAAATTAGAAGGGAACCCCCTCACAGATAGTGAATTTGATCGGCTTATGACTGATATTAACAACAAAACGGTGTTCGACAGTGCCAAATTGTTGCGTGATAAGTATGTGTTACGTCGTGATGATGAACAAACAGTGGTCTATATTGAACTGTTAAATACGCGCAAGTGGTGTCAAAACAAGTTCCAAGTCACGAATCAAATCAGTGTGACAGATCGCTACAAAAGTCGTTACGATGTGACGTTATTAATTAACGGTTTACCGCTCGTTCAAATTGAATTAAAGCGCAGTGGGGTCGCGATTACGGAAGCCTTTAACCAAGTTAAACGTTATCGTAGGCAAAATTTCACGGGATTATTTCGATTTATTCAATTGTTTGTAGTGAGTAATAAAATGGAAACGCGCTATTTTGCGAATAGTGACAAAGAATGGTACAAAAGTCACATGTTTTACTGGAGTGACGAGAAAAATGAACGCATTAATCATTTAAAAGATTTCGTACATGCCTTTTTAGAGCCGTGTCACATTGCTAAAATGATTAGTCGTTATATGATTGTTAATGAGACGGATGAAATTTTGATGGCGCTTCGTCCGTACCAAGTTTATGCGGTAGAGGCGATTGTGAACCGAGCGCTTGAAACGAACAACAATGGTTATATTTGGCATACGACAGGAAGCGGTAAAACGTTGACGTCATTTAAGGCAAGTCAGTTATTATCTCAAGAAAAAGAGATTAAAAAAGTGATTTTTCTTGTGGACCGGAAAGACTTGGACAGTCAAACTTTAGCGGAATTCAACAAATTTCAAGATGATTCTGTAGATTTAACGAAAAATACCCATACATTATTACGCCAGTTAGGGGATGCCTCCTTGCCGCTCATCGTGACCACTATTCAAAAAATGGCCAATGCGGTAAAATCAGGCGCAAAAGTGATGGAGCGTTACCAAGAGGATAAAGTCGTGTTTATCATTGATGAGTGTCACCGTACGCAATTTGGAGACATGCATCGGTCGATTCGCCAGCATTTTAAAAATGCGCAATATTTTGGTTTTACAGGAACCCCTCGTTTTGAAGAAAATAAAAGTCAAGATGGTCGGGCAACAGCAGATATTTTTGAAAAATGTTTACACCATTACTTAATTAAAGATGCGATTCGTGATGGCAACGTGCTAGGTTTTTCGGTGGAATACCATAAAACCTTTGAGCCGAAAGATGAGATTGAGGAAGCGTATTTATCAAAAATTAATACGAAAGAACTGTGGGAAGCAGATCAACGGATGGAAGCGGTCGCCGAACATATCATTCAAAATTACCAAAATAAAACGAACAATGGTCAATATACAACGATGTTCGCTGTTCAAAGCATTCCGACAGCCATTAAATATTATCATGTTTTTAAAAAGCTTAAAGACGCAGGCAAGCATGATTTAAATGTCACGACGATATTTACGTATCAGCCGAACGAAGAGACGCACGACAAAGATGAGGCGGAAGTAGAACGTTCTAGAGAAGTCCTCGATAAAGTGATGAATGATTATAATGAGGCCTTTGGGACGAACTTTCATACCGATAACTATGAAGGGTATTTCTCTGATATTTCGAAAAAAATGAAGAAAGTGATCCCCGGGGAAAAAATAGATATCTTAATCGTCGTGAACATGTTTTTAACAGGGTTTGATAGTAAGAAATTGAATACCCTATATGTCGATAAAAATTTAAAATATCACGACCTTATTCAAGCTTATTCTCGGACGAACCGGGTTGAAAAAGAGACGAAACCGTACGGCAATATCGTATGTTATCGTGATTTGAAACAACAAACTGATGAAGCGATAGAAATCTTTTCGCAAACGGATAATACCGAAACTGTTCTCAGTCCATCATATGAAGAATACCTTGCGATGTTTAAAGAATGTTTAGACCGTGTCTTTAATATTGCACCGACGCCTAAAGCGGCGAGTGATTTGGAACGTGAAGATGATAAAAAAGAATTCGTCCTCGCTTTTAGAGAATTGGGCGGCCTTCTCTTACGCCTCAAAACATTCGATCAGTTCCAATTTTCTGAAGACCACATCGGCATTGGTGAACAAACATTTGAAGATTATAAGAGCGTCTATTTTAATCTTTACGATGAGGTGACCCACAGAGAACCGACTGACGATGGGGCGTCTGTGTTAGATGACATTGATTTTAAAGTAGAGCTGTTGCGCAATGACTTGATCAATGTTCAGTACATTCTTGACTTACTCGCAAGTATTGACTTAACGGATGAAGCGGACCGAGATCATCGTCGTCGTCAAATTCACCAATTGCTTGATAAAGCAGACGATGAACAATTGAGACTCAAAGCCGACCTCATCCGCAAATTCTTAGATAAAGTCATTCCAACATTAGCGACGGATGCCGATATTAATGAGGCGTACTATGATTATGAAGAACAAGAAAAAGTAAAAGAAGTCCAACAATTCGCCAAATCTAAAGAATACTCATCCAGTAAATTGTTATCGATTATTGGAGAATATGAGTATAGTGGTATTTTAGATCGTGCAGAACTCCAAGAGGGGATTAAAGGAGGTCTCCTCGTTCGTCGGAAACAAGCGGATGAAATGGAGAAATTCGTAAAAAATACTTCGAACAAATACAGTCATAAAGAATAAACTTTAAAAACCTCTTGTATTTTTACTTTACTACAAGAGGTTTTTTGATATATGATATAAATGTAGTTAATAAAAAATACAAGAAAGGGGTATGCGCAATTGGGACTTTAGTGACTTATCATAATGGTTCTTTATTACGTCGTTTAGAAGAGGTCGACAAATCAGAAGGACATGCATTTCCAGTGTATGATCAGTACATGTTTGAATATGATAAAGGGGAATTTGATGCGATTACGCACGAACCCAAATATTTATATTTAAAGGCCAATCATAATGCCAAATTGGTTCATACAGGAGATATCGTCTTGAACATGATGTCAGGGGAATGTGTTATCGTAAGCGAACGTCACGAGGGGAGTGTGCTTCCATACAATTACACACACATTGAAGTGGACGCTACTCGACTTGATGCGGCTTACTTTGCCTATTGGTTCAATGCTTCAAAATCGGCCAAATCACAGTTACACCAAATCTTACAAGGGGGTTCTCTCGTTAAAAAGCTGACATTACAACATTTGAAACAACTCGACATTGACTGTCCTCCGATTGAAAAACAACGTCACATTGGAACGATAGCTGAAAAACGGAAAGCGCTAAAATACTTAAAAGCCAAACGCGATTATCAAATGGATATTTATTTAGCACATACATTATTTGGGGAGGAATAACTTTATGTCAACAACTGAAAAACAACGCCAACAACAAGCAAAATTACAAAAGAAATTATGGAGCATTGCCAACGATTTACGTGGCAACATGGATGCCAGTGAATTTAGAAACTATATTTTAGGTCTTATCTTCTATCGTTATTTATCTGAAAAAACGGAAGAAGAAGTAGCTAAACTCTTATCAGATGACAACCTTTCATATGAAGAAGCTTGGCAAGATGAAGAATATCGTGAAGCCATCGAAGCAGAACTCATTTCACAAATTGGATTCGTCGTAGAGCCACAATATTTATTCAGTAATTTCATTCGAAAAATCGAAAACCAAACATTCGATATTGAAGAATTGCATAAAGCCATAAACAAAGTAGAAGAATCTACACGCGGCGAAGAAAGTGAAGATGACTTTAACCACTTATTCGCAGATATGGACTTAAACTCTTCACGCTTGGGTACTTCTAACGCTGCACGTACAAAACTCATTAGTAAAGTGATGGTGAACTTATCGACATTACCATTCGTCCACAGTGATTTAGAAATAGACATGTTAGGGGATGCGTACGAATATTTAATCGGTCAATTTGCGGCGACTGCAGGAAAAAAAGCAGGAGAATTCTACACACCACAACAAGTGTCTAAAATTTTAGCTCAAATCGTAACAACAGATAAAACAGACTTACGTAATGTGTATGACCCGACGTGTGGTTCAGGTTCATTATTATTACGTGTCGGTCGTGAAGCGCGTGTGCGTCACTATTATGGTCAAGAATACAACAGTACGACCTACAACTTGGCGCGCATGAACATGTTGTTACATGACGTGAATTACAATCGCTTTTCAATTGATAATGCGGACACGTTGGAAGACCCAGCCATAGATGAAGAAAAATTTGAAGCCGTTGTTGCGAACCCACCTTACAGTGCGAAATGGAGTGCAGATCCAAAATTTATGGATGACCCGCGTTTCAGTAACTATGGTAAACTCGCACCAAAATCAAAAGCCGACTTTGCGTTTATCCAACATATGATTCACCATTTAGACGACAACGGAACGATGGCCGTCGTATTGCCACACGGTGTATTATTCCGAGGTGCAGCAGAGGGTCAAATTCGCCGTTACCTCATCGAAGAAAAAAACTATTTAGATGCGATTATTGGCTTACCTGCGAACCTGTTCTTTGGGACAAGCATTCCAACAAGCATCCTCGTCTTCAAAAAATGTCGACAAAAAGACGATTCTGTACTCTTTATCGATGCCTCCCAATCATTCGAAAAAGGGAAAAACCAAAACCACCTCTCAGATGAAGACGTCGAGAAAATCGTTAACACCTATCGTAACCGAGAAGAACTTGATAAATTCAGTCACAACGCCACACTCGAAGAAATCACAGACAACGACTACAACTTAAACATTCCAAGATACGTCGATACATTTGAAGAAGAAGAGCCTATTGATTTAGATCAAGTTCAGAAAGATCTTAAAAATATTGATAAAGATATTGCGGAAGTTGAAGCAGAAATTAATGCATATCTGAAAGAATTAGGAGTGGTTAACCATGACTAATGAACAAAAGAACCTTCCTGAGTTGAGATTTCCAGAGTTTGATGGGGAATGGGAAGAGAAAAAATTAAGCACTATTTTAGAAATAGGTACTGGAAAAAGTAAAGTACAATCAAACGAAAGTGGAAAATATAATATTTTAGGTTCAACTGGTATCATAGGGAAAAGTCATACCTATGATTACGAAGGGGATTTTATACTAACTGCAAGGGTTGGACACTACGCTGGGAAACTTTATAAACATGCAGGAAAAGTTAACATTTCTGATAATACTATATATTTATATAACTTTATAAATAAGAATTTTATTTATGAAAGTCTAAATGTGTTTAAATTGGAAAAATTAGTTTTTGGGTCAGGGCAACCTCTGATTAAAGCTTCTGATTTAAAGAAATTGAAAATACGTGTTCCCGTAAGTAAGGAACAGAAAAAAATAGGTACATTTTTCAGTAAACTCGACCAACAAATCGAATTGGAAGAGAAGAAATTAGAATTATTAGAGCAACAAAAGCGTGGGTATATGCAAAAGATTTTCTCACAAGAGTTAAAATTTAAAAATAGCCAACTAGAAAATATTAAATGGTCATATAAAACACTTGAAGAATTAAATAGTTTCTTTACTGATGGAAATTATGGAGAAAGTTATCCAAAATCTGAAGATATGAGTGATAAAAATGATGGTGTAGCCTTTTTAAGAGGTTCAAATTTGAAAAAAGGCAGAATAACATTAGAAGATGCCAATTATATAAGTAAAAAGAAACATAGTGAACTAACAACAGGTCATCTATTTTTAGACGATATTGTTATAGCTGTAAGAGGCTCTTTAGGAGCAGTTGGGTATGTTAATGAAAATATGGTTGGTAATAATATAAATTCACAGTTGGCAATTATTAGAACTTCAAATTCATTACTTTACGGTAAATATCTATTATATTATTTAATGAGTAATCAAGGTAAAAAAGAACTTTTGAGTAGAGTAACTGGTACGGCTTTAAAACAATTACCAATTAAACAAATTAAACAAATTAAAGTGCCTGTGCCAAAACTTCACGAACAACATAAAATAGCAAATTTTTTAAGTGAACTAGATAATTTAATTGATAATCAAACAGAGAAAATAGAATTATTAAAACAACGCAAACAGGGTTTACTACAAAAGATGTTTGTGTAGTTCTGATAACGGCCTATTATGTAAAAAAACAAGTCAAAATTTCGGCTGTTTTTTGTTTTTAGAAACGAGTGAAAAACGAGTTTCTTCTTTTCTTGATCAGTAAATCAAAATGGTTTTATTCACCAAAATAAAGATGCTTCTTGTGACAAAATTTAGAACTTAGGTGAGCCCCCCCATTAAAGAATAATAATGGGGGGCTCACTTAAGAAGAAATTATTTTTGACCCCGTTATCTCCTTCATTTTTTCATAAATTCCCTTATTTTTGCTTCAAAACGAAAATTTTCAGCGCTTTGGATGTTCACCTCATAAAGAATGTCTTTTTTAAATTAACTTTAAAATTGTATTGTGTGAATCAAAGTTATGTGTTATATTAAATTCATCAAGAACAGAAGTCACTTTTTATACTTCTCGTTTCTCCTTTTTGGAACGTCACTTCTTTATGCTTTATTTAGGAATACACTATTTTAAGTTGAAAAAGAGACACACAACGATGATGAGACAACAAAAGTTTTAACTTAAGTGATGGATCATTCTTGAAATATACATTCGAGGTGATTTCATGAATATTGGAATAACTTTAGTCAGAAATTCGGTACCGATGATTGCGTACTACAAAAACAAATTAAAGGAACACGGTTGTGATGAAACGTATGTCTATTACTGTGATGCGTTTTACGAGCCATTCACGATTGATGATTTGGAGTTCGTCAAAGCACTCACACCGGGCGATACGGTCACAACAGTCGAACTGACGACATTGTGTAATTCGGTAGAAACGTTCGAACAGCTTTTAAGAATGTTTCAACGTCGTAATATTCATTTCAAAGTGTTGGATCACAAATTCGATTTTTCGCCTGAGGATTTAACGGACAGTGTGATTGAAGAATTGATTGGTTATTTTGAAAGTGAATATCAACAATATGGCTTTATTGTTGATGAACAGTTGGTTGACTTTGGACGTTATCGTTTTACGCCAACAGAAGTAGAAGAAATTTCAGAACTGCTCGAACAGCAATCTCTCACGTCTTTAGCTCAAGAGACAGAGATTCCTAAGACCACGCTCGAAACTTTCCTCTCACTCTACAAAGAACATCAATTGTATGCTTCCTAATGTATTTTCAATGCCTTAGTGTTTAAGTCCATTTGAGGATTCTACTGACTCATGAGAGGGTTCTCCATAGTCACTTACTATTAAATTTATTTTATTACTATATTTATTTTATTATTATTTAGAATCTCTACCCCAGCATTGATATGTTTTTCTTTTAAACGTAAAAACTATATTTCGACTATGGGGGCCCCTCTCATGAGAGAAAGGAGACTTTCTTTTCAGTAGGATCCTCTCATTACAAAAACCTTCCTTTCACACGAGTGAAATGGAAGGTTTTATTTTTTTGGTTTGTATATCTATGTTTTCTTTTTTTAATTATGGATAGAACAAATAGGATTAAAATTTATTGGAGGTTTAAAGCGATGTTTGTAAGTTGTCGAATCTTTCGGGGGTGGTATGAATGAATGGATTTTCGTTGATATCTTTTCTTGTGGTTGTCATTGGTGTCGGTCTTTATGCGTTTAGGCGGAGCCGACGGGTAGATACGGACAATGCGGAAGGCTATTTTATGGGTGGCCGAAGCTTGTTTGGTTTTACGATTGCTTCTACTATTATTATGACCAACTTATCAACAGAACAAATTGTTGGTCAAAATGGTCAAAGTTTTCAAGCGGGTATGGAAGTGATGGCTTGGGAAGTGACGGCAGCGATTGCAATTGTTATTCTCGCATGGGTCTTTTTACCCCGTTATTATCAATATGGTATTGACACAGTTTCAGACTTCATTGCGTTGCGCTATGATAAATTTACACAAAAGTTAGTCTCTTTTTTATTTATTTTTACATATGTTTTTTCTTTTTTACCGGTGGTCTTGTATTCTGGGGCACTCGTTTTTGATAAAATTTTTCGGGTGAGTGAAACATTACATATCAGTCAGCTCACTGCCATTATAATTATTTCAACGTCTATCGGTGTAGTGGGGATGATATATCTTTTTGTTGGGGGACTGTCTTTAAGTGCGTTCAGCGACTCGATTTATGGAGTAGGTTTGTTGATAGGGGGCTTGGCTATTCCCATTATTGGTCTTTATCTATTAGGTGAAGGACACTTATTAAAAGGATTGGATCACATTGTGACGCACACGCCTGAAAAACTGAATGCGATTGGCGCTATAGATTCAGACATTGTCCCTTGGCCGACACTGTTCTTTGGAATGATGTTCAACAATTTGTTTTTCTGGTGTACCAATCAAATGGTGGTACAAAAAGCACTTGCTGGTCGAAATTTGAAAGAAGCACAAAAAGGTGCACTTTATGTCGGCGTATTTAAAGTGTTTGGGGCGCTCTTTTTAGTGTTTCCTGGAATATTAGCTTTTAATTTGTTCGGTCAACAAATTAAAAATCCAGACAATGCGTATCCAACATTAGTGAATATGGTGTTACCGGATTGGTCTTATGGATTGTTTGGGGCAGTCATTTTCGGAGCGATTTTGAGTTCATTTGTAGGTTCTTTAAACAGTACGACTACGTTATTTACGTTAGATTTTTACAAAGAGATGTTTCATAAAGAGGCGTCAGAACGGCAAGTGGCACGCGTTGGACATATCGTGACATTGGTCGTGGGAGCCATTGTTGTCGTTATAGCCCCACTTATTTCGCTATTTCCGCAGGGCCTTTATGCGGTGGTTCAAGAATTTAATGGTATTTACAATATGCCCTTGCTTGTCCTAATTTTAGTTGGCTTCTTTTCTAGAAAAATATCCAACATAGGGGCGAAAGTGATGTTTGTGAGTCATGTGGTACTTTATGTGCTCTCTAAATGCTTTCTTTCAGAAGTGCATTATCTTTATGTATTAAGTGTGTTGTTCTTTGTTGATTTAATGATTTTATGGCTATTTAATCGCACTCGGCCGACGAATACGTTTGATTTGAAATCTGTTAATGCGAAAGTTGATTTAACTCCGTGGAAATATCGTTATGTACTGGGAATAGGGGTGATAGGTTTAGTGGTTGTGATGTACATTCTTTTTTCTCCTATAGGGTTTGCGCACTAAAAGCCACCCTTGACCTGAGGTGGGGTGTCAAAGGTGGCCCGAAATAGATATGAATGTGACAGTCAGATATACAGGGGGAGCATACAACCTATATTGCCTATTGAAGGATCAAAGCAGTTGCAACTTAAGAGGTAAGCACGTCGAGGGACAAAGCGATGTCGTGTCGGACGTTTCAAAGTTGGGGTCCCGATAAGCGCGAATCGTTCTCCCCCTCACAGTGAAATGAGTATCTTCAAATGTGACACGTCGGTTTATTAGATGAGTGTATGACGGCTGTAAAATGTGAGGGTCTTTTCAACGTAAGATGTCTATTCTGTGTTGTGTATCTCGGCGTGCGTAGGTTCAATAGGCAAGGGAAGATGTTGTACTATGATCAGGAGTACAGCGCATCTCCATAAGGTGTTGTCAACGTGACCCCATCAAAGACGTCCATCGTGAGGGTTGCTGTCTCTATCTTAAAATCAATGACTTTCCCTTGGATGTGCGCGCGTTCGGAATGAAAGTAAGCCATTGTCCCTGTCGGATGGAGTCCATGATAGGCCATAGGTGTGAACAACAGCACCATGTCACCGGTAATGTGGCGTTTTTCATATTCGACGTGTTGACGTTCCTGTGAATAGAAATGTTGACGTCGGTCCGTTATAACAGGTTGTATGCTTACACGGACGTATGAAAAGGTGCCGCGAATGAGTGCCATCGAAAATTTGGCTTCATTTGGGATTAAGCGTGTAAATTTTTTGTAGGTGTCGCGTGCATTTATCTGTCTAAGCGACCTCATTCGTTGTGGGAAAAATTGTCCAACTAGGGCGTAAGGAAGTGTACAATCTAAAGTGAGGGGCGTCATCTCTTTTTCTGTATTGATATGCCAAGCTGCACCGTTTAAGATGACCATTTCACCATCGGCATTGGGTAAAGTGCCAAAGCCATAGTTGCCGTGCCGTAATAGTGCTTCTAGTGTAATGTGACTATTATATTGGCCATTGGCTAACGTGTGGTAGGTGCCCACTTGATATAGGTAGCGGGCGGGGAATGTGTCAACCGAGTCTTTCGCAGACATGATTTGCACCTCCTGATGTTTGAACAAGATGACATGTGCTAAGAAAACATAAGTTATGTCTGAAATTAAGTGTAACAAAACTAAATATTTTCTATGATTTGATTATAAAGCCTTTCGATAAAGAATGCAACATAAATTTTCGGATTTTTCTAAAAACTTAATGAAAATGTGTCCATTATTAAGTTGGTAGCGAGAAGAAGCGCTTAAGCGTCGCATTTTTCACATTAAATATGAAAATTATATCGGCATAAAAAATAACACAAAGTCTGTGTTTTTCATGATTTTTAGTGTATATAATAAATAAAAGAGCCTATCGATGGAGAAAGGGTGTGTTAACGATGCCGGTCAATCAGTTAAAAGGATTAATATGGGGAGGCATTGTGGGAGATGCGCTCGGTGTGCCTTTTGAATTTCGTACAAGAGATAGTTTTTCTGTGACAGATATGGTCGGTTATGGCACGTATGATTTACCGCCAGGCACGTGGTCTGACGATACGTCCATGACACTTTGTACATTGGCCCATTTAAATGAACAGACGGATTTAGAGGATTTAATGCAGAAATTTGTGGCTTGGACGACAAAAGATTATATGACGACGCCTTCAGGGATGTTTGATATAGGGAATCAAACGTCAGAAGCATTGCGTACGTGGTCACGTTCAGGTCTAGCAGCGACGGTATGTGGGCCAAAGTCTGAATATGCGAATGGTAACGGCGCCTTAATGCGTATTGCCCCCGTGCTTTCATTGACGTATCACCAACCGTTAGACGTTCAATTTCAAATTGCTGAACGTTATTCGTCGTTAACGCATGGGCATATGCGTTCGATTGTCGCTTCATTTTTATATTTAGTGGTGTTAGAACATCTCGTAGATGGCATGTCGCTTAAAGAAGCACTGTCCAGTGTCAGAGATAAGGTACAGCCGTTTTTCGAAAATCACGCTGAGGCCCAACACGAATATACGACGCATTACGAAGCCGTCTTTCAACCTGATTTTGACAAGCGTGCACGCACAGAGATTGCGTCTTCTGGTTACGTCGTTGATACGTTTCAAGCGATGATTTGGTGCGCACTTAAATATGAAGATTTTGATTCTGCGACATTGGCAGCAGTGGCGTTAGGCGAGGATACCGACACGATTGCCTCATTAGTAGGACAATTAAAAGGGCTTGAACTTGGCGTAGAGGCCATCCCTACAAATTGGATCGAAACAACACGCAGTCACGAAATCATCAATCACGCTCTAAACCCTTGGGTCGCCCAATGGACAGATGAAGATGCTAAAACATGAAATGCTCAAATTACTTCAAAATACACACAAACACCCCATCCGTATGGAAGATGGGGTGTTTGTTTTTAAGCTTTAACGTGCGTCATTTCAAGTTGGTGAATCAAATGTGTCAGCATATCATTGTTCGGTGTGCCAATTCCGAATTCGCGACCATAAGCACTAATCTGACCGTTTAAGTAATCCACCTCTGTGTAACGTCCATGATATAAATCTTGATGCATCGATGGATAGTGTAAACCTTGTGTTTCTTTCGGGTAGGCACCTTCTATTTTTTGAATGAGTGTGTCTTTGTCGAGTGTGATTTCTTTGGCACGTGCGACATTGACGATTTCTTCAACAATCGGTTCGATTTGTTTGCGTGCATCTTTGTACTCTCCAAATTCGAAAATGGTTTTGTCGAGAATCGTACAGAGTGGGTTGAGCACACTATTTAATGTTGCTTTTGTCCATACGGTTTGAAGGACGTTGCCACTCACATGGGCATTCAAGTCCGCTTTGTTGAACATGTCTGCGATGGCTTCGGTACGTGTATCTGAGGCACCATCTGCACGTTGTAAATCAATACGGCCAGTCCCTTCTAATAAAATTTGACCAGGTCCACGAAGTCCTGCTGTCCACATCGTAACTGCTAAAAAGACTTGTGATTTAGGGACGATGTTGGCAAAACGTTCATCATGACCGAGTCCGTTCATCATTGTCAGAATCGCAGTATCTTCATGAATCGCACCACGATCGAGTAAGGCTTGAATCATGGCTTCAGATTGCATGGCTTTCGTTAAAATGACGATTAAATCATAGGCCTTGTCAGCATCTTCAGGTAGGCATGCGGGAATGTCGATGGTGTAAGTCTCTGTTTCAGTTTGAATTTCAAGTCCGTTGGCATTGATGGCGTTGACGTGCGCTTCCCAAAAATCAATAAGGGTCACGTCATAACCTGCTTTTTTGAGTTGACTTCCGATGCGGCCACCCATGGCACCCGCGCCGGCAATTGCGATATGCTTCATAGTAATTCCCCCTTAGATAGACTGATGTTTGAATCTAGCGTAAATTTAATTTTTAAGGATGTCAATCAAATGGACGAAAAGTTACCAAATTTATAATAAAGTTCCGTATAACTAGATTTACGAATAAATGGTTTGCTTTGCTAACTACAAAACGTTAAAATATATTTTGTGAAAATAATAATGAATGGGGGTTAGCAATTTGTCAGAAGGCTTGACGAAAGGCAAACGAAATTTAATCGTTACGATTATGCTTTTAAGTGCATTTGTAGCGATGTTAAATCAAACAATCTTAAATACAGCGTTACCAGCAATGATTGCAGACTTAGGAATTCCAGAAACGACTGCACAATGGCTGATAACTGGATTTATGCTTGTGAACGGTATTATGATTCCGTTGACGGCTTTTTTAATTGATAAATATTCGACAAGACAGCTTTACATTTTTTCAATGGCTGCCTTTTTAATTGGATCTATTGTAGCGGCATTCGCACCATCATTTAGTATTTTAATGGTGGCTCGTGTGGTACAAGCGATTGGTGCCGGAATTTTATTACCATTAATGCAATTTATCGTATTTATGGTGTTCCCAGTTGAAAAAAGAGGATTTGCGATGGGGCTTACAGGAATCGTCGCACAATCTGCACCTGCGATTGGACCAACACTTACAGGGGTGCTCATCGACTTTTCAAGTTGGCATTTGCCATTTATCGTCGTTGCGGTCATTTCATTAATCGCCTTTGTAGTGGGAATTTTCTATGTGGAAAATTTAGGCCAATCCAAACCTACAGTGCTTGATAAACGTTCAGTCGTTTATTCTACGATTGGATTTGGACTTATCCTTTATGCGTTCAGTATCGTAGGACATGTTGGACCACTTTCTCCTTTATTTATCATCAGCTTGATTTTGGGTATAGCAATAGTAGCCATCTTTACAA
The DNA here is from genome assembly GCF_011394755.1 of Staphylococcus sp. 11511212. Taxonomy (NCBI): domain Bacteria; kingdom Bacillati; phylum Bacillota; class Bacilli; order Caryophanales; family Staphylococcaceae; genus Staphylococcus; species Staphylococcus sp. 11511212. The sequence goes on along the minus strand of NZ_JAANBQ010000001.1, from coordinate 55,604 downwards.
TGCGTCAATTACGTATTGATAATCCTCTATTAAGTATGGCTGTGTTCAAAAACAAAACATTTACTTTATCAGCTATTGCATCCATGATAATTTACATTGGAATTGTTGGACCCGCATTATTAATCCCAATTTATGTCCAAACAGGACTTGGATTATCCGCCTTTTTATCAGGGATTGTTATTTTACCGGGTGCGGTGGTCAATGCGTTTATGTCCACATACACAGGTAAAATCTATGATAAATATGGCGTGAAAGTCCTCGTCATTCCGGGATTTATTTTATTAATTATTATGACCATCTTGCACATTTTCTTAACGGCACATACACCGTTTTGGTATGTCGTTTTAATTTATGCGATACGGATGTTCTCAGTAGCGCTACTCATGATGCCACTCAATACAGCAGGCTTGAATGCTTTAGAAAACAAAGAAGTGTCCCATGGGAATGCGATTATGAACTCACTCCGTATCATTGCCGGTGCGATTGGGACAGCAATCAGTATTACAGTACTGTCCATTGTGTCACGTAACTTCATGGCTGAACATGGTTCTTCAGCAGGGGCGTTACGTCAAGCCACAATTAACGGTGTCGACGCTGCATTTATCTTCACCACAGTCTTAATCGTCATTGGATTTATTCTTTCACTCTTTATTAAAGAAACAAAAGCAAAATCAGTAAACTAATTTCAATCAGAAAGGATGTAACAAATGAGTGTATTTACAAACGAAGAAAAGGTACAAATTTTAAAAGATGTTGTAGGTATTAAAACTGTGAATGACAATGAGTTAGAAGTGTGCCATTACTTTAAAGACTTATTTGAAAAACATGGCATCGAATCACGTATCGATATGGTCAAAGGACAACGTGCCAACCTCATCGCAGAAATCGGTGAAGGGTCTCCTGTATTAGGGATTTCAGGTCACATGGACGTTGTAGCTGAAGGCGATCACGATCAATGGACATACGATCCGTTTACTTTAACTGAAGAAGAAGGTTACCTTTATGGACGTGGTGCTGGAGATATGAAATCTGGCCTTGTCGCATTAGCTTTAGCTATGATTGAAATTAAAGAAAGTGGCGCTTTGAAAAAAGGAAAAATTAAATTTATGGCCACAACTGGTGAAGAAATGGAACAACTCGGTTCTAAACAATTATACGAAAATGGTGAAATGGATGACGTAGATGCGCTAGTGATTGCAGAGCCATCAGAAAAAATGCTCGTGTATGCGCACAAAGGATCTATGGACTTCCGCATCACATCAAATGGTAGTGCTGCCCACAGTTCTATGCCGGTCATCGGTCAAAATGCGATCAAACCATTAATGCAATTTGTTCAACACATTGATGATGAATTTGACAGCATTACTAAAGAATTACAATGTGAGCGTTTAAACTTCGATACATTTTTAGAACATATTAAACCAAGATTAGCTGAAGAAATGGACATGGACGAAGTGTCTCGCATTTTATACGGTTTAGTCATTACAAATACTATCTTTAACGGCGGTACACAAGTGAACTCTGTCCCAAGTCAAGCGACAGCAGAATTTAACGTACGTACTGTTCCAGAATATGACAACGAACAAGTTAAAGCTTTATTCAATAAATATTTAGATCAAATGAACAACAACGGCGCAAACCTTGAACAAGACGTCTATCTCGATCTTGACCCTGTATTAACTACAGGTGACAACGACCTTGTGCGTTTAGGTGTTGAAACTGCAGGTCAACACTTTGACCACGAAGTCATCGTGTCACCAACAGTCGGTGTAACAGATGCTTCAAACTTATTACGTGGCAAGGATGAAAACTTCTCATTTATGATGTTTGGTCCAGGTGAACGTGCTCACCAAGTGAATGAACGTGTGAGAAAAACGTCTTATTTAGGATTTATAGACTATTATGTTGATTTATTTACTAAATATTTAGCATAATAGAGTTGAACGGAACTTTGACATCACTTTGGAATCAACCCCATTAGCATTCAATAGAAAATAGACGCATAAGTTACCGGAGGAAGGAGAAGGGGGAGCTTAAGTTGCGATCTCAGGCTTAAGGTCGCCCTTCTCCTTAATAGAGTTGAAAGCGTTTACTTTTCAGGTGCTTTCGCGCATTGGATATGGGACAATGTGTGAATCAGCTTCTTTAGTCAAAGCGTCTTATCACGCGCGTCGATAAATCATTAATTGTAGGGTGTAAAAACGGATTTATTTTGACAAAGCACAAAAGAAGTAGCATCATATATTTTATGTATTACGCTTGATGCTCCAAATTTACTAAAGGGATATGATGAAATAATGGAACACAATTCAGAGTATGAAGGAACAGGGCGATTAATATTAGGGATCGTTCTCGGGGTTATTACGTTTTGGTTATTTGCGTTATCATTAGTGAATGTTGTGCCGACACTTCACAAAGAACTCGGTACAAACTTTGGGTTAATTAACGTCGCAGTCAGTCTGACATCACTCTTTTCAGGGATGTTTGTTGTAGGGGCTGGCGGTATTGCAGATAAATACGGTCACGTTAAAATGACGTATGTCGGGTTAGTCCTCAGTGTGATAGGTTCATTAGTTATTGTATTTTCACCCCATATTTGGCCTATGATTATTGGTCGTGGGATTCAAGGACTCTCTGCCGCATTTGTGATGCCGGCCACATTGTCTATTATTAAAGCTTACTACCATGGACGCCATCGTCAAGCGGCGTTAAGCTATTGGTCTATCGGTTCATGGGGGGGTGGCGGTATCGCCTCATTCTTCGGTGGAATGACCGATACATTTTTAGGATGGCGTTGGATCTTTATTATTTCCATTGTCGTTGCGATTTTATCAATGATTTTAATTAAAGGTACACCAGAAGTGCCACGTCGTAAAGAAGTGACAAGTCAAAAATTCGACTTTGTCGGTTTAGTCTTATTCTTAGTGTTTATTTTAAGTTTAAACTTAATTATTACACAAAGTTCTGATTATGGCTTCGGTTCACCGTTTATCTTGTCATTGATTGCGGTCTTTATCATTTCAATTGTCGTCTTTATTATTCTTGAGAAAAAACGTAAAAGTCCATTAGTCGACTTTGAAATCTTTAAAGATAAAGGATACACTGGTGCGACATTATCTAACTTTTTAATGAACGCTGTCGCAGGGACATTAATTGTCGGCAACACCTTCGTTCAAGAAGACAAAGGATTTACATCAGCACAAGCGGGCTATTTATCGATTACATACTTAGTCATGGTCTTGATTACAATTCGTGTCGGTGAAAAAATCTTACAACACCTTGGGGCGCAAAAACCGATGTATATTGGTAGCTTATTGAATATGGTGGGGATTATTTTAATCTCTCTCACATTTTTACCAACAACGGCATATGTCATTGCCTGTGTAATCGGCTACTTCATTTACGGTTTAGGTCTCGGTTTATATGCGACACCTTCCATGGATACCGCCATTGCGAATGCGAGCGAAGAACATATTGGTATGGCCTCAGGTATATATAAAATGTCTTCTTCCCTCGGAAATGCCTTTGGTATTGCGATTTCGACAACGATCTTTGCGATTGGCACATCCGCATTTAACCTTCAAACAGGGGCAATGTTTGGATTATGGTTTAACGTGATCATCGCCTTTATCTCATTTTTACTCGTTGCCTTTCTAATACCAAAATCACAAGGCGTTCAAATAGAAAAATAGAAATAGACGATTTTTTGTTTTGGCATTTTCATACGATAAAGTGCTAGAATGCATTTAACAAAGACGTCGTGCATGATGCACCCCCCTTACTACTCGTGGTAGTGAGGGGGTTTTTTTGCGTTGCAATAGGCGCCTAGTTTATCATATTGTTGTGATTGCGTAGCCAACACGAAATTAATTCGACAATCCAACTACTGATGACTGTAGACATGATGTGCACAAGGATTTTACACTTCCTTTCTACGTCTAAATTGACGTCTGAGAGGAGGTGTGTTTACATTATTATAGCACTTGTATCTTAGGGGTTGTATCGATAGGAGTTTAAGCGTGAGTTCACGCAATTGATCTAGAATGGCTCAATATTTTTGCATTTTCCCACTAGACAGTGTTATAATTTATTCAACAAAAGTTTCGTGCATAATATGCACCAATCCCCCTCACTACTCGCGATAGTGAGGGGGATTTTTGGTGTGGCTATAGTCGCCTATTTTTTCTTATCATTGCGGTTGCGTAGCCAATGCGCAAATAAAGCAACGATACAACCACTAATAACAGTGGTTGTGATGTGAACAAAAGTTTCGAACATCTAATATGCACCTCCTCTCTACGTCTGAATTGACGCCTGAGAGATAGGCGACTTCATTATTATAACACCTGTACCTTTAGAATCGTATCCACTTTTGGAAAGTCTGTGGAGATTGATAATGTACTTTCAAACTCTTTCAACTGCCATGCCGAGAAAATTTATTAATGATCGCATAGAACCATTAACGCTTCCACTAAACAATGTTAGAGTTAGTTAACAAAAATGTCGTGCATGTATACATCAATCCCCTCACTACTCGCGATAGTGAGGGGATTTTTGTTGGCTATTTTATACAACTTAAACTATAAGTCTCATAGAAATTAATCACGCTTGCCTTTATAGTCTCTAAAAAATTCTTGAGTCAGTCGTTTGACTTGTGGCGCAAGCATGAGCACAGCGATAATGTTTGGGATTAAAACGATGGCTAATGCCAAGTCTAACAAATTCCATAACTGCGTTCCGACGCCGATGGCTCCGATGACGATGGAGACAGTATAGATGACTTTCATTAATGTGCCGGCCCATAAGCCGAATAAAAATTCTGCCATGCGTGAACCGTAGTACATCACAACGATGATTGTCGAGAATACGAAGAAAATCATCGAAATTGAAATCGTTGCGCTTCCGATACTACCAAAGGCATCTTCATAGGCACGTGCTGTAAGTGCGGCTGCTTTTTCTTTGGCATCACTTGCAGTATAAACGCCAGACATTAAGACCACAAATGCCGTTGTTGAACAAATTACGAGGGTGTCGACAATGATTTCACTCACAGCCCAGAAGGCTTGTCGCACAGGGTGATCTGTTTTGGCTGCAGCGTGTGCAATAGGGGATGTCCCTAAACCGGCTTCGTTAGAATAAATCCCACGCGCAAATCCCCAACGAATCGTTGCGGCAAGTGCTGCGCCGAAGCTACCTCCGAGTGCGGCATCAGGGTTGAAGGCTTTTTCAACAATTAATGCGATGACGCTTGGAAAATGTTGAATATTCATAATAATAATGATAAAGCCTAAAATTAAATAAATGCCGACCATAATTGGAACTAAAAATTCAGTGAATGTCGCAATGCGTTTGACACCGCCAAACACAACGAGTGCCGCAAGTGCCGCAATCACAAGGCCTGTGATGAGTTCGTTGACGTTGAAAGTATCATGAACTGTACTTGCTACAGAGTGTCCCTGTACCATGACACTTGGGATAATTTCTATCGCTAACGCAAAGGCAAAAATCGACGCAAAAATCATGCCGAGTTTTTTATTTTTAAAGCCATTCTTCATGTAGTACGTTGGTCCGCCGACAAATTCACCTTTCGCATTTTTCTCACGATATTGAATACCGAGTACGTTTTCACTAAATTTCAGTGCCATCCCTAAAAATGCGATGACAATCATCCAAAAGACCGCCCCCGGGCCACCCATCATGATGGCGGTAGGAACGCCGACAATATTGGCTGCACCGACCGTTGAGGATAAGGCCGACGTGAGCGCTTGGCGCGGCGTGATCGTCCCTTCTCCTCGAGGTTCTTTGTTAATACTGCCGAAAGTTTGTTTCATAATGTAACTGAAATGCCGAAATTGAACGCCTTTTAAATAAATCGTTAAAAACAAACTTGAAAGGAGCAACAATCCGACAATCGGAAAACCCCATAACCAATCTGTAAATGCTACAATCGCATCCATAATTCTCCCACTCCTTTTTTACAGTTCACAGGTGATACAAAACAATAATAATAAGGAAAAGACAATTATTAGCGGTAAACGCTTACATTTATGTATACTATTCCTGTGAAATTGTATTCTAAATTTCCATACCCCAAATATGTGTTTATAAATATAATGTAAAACATATGCGCTCAGAAATTAAGTCTTTTTTACAAAATTATTGTAAAAATTGCATTTAAACGCTGACGCTCATTCTAAATATGACGCTGTCAAGTTCGAACGAAAATGAATTTTGGACTATGATTCGTTAACGGCGCTTTGTGGGTAAAGTAGGTCAGCATATACTTTTTAATGTCATAGAGAAATATAAATGGTTCGAGCATAAGAGAGAACTACATCGAAGGACGTGAAAAATTTGGGAAATCATGCAATAAATCAATGGCTCACATCAGGTGAGATTACGGTAGGGATTGAACTGGGCTCAACGCAAATTAAAACGGTGGCAATGGGACCGGACTATCAACCGATCGCATCAGGTGTGTATACATGGCAAAATCAATGGGTGGATGGCTATTGGACATATGATTTAGAGACCGTGTGGGAAGGGATTCAAGAAAGCTATCGATTGATGGCACAAAATATCGAAGCCCAATGTGGCGCGTCTCTCACAAAACTTCGTGCCCTTGGGATTAGTGGCATGATGCATGGGTATCTCGCTTTTAATGGAGAAGATGAACTGCTTGTGCCGTTTCGCACGTGGCGTAATAACCATGCGAACTTTGCAAGCCGCTTGTTAAGCTATCAATTTCAAGTGAATGTGCCTGAACGTTGGAGCATTGCGCAATTTGAACAGGCGATTATGAATAAAGAACCTCATGCACGTGAGGTCGCTAAACTGATGACGTTGGCAGGCTATGTGCATTGGCAACTCACAGGAGAACATGTGAGTGGAATCGGTGATGCTTCAGGGATGTTTCCGATAGATAAAGAAAAACACTACTATCGCGCTGATTTGATGGATCGTTATGATCGTTTGCTTGTAGAAGAAGGGTACGAACAAAAAATCGAAACGATGTTACCTCATATTTTAAAAGCAGGAGAATGTGCGGGCCATCTTACAGAAGCAGGCGCAAGTCGCATTGATCCTTCTGGCCGTCTTGAGGTAGGCGTTCCACTATGTCCACCTGAAGGAGATGCAGCGACAGGCATGGTGGCGACAAATAGTGTGAAACCGAAAACAGGGAACGTGTCGGTAGGGACAAGTATTTTTGCGATGTTTGTGTTAGACGCCCCGCTGTCTCGACCTCATCCAGAAGTAGATATTGTGAGTACACCGAGTGGTGAAGATGTCGCGATGATACACGCAAATAACGGCACATCAGAAATTGATGCCTGGGCAGAGGTGTTTGGTGAGTTGTTAACTGCTATGAATGTTGATTTTGATAAAGCCTCACTGTATCAACAGATGTTTCAAGCATTGGACCAAGCTAATGAAGATGCAGGTCAAATGCTAAGCTACAATTATGTGGCGAGTGAATTTATTACAGACGTCAAACAAGGCACACCGGCTTTTTTACGTCACCGTGACAGCCAGTTTAATTTGGCCAACTTTATGAAAAGTCAGGTATACAGCACATTTACAACATTGAAAATAGGACTCTCTCAATTGAGTGATGAAGAATATTTGGATATTGATGTGGTGACGGCGCATGGCGGCATGTTAAAAACCGTCTCAGTGGCGCAAGATTTAGCAGCGGCACTTGAAACCCCAGTCCAAGTGATGAAAAATGCGCATGAAGGTGGCGCATGGGGGATTGCCTTATTGGCGAGCTATATGTCAGAAAAAGAGAGACTGACACTCGATGGATTTTTAGATCAGTATGTGTTTACGGATGAAGCGGTAGATACGTATCCTCCTGAAGAAGCACGCGTTGATGCTTTTAAAACGTATACCGCACGCTTTCAAAAAGGATTACGCGCGCAACGAGAAGCTTACCAACTCTTTGTATAAAACTAAGTAAAATCAAACTAAAGCTTTATCATAAGTGAAAAGCCATCAAAATTTACGAACATAAATTTTGATGGCTATTTTCATATGATTTATTTAAATACTCCATCTCTATTTTTATAACATCATAGTTACAGCTTATCACCAGCCGTTAAGGATACGGAATTGAATGGCATTGTCGATAGAACCATAAAGATTTTTCGCGTAGTTGATCATACCTTTGGTTTGACCTCATCCACGATAATCCAAAAAGATTGTTTAAGCAAATATTTATATTTTTGTGATTATTTTACTTTAACGAGGGTACAAAAGAGTTAGAGAAATTAAATTTTAAGGAGGCTGTACATATGAACAATGTATGGAGCACGTTCAAGGGGGCAATTGAAACAATTGTCAATTTCATCCCGAACTTAATCAGTGCCATTTTACTTTTATTATTGGCATGGATTATTGCAGTAGTGGTGAAAAATATTATCGTTAAAGGTTTAAATGCACTTGGTGTAGATAAATGGTTAGAACGTAAAGGCTTAGTTAACAATCGTCCAAATGACGGACAGCAAGGTAAACGTTCTGAATCAGAAGGTTTAATTCGTACACTTGGCAAATTAGCTTATTTCTTAGTATTTTTATTATTCTTACCGCCAGTATTTGATGCGTTAGGTATGAAATCAGTATCTGAACCAATCAAAGGTATGATGAACAGCGTATTTGAATTCGCACCACGCATTATTGTTGCGGTGATTATTTTAGTATTAGGTTTATTCATTGCTAAAATGTTAGGTTCATTAGTGAAAAACTTACTTGCAAGCTTAAACGTAAGTCGTTTCAATCACTATGTGAACTTTGGTAAAAATTCAAGAGACGGTATTGATATTCCAGAAGCAACAGGTTGGATTATCACAGTATTAATCGGTTTATTCTTTGTTGTTCAAGCATTAACAACAGTAAACTTAGAAATTTTAAATGGTATTGGTAAAGCAATCATCGGTTACTTACCATTAGTGATTTCTGGTTTAATCATTTTAGGTCTAGGTCTTATCGGTGGTAACATTTTAGCGAAACTTGTTCGCCGTGCGACAGGTCATACATTACTTGCACAAGTGGTTAAATATTTATTAATCATTGTGGCTGTATTTATGACATTAGACCAATTAAACTTTGCACAAAGCATTGTTAACGTTGCGTTCTTATTAATCTTAGGTGCTGTCGCTGTTGCATTTGCAATCGCATTTGGTATCGGTGGTCGCGGTTTTGCTGAAAAACAATTAAACAGTCTTTCAAACCGTATCGAAGAAGACAAACGCAACCCAGACTATGGTAATACAGACGAACCATTATTCGGTTCAAAACAAAATAACGCTTACAACAACTATTCAGATGCGCATTATGACAATAATCACTATGATAACAATCATTATGATAATGCACATTATGAAGATCAGCACTATAACAACGCATCTGCAAACGATCACTTTGAACATAGCGAATTTGATGCTGACCAACGTGAAATTGAACGTCGTCAAGCTGAACAAAAATCAGACTATGTAAGAAATGACGAAGTAGAAGAACGTCGTGAACAGCGCCGTGAACGTCGTCGCGACCCACGTGATCGTCACTAATAAATAAAGCCTAGAAGCAGTTTTGCTTCTAGGCGTTTTTGTTTAGCGGCCGTTGAATACCGTTATCATTGTTACTTGATGATATGCTTCTGTAAATTCAAGGGTCGCATTTTTGTATTGGTAACGATAGACTGTGCCTTGTTCAGATTCAAATACTTTTGTTGGTTTTCCATAGGTTGCTTTCACTTTTTCAATGGATGTGCCTTTAGAAACAGGGAAGGTAATACTACTTGCGGTTTTGCCTGAAACGACAGCGATACTTTGGTCATTAACTTTTTGATACTTGATGTTCTTCGTGTTGAAAGGCGCTGAAATTTTGTAGCCATTAAATGACAGGCCTCTATGTTGTACCGCATTTTTAAAATGGCTGTTTAAGAAAAATGCACCTCCATATTGCGTTTGACCATTGTAAACATACCAAGGCGTTGTTGTAGCGTTCGTAGTGGCTACAGGAGCAATTGCTTGTGTACCTAAAAGTGTTCCAGTTGCTAATGTTGTCGCTAGTAAAACTTTTGAGAATTTTTTCATAAAAGCACCTTCTTTTTTATTATTACAATTCTATTACATTATTACAAAAATATTACTAGTGCGCAAGTAGAAACACTATGATAGCTTTTGGGGAATTTATAGGTAATTAGAATTGGAAATCCGAGGACGCATTAAAGCGGATGAGGATATAAACACTTATATATATTTGACCGATGTTTAATAAGTCTTTGCTTAGTCTTCAATCAAATTGGTGATAATTTTTTCACATCCATATTATAAAATATTTCACCTTAGTTTTACTTATTTAACTTACATCAAGAAAGCCATCATAGTTTATCCGAAGATAAATTATGATGGCTTTCTAAAATTGGCTAGAAACTATATTCTAATTCCGAAACATGTAAAATTCTTTTTTACATGTATTGTGAAGCTAAGTTTTGATATTCTTCTTGGCTTAACCCTTTGTAAGGAGTGCTTTGTGCGTTGTCATTGGTTTGAACAGTTGCTGTGTGAATATCATAGTCTAGAGAAGAAGCTAAATCATTGTATTCTTTTTGACTAAGCCCTGCTGCTTGTGAAGTTCCGCTTGCAAATGACGCTACACCTACTGCTAATGCTCCTGCTGCAACAAATTTAGTTAAATTTTTCATACATAATCACCTTTCTCTATTTGGTATATAAAGTATACTAACATAGAAGGTATTATTTTTCAACCCCAATGCTTCGAAATCGTAATATTTTTTGAAATAACTCAAAAAAAAGTTCATATAAACGCGTTGGAATGCCATTAAACAAACATAACGAATGCATTATATTGTGTATCTTTTACAAGATGAAGTTTTTATGAAAGGGGGGAAAGATGTATGAGGCCAACATGAATTACAAAATATTCATTTAAATTTTACGGTTAATAATATATATACAAAGCTTTTTCGATAGGAGATCCCTTGAAAAAATAAACGAACAGAGTAGCTGTAAATGTAAAAGTTTGTTAATTAATTCGCTTCATTTCTGATTTTATGATTATAATGTGATAATGATGTGAATATATATAACACAACGACAATTAAATTTGTTTGTAAAGATTTGGAGGTAGATTATATTAGTTAATTAAAATTTAAAAGTGGGGTGTTTTATTTCGTGAAAAAAATGATAATATCACTGTTATTAATATTAGGAATAATGGGGGTTAATATGGCGTATTTAACTTACTTTTCGACCCCAAGTCAAGCAGATGATCACTATGCATCAATGAAAGCCTTGATGAAAGCGACAAAAGAGGGCGAAGATTGGAAAATTCGGACGAAAGACGAAACAAATGCGACAGTGATTGTGGCACCGCATGGGGGAGGTATTGAACCAGGGACATCGGAAATCGCAGAAGATATCGCTGATAAAAGTCAGTCAGGCTTTTATACATTTGAAGGGTTACGAAGAGCAAATAATTCTGAGCTCCATGTGACTTCGGTCAATTATGATGAACCAAAAGCACAAAAAATGGTCGGTCAGTCACAACGTACCGTTACAGTCCACAGAACGAGCCGAGACGAAGCGGATGTCTTCATAGGTGGACGTGATACTAAATTAAAACAAATCATAACAGAAAAATTGTCGGACAAAGGGTTCAAAGTGAAACAAGGGACAGGTAGTATTGCTGGAGAAGGGGTCAACAATATTACGAATATGAACCAACGTCAAGCAGGGGTTCAATTAGAAATTTCAAGTAAAACCATACAACGTTTCTTTAAAAATGGAGACTCGAGTCGAATGGCCCGCGTACAAGCAGCCAACTGGAGTCAAACGATGCAAGATTTTACAAGTAGTGTGGCAGAAGCTTTAAAGGCTTAAGCGTATGACATTTATCACAAAATGATGACGAGACGCAAATATGCGTTATCGTCATTTTTTATCACGTTTTAATTCTAAAACAGCGCTAAAGATTGTATGATTTTTCAGTTTTATGACGTTTTAAAAATCGTATTAAATCGCATGATTTTAAGTGCATCTCCTGATGTTTTATAGTATCGTAACAATGTTGAAAATCGTATAGACAGAGAAAGAGAAGGAGGTCGAGTCCCATTCGACATTTTCAACAACAGCTACAACGATTTTTAAAAATTGCTTTTTTCAGTTTGATTCTCGCAACTGTGTTATTTATTCCCTTTTTTTATAACACCTTTGTCAATGGCATCGCATTTGCTGGAAAAGGGGATGGATTTAGTCAACTGATCCCGTTTCAAAAATATTTATATACACGCTATACTGAATTCAAAAGTTTTTATGATGTCGGCTTTGGATTAGGTGGCGATTACACGAAAGGGCTGTCTTATTACTATGCGACGAGTCCTTTAATGATGCTTTATTTTTTCGGGGTACGCCTCTTTGACCTCATGTTTCATTTGCCGACAGAGGAGATGACGTTTTGGGCGAAAAACCAAGTCATCCTTTCATATATACGTGTGTTGCTTACGACGATTGCAAGTTACTATTGTTTTCGATACATACAACCAGAGCGCCGACTTTTTGCGATTTTGGCCACCGTGATGTATGCCGTATCTGTCGTGACGATTTATTTTAATTTTACGTGGTCCTTTTATGGTGAGGTTTTAATCTTATTGCCATTGTCACTTCTTGGCATGGAGCGCTTTTTTAGAGAACGTAAAATAGGACTATTTATTATCGCCATCGCAATCACATTATTTGCGAATTTCTATTTTGCCTATTACGAAATGATTATTCTGGGATTTTACTTTATTTATCGGACGATTGTGCCGCATTCCAAAGATATCGTTTCCCGTATGCAAAAACTGTGGATGTTAGCAGTGGCTGCCTTGATGAGTTTAATGATTGGCAGTATCGGTTTTTTTACAGGCATTTCAGCTGTGATGGAAAATGATCGACAAATCAATCCACACTTAAGCATGTCCTTGTTTATTGATTTTGCGGAGAAATATCATATTTTTTCTAACGGCTTTTATATTACGATTTCAACAATTACGTCTATCGCTTTATTTGCGCTGAATCTTTATAAATATTATTATTATCGCTTATTTGCGATACTCACATGGGTTTTATTAATCGGGTCGTTAACCCCGTATTTTGATAGCTTTTTCAATGGATTTTCACTTCCAGCAAGGCGCTGGATTTACATTTTATGTTTATCCTCGAGCGTTCTTATCGCGTTATTCATACGTCATCTCTCAGAAGTGCATCTCAAACAATTGATGATGACCGCTATACCGACTGTCATTGTCATGGCGTTGATGTATACGCATTATGATGCCACGATGAACTGGATGTGGGTGACGTTACTTATCATCATCGTTATGGGTGTGGTATTGTGGCAACGTCAATGGATGACGCACCGAGCCATGTATTACGTATGGATTGGATTGATATTACTACAACAAGCGATGATGATTGTCGATTATCACCAATCGCATATGTCTATATATGAACGACCGATTGCCTCTATGACAAAAGATAAATATCATAGTGAAGCGCTTCAGAAAGAATTTGACCAAATTCAGCATAAAGGAAATCCATTTTCACGCATTGAATATTTATCATTTTCTGCGCTGAATTCGCCATTTATTTATGGCTATAATGGCTTGTCCATTTATTCAAGTTTATTTAATGGCGATGTCCTGCATTATTATGATAAAACAATGCAAATTGCGCAGCCGATTGATAAAAACAGTACGCATCGTTTATTAGGAAATCGAGCGAACTTAATGGCTTTATGGGATGCGAAAGATCGTTTTAAAAATCCTAAAGATGACAATCTTCCGTATGGGTTTGAAACAGAAAAAATAGTGGATGGAAAGGATAATCAATATCAATATTCAAAAGACATGATTCATTATCCAAGTACCCACATTACAAATAAAGTGTTTGACCCTAAAGATTTAAAATCACCGATAGATCGTGAACACGCGATGTTACAAGGGGTCGTCTTGAATGATGGCACGAAACCTAACAGTCAAATTCAAGAAAGTACCAACTACAAAAGCCTTGTCGAAACGAACACGAAAGATGCTGATTTTAAAGAAGGCCAACGTTTCTTAAAAGTAGCAAAAGATGAGGGTGGTTTAGAACTTAAAGTTCCTAAAACAGTCGCTGAAGATAATGAAGATTTATACGTTGAAATGGATTTAGAAATGGTCACACCGAAAGATAAAGCACATCAAGTAGCACTGAACGAATATAAACAAAATCGCAGTTCGTTAAATTACACGTATCGCCGTGCGGTCACACCGATTACTTTCCGTGTGAAAGCCGATGAGACGTTACGACTAAGACTTTCAAGAGGTACGTACCGATACCATCTTAAAGGGGTATATGGTGAAAACTATGAAACGCTCAAATCCGCGACGAAAGAAGTACAAAAAGTAAATGTCAAAAATACAAAAGACGGCTATGCGTTTACCAAAAATAAACAAGATTCGGGTTATCTTGTCGTACCGACCCCTTACGTTGAAGGATTTAAAGCGGCAGCGGATAGAAAATCTGTGGACGTTAAAAAGGGGAATGGGATGCAGACAGTGATTCCTGTTAACAAGGGACAAGAACACATCGAATTGACGTATACGCCACCGCACCGAACATTGTTATGGATAGTGACAGTCATCGGTATCATTGTTGGCACCATCTATACACTTTGGATTGCGAGACGGTTTAAAAAGCAACAATAGTAAGTGGCTTCAATGAAAAGGATTTTAACTGTCTACAAAGCATGAGTTTTGTAGGCAGTTTTTTCGTGCAGGTGTTTAGGGAGGTTATTTTAAGTGAACTAGCATACCTCGTGCTTAGAGACATTTTCAAAGCATGGAGAAGTTTTGAGTAAAAGGGCTATATGCCAAAGTAAGTTAACATGATAAAACAAAAGACGACACTCGTTTGAGCGTCGTCTTTTTGGTTATCTGACTTCTACGTCTTGGCCGGTTTCAACTTTTTTATCTTTATTAAAGTAAGCCGCTCCTTGGACACTACCGTAATTTGGATTATCTGAGCTGTTCTGCGTCTTATAACCTAATTTTTTGAACTCTTTAATGTTGTCTTCATTCATACCATTTTCATAATAAATGGTATCGCCATCGTTATAAAAACGTGGTTTTTCAATAATGTCTTGGAGTGAGCCTTTATCACGTAAATACTGAGACATTGTTTGTTGCAGTAACGTTGGAACTTTGTTACCGCCAGGTGTGCCTGTACCAAAGTGGTAATTTTCACCTACTACAATCATAGGTGAGATGTAAGAGCGTGGGGTTTTATTAGGACCCCCTTTGTTGTCGCTTGAAGGTGACTTAGAGAAACGATCAAGTGCATTGTTTAAGAAGAAGCCTTGTTCGGTATATTGACCGTTACCAAAGAAATTATTCAACGTGTTGGTTGAGCTAATCATCTTGCCGTCTTTATCAATAACGACGAAATGTGAGCCTGCGGTATTGGCTTCACCTTGTAAATCAAATTTATTTTTAATGTCTTTATATTCTTCTGCGTGATTTGAAAGGTAAGCATCGTTCAGTTTTTGTTGTTTAATCGGTTTTTCGTCATTGACGATGTAACGGTTTTTAAAGTTCACGTTACGTGCTTTTACAGTACCGTCCACATAAGATTGTGGAGTATCTTCGCCTAATTCACCGTTAATCATTTGATCGATTTTGAGTGATTGTAATGTGAAAATACCGCCGGTTGGGTTTGGTGATGTGTAGACTTGGTTGCCTAAATATTCTGTCGCAATCGGCTTTTTCTCTTTTGTTTTAAAGTCTTTGAAGTCTTGTGCGTCTAAGTTGCCATTTGTTTGTTCAGCGATTTTAGGACCGAGCTCTTTGTAAAAGCCGTCTGCACCGTTATCGCGAATTGTTTTTAACGTATTGGCCAAGTTCGGTTGTTTTACAACGTCACCGGCTTTTACGACTTTGCCATCTTTGACAAAAGGTGATTTTTTATCGACAATGGCGCTGTATTTTAACAACATCTTTTCTAAATCTGTATTGACTTGGAAACCATCTTCCGCAAGAGGAATGACGTAATTTAAAATTTCCTTCTCGCTCATTTTTCCTTCTTTCGCATGCATATGAGACATCCCACTTACAAAGCCGGGTACCCCGATTTGGTCTCCGTTTTTGTAATAGTGAGAAGAAACGGCATTATAATCATAGACTTTTGGTTTGTCTCCTTTATGACCAGAGTATGAGAGGGTTGTTCCTTCGCCCCCTAAGCCTGCCGCAAAGGGTTCTGTCACGGCTAATGTGTAAGCCACACCGTAAGCGGCATCGGCTGAGTTACCGCCGTCTTTAATGATTTTGTTGCCGACTTGTCTTGCGATTTCGTTGTTTGTCGACACGCCATATGATTTTATAGCGTTATCGTTAGAATCTTGAGATGCCAGTTTATTTTCATATAATTGGTCTTTATCGACTTGTTCCTCACGATTAAGATAATAAAATCCTACCGATGCGATAATCATGACAATTAAAATCACACCGAGTAATTTTTTATTGTAAATACTCATGGGATTGACCTCCGTCTAAGGCAACCTGTTGGTTATTTTGCGATGTCGTATCAGCTGGATGTGATTGAGCTTCTTTGAGTGACGCATGAAGTTCTTCACTTTTGTTTTCTGTTTGTTTAGCGGTAGGTTGTTGTGAGACGTGTCTTTCTTGTTTTAAATCGTGTTTTTCATATTTATCTAAAGTGTCATTAGCATTACTGTTGATGATTAAGAAGAATATGCCGCAAATCAGCAACACGATAACACCATAAAGAATGTAGTTTTTAGTTCTCATATGTGTAACCTCCATTGGTTTCTTTTAAATTAACTGATGGGCTTGAAATACGGTTAAAGAATTTTTGTTTTTCGATCGCGTTCATATTGTCTTTAGTGACTTGGTCGCCAGTCGTACGAATCGGAGTGATTTGGAATTTGTTTTTATCTCCATTCATTGTATGTTGTACAGCGATGCCTTTTTTGTTTTCAGATAAGAATTTATCTGAAGTCACGTTACCTAAGCTGTAAAAAATGCTTGAACCTTTGTAGTTTTCGATTTTTTGAACGACCGTATTATGACCGACCACCACATCGGCACCCGCATCAACGAGCGCACGACCGTATTGTTTTTGACGGTTCGTCACGTTAGGTTCATCAGGAATCCCCCAGTCGACATTGACAATTACCACATCATTATCTTTTTTAAGTCTTTGAACGAGAGGCATAAAGATTTTAGGTTCAAGGGCGATAGACGTTGTGGCTTTACGAGGATCCATGTATTTTGAACTGACATCTGTAAACGACACACTTGCCACTTTTTTACCATGAACGGTTTTATTTGTGATTTTACTGTTTAATGGGTTAGACCCATTTCCTGTTGTGAAGTTGTAGCCATGTTTGGCATCGGCTTGTCTTGTGATTTGTTTGATTTGTTCAAGGTCCACAGAGTTGTTTGTTAAATTGATCGTGCTTAGACCTAAATGGTTTAAGAAATTAATATTTTTTAAGTTTTTATCGATGTTACGTTTTGGATCTTTTGCGAAGTTATTAACGTTTAAGCTGGCTGTGGCATAGTCACTTTCTTTAATAATGCCTGAGACCGCGCTAAACATATTTTTCAAGTCGTTTTGACGAATATTTTCATTTAATGTGATGTTACCGAGGTACGTCAGGTGTAAGCCTTTATCTTCTTTACCAAAGACGTTAACTTCTTCAGTTTTAGTCGTAAGCATAAAGAAGACGAGCAACCCAATGGCAATCACTGTCACGAAAATCATCAATAAGGAATTGTGCTTTTTTTGCGTTTTAGAGTTGCGGAGAATCCGTTCTTCTAAATTTAATTTGTTCTTTTTCGACATAATTTAGCTCCCTTTTACTTAATAAAGCTATAAGCGAATAGAATGATATAAGTCATACCTGTCAGCAACATACATGATGCGAGTGTTGTGATTGTCCCTTGTTTTTGAATTGTGTTGGCGATGATACCAGGAATAACGATACCAATCCCTGAAAGCTGCACAATTTCAAAAGGGGTGAGTGGATAAATTAAATCAAAGAGGAATTTAAGAATCATCCCTGTTAAAATCATCGCTGCGAATTTACGACGTCCGTATAAAATAGCGACACGACTTACACCGTGGACAACGATGAAATATGTAAGACAGCTAATCACTAAAATTGAAAGCAACATGATTGGCTGATCAAATATCAAAGCCAAGTAACCCGGAACCACCAGTCCTGCAGGCGTAATTCCAAATTTTTCGGCGAAGATTAAACTTAATACAATACCTACGAATAGCGAGAAATATAACTCTGAACCTATCAAAATTAATCCAACCCTTCCATTAAATTAATGACTTGTTTACCTGTGCCGTGAATATTTCCGACAGTGAAAATTAAGGCTTCATGACATTCTTCAAAAATCGCTTGTTCTACTTCACTAAATGGACGACCTTCAAAGTTTAAATATTTTTTATTAGGACGTTCATTTTTCATTGCTTCTGTGACAGCCTGTGTACTCTTACCGACACAAATGAGCGTGTCATATTCGACATTTGTAATGAAGTTTTCTGCGAACAATTTCGTTCTATCGAGTCTGTCTGCACGACAGTTTAAAATAATAACAATCTTCTTGAATGGATATTTATAATCTATAACTTTTTGTAAAATTGCTTTTGTTGATTTGGGTTCATTTGCGGCAAACGCGTTGACGAAGACATTTTGCGTATTATTTTTATCGAAGTACTTCACGCGAACAGCACCACTATCTGGCGGCGCATTCAACATACCATCAATCATTCTGTCTTCTTTAATACCTACTGCTTTGGCAACACCTAAGGCAATGGCGACGTTGTCTGGGAAGACGATGTAGTCAAAGCGACGTAATAACGCTTCATCAATGTCATCTTTATCAACGACAATGGTTTCTGTATTGCGTTGATCTGCAACTTTTTTGAAAAAGTCCGTGTATTCATCTTTCATGACGACAAGTTTTCCATTATAAGGAATTGTTGCGGTAAATGATTCAGCCACATCGTCTAAGGTGGGACCTAATGTTTCCATATGGTCTTCCATAACATTAACGATGACCCCTATATTGGCTTTTAATAGTTGTTTCTGGAAAATAATTTGATAGTCAGGGTTTACAGCCATACATTCATTGACGATGGCTTCTGCGCCTTCCTTATTCACTATTTTCAAAATATCCCTTTGTTCCCCAATATTTGGACCTTGAGGTTTACGTACAACCGGAAACTCTTCATCTGTATACCAGTAAAGCATACGTGCATCTGTTCCAGTGGTTTTACCGATGACCTTCATATGGTCTTCTCGTAAAATTCCGTAAATCAATCGAGTAATCGTTGACTTACCACGTATCCCGTTGATGTTAATACGAACAGGAATACTATTGATGCGTTTGTTATGGACATAAATTTCTCTTATGGCCAAAACTAAAATCAAAGCAGTAAAGAAAATTACCAAAAACAATTTTTTCACCTCGTTTTAATTTGTCACCCCGCTATGCTATCACAAATAAGATGCTTAAATTGCATGTTTACATTTATTTAAGTTTGTTTATTTTTATCATAAAAAAATATTTAATCTCATTACTTACGCTAAATAATATTTTTATAAAAACGTGTGTAAAACAAATAAATTTTAATTCGTAGAAAGACTTTAGGAATGCATATTTGAAAATTTGTCGAAATTTTCTTGTAGACAAATATTATAAAATGAGTATATTTGTAAAATTACAATCTTAATGCAAATATTTTTTAATAATGTATTTAGGAAACGAAAAGTAATAATAAAAAGCGATAAGAAAATGTTATCATATTGATTCATCTTGATTATTTTTTGTATAATTTGTTACTCTAATGGATTGAAGTGACTCGGAAGTATGCGAGAAAATGATAAACGAAAACTACTGATATGACAGTATTTATAGAGTGTGATTGATATTTAGTTGGCTTTACAAATCTATTGTTTTGTACCATTTTTTATAGATATGACCTTGGAATAAAGAAGAAAACAACAGAAATTATAAAGGGCAGGAAATAAAAAATTTAGGGAGCGCGAAACATTAAGAAACGTGATAATGACGGTCTTTTCTTTAAAAACACGTAATGTTACACAGAAAGATAAATTGTACCATTACGTGCTGGATTGTCATATTATTGAGAATTTGAAGCAATGACAGGGTAATGATCAGAAAAATCTAGGTAGGTATACGATTTTCCCCATGACGTCACAGACCATTGCGGCGATTTTACAGGACGTGCTTCATTACTCCAATGAGAAGGCTTGGCGTGATGCTTTTCTACGAGGATATAATCTAAATATTGCGGTGCGTAATCAGGGTAATTATAGCGGGCAATCCCATTGGTTTCTGTATCCCATGTCGCATTATGCCCTTGATAAGTTGGTGCAGATACATTTAAATTGGACAACATGTCTTGATACTCTTGTGACCCTTTTTGCACGTTTAAGTCACCGCCAATGAGAACCATCTCATTTTTAGGAATATGCTTTTCTTCGATGAATTGATGGATTTCTGCCATTTGACGCGCCCGTACTTCGGCATCTTTCGCTGACGAACTTCCACCGTTATCCGCTTGAAGATGCGTGCCAATGATATGGATAGGTTGGCCTTGTTTAATGATTTTGACATAGACAAACCCTTTTTTCGCCATCGCATCAGCCCCATGGCCTTGTGCATAAATATGTTGTTCTTGGCGTGCAATTGGATAGCGACTCACAATACCCACACCTCCATTTGATACTTTAGCGTTATGAATATAACCGTGCGCATCATCCCAGCGGTCATCCTTATTACCGAGTACAGGGGTTTGGTAAGGATACTCCTGGCATAGACGAGATTGGAGTTGGTTCGTCGCTTGACGATCGAACAATTCGTTCAAAATTATCACGTCATTATTTTGAATATAGGGTGCTTCCGCAATAAGATCCGCACGTTGCATTTGCCCCCAATTCGGATACAACGCTTGAGGCATAAAATAAACATTGTGCGTCGTGATCCGTAGTGATGGAAAAGAAGCGGCTGCCTGTGCAGAAAATGAAAAAATGAGTAAACAAAAAATCATGATGAAACCACAGCGAAATATAACTTTCAATGAGGACACTCCTTTATGTAGATATCTTACAAAATCTACACTAACAAACAGGCATTAACCTCATATTAAGTAGGCGTAAAGGATAAAAAAATTGAATTTATGAGAAAGTCTCTTTTGCGCAAGGGAAAAGTGTGATATGATATATATTAGTCAAACATGGATCATGATCCACAAAAACCCTACATCTCTTCGGGATGTAGGGCTTTTTGTGTTACTGGGTATCGTCTCTGTTAATCACGCGCCTATCGAGCCAGTGCTTGAAATAGGTGAGTGCGCCACCGACCAGTAACGGTGCAAGAAACTGTTGAATTAACGTGGATAGCATACGCATCCTCCTCCATAGAAAATTCATCTATAGAGCATAGACGATACCCCATTATAGCAAGAGGAAAAATCTAGAAAATGGCAGTAGAATAAATGAAATAAAATAGTAAAGTTGGGATGGATAAAAACATCCAATCCTCATTCCTTATTTCCAAATGGTATTGTTTTGGATTTAGCAAGCTACTTATAATTTTTATTTAACTGAAAGCTCATTTGCTCATATTCTATGAAATTATAAGTATCACAATGAGTTGAGAGTTCGTTGAAGCCATAGGTCACTCATAATTAAAAAATGGGTAGTATAAGTACACTAATTATTTTTCATATCATAAGACCTTGTGTTACTTTTTGGGTATAATAAAAACATTATAAGAATAGTACGAACGAGGTGAACGGAATGCAATTGATTTTTGATCCGAGCGTGAATTTGTTTTATCGGCTGTTTCTAGGCTCATTTTTTGTGATTAATTTAGTGCTCGCTTTTTTCATAATCTTTATGGAACGTGATCGCCGTGAAGCAACTTCCACGTGGGCATGGTTGTTATTACTATTTGTTGTGCCTGTACTCGGTTTTTTTCTATATTTATTCTTCGGACGGGCCGTCAGACTAAAAAGTACTAAAGAGACAGGGCAAGAGATTGAAGATGCGCGTTCACGCGTGATGCATCAGCAGGAACAATTTAAAAAGGGAACGTTTCAAACCGATAACCCTGTTGTGGAAAAACAATCAGATTTAGTGCAAATGATGTTGACGCGAGAAGCCTCATTTTTAAGTGAAAACAATCATGTTCATATTTTTACAGATGGCCATGAATTATTTGAACGTATGAAAGAGGATTTGCGTCATGCCAAACATTACATTCATATGGAATTTTACATTATCAACCTAGATGGATTAGGAACAGAAGTACTCGAAATATTAAAAGAAAAAGCACGTGAAGGATTAGAAGTAAAATTATTGTATGATGCAGTGGGGTCTAAACAACTGCGCAAAGGTAAAATGAAAGGACTCGTTGAAGCGGGTGTTTCTATTGAAGCCTTTTTCCATGCGAAGATTATCCCATTTATTAATTTCCGTGTGAATAACCGCAACCACCGTAAAAATGTCGTCATTGATGGAGATATTGGTTATGTCGGAGGCTTTAATGTTGGGGATGAATATTTAGGCTTAGATAAGAAACTAGGATACTGGCGTGATACGCACCTTCGTATTCAAGGGGACGGGGTGGATGCGCTTCAATTGAGTTTTATCCACGACTGGAACTCACAAGTGGACGATAGCAGAAAACTCGATTATGATAAAAAATATTTTCCAACGAATGCGCGTAAAGATGGCCGTGTGGCGATGCAGCTTGGCTTGAGTGGTCCAAACAATGCTTGGCACCAATTGGAATTTGCGTATATGAAAATGATTATGAATGCGAAAGAATCTATCTATATGCATACGCCTTATTTTGTGCCAGAAATTGGCTATGTCAATGCGTTACGGATTGCCGCAAAATCTGGGGTCGAGGTGAATTTAATCGTCCCGAATAAGCCAGATCAACCGTTTGTCCATTGGGCAACGTTAACGATTGTGGCGCAATTAATGTATGATGGTGTTAATGTATATACGTATGAAAAAGGGTTTATCCATTCGAAAATGATGGTCATTGATGGCGAAGTGGCCTCTGTTGGATCTGCCAATATGGACCAACGGAGTTTTCAATTAAACTTTGAGGTGAATGCGTTGATTTATAATAAAAATATAGCGGAACAATTAATAAAAGCGTTTGAACAAGATGTGAAAGATTCGAAAAAATTGACGCCTGAACGTTATGAATCTCGTTCAAATTGGGTGAAATTTAAACAGTCTATCGCAAAATTAGTGTCACCAATTTTATAAAATAAAAGTATTTTTGATGGATTTAGGATGCTTCTACGATATGTTTTATTGTGGAAGTATCCTATTTTTATAGGGTTATCCAAAGGTGATTATTACGATAGGAATACTTTTCTATAATAGTTGAAATTACAGATTTTTTATATTATCATGAAGAATTTTTAAATGTTGCTTTCAGATGGTATAAAGGTGGGAATACACTATATGAGAAGGAGGCATCTTATGGAAATACTTGATGTGAATAAAAATTATCGTATTCGCTTTGAAGATTTAGTGTACATTGATAAAAATAATGAAACGAAAGCGTACCAACCTTTGGATGTCATTGGCAATCCCATCAAAGAAAGTTATGTCGTGTTAAACTATATTAAAGTCTTAGAAGGACATTCTGAAACTTTTGAACAACAATGTTTCGAAAAAGATTTTTATTTAGTAGAGCGAGACGGCTTTCAAGGCTATTACTTTTTAAGATTAGAAAACGATGTTGATCAATATCTGATTATCACATTATGGCAAGATGTGCAATATTATGAGGATTGGTTTGCTTCTGAAGGTTTTCAACAAGCCTTTCGTGAAATTATAGAATGTGATATCGTCAATTGTCAATTAACATACAAAATTTCGTTTTATGATGAAACATTTAAACGAGCTTTTTGATGGCTTGAAAGTGTCACGCAACTTAAAATGTTGACAGACTGTTTAGATATCTAAATAATAATAAATTAATTCAATACAAATGATGAAACTTCATTTGTAAGTTTTCATCATTTGGTAAAATTACATACGTTTGATACAGCTCATTTTCATATCTCTGATATGCAGGAAAACGTCCACCCATAATCAATGCGATGGACGTTTTTTAATAGGATAACTTCTCGTTTTAAAATCTATTTTTCTTGTGTATGGGCTTTAAGGTGAATTTTAAAGTGAGCACCTTTTTCAGATGGCACTAGGGTTAAATCACCTTGATGGAACTCGACAGCGTCTCGAATGATAGAGAGCCCGAGGCCATGTTCATCTTTTACTTTTTTAGATGTGTAGGATTTTTCGATTAATTCGTCTAGCTTATACGAAGGTAATCCTTTTCCATCATCCTTGTAATCAATTGTTAGATGCGTTTGGTCGAGCTTGAAGTGAATCATAATATTCGGATTGATGGCATTATGGTCTAAGCTATTGTTAATTAAGTTAAATAACAAACGTTCAAAGTATAGTTTATTGCCATAAAACGTCGTTTCGTATGGAAAATCAAAATTGACCGTGATTTTATCGAATCCAATCGTGGAAACAACACGCTCTACAGTATTTTGAATTTCAAAACTTTCCCGGTGATATTCCATTTGCTCGGTTTCAAATTTGAACTGGGCGCTTAGGTTATCAATGACTTCGCGAATGTAATCGGCTTTCTCTGAAATGAGCTTTAGATGTTGTTGATCCATTTCACTCGCGCCTCGTACGAGTTTTGAAAAACCATAAATCGAAGTCAGTGGAGATTTCAAATCATGAGAAATTTGAGAAATCCATTTTGTTTTATAATATTGAATCTGATCATGATAAAAGCGATCTTTTACAAGTTGTTTGTTGAGTGTGAATATCGCATCATCTAACTCTTTATATGTTTTACGTGTACGGTCACGATTTTTAATATGCGCATCGGGTTGATGAAGTTTGCCGACACTTAAGTTTTGAATCCAGCGTGAATAGAAAAATAGCGGCTGCGATAAATGTCGCGAAATCATCCATGAAATAAAGAGAATAGAGAGAATATTCGCGATAATAATCGCAATCCAACTCAAGTAAATCGTATGCGTATTCTTTTTAATTAATGTCGTATCAGAACGATCGATACCGCTATTTTCGTAAAATTTCAAATGACCGTCATCGATCTTGAATTCGTAAGGGTTTAATCCATTTGTCCGAATACTTTCTAGTAACATATGCGTATCGATTTCATTCTCATTTTTAATGACTGGATTTTCACCACTTCGATAAATATAGACAAAATAATAATGTTCAGCCCCATATTTATAACGAATTGAGTGGGACTGGTAGGCGTTTTTGATTAGACGGCTTTTAATATTGCCTTTAACATTGTGGGGATACGCAATGTCTCCATTGAGTTTTGTGACGTATACGTCTGCGTTACTTTGTTGGGCAAGTTCTAATATTTGATTAGGGACCTCGACACGTTGAGGAGAGTAAGGCGGGTAGAGCTCTAACTCTATATCATCTAGTTTGTTGATGTGTGAGGGTTTCGTTGCCAAATACGTAAACAGTAAGAAACCGATGAGTGTGAGTATCGTCGTAATAATAAAATATAGTGACATATACTTAGCAAACTTAAGGATGAAGCGTTTATTCATTGATTAGGCCTCTATAGATATAGCCCTTACCACGTGCAGTTTGAATCAATTCTGGCGTGTTAGGGGTTAATTCAACCTTTTTACGCAGTGTACGTATATGTACCATTAAAGTATTATCATCAACGCCTGTTTCATAACCCCAAACTTGCGCATATAACTGTTCTTTACTTAAAATGCGGTTCGGATTACTAATGAAATACTCTAATAAGTCATATTCACGCGCTGTTAAATTGGCAGGTTCGTCTTGTACCCATACTTCCGCGGTACGGAAATTCACTTTTAAATGTTTGAATTGATACATATAATCGCGTTTAGGTTTTAAATGGATTTTCACGCGATATGCGAGCTCCATAGGGTCGAAAGGTTTTTTGATATAATCGACTGCGCCTTCTTCAAAACCGCGATATACATCGTAACTCGTATCTTTCGCCGTAACGATTAACACTTTTGTTTGTGTTTGGTCGACTTCGTTTAAAAGCTCATAACCACTTTCTGAATGTAAGTTCAAATCTAATAAAATGACGTCATAGGTGTGCGACTGTAAATATTTAAGCGCTTCATTAAATGTGCTCGCACAATCTGCCTCACCGATATGTTGAGAGGTCAGAGATAAGTGGATTAATGCTTGTATATCTAGGTCGTCTTCTATTATTAAAATTTTGTTACTCATGTTTGCACCTCTTTTTTTTCTCTTTATCCCTCATTTAAGCACATTTTTTTCTAATAAGGTAGATATAAATCTATTAAAAATCTATTTTATTATGTGAATTGCCAATCATGATTTGACTTTTATGTTTCATTAAAAATGTTTAGAAGGCTTTGACTTTAAATTATAAGAACGTAGGTGTATTATTTTATTATTCTAAAATAGTAATGGTGATTTTATGAAAATTAATCGAAATCTTAAATCGGCAGTCCCTTATTTAAGTGTTGTCCTGGCTTTACACATTATCGGAGTCGGCTTTTTGTTTTTTGGCGGATGGCAACATCCAGTGCTTTTAGGCATGGGCCTCATCGCCTATACCCTTGGTTTACGACATGCATTTGATGCCGATCACATTGCGGCGATTGACAATACCGTACGAAAATTATTAGAACAACGCCAAAATCCAACTGGCGTAGGTTTTTATTTCTCTTTAGGCCACTCCTCAGTCGTCTTTTTAATGGCTGTCTTACTCGGTGTGGCGGTCAATTGGGCGAAAGCGCATTTAACCACCTTCCAAACAACGGGTGGTCTTATTGGCACGCTCGTTTCCGGATTTTTCCTAATATTAATTGGAATTTTGAATTTAGTCATTCTCATCCAATTGGTTCAGTTGTTTAAAAAGGTGCGACGTGAACATATTACCTCACTCGAATTAAATGAATTGTTAGATTCACGAGGGCTCATTATGCGATTTGTCCGCCCACTATTTAAATTTATTACGAAAAGTTGGCACGTGTATCCGCTCGGTTTTTTATTTGGCCTCGGGTTTGATACTGCGAGTGAAGTCTCATTGCTTGCGCTTTCAGCAGGGGCAGCACAACAAACCCTTCCATTATTAGGGATTTTATCTTTACCAATCCTGTTTGCGGCAGGCATGAGTCTATTAGACACGCTCGATGGGGTCGTGATGACAGAAGCGTATCATTGGGCATTTGATACCCCGATACGCAAAATCTATTACAACATTACGATTACTTCTGTGTCAGTCATTGCGGCGTTATTTATCGGTGTATTAGAAATTCTCCAACTGATTGGTGAGAAACAACATTGGACGTCAGGTTTTGGAGGATGGATTGCCCAACTAGACATCGGTTGGTTAGGATACGGATTGGTCATTGTCTTCATACTGGCATGGCTGATTTCCATGACGATTTGGAAAGTCTTAGACATTGAAGGTAAAGGTGTAAAATAAATGAAAAAGAGCTATATTGAAATATTTCCATTTCAATATAGCTCTTTTTATCTTTTCTTTTAAACGGCGATGTGTTTATATCCCCTGTGATAACGGTGTTTTTAGACGTCTTTGGAGTCTTCGGGGACTATGAGGGGAGACTCACCTCACTTGAAAGGAGCGCCTATGTTTTATAAATATCCAAGGCTTAGGTTTCATAAAATTTAAATTTTGGATTATTCAGAAATTTACATGTATAGTAGTGTATAACAGGGTGCGTCGAAAGGTGGTGGGGCCGATGCGACGAAAACAATTAGAACCTTTTAAAAATCGAAAAGTGATCGTACTAGGGACGTTAGTGACAGTCAAAAGAAAAAGCAAGTTGAATCCCAATGTCTGCTTATTATTGAAAAATGTGACAGTTTCAGGTATTCAGGTCGATCATTTGTGGCTTTATGAGCATCGTAATTATTATGACGACTATTTGGCTATGGTCGGCGAAGAGGTCCGATTTAAAGCAAAAGTTGTCCCCTATTTGAAAAAACGTAATGGTGTTTTTGTTGAAAATTACGGTGTGGAACGTTGTTCGCGCATCATCTTGCGTGAGATGTATGAAAAGCAATTTGGGGAACCGAAAGAGAAAATTTATGATTTTGAAGATATAGATTTGCTTTTTAAAGAAGTTATGGAGTAATTTTTTACAGTAACACATCTTTCATCCAAAAGTTGTAGCGTTCATTTATGGTAAAATGGGAAAGTAAAACTTATAATGAACTATATTCTAATAATAAATAGGTGAAGCTAATGGAACAATGGATTACTGATGTGATGAGCCAATATGGCTATTTCGGGATTTTCTTATTAATATTTGTCGAATATATTTTGCACCCTTTCCCTTCTGAAATTGTGCTGACATTTGCCGGGTACATGACGACGAAAACGTCCATGAGCTTTTGGGTCGTTTGTTTAATCGCAGTCGTCGCTGCAACGGCTGGCTCTGTCGTTTTGTATTATATCGGACTATTAATTGGCGAAGAACGTTTGTATCGTTGGATTGATAAATATGGTAAATATGTACGCATTAAACGCAAAGATTTAGATAAAACGTCCGCATGGTTTGAAAAATATGGTCACTGGGCGATTATGTTAGCGCGACTCGTGCCGATATTGAGAACGCTGATTTCAATTCCTGCTGGACTGACACGGATGAATATTTTTCATTTCATGTTATTTACAGCCATCGGGACAGCGGTATGGAATATCTTTTTAATTACACTTGGGATGACGCTAGGGGATCATATCCAACAAATCATCCAATATATTGGTATTTATTCAAAAATCTTCATTGTCATCATCGCTATTGCTTTACTTTATCTCGTTTACAGATGGTGGCGTCGTGGTAAAAAAGCAAAATCAAATGAATAACAACCTTGTTTCATGTGAAACATATTTGAACCCGATAGTCTAAGTGCTGTCGGGTTTTTTAGTAGGATTTTAGGAATAATTTTGGTGTGGAAAATGAAATACATGTGAAAGAGGAGATAAGCTAAAAATATTTTTGAGTAAAAGTAATGATTCTGATTCGCTTTACTGAAAGTTAACGTCAATCTAACGTCATATTCAAAAAGAGATAGTACAATTTATTTGTAAATAATAATGTTAGGGGTTATTGACTTATGAAAATGACGGGTAAATGGACGAAAGTGACGTTAGCGAGTACATTAGTAGCTTCTGCACTTTTCGGCGCTGGACAAACGACGTATGCGAAAGATCAAAATAAAGAACATCATCAAAAAGAGGACAAAGTGGCGATGTACGGAAATACGAAAAATCCTAAAAATGTCATCTTTTTAGTCGGTGACGGGATGGGACCTGCTTATACATCAGCTTATCGCTATTTTAAAGACAATCCAAATACGAAAGAAATGGAAAAAACAGCATTTGATCAATATCTCGTGGGGACACAACGTACAAATCCTGATGATCCGAAAGAAAATATTACAGACTCAGCGGCTGCAGCAACAGCGTTCAGCTCAGGCCATAAAACCTATAATGGTGCCATTGGTGTGACACCAGACAAACAACCCGTTGAAACGGTGTTAGAGCGTGCGAAATCACAAGGGAAATCTACAGGTCTCGTATCAACAGCTGAAATCACAGATGCGACACCTGCTGCGTATGCATCACATATTGACAGCCGTGATAAAAAAGATGAAATCGCAAAACAATTTTATAACGACCGCATTAAAGGCAAACATAAAGTTGACGTCTTATTAGGAGGCGGCGCTAAATATTTCGGTAAAGAAAACGGCAACATCGATAAAAAATTCAAAAAAGATGGCTATGACGTCGTTAAAAATAAACAACAACTTGTGAATGCTAAAAGTGATCAAGTTTTAGGTTTATTTGCGGATAAAAATATGCCACTTCAAATCGATGCACCTAAACAAAATCCACTTTTATCCGATATGCAAGGGGCAGCATTGGATAAACTTTCAAAAAACAAAAAAGGCTTTTTCTTAATGGTGGAAGGCGCATCTATCGATAAACAAGGACATGCGAATGACATTACGGGTGTTATGTCTGAAATGTCCGGATTTGAAACGGCATTTGACAATGCGATGAAATATGCAAAGCAACACAAAGATACGTTAGTGGTCGCAACAGCTGACCATTCAACAGGTGGATTAACGATTGGTAAAGGCAAAGATTACAAATGGGATCCTAAAGCAGTTCAAAGTATGAAACACTCTGGTAAATGGATGGCAGATGAAATCGCAAGTGGCAAAGATGTCACAAAAACAATTCAATCGGGCTACGGTTTTGACTTATCCAAAGCACAAATGGATGCGATTCAAAAAGAAGCAGACGCAATTAAAGGTTTAGATGAAAACAAAGATAAATCAAAATACGAAGCACAACTTCAAAAACTTCAAGATGCGATTCAAAAGCCAATCAATGATCAATCGCACACTGGTTGGACAACATACGGTCATACAGGAGAAGATGTGAATACTTACGCTTATGGCCCAGGTTCAGAATCTTGGAGAGGCAATATTGATAATACAGAAAATGCGACAAATATTTTTGATTTTTTCGCTAAAGATGTAAAGTAGAAAATACTTTTAATACAAAGTAAATGATTAATTGCAAGATGAAGCGCTCATGCTCTCAATGGAGAGTGTGAGCGCTTTTTCAATTTATATGAAAGTAACTGCGTTTATTATTAAGACATAATAAATAATAAAATAATAAAACAAATATTACAAAAAGAAATTCCTACGTTTACTATTTATTAACATAAAACTAACTTTAAATTTAAATTCACCCTCTACAATGTGCCTGTATTCAAATTTTAAGAAATGAGGGTCTATACATAATGAAATTGACGAATCGATTTTCAAAAGTGACACTAGCGAGCACACTTATCGCATCATCTCTATTTATGACGCCTGGAGTGAATGCAGAAGAACAGAAATCGACAACAGGAGAGAAAAAAGAAGCAGCTGTTTACGGAAATACGAAAAACCCGAAAAATATTATTTTTATGGTGGGAGATGGGTTAGGTCCAAGTTATAATTCAGCTTATCGTCATTTTGCGGATAACCCGAATACAAAAGAAGTGGAGCGTACGGTATTTGATGAACATCTCGTTGGGGCACACCAAACACATCCTGAAGACCCCAAAGAAAATATTACGGATTCCGCTGCAGGGGGCACAGCTTTCAGTACAGGTGTGAAAACCTATAACGGTGCCATTGGCGTAGATAATGATAAAAAAGATTTGGAGACTGTGCTCGAACGTGCGAAATCACAAGGGAAATCCACAGGTCTTGTATCTACAGCAGAAATTACAGATGCGACACCAGCCGCATTTGCAGCCAACGTCGACAGTCGTGATAAAAAGAATGAAATCGCACAACAATACTATGACCAACGCATTAACGGTCAACATAAAGTCGACATGCTGTTAGGGGGCGGCGCAAAATACTTTGGTAAAGAGAATGGCAATTTAGACCAAAAATTTAAAAAGTCAGGCTATGACGTCGTGACGGATAAAGCGCAATTAACAGCTTCTAAAAAAGACAAAGTACTCGGTCTTTTTGCGGATAAAAACATGCCCCTCCAAATCGATGCGCCTGATAAAAATCCATTGCTCGTAGATATGCAACAAGCGGCCCTAGACAAACTGTCTAAAAATGACAAAGGGTTTTTCCTTATGGTCGAAGGCGCTTCTATCGATAAGCAAGGACATGCGAATGATGTGACAGGTGTTATGTCAGAAATGGCGAGCTACGAAAAAGCATTTGAACAAGCCATTGCTTATGCCAATAATCATCCAGACACCCTCGTTGTTTCAACAGCTGATCATTCGACAGGTGGTTTATCGATGGGGAAAGATGGCGAGTACAACTGGAAACCAGAACCTATTCGTCAAATGAAACATTCAGGACGTTGGATGGTTGAACAAATTGAAGCAGGTCAAAGTGTAGAAGACACCATCAATGCAGGATATGGATTTGAAATCACGAAGAAAGAAATGCAACAAATTCAAAAAGAAGCGAAAAAATTAAAACGTCTGAACAAAGATAAAGACAAAGACCGCTATGAAACACAACTCCAAGCCTTGCACACGGCGATTCAAAAACCTGTTGATGATAAATCGTTAACAGGATGGACATCTACAGGACATACCGGCGAAGATGTCGACATTTATGCCCATGGTCCAGGCGCTGAACATTTCCGAGGAAATATTGATAATACAGATAACGCGAAGAAAATGTTTGACATGTTAGGTGGAAAATAAGAGTAACAAAATGAAGAAAACTGTCTACGAAGCCATTGACTTTATAGGCAGTTTTTTCGATAAGAATAGGAATGTGAATTAGCAAGCATAAGAGAGGCCCCTTATTTTCGATGGAAGTAAGGGGCTTTGTTTTCTATTCGGCTTCTTCAATATCTTCACGAATGTGATCAAAATCAATTTTTTTGTTTAAGAAACTGTCTGTTGATGGAAGCATTTGATGAAAGGCCTGACAGTTTTGGATTTCGACTTGGATACGTCCCGTTTCAAAATGAAGGACATGGGCTAAAAACGAACGGTCTGCAGATAAAAAGTGGGGATGAAAGCCTGCAGAACCAACGCCATGATAAAATTCTGGCGTGTAAAAAGCGATAATCGTCCCCTCAATATCATGACAAGTATATTCAGGTTGTTGACGCGCAGATTCAATTAATTTGCGGTAGGGTGGATCTTGTTTAGGCATGACTCGGCCATGCATGTTTTTAAAATGTCCTGAAATTTTAACGACAGAAAATAAATTTTCACTCATCATTGCTTGACGTATTTTTTGAAAAAGGGTCTCTTCTGTTTCATTTTCACATTCAAAAGACGTGTCTGCTTGAAATTGGATGACATTCGCATAAGGTGTGAGTTCAGCCCCCGTTAACGCTTTAACAGTCTCATCCTCAGCACTGATATGATAGGCAACGCCGTCTTGAATCATTATCTCTCCGTCGCCCCCTTCAAGTGTACCTATCCCATAATCTCCATATTTCAAAATATCTTTAATCGGTGCGGTCCCTTCAAGCGCACCCGCCATTAACACTCCTAATGTCCCATGTTGATACAAAGTATGAATAGTCATCTATGCCACTTCCTTTGATTTCATTAATACTATTATACCCTTATTTTAATTTGTCACATTCAATACTTGAGTCATTACAACATTTTATGAGATCATTTATAATAAAAATAATCAATTGAAAAAGGGGCGATATTTCAATGAAAAAACAAATAGCCGTTGTCGGTGCGATTATTTTTGACGACCATAAAGTATTATGTGCGCAGCGTAGTGAGAAAATGAGCTTACCCTTAATGTGGGAATTTCCTGGTGGAAAAATTGAACAAGGAGAAAGTGATATTGAAGCATTAAAACGAGAAATTCGTGAAGAAATGAAATGTGACTTAGAAGTGGGAGAAAAAGTGACAACCACAACTTATGAATATGACTTTGCGATTATTCAACTGACAACTTATCGTTGCCAATTAAAATCACAATTACCTACTTTGACAGAACATAAAGCGATTGAGTGGTTAAATAAAAAAGATTTGAAATCTTTAACTTGGGCACCTGCAGATATTCCAGCTGTCGAAATCATTGTAAGTGAGGACTAACGATGGACAATCTGATTCGTGATATGACGCAATCGTTACATAAAGGTTTTATTGATCGAAATGCTGAACACTTAGGTAACTTTATGCCTAAATTGGTCATCAATCATCATGAAGAAAATGTACTTGCAACGATTATAGATGAATTACATAAATGTACAGCCTTTTCAATTTCTGTGGCATTCATTACTGAAAGTGGATTGGCCAGTTTAAAAACACATCTGTATGAACTTAAACAACGCGGTGTCAAAGGTCGTATTTTAACCTCTAATTATCTTTCGTTTAATAATCCAAAAATGTATCAAGAACTCTTGAAATTGGAAAATATTGAGGTGCGTGTCACGAATGTAAGTGGCTTTCATGCGAAAGGTTATATTTTTGATCATGCGTTTCATACGTCATTAGTTATAGGGAGTTCAAACCTTACATCTAATGCCTTAAAGGTAAATTACGAACATAATATTTTACTGTCTTCTCATCAAAATGGGGATCTCGTTCATAAAGTAAAAGCACAGTTTGACCGCTTATGGCAAGAAAGTGATCCACTTACATCTGAATGGATTGAAACGTATCAAACGTTATATCAGCCACGCGCTTTTGAACGTGTTTTAGAAGTTGAAAAAGAGCAAGTCGCTATGCAACAAAACATGAAAGAAGCGCAAAAAATTGTCCCTAATCTAATGCAAATTGAAGCTTTAAAGTCATTAGATGAATTACGGGCTAGAGGTGAAACACGCGGCCTTATTGTATCAGCTACTGGGACAGGCAAAACAATTATGTCTGCCTTAGATGTACGCGCTTATCAACCAGAACGTTTTTTATTTATTGTACATAATGAGGGGATATTGCGAAGAGCGAGGGAAGACTACCAGAAAGTTTTAGCAGATGAACCGGCCTCAGCATTTGGTTTATTGACAGGAAACCAAAAGGATTTAGAGGCAAAATATCTTTTCGCCACTATTCAAACCATCTCTAAGCCCGATATTTATGAACACATTGCGTCAAAACATTTTAATTATATTATCTTTGATGAAGCGCATCGTGCTGCAGCGGGTTCATATCAGCGCGTTTTTGACTATTTTAAACCTGATTTTATGCTTGGCATGACAGCGACACCCGAGCGTAACGACGCATTAAATGTATTTGAATTGTTTCATTACAATGTCGCCTATGAAATTCGTCTCCAAGAAGCCTTAGAAAACGATATACTTTGCCCATTTCACTATTTTGGTGTTACTGATTATGTCGCATATGGCGTCACAATTGAGGATACCAATTCTTTACAAAAATTAACGTCAGATGCGCGAGTTGAACACGTATTAGAGCGTACGCACTATTATGGTTATTCAGGTACTGAACTGAAAGGTTTAATCTTTGTGAGTCGTAAAGAAGAAGCACGTGAGTTGGCAGTGAAATTAACAGATCGTGGATTTCCAACCATCGCATTAACGGGTGAAGATAACCAAGAACGACGTCAAGAAGTGATTCAACAACTTAAAGAGGGGAAAATCAATTATATTATCACTGTCGATTTATTTAATGAAGGGATTGATATTCCCGAAGTCAATCAAGTGATCATGTTAAGAGCGACGGCTTCCAGCATCATTTTCGTTCAACAACTGGGGCGTGGCTTACGTAAAAGTCGCAATAAAGACTATGTGACAGTTATCGATTTTATTGGAAACTATAAAAACAATTACCTCATTCCTATCGCATTGTCAGGCAATCAATCACAAAACAAAGAGACGTATCGAAAGTTTTTAACAGACTCTAGTGTGCTCAACGGTGTGTCGACAATCAATTTTGAAGAAGTGGCCAAAAAGAAAATTTTTGATTCTATAAATGAGGCAAAGCTAGATGCCTTACCCAATTTGAAAGAAGCATATTTTAATGTCAAACAGCGCATCGGTAGAATACCGTTAATGATGGATTTTGTCGAACAAAATTCGATGGATCCTTTAGTGATTACTGTAGAAAACAAACGGAAAAATTATCATATGTTTTTACAACAAATCAAAGAAACGGATGTTAAATTGTCAGAAAATGCGTCTAAAAACTTAGTGTTTTTAACGCGAGAGGTGGCACCAGGACTGAAAAGCGCGGAACACTATATTCTCACGCGATTGATTGAAGGAGAAGCACGGAAAACCGAATTATTAGAATTTGTACGAGATTACGATGAAACGGTCACAACGGCAGATATTGAAACAGCATTACGTATATTGGATTTGAGTTTCTTTAGTAAAACGATTGATCAAACCTATGGTCAACCTTTGATTGTCGTAAACGAAGAAATTGCAGCGTTGAGCCCTATCTTTAAGGCCCAACTTGAAGATGATTTATACCGCATGTATGTTGAAGATTTGTTGCGCTTGGCTCAATACAACAACGAGGTTTATCAAGAAGGCCAGAGTGAGCTGTTGTTATATCATAAATATTCACGTAAGGACTTCGTTAAAATTAAAAACTTTAAAAGTGATGAGTCCTCCACAGTGTTTGGTTATAAAGTAAAAGAAGAAATGATCCCCATTTTTGTGACTTACAAGAAAAAAGAAGATGTGAGTGAAAACACAAATTATGGAGATAAATTTGTCAGTCAAAATGAATTGAAATGGTTCACAAAATCTAATCGAAAATTAAACGCACCTGAAGTTCAGAAAATTTTAGAACATGAAGCGACGAATAAAACAATCTATGTTTTTGTGCAAAAAGACAATCCTGAAGGGACACAGTTTTTTTTATTTAGGAACAGCACATGTGATTCAAGGCACTGCACAACAAACCACAATGCCTAATGGTTCGCCCGTTGTGACAATGCATTTAAGTTTGAATACCCCTGTAAGAGATGATATTTATCGCTATTTAGTAAGTAATTAAGGCAGAAAATCCAATGGGAAGTCACCCCTATTGTGTTTTTATGATGTGGTTTTAAATTTATACATAAGGAATAGTATAAATTTCTCATCTATAGCTTATGGTAATAAATGAATAGTATTTTAGTATTAGACCTTCGTTTTATGATTTCCTACACTAAAGTTAGAGATAAATAAAAGGGGTGTTGTTGAAATGCATTATTCACCAAAACAAGGCGTGAGAAGTCATGGTTTACCACACGATCCGTTTAAGAGTAGTACGGTGCCAAGACCGATAGGATGGATTTCTACCCAATCAAAGGATGGCGTGGATAATTTGGCGCCATATAGTCAATATCAAAACTTAACATGGGGGGATCCCCCTATGGTGATGTTTGCGGCGAATCAATCCGTGTTAGCCGATCATGAACGCAAAGATACGGTAAAGAATTCGGAAGAAACAGGATGGTTTGTTTGGAACATGGCGACGTATGACTTAAGAGAAGCGGTCAATTTATCTTTGAAAGCCTTACCCCCTCAAGAAGATGAATTTGAATTCGCAGGGGTCACAAAGGAAGCGTGTATTGAAGTACCCGGTTATCGTGTTAAAGAGTCGCCGGTGCACTTTGAGTGTGAATACGTACAACGATTCGTATTCCTACAGGGGACCCCGTTTCTACCGTAGACATTGTGATTGGACGCGTGGCTCAAGTGCATATTGATGATAACGTCATTTTAAATAATGGAAAATTAGACATCAAATCCATACGACCTATCGCACGTTTAGGGCATTATGATTACACGGTCGTCGATGAAATATTTGAAATGAAATCTCCAAAAGCCTCAAAAGAAGAATTAGCCGGTTTAGAAGGCCGTAATTTTGATAACCAAACAGATAAATAGGATGAATACGGAGAGTTTAACTTTATAAGCATTTAGTCATACTCTAAAGTGGGCAGGCATATTGAGGGTCTGTACACTCTATTTTTGATTTATAATCATAAATAAAGAAGATGTGAGAGGGGCAATCGATGGTGATTCGACGTAAAAAAGCAGCAGATATTCCAGAAATTGCGAAAGTACATTATTTATCCTATATCGATACATACAAAGGGCTTGTACCAGATGCACATTTAGAAACACAACATGAAGCAGATTATATTGAGAAACATCAACAGTTTAATGCGGATTGTTGGGTCGCTGAACAAGATCATCGGATTGTCGGCGTGGTCATGTACGGCCCAACACATGATGATGATTTACAAGGGGCATATGAAATTTATATGATTTACTTATTACCAGAAGTACAGCGACAAGGCATAGGGTCCGCGCTACTTCAAAAGGCAGAAGCGGAGATTGCTAAAAAAGCCCAACAAGTGGCATTGTGGGTGGTGGATTCTAATTTTGATACGATTCATTTTTATGAACAACACGGATATCAATTTGACGGAGAAGAAGTAGAGGACGAAGGCTTTCGTGAACAACGCATGGTGAAATGTTTAAAGAACTAGCAAAATTTAATTACTTTTCATTGACGAAGTGAGATATGAATAAAATATTTTTACCGTATGAATGGGGGGCAGTGGTGATAGGAAGTATAGCGCTTATCGTGACCTTCCTTAATCTTTTACACCTTATCCATTTGACCCAGTTTGTGAGGATAATACTCCAATCTATTATTTTTTTATCTTTAGGCATTATGACGTTGAGAGAACGTAAAGTTTTAGGGATTTTCGCGATGCTTTGTGGCCTTTTCGTTTTTATCCTTGCGTGGACGAATTAATAGAATTTAACATTTCACCGACCTTTAAAAAGAAGGTCGGTTTTTAACTTTGAGAGGTCATAAAGCATCTATTAAGTTTTATGGTAGTGTCGATAGATGACAATGTTTACGCCTATCGCAAAGAGAACAATCACAGCAATTGTAATGCCTCGTGCAATCCAAGTATCTACTGAAAGCAACTGTAAAATATAAAAAGTAACACGACTTAAAATGAACATACAAACCACAACACTCATTATTTTGAAAAATGTCTTTATGAGAATCACCTTCTTTTCTTTTTGCCTTTGGAAAAATGATAATAGTGTATGTTAAATATCTTTTTCTTTATGATACCGAATATAAAGGAAAATGTAGTTCAGGACAGCGATAAAAAAAGGAAAAGATAACAAGAATCCTTTACCGATGCCTAAATTTGATAAAAATGAAAATAGCGCAAGCATACATAGATAGTTAAGAATCAAGAAAATTAAAACAGGTACACTGAAAAGTTGGTCTCTTCGCATGAAAATCACCTTCTTTCCTAAATAGAAAAGTAAACTAAGATTAAGCCAAATGTTCAAGGGGAGGGCATTTGGTTTTTTAATTGTTATTTTTAAAGGATTATGTTCAATATAGCATAAATTTTAACCTTTTTGGATGGGCATTAGGATATAAAAAGTACGCAAAATAAAAAGAAAAACAGTCCGTTTTGAAATAAATAAATATTCGTAATTTAAGTATAATTATACCTCATTTAATTTGTTAAGTAAATTCTTAACGTTCTTTATGTAGTTAATTAAAGCGTTTTGACAATATTCACATAACAAAAAAGTTATATATATTCATTAAGTTGTCACAACTTTACTGTATGGAATTTGCATTAAAATGAAATATTAGATAACCTATTGCATGTATTAATACGAATCACATCAGAAGATTTTCAGCAAGATGAGCATATGCATTGAATACATAAAGGGGGAGCTTCTATTGCTTCAAAATCGAAAAATGATAGATTGGGTCGTTTTTATCGGGACAGCATTAGCGTTATTGTTGACGGTCATCCCTATGATGGTGTTTCCTGATCAAAGTCGTGCTGTCGTGATGGCGATGAATGAGTTCGTAACGTCGAAACTAGGCGCAATTTATTTAGTCTTGGGCTTAACGATTTTCGGATTCGTGCTTTATATTGCGTTTGGTAAATATGGATCAGTCACGCTTGGACGCGCAAGTGATAAGCCGGAGTTTAGTGACTTTGCGTGGGCGTCTATGCTTTTTTGTGCGGGGATTGGTTCTGATATTTTGTATTGGGGTGTTATCGAGTGGGCGTACTACTATCAAGGTCCACCATTTGATGCGAAACCGATGAGTGAACAGGCATTAGGGTATGCGACGATGTATGGCATGTTCCATTGGGGGCCGATTGCATGGTCGATTTACGTGTTACCTGCCTTACCGATTGGTTATCTCGTCTTCGTGAAAAAACAACCGATATACAAAATCAGTCAGGCGTGTCGTCCCATTTTAAAAGGGCAAACCGACAAATTTTTAGGTAAATTGGTCGACATTTTGTTCATTTTTGGTTTAATGGGCGGAACGGCGACGTCTTTCGCACTGGGTGTGCCGATGATTACAGCCGGTTTAGAAAAACTAATTGGCATCGATGGTAACAGCATGGTCGTCAAAAGTATCGTGCTCTTGTGTATCACGGCTGTCTTTGCCTACAGTTCTTACCAAGGTTTGAAAAAAGGGATTCAACTGTTAAGTGACTTAAATGTTTGGTTGTCTCTCGTATTACTGGCGTTTGTCTTTATTGTAGGTCCGACGATTTTCATTATGGAGTCCACAGTGACTGGTTTTGGAAATATGTTGAAAAACTTTTTCCAAATGGCCACATGGCTCGAACCATTCGGAGGGATTGGTGGTCGTAAAGAAACCAATTTCCCACAAACATGGACGATTTTCTATTGGGCATGGTGGATTGTGTATGCGCCATTTATTGGATTATTCATTGCGCGTATTTCAAAAGGGCGTACATTAAAAGAAGTCATTTTAGGCACTATTGCCTATGGTACATTTGGTTGTGTATTATTCTTCGGTATTTTTGGAAACTATGCGGCATATTTACAAATCTCAGGAAAATTTGATGTAGTGAAATTTTTAAATGCGCATGGGACTGAAGCAACCATTATTGAAGTCATTAGCCAATTGCCGTTCTCGACGGTTGTTGTCGTATTATTTATTATTTCTGCCTTTTTATTCTTAGTAACAACATTTGACTCAGCGTCATATATTGTTGCGGCTGCAACGCAAATGAAATTAAAAGGCGAACCGTTCAAATGGAACCGTTTATTCTGGGCGTTTGCGCTTTGCTTACTTCCATTTTCACTTATGCTTGTGGGAGGAGAAAAAGCACTGGAAATCCTACAAACGGCCTCGATTGTCGCCGGTGTTCCTTTAATCGTCATATTCTCCATTATTATGATCTCTTTCATAATGATTTTGTCGAATGACAGAATTGCGCTACAGTCACGCGCGGAACGCTTTAAGAAAATTGAACGTCGTTCGTTACGCATCGTTCAAGTCTCAGAAAAGAAAGAAGACGACGAGGACGATAACTTATAACTTAATAAAAAAGAGGTGGGTTAAGGACCCGTCTCAAATGAGAAAG
The DNA here is from genome assembly GCF_011394755.1 of Staphylococcus sp. 11511212. Taxonomy (NCBI): domain Bacteria; kingdom Bacillati; phylum Bacillota; class Bacilli; order Caryophanales; family Staphylococcaceae; genus Staphylococcus; species Staphylococcus sp. 11511212. The sequence goes on along the minus strand of NZ_JAANBQ010000001.1, from coordinate 14,519 downwards.
CCATCAAAATCTGCCTTTTAGTTCAGTTTTGATGGCTATTTTCATACCCCTTAAACCAAAAAAAGACAAACCTGCTTAAAAAAGTGAGGTTTGTCTAAAGTCTGAAGAGCGGGTGGTTGCCACGTGATGATTTGAAAAACATCAAAATGCACAGTGGCTATTGCGAAGTGCCCGTTTATTATTTTTCTGTTTCCTCAGGATCTGGAATAGGGTAATGTTCAAAAATTTCTCCTGTTTGTATCGCCTGACTGATATTTTCTAGCCAGTGATAATATACACGTGAATGTGCCAAATGTGCTTTGATTTCTTTAGCTTCTTCACGGGTCGCTTCATCAACATCGTCCGCTGCCAAAATGGAATTAATGATGGCTTCAGCTTCTTTCACAGCCGCAAAGTTCACGGTGTATTCACGTTGCCATTTTTTTGTAAAAAAGTTACTGAAGAAGTCGAAAAAGTCTTTTTCGGCTTCAAAGTGTTGTTTACGGCTTCCACGTGTAAAACGTTGTTTAACGACATCGAGCTCTTGTAGTTTTTTAACGCCAGCGCTCATGCTTGGTTTACTCATTTGGAGTTCTTGGCGCATTTCATCTAACGTCATGCTGTCTTTAAAGAGCATAATGCCGTATAAATTTCCGACACTGCGATTAATACCGTACAAATCCATTGTCTCGGCTATGGAATTGATGACGATATCTTTGGCTGTTTCTAATTGTGATTCATAAGATTTAGGTTGTTTCACGACAGCACACCTCCAATTTGCAAATTTTATTTTATCACGTTTTATGAGCATTATAACCATAAAGTTCAATAAATTAGAAACATTTATTATTTTTTTAACGAAAGCAACAGAGGTGAGTCGGAACGTTGACAAGGGTTGAGGAGTTTGTTAAAGTTTAATTTGTGAAATTCGTTAAATAAAAACTTAACAAACTTAACGGAGGGTCGTTTGATGGAGATTGTAAAACAATTATCACGCCGTCAATTTATCGATGGTGAGTGGGTTGAGAGCAGTAATAAAGCTACACGTGAAATTATTAATCCTTATAATCAAGAAGTCATTCTCGAAGTGGCTGAAGGGACAACGGAAGATGTTGAACGTGCAATTTTAGCAGCACGTCGCGCATTCGATGAAGGGGTTTATGCGGACGAAACAGGTGACGTGAAAGGCCAAAAGGTACGTGCTATTGCAGATAAAATCAAAGAACACCGCGAAGAACTCGCGCAACTTGAAACGTTAGATACAGGGAAAACGTTAGAAGAATCTCGTGCAGATATGGACGATATTCATAACGTATTTTTATATTTTGCAGGGTTAGCTGATAAAGTGGGCGGAGAAATTGTGAATTCTCCAATCCCAAATACAGACAGCAAGATTGTGAAAGAACCCGTTGGCGTCGTGACACAAATCACGCCTTGGAATTATCCATTACTTCAAGCGTCATGGAAAATTGCGCCAGCACTCGCAACAGGATGTTCTATCGTCATGAAACCGAGTGAAATCACGCCATTAACAACCATTCGCGTGTTTGAATTAATGGAAGAAGTCGGTTTCCCTAAAGGAGTTGTGAATCTTGTCTTAGGTGCAGGTTCTGACATTGGGGACATCATGTCAACACATAAAGATATCGATCTCGTCTCATTTACAGGCGGTATTCAAACAGGGAAACGCATTATGAAACAAGCGGCAGACCATGTGACAAACATTGCACTCGAGCTTGGTGGTAAAAATCCTAATGTGATTTTCGATGACGCGGACTTTGATTTAGCAGTAGACCAAGCACTCAATGGAGGGTTATTCCATGCAGGTCAGGTGTGTTCTGCAGGTTCACGTATCATCGTGCATAATTCAATCAAAGATGATTTTGAAAAAGCATTAATCGACCGTATTAAAAACATTAAAATGGGCAACGGTTTTGATGAAACGACAGAACTTGGACCCTTAATTTCTGCGGCACATCGCGAGAAAGTTGAAGGCTATATGGAAGTAGCGAAAAAAGAAGGCGCAACAATTGCGATTGGTGGTAAACGTCCTGAACGTGAAGATTTACAAGACGGGTTCTTCTTTGAGCCGACGGTCATCACAGATTGTGATACGTCAATGCGTATTGTTCAAGAGGAAGTCTTCGGTCCGGTCGTAACGATTGAAGGGTTCGACACAGAAGAAGAAGCGATTCGTCTCGCAAATGATTCTATTTATGGTTTAGCGGGCGGCGTCTTCACAAAAGATATCGGTAAAGCGAACCGTGTGGCGAAAAAGATGCGCATGGGTACCGTGTGGATTAACGATTTCCATCCATACTTTGCACAAGCCCCATGGGGTGGCTACAAGCAATCAGGTATTGGACGAGAGCTTGGTCATGAAGGCTTAGAGGAATATTTAGAAACGAAACACATTTTATTAAATACACAACCTGAACCTATCGAATGGTTTGGTAAAAATAACGATTAATTCAGAGGAGGACATACGTTTATGAGCAAAGCATACGACAAAATGTATGATTACATCATTATCGGAGGCGGAAGTGCAGGTTCCGTTTTAGCGGCACGTTTAAGTGAAGATAAAGACAAAAAAGTTCTCGTATTAGAGGCAGGACGCAGTGACTATCCTTGGGACTTACTCATCCAAATGCCAGCTGCGTTAATGTATCCTTCTGGGAACCGTTTGTACGATTGGAAATATGAAACAGCTGAAGAACCTCATATGGGTGGCCGTAAAGTCTTCCATACACGCGGAAAAGTGCTTGGAGGTTCAAGTTCCATCAACGGTATGATTTATCAACGTGGGAACCCATTAGATTACGAAAAATGGGGCAAACCTGAAGGCATGGACACATGGGATTATGCGCATTGTCTTCCTTATTTCAAACGTTTAGAAACCGCATTTGGTGCGGATAAAGATGATCCAATTCGTGGTTTAAATGGACCAGTTAAATTACGTCGTGGCCCAGCGGATAATCCATTGTTCGAATCTTTCTTTAATGCCGCTGTTGATGCAGGTTATCATAAAACAAAAGACGTTAACGGCTACCGTCAAGAAGGTTTCGGACCGTTCGACAGTCAAATTCATAACGGCCGCCGTGTGTCAGCGTCACGCGCTTACTTACGTCCTGCGATGAAGCGTCCAAACTTAACTGTAAAAACACGTGCGTTTGTTGAAAAGCTTCATTTCGATGGCAACCGTGTCACAGGCGTGACTTTTAAACGTAACGGAAAACTTCATAAAGCACTTGCGCAAGAAGTCATTCTTTCAGGAGGCGCGATTAATACGCCGCAATTACTACAATTATCAGGTATTGGTGATGAGGAACATCTACGTTCTGTAGGCGTAGAGCCCCGTCTTCACTTGCCAGGTGTGGGTGAAAACTTTGAAGACCATTTAGAAGTTTACGTTCAACATAAATGTAAAGAGCCAGTATCAATGCAACCAAGTTTAAATAAATTCAAAATGCCATTTATCGGCTTAGAATGGTTAACACGCCGCACAGGTGCTGCCGCAAGTAACCACTTTGAAGGGGGCGGTTTCGTACGCTCTAACGACAAAGTAGAATATCCAAACTTGATGTTCCATTTCTTACCATTAGCGGTACGTTATGATGGACAAAAAGCACCGACGGCACATGGTTACCAAGTACACGTTGGACCGATGTATTCAAACTCTCGTGGCTATTTAAAAATTAAATCGACAAACCCATATGAAAAACCAGAATTTGTCTTTAACTACTTGTCGACACCAGAAGATAGACAAGAGTGGGTGGAAGCAATTCGCGTCGCACGTAATATCTTAAACCAACCGTCAATGGATAAATATAACGGTGGCGAAATTTCTCCAGGACCTTCTGTACAAACAGATGAAGAAATTTTAGATTGGGTGCGTCGTGATGCAGAAACAGCGTTACACCCGTCATGTAGTGCTAAAATGGGACCAGCCTCAGATCCAATGGCTGTTGTTGACCCATTAACAATGAAAGTTCACGGCATGGAAAACTTACGTGTCGTCGATGCATCTGTTATGCCAACGACAACAAACGGAAATATCCATGCACCTGTCTTAATGCTTGCGGAAAAAGCAGCTGACATTATTAAAGGCGTGAAACCATTAGCACCTGAACATGTGGATTACTATGTCCATGGTAAATCAGATCCAAAAGCAGGCGCAATTGAATAAAATAAGTGGAAAAGACTGAGGCAATCAATGTCTCAGTCTTTTTGGTATGTAGAAGACTAAATATGTATAGACATCTGCACAAAGTTTTAGTGAAGTATTGAAGTAAAGGAAATGTGGAAGAACGTGATATTGCCCATTATTGACGTAAAAGCATTAGGCGCTCATTTCTTAGCATATAACTCTGTTTTGAATATCCCATTTACTTTTAGGAATATTTATAAACTTTACATCAAGTTTACGCTAAAATCATGTTGAAGGGTTACAGTAATCTTGAAGACGATTTTAACTGAATAGTAACGGAGAACCCGATACATAGAGAGGAGGGGGACAGTGGTGCAATGTATGCATTGTCATAGACCGTTAGACGATGCGGATGCCTATTGTCGTTTTTGCGGTGCCCAACAAAAGATGTCTCGCCGTCAAAAACAGCCACAAAGCGCACATAGGAATGTATTCAAACGAATCGCTTTTTGGATGGGCATAGGCATTAGTATTGCAGCGAGTGCTATTCTTTTAGTTATGATGGCACGATGGATGTTCATATCTCCAACACATGCGGATGAAAATAAGACACAAATTCATCAAGTGAATACAAAAATTGATGTATTATCTCAAAACTTTAGTCAAGGTTTTATGAAACGTTCACAAACAGGGGCTTATGATGGGCTTCATGTCGGCATGTCTCGTCAAAGCGCTGAAAAAATGCTCGGTCGTCCAACGACACACACTGAAGTAAGCGGAGAAGATGTGACCGTTTACGGTAATGTGGGGATTCATTACGAGGATGATGCGATTTCGGATTTATTTATTATCCCACATCATGTGTCCAAAGAAGCATTTTTACGTGTGCATGGGGCACCAACGATTCAAAATGGCAATCATTGGTATTACGATGATTATGCGAATAATGAACATACGATTAATGTCACGATTGAAGGTCAACACATCAAAGCGATAGAAAATATTCCACAAATATAATGAACTGAGAACGTAGGTGAAACCATGCAACAAGAGATTGAACACTATATTCAACAAATCGATGAAGGACGACGTGCGGCATTTTTAAAATTGTATCAAACGATTGAGACGCACTTGCCGAAAGGGTTTGAAGCATGTATGCAATATGGAATGCCGACATTTGTCGTGCCGTTATCACGTTATCCTAAAGGGTATTTGAAAAAAGCTGAAGCGCTCCCGTTTATTTCTATTGCCGCACAAAAGAATTATATTGCGCTGTATCATATAGGGCTTTATGGAGACGATACATTGCTAAAATGGTTTCAAGCGCGGTATGCGCAAAAAGTGCCGACGAAGCTCAATATGGGAAAAAGTTGCGTCCGGTTTACGAATACAAAACATATCCCGTATGCATTAATTGGTGAATTATGTACGCGCATTACGGTGGACGATTGGATAGCGTATTATGAGTCACGTGATCAACACTTATGCTAATTGCGGTAAGAATGAGGGTTTGTAGCGTTACTTTAAAGACTGAAATGCATATTTGAATGTATAATAATAGGACTTTTAGCAAGAAATTAAGGCGAAAGCAGGTGATGCTTCGCTTTTTTTATGTCATAAAGTATTGACTTCTTTAATAGTTTAGGTATAATTATTCAACATACAGTATAAATATTATAAAAACTGTATAATTTCTCATAAGGGGACGTGATGAAGATGGGACGTACACAACTACTTTAAAACAAATTACTGACTTCAAAGGAAAGAGCTTTCTAAAAACAAGCGACTTTACAAAAGATGAACTCGAGACACTCATTGATTTTGCGATGGAACTGAAAGAGAAGAAACAACATCAGTTGCCGCATCCTTATTTGAAAGGGAAAAACATTGCGTTGCTTTTCGAAAAACCTTCCACACGTACAAGAGCCGCTTTTAGTGTGGCGGCAAAAGATTTAGGCGCCAATGTCGATGTTTATGGTGAAGGAGATTTTCATTTAGGTGTGAAAGAATCTATTGCCGATACCGCTAAAGTGTTTGGACGCATGTATGATGGCATTGAATTTAGAGGGTTCAAACAAGCCCACGTCGAAACATTAAGTGTCGCTTCAGGGGTACCCGTATGGAACGGCTTAACCAATGAATGGCATCCGACGCAAATGATTGCTGATTTTATGACGCTTAAGGAACATTTTGGGAAGTTAAAAAATAAAACCCTCACTTATGTAGGCGATGCCTCAAACAATGTCGCGCATGACTTGTTAGTGACAGGTGCAATTTTAGGCGTACATATCCATATTGCTGCACCATTATCGGCACAACCTGACGCCTCCGTACAGGAACTTGCACAACAGCTCGCTAAGCACAGTGGCGCAAACCTATGGATTACAGAAAATATTGAAGATGCGGTAAAACATACCGACGCCATTTACACAGATGTGTGGTTATCGATGGGGACCGACGACGCCGAATGGGAACAGCGTATTGAAGCGTTACTGCCTTATCAAGTGAATGGTGAGTTGTTAAACCTGACCCAAAATCCCAATGCGATCGTGATGCATTGCTTACCGGCATTTCATGACGTCGAAACATTCACAGCACAAAAAATACAAGCGCTTTACGGCCTCGAAGCGATGGAAATCACGGATGACGTTTTTCAAAGTGCACAATCGGTCGTATTTGAACAAGCAGAAAATCGTTTGCACTCCATCAAAGCTATCATCGCCGCCACATTAGGAGACGTTTTTTAAACAATATCATTGTAAATAGAGATAACAAAAACGCTTCAAACTCTAGGTTAAAAGAGTTTGAAGCGTTTTTGATGTTTTGAGGTGAAATAGGTCTTATCTAAAATGAAGTGACCTCACCATTTTTCAATATCGGCACGTTCACCTTTAAAGTTGTTTTTCGTTTGATGGCGTGCAGCCAGTTGCGCTTCGACATCGTCAATAGAAATCCCTTGTTCTTGCCATAAGACGGTCAAGTGATACAATAGGTCGGCGCTTTCTTCTATGAGTTCTGTACGGTTATCTTTCATCGCAGCGATAACGACTTCAAAGGCTTCTTCACCGAATTTCTTGGTGATTTTTTCCTTGCCTTCGGTCATGAGGTAGTGGGTATAAGAACCGGAGTCCTGTTCCTTGAGTCGCGTCGCAATGGAATGTTCTAACTGTTTCAGATGAAACGGCACAGGGGTGTCAAAACAACTTTGTGTTCCTTTATGGCAGGTTGGGCCTTCAGGATGTACCCATAAAAGCAAGGTGTCTTGATCACAATCTAGATGCATATCAACGACGCGTTGGACATGACCGGAAGACTCCCCTTTTTGCCATAAACGTTGTTTAGACCGTGAATAGAACCACGCAACGCCGGTCTCATTTGTTTTTTGAAAAGCGGCTTCATTCATATAACCTAACATGAGCACCTGTTGAGTATCGGCATCTTGTAATATGACAGGCAATAAGCCTTTTGAAAAATCAGGATGAAGTGTCATCGGACAGGGATCCCTCCTTTTTGAAGTTCGGTTTTAATGTCACGAATCGTCGTTTCTTTATCATGTAAAATACTAGCTGCGAGCCCAGCTGATACTGGGGTCTTTGTAAAAAGGTCTGTAAAGTGCGTCGCATGACCCCCGCCCCCAGAGGCAATGATAGGAATATTGACGCGACGTGCAATCTCGTTTAAATGATTCAAATCAAAGCCTTGTTTCATACCATCGAAAGCCATGCTAGTGACGAGGAGTTCACCGGCACCGAGGGCTTCTACTTCTTGGACCCAATCGTAAACACGTTTGTCGGTACGTTGTTTACCGCCATGTGTACAACAAACGAAATCATCGAGTTGCGGGTCATATTGACTATCAATTGCGATACAAATACACTGTTTACCAAATTTGTCACTCGCTTGACGAATGAGGTCAGGGTTTTTTAGGGCAGCGGAGTTGAGGGATACTTTATCTGCCCCGTGGTTTAAGAGCTGAGAGATATCTTCTAATGTAGAAATACCACCGCCTACTGTTAACGGAATAAATAATTGTTCTGCCGTTTGACGAATGACCTCAAGTGTTAAATCATGGCCTTCTTCAGTTTTGGAAATATCTAAAAAGACCAGTTCATCAGCCCCAGCGGCATTGTAATAGAGTGCGAGGTCGACCGGGTCACCAATATCACGTAACCCTTTAAATTGAACCCCCTTAACGACGCGACCTTCTTTAACATCGAGGCAAGGGATAATCCGTTTTTTAATCATGAGAGCCCCTCCCAAAATGCCGGTTGGTGTGCAGCTTTACCGACAATCGCCGCATGAACGCCGAGTTGTTCGAGTTGTTGAAGATCTTGATGATGGCGAATCCCTCCAGAAGCAATGATAGGGACGTCAATGGCATCGACCAACAATTTTGTCACCTCAAAGTTAGGGCCTGCCAACTTGCCATCTTTAGAAATGTCGGTATAAATGAGCCCCCCTATAGGAAAGGTCGCAATTTTTTTGGAGAATGCTATTAAATCAAGTTCCGTGGATTCAAGCCAACCGTTCACTTTAATTTGACGTTCAAATGCATCAACGGAGACATAAAGTTTCCCGGGAAATAAGGTGCTCATTTCTTGGAGCCAACCGATATTTTTTATCGCTTGTGTCCCGACAATGCAGTAATCGACACCCGCTGCAAAGTAGGCACGCAAAGTTGCTTCTGTGCGAATGCCACCGCCGACTTCGACAGGTTTGTCGGTACGTTGCACAAGCGTTTGAATGTACGTCGCTTCAGTGGCGTATTGGTTTTTCGCTCCGATGAGGTCGACGATATGAATGCGATCGACACAAGCAAATTGCGAGTAAAAGTCGAGGCTCTCCTCAGCGGTGCGTTGCATTTTTTCTGACGTCTCGTAGTGTCCTTCCGTTAATCTGACACTTTCACCATCGATAAGGTCGATAGCGGGCCAAAGTTTAATCATGTATCCAACCTCCTTTGAGCGCTTGTTTTAAAATAGCTAATCCTGCGTCTCCACTTTTTTCAGGGTGAAACTGAATACCCATTGTTGTCCCTTGTTGAATAATAGCTGGAATCGCTGTGCCGTAATCCGCATAGGCAACCACAACATCGGTCATTGGCGCCTGATAACTATGAATAAAGTAGACATCGTCTTTTAACGTTGAATCATCACTATACAAGTTATTCCATCCCAGGTGAGGCACCGTGTAGGGCGTTTGGATGGCTTCGATTTTTCCAGGAATGCGTCCAAGCCCACGAACGTCACCTTCTGCACTCCAGTCATACAGTAATTGCATACCAAGACATATCCCAATGATGGATTGAGGGGTCGTTTTTAAAAAGGAGTCGAGTTGTAACCGCTCCATCGTCTTCATCGCATCTTTAAAATGACCCACGCCCGGTAAAATAAGGGTCTCCGCTTGTTCAAGGGTAGTGACGTCTCGTGTTAATACGACGTCATACCCTAAATGTTCGACGGCACGTTTCACGTTCAACACGTTGCCAAGACCGTAATCGACAATAGCAATCATTCAATCACGCCCTTTGAAGAGGGGATACGGGACTCAGCAGAAGGAGTTAACGCTTCTTTTAACGCACGTGCGAATGCTTTAAAGAGTGCTTCGATTTCGTGATGCGTATTGCCTTGATGTAAAAGGTCGAGATGTACAGTTAAACGGGCATTGATGACGAGCGCTCTAAAAAATTCTTCGACGAGTTCAGTATCAAAGGTGCCAACTTTTTCTTTGCTTAATGTCGCATGGAACGAGAGATAGGGACGACCGCTAATATCGACGACCGCGCGTGCTAAAGATTCGTCCATTGGAATATATGCTGTACCGTAACGTTCAAAATAGGGTTCGGCTTTCGTTTTTTGTAAAATGAGTTGGCCTAACACAATGCCAATATCTTCTGTCGTGTGGTGATCATCTACCCACGTATCCCCATCGACATCGATATGAAGCTTTATGCCGCTATGAAAGCTAAAGAGTGTTAACATATGGTCTAAAAATCCTACACCCGTGGCGATGTGCGTCTCACCAGGAGTGTCGATTTCGATGGCGATTTTTGTTTCTTTCGTTTCACGTTCAATTTGATACGTCATAGTGTTCACTCCATTCTTTCACGAGAGATTCAAAGGTCGTCAAATCCTCCTCGGTAATAATAGAATAACGGACACAATCTCCCATCGGTTGTTCGGTCTCGCTATTATAAAATCGCGGTAGGAAGCCACGAGCTTTTACATAGTTTCCTAAATCTAAAGCCGCTCTGCCACGTGTCAGCACAAAATTCGTCTCGCTCGGATAGACCGTCATCCAAGGGGTCGCATACGTGTATAAAATATTTTTAAGACCTTCACTCAAGGTGCGTTGCTGTTGGATGAACGCACTTGTTTCTGTAGGATGCGCAAAGAGGTGACGTCCGACTGCTAACGTGAAGCCACTCATCGGATACGGATGTTCGAGCTGTTTGACAATCTCGATAGTTGACGGTGTGCCAATGAGTACCCCTAAACGCAAACCTGCAATCGCAAACGCTTTAGACAATGTGCGCATACGAAGCAAATAATCGTTTGCTTTCATTTGAAGGGGGTTGGAAAATTCGACATACGCTTCATCGACCACCAAATAGCCTCCATATTCGGTCACCGCCTCAAGAATTTGTGCCACCTCTTTTTCATTAAAACGATGGCCTGTTGGATTGTGTGGATTACTAAAAATAAAGAAACTCGGGCGTACTTCATGAATGCGATCAATAATGTCTTCGATGACAAAAGTTAAATCCTCACGCGCATCCACATAAGCGATGGGCCGTTGAACTTGACGGGCATAGTCTTGATACATGAAAAAGTCAGGATGCAAAGTCAGACATGGCCCTTTAGGCATCGTCAACATTAACTTTTGAATAAGGTCATCCGACCCATTCCCAATACAGATTTGATGTTCTGATAAATCACCATAATAGTGCGCATACGCTTGTTTAAACCGTTCGTACGCTTCATCAGGGTATAGATGATAGGCACATTGGTCTAATAGTTCATGTAACGTTGAGCGTGATAACGGTTGAAGCGGGCTTTCATTTTTATCCATATGAATCATGTCTGTCACCTCTGTTTTCGTATAGTTAGCGAATGTTGGTGGTTATAGAGCGCTTCTTCTTGAGCGATACGCATCGCCGCTTTTGCGGTTTGTTGATACGTCTTTTCAAACAGTTGAATGACGGTATGTTTCGTTAAAAAGTCGTTAACGCTTAAACCATGTTGAAAGCGCGCGGTGCCATTTGTAGGAAGCACGTGGCTTGGGCCAGCGATGTAATCTCCAATCGCTTCAGGCGCATAACGTCCGAGAAACAGACTGCCTACATAAGAGATATAAGGGACATAATGTTCAGGTGAAGCTGTTTGGATAGACGCATGTTCCGGTGCAATCGCGTTCATCACGGCGCAACTTTCTTCAAAGTTAGCAGTATGAATTAAATAATGGTGATGCGCCAAACTTTCTTGAATGATGGCACTGCGCTCAGTTTGCGAAGCGATGGATTGAATGTTCTGCGCGAGCCGCTTTAAAAGTTCCTCATCTTCTGAAATGACAAATGTGCGTGCCATTTCATCATGTTCAGCTTGGGCCAATACATCATAAGTGACGTCCTCTAAACGACATGTTTCATCGATGATAAGGGCGATTTCGCTCGGACCGGCAATTTGATCAATGCCCACGTCACCGTAGACATATTTTTTAGCATAAGCGACATATTGATTGCCGGGACCGACAATTTTATCGACTTTTGGAATCGTTTCAGTCCCGTAAGCGAGAGCAGCAATGCTTTGGGCACCCCCAACTTGAAACACTTGGGTCACGCCAGCGATATAACAGGCGGCTAGCACACTTTTGGCAATGCCTTCTTTTTGAGGAGGCGTCACGACAATAATGTCATTGACCCCCGCCACTTTCGCAAGCGTTGCAGTCATTAAGACGGTAGAAGGATAGCTCGCTTTACCGCCAGGTACATAAATACCGACACGATTTAATGGACGATAAACTTCGTAAATTTCAGACGTTGCATCGCCATCCTGATAACGAATACTTGTTTGATAACGTGTGATGCGTTCGTGACTGAGTTCTAGTGCTTTGCGCAAATCTGCATCTAATGTCTCGTAAGCGTGTTGGAGATCAGTGTTTGGCACGTGCCAATGCGTCGGGACGATGCCATCAAATTGCGCGGTATAATCTTGTAGCGCAACATCCCCCTCACATTTCACACGTTCACATATCGTCGCCACAGCGTCATGGATGTGGGCATTAAATGAAGTTGTCGTTTTCAGTTGTTGTAAAAATGATTGTCCATTACGTATCAATGAGTGACACCCCCAACATTTGAATAAATGTATCGATTTCTTGTGAAGCCGTAAAAAAACTTTGGCGATTGGTGATGAGTTGTGCTTGAACATCTGAAATATGTTCTTTTTCAACAAGGCCATTCGATTTTAATGTATGCCCAGTTTGGACAATATCGACAATGCCATCGACCATGCCGATGACACAAGCCAATTCGATGGAGCCAGAAAGTTCAATCATTGCCACATCACGTCCCGTTTGTTTAAAATAGTCCGACGCCGCTTTAGGATAAGACGTAGCAATCTTTTGGTAAGTGGTTGTCTCTTCAAACGCTGCAACGGCTAAATGACAGTGGCCAAAAGGGAGGGCCAACAGTTGATTCACATCATAGGAGGCTTCATTTAAAATGTCGCTCCCTGTAATACCAATATCGGCATTGCCTTGTTCGACATATTTAGGTACGTCTGGGCCTTTGACAAATAAGAAAAGATAGCGGTCAGTGGTTAATTGGAGCGCACGCCTACGATTGGAAAGTTGGGAGGCAAGTGCCGCATTGTCATGATTTTCGAGATATTCAATGAAACTTTTAAGTAAACGTCCTTTGGCTAATGCAACGGTAATCATTCTGTGGCCTCCTTTGTATTTAATGTTAATCCCAGTCCGAATCCTTCAAGTGTGCCCTTATAGTCGCCACCTGAAAGGATTTTTCCACTCGACAAATATATTTTAATAAACGTCCCTTTATAATAAGAACGTGGGGGTTGTGGAGTAATATCTAAATGGATATGCGCCACTCCTTGTTGATGGAGAAACGTTTCCCAGCGTGATAAACTCTGTAAAATTTTATGATCTTGCGGAAATAAAGTGTGTAGTTGTGCCAATTGCGCATCTGTAGGCGTACTTAACAGCTGAATAAGTGGATGCGAGACGCCTAATTGTGCTTTTAAGGCTGAAATATTACGTTGGCCTAGTAACTCCAACAGCGCTGGATCCTTTGCTTGTGTGCCTAAAAGCAGTTCTATCAATTCGAAATGACCGATGACGGCAAAATCGAGTGACTCTTGTAGGGTCGTTTCGATATAGGATTTGAAAAATTGGTAGGCATGTTGCACCGTTTGAATCGTGGGGTCATAACATTCTAAGCCGAGTTGGAGTGCTACATTTTGATGTCGGGCGATGGGACCACTATAAGCAAGCATAGAATGTTCGCGTTGATAAATAGAGTAATAGCGCATCAGTTGATCCGTAAAATCATTACGTAATGCGTATACATGATCGTCGCTTTGCCACATTGAACGCTCAGTCATTTGTTTGAGGTCATCGGGAGATAACTGTGTCCATGTGAGTGTTTCAATGAAATCTGTCTCAATAAGGGCAAAACCTTGTTGCTGTGCTTGTTGTAAAAACTCAAGTTCTTGTTGTTTACGTAAAATTGTGGGATTTTCCATAGTCATCGCCTCGCTTTTATTCTCTACCAAGTTAAAGTGTTTTTCGAAAGATGTATCCATACTAGCACGTCATTCATTTAAATTCAATGATTTTTCTGAAAAATAAAAATAATTAGAGATTTAAAGCACATAAAGAGGAGATTTATGGAAGCGTAGTGGGATTCCTAGAGTATAATTAATCGTTTTTTGGTTGTTCGCATTGTATAATGAGAAACGAATAGGAAAGAAAAAGGAGCATTCAAAATGAATTTTGAAAAATATATTGATCACACATTATTAAAACCTGAATCGACACGCGACCAAATTGATCGCATTATCGACGAAGCAAAAACCTATCATTTTAAATCCATTTGTATTAACCCAACACACGTGGCTTATGCCCATGACAAGTTAGCGGACTCAGACGTTCTTGTTTGTACCGTGATTGGTTTCCCACTCGGCGCATCGACGAAAGAAGTCAAAGCGTTCGAAACGAAAAACGCCATTGAGAATGGGGCTGATGAAATCGATATGGTCATTAACATTGGCGCCTTGAAAGACGGGCGTTACGACGACGTTCAAGCCGACATTGCTGCGGTAGTGGAAGCGGCCCAAGGGAAAACAGTCAAAGTGATTATCGAAACGGTCTT
>NZ_JAANBQ010000017.1:0-248655 GCF_011394755.1 Staphylococcus sp. 11511212 | reverse complement strand
GAACCAGGTGGCACAGTAACAGTAACATTCCCTAACGGAGAAGTCGTGACAGGTACAGTTGAAGAAGATGGTACATGGACAGTGGACGTACCACCAACAGTAACATTAACTGAAGGTGACGTGATCACTGCAACAGTAGAAGACGACAATGGTAACGTTTCTACGCCAGGTAACGGAACAGTAACTGACACGATCGCACCGGACGCACCAGTTGTGAACAATCCACAGCCAAACGATGGAACAGTAACTGGTACTGGCGAACCAGGTGGAACAGTGACAGTAACGTTCCCTAACGGCGAAGTGGTGACTGGAACTGTAGACGAAGACGGAACTTGGACAGTGGATGTACCGCCAACAGTGACATTAACTGAAGGTGACGTAATCACTGCAACAGTAGAAGACGATAACGGTAACGTTTCTACGCCAGGTAACGGAACAGTGACTGATACAATCGCTCCTGAACCACCAGTTGTAGATCCAATTAAACCAGGTGACACAGTAGTGACTGGTGAAGGTGAACCAGGTGGCACAGTAACAGTGACATTCCCTAACGGCGAAGTGGTGACTGGAACTGTAGACGAAGACGGAACTTGGACAGTGGATGTACCACCAACAGTAACAATTAAAGATGGCGACACAATTGCTGTAACGCAAACTGATAAAGGTGGAAACGAATCTGATTCAACAACTGTTGTTGTCACAGGTGATAAAGATGATTCAACAACACCACCAGTTGATAACAATGGCAACAATAATGACGGTAATAATGATTGCCCTGTTGTGAAACCAATTCAAAATAATGACACTTCTTTAACTGGTCAAACAGAACCAGGTGCACCAGTGAAAGTTGAATTCCCAGGTGACACTACAGTAACAACTGAAGCTGATGATGAAGGTCAATTCACAGTATCTGTCTCTCAACATGTAGCGCTTAACGACGGTGATACAGTTAAAGTGACAGGATCTGAAGACAAACCTGCAACAGCTAAAGTAGGAGAATTACCTGAAACAGGTTCTACAACGAACCCAACATTATTCGGTGGCTTAATTGCTGCGCTTGGATCATTATTCTTATTCGGCAGACGTCGTAAAGAAAAAGAAGAGCAATAATTCATTTAAGCTCGAATAACCAGAGACCCGAAAATTTCGGGTCTCTTTTTTATCGTTTGAACAACATTTGTGCAGTTGAACAATTATTTAGAACAACTCTATTTTTATAACTATCTATTGTGCTTACAAATGTGTGATGTAACATAAATAAAATAAAGGTCAATATAATTGACGTTTATAAATAGATTGACTATACTGTAAGAAAAATAGAGAAAAAAGGTGAAAAAATGAAAAAGACAGTTAGTCAATTTATTTTTGATGAAATAGCGCGTCAAGGTGTAGATTCGATATTTGGCGTTCCTGGTGATTTCAATTTAGCGTTTTTAGATGAAATCATCGCACATCCGACACTCAACTGGATAGGGAATACCAATGAATTAAATGCTGCTTATGCGGCAGATGGTTATGCACGCATCAAAGGTTTAAGTGCACTAGTCACAACATTTGGTGTGGGTGAATTAAGTGCGGTGAACGGCATTGCGGGTTCCTATGCGGAGCGTGTCCCTGTCATTGCGATTACAGGTGGACCAACAACTGTGGTTGAAAATGCAGGAAAATATGTACATCATTCTTTAGGGGAAGGCCAGTTTGATGTTTATCAAAAAATGTTTGAGCCTATTACTGTCGCACAAACGTATGTGACACCAGAAAATGCGCTTACTGAAATTCCGCGTGTCATTCAAGCGGCAATAGATGATAAACGTCCGGTTCATATCCATTTGCCGATTGATACAGCGATGGTGGAAATAGAAGTGCCTGAACAAGTGGAATATCCAGAAAATCGTAGCAGTGATAAAACAGACTGGGTTTCTACAGTGGAACAAAAATTAAAACAAGCTAAACAACCGACACTGATTGTAGGCCATGAAATCAATAGCTTTCAGTTACACAATGAATTACGTGACCTTGTGGATCAGTTAAAACTTCCTGTTGCGCAATTATCATTGGGTAAATCAGCCTTTGATGAAACACATCCAAATTACATGGGCATTTATGATGGCAGTATTGCGCATGAACCGATTAAATCTTATGTTGATAACAGCGACTTAGTCCTAACCTTAGGCGCAAAGTTAACAGACTCTGCAACGGCAGGCTTTTCACAAAAATTTTCAAATGACAAAGTGGTTATGTTAAACCATAAGAATATACAATTCGATAATCAAACAATGTCACCGATGTCACTCTCTGACATTATTCAAACACTCAAAACAATGAATTATCAATTTGATGGTGAATTTCCTCAGTTTGCGCAATCTACTCATACTGAGGTTGACGTAGACGATAAACCGTTAACGCAAGAAAAATATTTTGAAGTAATGCAAAATTTTATCCAACCGAATGACGTGTTACTTGCCGAACAAGGGACATCATTTTTCGGCGCTTATGAGTTAGCTTTACCCAAAGATGTGACCTTTATTGGACAACCTTTATGGGGATCTATTGGTTATACATTCCCATCTACTTTGGGGACACAACTCGCTGATCGCAATCGTCGAAATGTGTTATTGATTGGGGACGGCTCACTACAATTAACTGTACAAGAACTTGCGACGATGTTGCGCCATGATTTAAATCCAGTTCTTTTCATTATTAATAATGATGGATATACTGTTGAACGTAAAATTCATGGAGAGCATCAGCCTTATAATGATATTGGCTCATGGAATTATCGCTTACTTCCGACGGTATTTGGCAATGAAGATATTCCTACGTATAATGTCACAACGTCTCGTGAACTTAAAACGGCCATGGATAAAGTCAACGAGCATCCTCAATCCATGCACCTTGTTGAAGTGCATATGGATAAACATGATGCACCTGAGAAACTCGCAAATATTGCGAAAGCTTTCGCTACACAAAATAAATAACTAAAACGTGTTGACAAGGCAAAAGGTTATCTGTATAGTATGAATTATCAAACAACTTAAGCAGATTGATAAGTAACGTTTGTAGTTGTAGCAACAAGAAAGCTAACGGGTGATGAGAGTTAGCACAATGCATTCGTGAATTGGGCAATCGTTATGCTTACATTTAAATTATGTTTAAAGTGAACATGCGATGTGCATGTTAATAAAGGTGGCACCACGTTAACGCGTCCTTTCGAGAGCGTTAATGTGGTGTTTTTATATTTGTGAGGTAAGATGAAGTAGTTTTGTCATTGGGTAGTGTCAGAAAATGAACGGGTGATGCGAGTTCATACCTATACAAAATGAATTGGGTCTTACTATAAGCAACCAAATAAATATTGAGAGTGAACAGTAACAACTGTTAATGAAGGTGGTACCGCGCGTGAAGCGTCCTGATGAAGGACATTCATGTGCGGATTTTTTATTTAAAGGAGGTACAAGATGAAGATTAAATATCGAGTGGTCAACGCTCCGGTCAATCCTGAAACGTTTGCGAGACATCGCAACAAAAAAATTGTTTTAGAAAGTGCGACGACCCATCAAACGAAAGGGCGCTATTCTATTGTGGTCTTTGAGACATATGGGGAATGCACTTTATATAAAGAAAAATTATTTATCAAAACGCCACATCAAACCAAAAGTATTACGGCCGCGCCGTTTGATGCTTTGAAAAAATATATCAACGCGTATTATGCGAAGGTTGAAGAACCACAACTTAAAGCACTTCCATTTATTTCAGGATTTATGGGTTATTGCAGTTTTGATCTTGTGCGACATGCGTTTCCGGTTTTAAAAAAATACCCCATTGAAGGTGAAGGGTGTGATGCCTTATTTCATATGGTGGAATCGGTGTATGTTTTTGATCATTATAAAGAGCAAATCTACGTGATAACGACGAATTTGTTTTCAAATGCGACTGAATCAGAACTTGAGTCAAGATTAGACGCCATGATGTTAGAGTTTGACCAACTCCAATTGTTTGAAAATGAGGAATCCAGCGCTTTACCACAAAAGCATATTGAAACGAATGTTTCTGACGCTGATTTTATACAACGGGTTAAAATGTTTAAGCAACTGATTCAACAAGGGGATATGTTTCAAGTCGTGCCTTCGAGAGTTTATCGTTATAAACATTACTTTAATAAAGGGCTCAATACTTTATCGTATCAATTGTATCAAAAACTTAAGCGTAACAATCCAAGCCCTTATATGTTTTATTACAATATGGGCGCCCAAATATTTGTAGGAAGTTCACCTGAAAGTTTCGTGAAAGTGAAAGACCGAGAAGTCATGACTAATCCTATTGCTGGAACAATAAAGCGAGGGAAATCATCTCAAGAGGATTTAGACAATGAAGAGATACTCCTGACAGACGAAAAAGAGTTGAGTGAACATCGAATGTTGGTTGACCTCGGTCGCAATGATATTTTACGTATTGCAGAACCTGGTTCTTTGAAAATACCTAAATTAATGACGATTGAACGGTATGAACATGTGATGCACATTGTGAGCGAAGTGATTGGGACTTTAAACGTTCATGTTTCTCCGATGGATGTGATTACCTCTTTGTTACCGACAGGCACAGTCTCAGGTGCGCCTAAGGTGAGAGCGATTCAACGTATTTACGAAGCACATCCCTATCAACGCGGGGTGTATAGTGGTGGTGTCGGTTATATCAATTGTGACCATGCGCTTGATTTGGCGCTTGCGATTCGCACGATGGTCATTGATGAGACTTACGTCAATGTCGAAGCAGGGTGTGGGGTTGTCTATGATTCGATTCCAGAGAAAGAACTGGAAGAAACACGTCTCAAAGCAAAAAGTTTACTGGAGGTGACGCTATGATTCTTGTCATCGATAATTATGATTCATTTACGTACAATCTCGTGGATTTGTTCGCTCCATTTGATGAAGTGGTCATTCGTTACCCAGATGATGCGACAATTTATGATTTAAAACCAGATGTCCTTGTCATTTCGCCAGGGCCAGGCCATCCAGATGATACTTCTCACCTCAAAGACATCATTCATTATTTTAATGATTTGCCGATATTAGGGGTTTGTCTAGGTGCACAAGCACTGTACAGCTACTACGGTGGCAACGTCATTGTCGGCAAACGTGTGATGCATGGGAAAATAGATCAACTTTCCTATGACCATCCAACCGCATTGTACGAAAATATATCAGAATATTCTGATATTATGCGGTATCATTCTCTTATTTGTGAAGAAGTTTCCTTACCCAAAACATTAAAGGTGACCGGTCGTACGGAAGATGCGATTCAATCATTTGAACACGATACACAATTACATTTTGGCATACAATACCATCCCGAATCATTTGCGAGTCCAAATGTTGCCCGAGTCATTCAAAATTTTATGAAGCTTGCCAAGAAAGGAGTGCTCCCACATGACATTACTTAATACATTACAACAACAACATTCACTGACACGTACAGAAACGGAGACATTTGTTCAAAATTTACTTTCAGAAACAGTCCATTTAGATGAAAAAGTCCGTCTCCTTGAAGCTTATACGGCGAAAGGTGAGAGCGCAGATGAACTTTATAATTTAGCGCAATCTTTAATCCAAACAACTTATGACCCTCAACCCAAATATGCCGGCAGTATGTGTGTTTGTGGGACGGGGGGAGACGGTTCTAATAGCTTTAACATTTCAACGACCGTCTCGTTTATCGTTGCAGCGGCGGGTGTGCCTGTTATCAAACACGGGAACAAAAGTGTCACGTCACAGTCGGGGAGTGTAGATATTTTACAAGCGATGCATATTCCAACGACGCCAATGGCAAAGGTGACACAACAAGTAGCTATGACAGATTTAGCTTTTGTTAGTGCGACACAGTCCTATCCGATAATGAAACATTTACAACCTGTCCGTAAGCAAGTCGGCCGGCCGACCATTTTTAATATTGTGGGTCCTATCATTAACCCGTTTAAACTTGATTATCAAGTGATGGGGATTTACGACCCGACACGCATGCAAAAGGTGGCAGAAACGTTAAAACGGCTTGGACGAAAAAAAGCAATTGTCGTTCACGGTGCTGGAGGAATGGATGAAGCGACACTTTCTGGAGAAAATCAAATCGTCGAAATTAACGCAAACGGTATACACACTTATACCTTGAATGCGACAGAACTAGGCTTACGTTATGCTGAGAATTCCGAACTGCAAGGAGGTACTCCAGAAGAAAATAAAGCGATTACTCTAGGAATTTTAAACGGGACGGACACTACGGTGCGTCGAGATGTCGTTATTTTAAACGCTGCACTTGCGCTCTATGTCGCAGAAAAGGTAATTAACATTCAAGATGGTGTCATCTTAGCAGCTAACTTAATCCAAAGTGGCCAAGCTTACTGTCAATATGAAAAAGTAACCGAGGAGGTGCCTCATGAACATATTGGATGAAATTGTTCTTTATAAAAAAAGACTATTAAATGAAGGTTATTATGAACAAAAACGTCAAACTTTACCCACTGTAGACGTCAGTTATAAAAGCAAGCTCATAGACCAATTACGTGAGAGCGATTGTATCGAAGTCATCGCTGAAATCAAATCTAAAAGCCCAACAGTTTCAAACATTCCTGAACGTAACCTTGAAGAACAAATCTTAGCTTATCAAAAGGGCGGCGCGGCTGCGATCTCCATTTTAACGGATGAACATTATTTTAACGGTTCATTTGAACGGTTAGTCGATTTAACGAAGAAAACCACACTTCCTGTTTTATGTAAAGATTTTATAATTGATGAACGCCAAATTGATGTCGCCAAACAAGCGGGGGCGTCCATCATCTTACTGATTGTCCATATTTTAACCGACGAAGCTTTACAGCGATTATATGATTATGCACGCCAATTAAACTTAGAAGTCTTAGTCGAAGTGCACAGTACCGAAGAACTAAAACGTGCCCATCAGCTACAACCGAATTTGATAGGTGTCAATAACCGCGATTTAGAACGGTTCATTACCGATGTGACACATACAAATACGATTTTAGAATCCAAAAGAGAGGATATCTTTTATATTTCAGAAAGCGGGATTAAAACCACGCGAGACATTGAACAACTCGTGCCTTCCGGTATTCATGGGGTGCTTATCGGGGAATCATTGATGAAAGCGTCTGATCCAGTGTTGTTACTCCAATCATTTAAATATCAAAGGATTTGAGGGATATGTATTTAAAATATTGTGGATTTACGCGAATCCAAGATGTGAGAGAAGCCAGTGCACTGAATATTAATGCGATAGGATTTATCCTTTATCCCAAAAGTGCACGTTATGTGGATTTAGATCATCTTCCCATACTTACAGAACAGGTGCCTGACCATATTGACCGCGTGGCAGTCACAGTCAATATGCCACTATCCATGATGGAACAAGTATTACGGAAAACAACGATTAATACCCTCCAATTACATGGGGAGGAACCTCCGGAGTTTGTAAGAAAATTAAAAAGACGTTATCCAGACGTCCAACTGATTAAAGCCCTTCCAGCAACCCATGAGTTGGAACAAAATATTAAAAACTATAGGCCAGTCGTCGATAAAATCATTGTCGATACACCTACTGAAGCCTATGGAGGCTCAGGAGAAAGTTTTGATTGGCGACATTTAACAGAATTGAGCACAATCCCCGTCATTGTAGCGGGGGGATTAAATTTACAAAATGTGAAAGCTTTAATGGACAATTTTCCACATATTGCTGGATTAGATGTCGCAAGTGGTATCGAACATGATAAAGGGATAAAAGATCTTACGAAAATGACACAAATCGCTATGCGCGTGAAAGGAGACCAATCATGAAAAATATTCAATTACAAGCAGATGAAAACGGGTTATTTGGAGGTTACGGAGGCCGTTATGTGCCTGAAACATTAATGCCTGCTATCCAAGAATTAAAAGCAGCTTATGATGAAGCAAAAGAAGATTCAGAGTTTATGAAAACGTATCACACATATTTGAAAGAATATGTGGGGCGTGAGACGCCATTGACGTATGCGGAATCATATACCGAGTCACTTGGAGGCGCCAAAATCTATTTAAAACGAGAAGATTTAAATCATACGGGTGCCCATAAAATCAACAATGCGATTGGGCAAGCGCTCATCGCCAAAAGTATGGGTAAAAAGAAACTCGTGGCAGAAACAGGCGCTGGGCAACATGGTGTTGCGAGTGCCACTGTAGCAGCATTATTTGATATGGAATTGGTCGTATTTATGGGAGCGGAAGATATTAAGCGTCAACAACTCAATGTCTTTCGCATGGAATTACTCGGCGCAAAAGTAGAATCCGTAGAAGAAGGTCAAGGCACGTTATCCGATGCCGTGAACAAAGCGCTTCAATACTGGGTGTCTCATGTGGATGATACACACTATTTATTAGGTTCAGCCTTAGGACCAGACCCATTTCCGACAATGGTACGTGATTTCCAACGGGTAATAGGTGATGAAATTAAAGCACAACTTCAAGACAAAGAACAACGCTTACCTGATGCCGTCGTTGCGTGTATTGGCGGAGGATCTAATGCAATTGGAACGTTTTATCCCTTCATTGAAGATGATGTAAAACTCTATGGTGTTGAAGCAGCAGGAGAAGGAAAAGAGACAAATCGACATGCCTTAGCGATTTCTAAAGGGAAAAAAGGGATATTACATGGCGCTAAAATGTATTTGATTCAAAATGATCAACATCAAATTGAACTGGCGCATTCCATTTCTGCTGGATTAGACTATCCAGGTGTAGGTCCTGAGCATTGTTATTATCACGATATAGGGCGTGTCACGTATGAATCTGCCTCTGATGAAGAAGCCATGGAAGCACTCGTGCGATTTACAAAAGCGGAAGGGATTATTCCCGCGATTGAGAGTGCACATGCATTAAGTTATGTGGAAAAGCTCGCCCCTCAAATGAATAAAGATGAAATTATTGTGGTCACAGTTTCTGGACGCGGTGACAAAGATATGGAAACGATTCGTAAATATATGGAACAAAAAGGAGGTTCATCACATGCGTAAATATTTTGTAGCCTATATTATGGGAGGCCCTCAATTTATCAATGAACTCAAACTTTTAGATGAAGAAGGTGCTGATTTTGTCGAAATAGGTATTCCATTCTCCGATCCTGTTGCAGATGGTCCGACGATTAAAGCAGCCGGTGAAAAAGCTATTGAAGCGGGAATGACGGTGGAAAAGATTTTAGAGCAGTTGAACACGCACCAACATGAATTAAAAACCAAAACGATTTTAATGACGTATGCGCATATGATTGAAGCATATGGAGAAGAAGCTTTCATGCAAGCCGTCGATGAAGCGGGGGTGTATGGTTTAATTATTCCAGATATGCCTTTTGAATATGCTGAACAATTAAAAGCACGTTATCCTCAACGCCGTGTCAAAATCATTTCACTGATCGCCATGACAGCAAAAGAAGAACGCCTCAAACAAATTGCGCAACACGCTGAAGGTTTCATATATACGGTCACAATGAATGAAACGACAGGTCAAAATGGGCAGTTCCATCCTGAATTAAAAACTAAAATCCAACACATCCAAAATGAAACAGAGATTCCTGTAATGGCTGGATTTGGGATCAGAACGCCTGAGCATGTTCGAGAGATTAGCACTGTAGCAGATGGCGTTATTATAGGGAGTGAAATCGTTCGCCGTTTAGAGGAACAGGGCATCGAAGGCACACGGCCCTTTTTAAAACAAGTGCGTCAAGTGTTAGATGAAACATTATCATAAATTCCCTAACTTTTTGAGGTGATATTAAAAAATGAGAGGCGCGTAATGAAACAGAAGGCAATGGATTTGAGTTGAAATTGAGTAACATGATTTATGTAAAAAGCATGAGAACGGGTTATAATAAAGAGTAACAAATTCATTGTCGAGAGGATGGGGCACTGATGGCATATACTTATATTTTTGATTTAGATGACACGTTGTACGATCAATTGGGTGCATTCAATGTAGCGTATCATTATCACTTTGCGGATAGCGATATTGGTGTTGAAACGTTGTACCGGCATTTTAGACATTATAGCGATATGGTGTTTGAACAAACCCAAGAAGGTCAAATGACACTGACAGAAATGCATATTTATCGGATTACCGAAGCGGTGAATGATTTTGATATCGCATTGCCAGAGAAAAAAGCACTCGATTTTCAAAAAGACTATGAAAAAGCGCAACAACATATTGCCTTGTCGCATCCTATTAAGACATTATTGTATGACTTAAAACAAAGCGGAGTTCAAGTCGGGATTATTACCAACGGTGAAGGGCATCATCAACGTATGAAATTCAAAGCGTTAGGATTAGATCATCTTATTCCAGAAAATCATCTCTTTATCTCTGCTGAAGAAGGAATGATGAAACCCGACGTCGCTTTGTTTGAACATGTCGCACAAACGTTAGAATTAAATCCTCAAAAAACGTTTTATATCGGTGACAACTTTGAAAATGATGTGGTTGGTGCCTTAGATGCAGGATGGCGAATGATATGGTTTAATCGCCGTAATCGTGCACGAACAAAGGAAGGCTATGAACCAGATTTTGAAGTAGAGTCAGAAGAAGCGCTAGTTGACTGCATTCGACAACTTCAAAATAAATAAAGGAATTTTAAAACCACCTAAGTGTGATTTCTCAACACTTGGGTGGTTTTGAATTTTATTGAAACATAAATAATTTCATAAATTTGATTGTTCCACAAAGCCTCGCTTTTCTGGGAGCATTACAGAAATCTATCTGATTTCGTAGTAATGCCTGCCGGTGCATGAAGACGTTAGGAATGTAATGAGTTACGTCTTCAGTACACCTATGAACTTGCGTGAATAGGTGGTCCTTATTTAAAGTTGCGTAAAGCTTAAAAAGCGCATGCTCAATC
Source organism: Staphylococcus sp. 11511212 (assembly GCF_011394755.1). NCBI lineage: Bacteria > Bacillati > Bacillota > Bacilli > Caryophanales > Staphylococcaceae > Staphylococcus > Staphylococcus sp. 11511212. The sequence goes on along the minus strand of NZ_JAANBQ010000017.1, from coordinate 237,735 downwards.
CAGTCAGCTACTGCCACTTTTTTATTGTAGCAAGCAAAAAACCTTAAAATGGATTTTCGGTTTCGGCTAGATGCCTCAGAAGTCTCGGCTAGGAACCAATCAAATTCGCTATATTTATTTACGAACCTAAGATATAAATCTTTTTAACGACTCGGTTTAACTGATTTAATTATTGGTGTCTTTTATGTCTAACTGCGTTTTTTTATTGTGCCATGATGTCGCGTGTGAAGCGTATGCCTTGTTCTGGTGTTTCATACATTGTAATCGCATTGAGGGACACATCGTCAGGAAGATGTGTGCTAAAAACTTCCCAAATCCAGTGAATCATATTTTCTAATGTAATATTCATATCAGGTAACGTATCATTTAAGAGTTGACCTTCTAAGTGAGGGGCAAGGTGTGTTTTATAAATTTTGTCAATAACTCTAAAATCGACACCCATGCCTAATTCATCGGTTTTTGACCACAATTCTATATCTAATAAATAGCGGTTATCTTTTAAATCGTGATGTGCTGTTTCATTAAAAAAGATACGCGCATCGGCAGTAAATTCATAATGTTTTAACACTAAAATCGTTTTTTGATGACGCGCAAATTGCTTTGGCGCTTGGACATGATCAAACTTTGACATAATTTCGACCTCGTTTCCTTTTTTATTAGCATTACCCACGAAATGTGTCATTACAAATTATATGAGATGGACGCAAATGTATAAAAAATAGGCGATAATCATGCTAATCGTGTAAAATAATCGATAACATGTAAATGCACTCGTTTGAAGGAAGGCTTTGGTGCAAACTTATACTATGACGTATGAGCATCAGCTAATTGTCTATAATTGTTTAACCATGCGATATAAATGATATGGGTCATGATGAAGCGCTTGATCAATAGTAAATCCCTGCTTTTTGTAGAGTTGTTGGGCTTCTATGTTATCTTGCTTCACGGTTAAAGAGACTTTACGGTAACCATGATGATGCGCAAAGACGTCAATATGTTGTAACAGTTCAGTAGCAATGCCTTGACGATGGAATTCAGGCATCACCGCTAGGAGCGTAATGTGAAATTCGTCATCTTTTCCTTCTTCAAGTGCGAGTAATGCTCGGATATTGTTGGCATATTCATAAAGATGTTTGAAGACATTCCATTGTTTGAGTTGCAGGATATGCCAAAATGTGTAGACATCAGCTTTAACGATTTGTTTTGCAGGCATCGCCGTGATAATTCCAGCGACTTTGCCATCCACGTGAGCGACCCAACTGAAATCATAGCTAAATCGATTGTGTTTTTTCTTCCATAACGTATGAATATGCGCATAGATTTCATTTAATCGACCTGTACCAAAAAGGGGGTAACTCATTTCTTCTATGGCAAGTGTTGTTAAAAATCCAGATTCAGGAAGTTCCGGATAAGCAGGATGAATGTCAACAGTAGTCATAAAAGGGCCTCCTCCAAATTTAATGACATATATACCATGCCCTAGTTGGACATTTCTCAAACAATCAGTAATTCTTTTAATCGATAAATTATCTTATGAGTTGAGGTATAATAGTATTCACATTCATCTATCTATTTAAAGGAGGGAGACGATGAAGGTTTTTCGTGCGTTAAGCTGGTTTTTCAAACAAGAGAAATGTCGCTTTATCACTGCCTTTTTGGCCATGTTTGTGACCGCATTTTGTAGTTTGGTTCCACCTCAAATTATTGGGCGTGTCATTGACCATATGACTTCAAAAACGTTGACCTCACACTTATTAATGATGTATTTAGGTCTTATCTTATTCACAGGTCTGATGGTTTATGTGCTGAGATACTATGCACGTCTACAATTATTCGGTGCGAGTGCGAAATTAGGACGGCTACTTCGTCAGCAATTGTATGACAAATACATCAGTATGCGGGCCCAATTTTTTCAAACGTATCGTACAGGAGACTTAATGGCGCATGCGACCAATGATATTCGTGCGGTACAAAGTACGGCGGGTGTTGGGGTCATGACGATTTCAGATGCACTGATCATGGGTGGGATGACGTTAGTGATGATGGCAGTAACGGTCAGTCCTAAACTCACATTAATTGCCATGTTACCGTTGCCGATTTTAGTGATTTTGACGCAATTCTATGGGAAATTACTGCATAAAGGGTTTAAAGATGCGCAAGGTGCGTTTAGTGAACTCAATGATAAAACACAAGAAAGCATTGCGGGTGTCAAAGTGACGAAATCTTTTGGTTATGAACGTGCAGATGAAGAAGATTTCCGCGAGTTGAGTGATCGTGTTGTCGCGAAAAATCTTAAAGTGACGAAAATCGACGCACTATTTGACCCTACGATACAGCTCGTGATTGGGGCAAGTTATTTATTAAGTGTGGTATTTGGGGCTTATATGGTCATAGGCAAGGACATTACGATTGGCCAACTGATTACTTTTACGACATATCTCGGGATGATGGTTTGGCCTTTACTGGCGCTTGGATTTTTCTTTAATATTGTGCAACGTGGCAGTGCGTCGTATGAACGTATTTTAAAGTTATTGGCAGAGCCTGACGATACACATGACCAGGAGTCGTTATCGGTGGCACCAACAGGAAATATACGTTTTCAACTGAAAGAGTTTACGTTTCCAGAGGAAACGGACCCAAGTTTACACGATGTGACTTTCACAATAGAACCCGGAATGACGGTCGGCATTGTGGGGAGTACAGGTTCAGGGAAAAGTTTATTGATTCGTATACTCTTAAGAGAGTTTGATCCTCCTCGTGCTGAAGATGTCACTTTCGGGGGTTACCCTTTAAGTCAGTATCCCATTGACTTATTGAGAGCGCAGTTTGGGTATGTTCCTCAAGATCATTTTCTTTTTTCATCAACGATAAGAGGAAATATTGCGTTTAGTCAACCTGATATTGACGACGCGACACTTTATCATGCTAGCGAGATGAGCCGTATTCATCAAGATATTATGACCCTTCCTGCCCAATACGACACAGTTGTGGGAGAACGGGGCGTCTCACTTTCAGGAGGTCAAAAACAGCGGATTTCAATTGCACGGGCGCTCCTTGCAAATCCAGAAGTGCTCATCCTTGATGATTCGCTGTCTGCGGTAGATGCGGAAACAGAAACACAAATCCTCCAAAATTTAAAACAAGCGCGTCAAGGTAAAACCAACATTATTACCGCACATCGTATGAGCGCAGTTATGCATGCCGATTTAATTATTGTGATGCGAGAAGGGACAATTTTAGAACAAGGCACACATGAAACCTTGATGGCACAACAAGGTTGGTATGCGGAAACATTTCAAGCACAAGCGATGGAACACCGATTAACAGAAGCGCTCGGTGACACTGTAAAAAGGGGGGGAGGAAGATGAGTGAATCACAACCTCAAATGACGTCTAAAGATCAAATGAAAGCATTAGGAAGGCTTTTAAAATATACATTCCCGTTCAAATTACTCATTACGTTAGCCCTTTCAATGTTAGTGTTAACGACAGTAGCGAGTATGTTGATACCATACATCGTAAAGGTCTTCATTGACCGTTACCTCGTCCCACAACATTTCCCGGGAAATGAAATCACCTTTTTGCTTATATTGTTTATTTTTGTAGAGCTAACAGTTGCAGTCACTGGCTATTTGAGCGTTTACTTTTTAGAGTATTTGGCATTAAAAGTCATACAACAACTTCGAATAGACGCCTTTCATGATATCTCAAGTTTGGGCATGCGTTTCTTCGATCAAACACCGAGTGGGAGTATTGTTTCACGTTTAACAAATGATACAGAAGCCATTGTGGAGATGTTTACGGGAGTTTTAGCGACCTTTTTAGTGGCCATTTTTATGGTGATTTCAAGTTTTGTGATGATGTTTGTCTTAGATTTCAAGATGGCCTTTTTTGCGTTAGGTTTCGTGCCACTCATTGCGCTCGTTTTAGGGTTATACCGTAAATATGCATCGATTTATTTTTATGAAACAAGACGCAAACTCTCAGATTTAAATGCGAAACTCGGTGAATCGATTGAGGAAATTAAAATCATTCAAGTCTTTAATCAGCAACGCCGATTGAAATCAGAATTTGCGGAGATTAATTCCTCGCATTATCACTATATGATGAAAACCATTCGGTTAGACAGTTTATTACTTAGACCTGCCATTACTTTGATTTCTACATTATCTATTATTGCGATTTTAGCGTATTTCGGCCTATTAAGTTTTAGGACAGCAGTCACAGCGGGGACAGTTTATGCCTTTATCCAATATATGCAACGTTTTTTCGAACCTATCAATCAGGTCAGTCAAAATTTAAATATTTTTCAACAAGCGGTCGTGTCCGCCAGTCGTGTGTTTCACATGATGGATAACCAAGATATTGCCCCTGCACAACACCAAGAAAACGGCCATATTCAAGAGGGGCGTATTGAATTTCGTGACGTCTCATTTAGTTATGATGGAAAACAAGACGTTCTGCACCATATCAGTTTCGTTGCTGAACCAGGACAAACAGTAGCACTGGTCGGACATACGGGGTCAGGGAAAAGTTCTATCATTAATTTGTTTATGCGCTTTTATGAATTTGAACGGGGAGATATTTTCATCGATGGACAATCGATTAAAACATTTCCGAAAGCGGAATTAAAAGAAAAAATCGGTCTCGTCCTGCAAGATCCATTTATGTTTTACGGGACAATTGAATCCAATATTAAACTCTATCACCCCACAATGACATTCGAACAAGTCGAAGCAGCCGCAAAATTTGTTCATGCGCACGAGTTTATTATGAACTTTAAAGAGGGATACCAACACCCTGTGATTGAAAAAGGGAGCACACTTTCAAGTGGCCAACGTCAACTGATCGCTTTTGCGAGAACGATGGCCATTGATCCCAAAATATTAATATTAGACGAGGCGACTGCGAATATTGATTCAGAAACGGAAGAACTTATCCAACAATCGTTGACAAAAATGCGCCACGGTCGAACAACTATCGCCATTGCCCATCGCTTATCCACAATTCAAGATGCAGATTTAATACTCGTTTTAAACCGTGGGGAAATTGTGGAACGAGGCACACACGATGAGTTAATTCGAAAAGGGGGCATTTACGAAAAAATGTATCAATTACAACGACACGGAGAAGTGACCTCGTCGGAATAACAGAATAAAAGCGCTCAAAATTCAGAAAGAATGGATTTTGAGCGCTTTTAAAATGATAAAATCTAACAAATTTCATCGAGCTTTAAAGCGAGGAGTTTAGGCATAATGGTAGATGATTTTGGCCAAAAGTTCCGGGGCACCTTCACCTGCCAGATGAGTGTAATATTGCGCAAAGCGTTCATCATGGACATAAAGGTCGGCCATTTGAAGGTGATAATTTTTAGAATAATAAGGGGCCATAGCTTTTAACCAAGATTGATGAACATTAAATATAAAGTGTGCTTTTTCATGTTTAAGTGACACGGGATTTTCTAACAAATCTTTGAGTGCCGTGCAAAGTTGACGTTCAGCTTCTTCAGCGTTTTTAAATGTAGTGTAGTCTAGGTTTAAATAATGTTGGTCGAAAGCTTCAAGTGTCGGTGCGTCATATTTTTCATTTAATTCATTCTCATATTGTGCTTTATTTTTTCTATATTCGGTTTGTTTAAAATGTTCAAAACGTTGTTCCACAGTCATAGTGGTTCCTCCTAATTGTCGTTTGATGTGTTGGATTTTTTTACTTAATTCCTCTTGTTGCTTCAATAACATCTCTAAATGATGGTGTAATGTCTGATTTAAATCACACGTTGGCTCATCCAATATTGCTTTAATTTGTGATAGTGGTACATTCATTTCTTTGTAAATTAAAATTTGTTGAAGCCGGTCTAAATGCGCATTATCATAATAGCGATAATCAGAGTTCGGGTGACGGTGTGCTTTTAATAAACCTATTTGATCGTAGTACCTTAATGTACGGGTCGAAATATTTGTTTTCCTAGCCAATGCTTTAATCTGATACATCCTGTTCACCTCACTTTCTATGATAAATGTACAGGTTGACGTCACGTCAAGGTCAAGCGCAAAAAAGAGAGACGCAAAATCTTGAAGATTTACGTCTCTCTTTTAATATACGTTCAAAATAGGATTAGCTTCTAACCGCAAAGTAGTGTCCTTCGTCGTCTGAAAAATTGAAAATAGTGCCTCCTGGCATATCTACTTTATCACCGACTGTGACACCTTTTGCTTTTAATTCGTCGTACAGTTGGTCAATATCTTGCGTGACAAACATCAAGGAAGGAGTTCCGGTATTGACACCCATACCCATCGCTTCTACTTTTGCTTTATCGTGTAAGACGATAGAAGTTTGCGCGTCGGTAGTCGGGCTTAATATGATGACACGCATATCGTTCGCCACATCGTCAGAAATGACTTTGAAGTTTAATTTTTCAGTCCAAAATTGTTTTGCGTTTTCTTGATCATCTACATATAACATGACTTCTTGTAATCGTTCAATCATAGTGAGGCTCCTTTATGTTTTAAAATAAATTATGTGTTGGTCTATATATTAAAGGTTACTGACATCAATTTCAACCGGTGCACCTTGTGTTTTAGAATCATGTAACAGTATCGTTTCAGGAATGATGCGCAAAACAACTAAATCAGGATCCTCTTTGGAATCGAAAAACGTTTTGTCTTGTGATTGCCACAATTCGTCGATGATTTCTTGAGATGTAACCAATTCGATTGTGCCTTCGATTTCAACGTAAGGTAAATTATTTTGTTCTTCATAACCTAATAAAACATGTGTTTTAGGGTTGTTTTTAAGTTCTTCAAATTTGCGAGATTGCTTACTTGTTTTTGTATAAAGTTCTAAACCATCATTATAAAAAATCATATAGCGACTGTTCGGTTGATCTTGGTAAGACGTTGATAAAACACCAATGCGTGATTGTGCAATGACTTCGTTTATTTTTTGAATGGCTTGTTGTTCCATTTCATATCACCTCATTGTCTGTTTACCCTAGCCAAAGATAAAAAAACAATGCAGGGAAGTAGACTATTTTAATTATTTGATTGTTCCATAAAGCCTCGCTTTTCTAGGCGCCTTACCTCTGCATGAAGACGTTACGAATGAAATGAGTTACGTATTCAGTACACCTATGAACATACGTGAATAGCTAATCCATAGTTTAAGATTGAGCTAATCTCAATCTTAAAATGGATTTTCGGTTTCGGCTAGATGCCTCAGAAGTCTCGGCTTAGGAATCAATCAAATTTATTGTATTTGTTCATCAGTGCATATTATAAAACATAACTTATTGATTTTTTACCTAATTAATTATATTAAAAGAGCCATCAAAATTTATCCTTAGATAAATCTTGATGGCCTACTCACTTAAGATGAAATCCATAGTTCTAACTCTTAATCAAAATTATGAATTAAATTGTTTTGTTGATGGTTTGAAGTAATCTTCTGTTTCTTGGCGAATAACTTTATATAAGAATAAAATACCGATTAAGTTTGGAATCATCATGAGTGCGTTCGCTGTATCTGCAAAAGCCCATACTAAACGTAAATCAGCGACAGTACCAATAAAGGTCGCAATGACATAAATCACAGCGTAAATCATCATGAGTTTGACACCAAATAAATATTCAAAACACTTCGCCCCGTAAACAAACCAGGCAATAATTGTTGAGAATCCAAAGAAAATAACCGATAACGAAACCACATATTCACCGACAATCCCTAGTGAAGACGCAAAGGCTTGACTTGTCAGTGCACCGGCTTCAAGGCTTGGATCGTGTTTAACACCGGAGAGAAGACCTCCTGAAGGATCCCAAAAGCCCGTTACAAGTAAAACAAGAGCCGTCATTGTACAAACGATAATCGTAACGATAAAAGTACCAGTCATTGCGACAAGGGCTTGAATCACGGGGTGGCTCGTTTTCGCGTTACCAGATATTAAAGCCACCGTACCAAGACCTGCTTCGTTTGAGAAGATTCCTTTTGAAACGCCGTGTTGTAAAGCTTGCATCACCATAATACCTGAGAATCCGCCAGCAGCAGAAACAGGTGTGAAGGCGTGTTCAAAAATTAAACCAAAGGCAGGTAAAATTTTGTCGTAATTAAGCACGATGATTAAAATAGAAGCACCAATATACAAAATGGCCATCATCGGTACAAAAAATCCTGCGACATCACTGATACGTTTAATCCCACCAAAGATGATGAAAGAAATCAAAATGACTAATACAATCCCAGTGATAACGCCATTAACATTAAAGCTATTCGTCATTACGTCTGCAATTGTGTTAGATTGAACGCTATTACCAATACCTAGAGAAGCAAATGCGCCAAAAATAGCAAACGCAATGGCTAAAAATTTAAATTTTGGACCTAATCCTTTTTCTATGTAATACATGGGACCACTAATATATTCGCCAATTTGGTTTTTATCACGATATTTCATCGCAAGTAAAGCTTCGGCATATTTTGTCGTCATGCCAAGTAAACCGACGACCCACATCCAAAATACAGCACCAGGACCACCCAGCGTAACGGCTGTTGCCACACCTGCAATGTTCCCATTACCAATCATACCAGCGAGGGAAGTCATTAACGCTTTAAAGTTACTGATATCGCCTTCACTTTCATCGGTATCCTTTTTATTTGGGACGAATGCAAGTTTAAACGCATGGCCTAACTTGCTAAATTGTAAACCTTTCAGTACAAATGTTAAAAATAACCCTGTACCCACTAATAAAATTAAACTCGGTGCACCCCATAAAACCGCATTAATTTTATTTAACACTTCTAACACAAAAAACCCCTCCATTTGTCATCGTTAAAGAAAACGCTTTCATTATTATAAGATAGTTGCTCGTTGCTGTAAATTCATATTTGATGATTTTAAGTCAATGCATTTCAAGTGCTACGGACATATAAAAGGGGTGTGATTTCACATGTCGATAGGCTTGAAGGATGCTATTGAATTTCTTACGCTCTTTGACGCAAGAGATATCAATTTTAACTATGAGAAACCTCAAAATTCACATTACTAAATTTTACACTGATATGATAAAAATTGCCAATTATATTTTAAGAAAGAGAAAAATCACACTATAGCTTATAAAAGAGGGGAATCATGGGGATGACAAAGTGTCCTCAAAAATTACAAAGCCATCCCAATTTATCTGAAAATAAATTGGGATGGCTATTCTTATTAGATTATTTTTTCATATATCGATAGGCCATTAATGCTCTTAACATATCGATTTCTTTTTGGAGTTCCAGGCCTTTATTCGTATCGCGAATCAGTTTACGTTCTAATTCTTCATCAACGACACGTCTTATAGAGTGCTCATCTTCTCCCGTTTTTAAAACAGTTTCTTTTGAGTTGAACTCCTGGTGCGCCACAAGTTGCATACCGAATGAATTGTACAGTAACGTATATCCTGCGATACCTGTCGTACTTTGATAGGCTTTAGAAAATCCACCATCAATTACAAGCATTTTGCCATTCGCTTTAATAGGATTTTCACCGTCACGTTCTTTGATAGGGGTATGTCCATTGATAATACGCCCTGTTTCAGGATCCATCTCAAATTCAGCTAACATTTTCTTAACCATTTCTTCATCTTCACGAAGGTGATAGTAAGGGTTTTTGACTTCTTTATGTGTGGCTTTATCACTAATGAAATAACGTTCGAATGTCGTCATGGCACGTTTACCGAAAAGGGAAGAATATTTTCCTGTCCATAAATACCAAATTAAATCTGTCGATAAATCATCTTGCGTATCTAAGTCATTGTAGGCTTTGCGTACATGATATTCAAATTCATCAATCAATGCGCGTCCCGCATAATGTGTTCCTGCAATTTCCATGCCTTCCATGTTGCCATCCTCATCTACTGGAATACAACCATGGATTAATAAATTACCATTGTAACGCAAGTAGAGATTGCCTTTTTTCATTAAGAAATCAATATGACGACGGAGTTTCTCAGATTCTTGGAAAGAGACGATTAATTTGTCCATGACTTCTCTTTCTTCTTCAAGTAAGGCCGTTGGGTTACGGGGATCAATCGTTTTAAAACATGTGTTTTCGAGTTGATATGTTTTACCCCCGATGTCTAAAGTATGGTTTTGGTAGTTCACACGGTCGAGTAGAAGTCGACTCGCCATCTCAAATTCTGGACGACGTTTAATAATGGGTCCTTCAAGTTTGAACTGAATCATCGCGATTGCTTGATGTATTTTAGTGATTTGGAGTTGTTCTAATTCTGATGACGATTTTTCGGGATGCTTTTTAGGACGAAACGCTGGGTTATCGTCATAATATTTTTCAGCTAAGGTGAGCAAAGGACGTAAGTTAATCCCATAAGCATCTTCAATAATGTCTAAATTGTCATAACGTGCACAAATGCGCAATAAGTTCGCAAGACAGACTTGTGAACCTGCATAAGCGCCCATCCATAACACATCGTGATTCCCCCATTGGATATCGACAGAATGATAGTCAATTAAAGTATCCATAATTTTATCAGGGTCTGGTCCACGGTCGTAAATATCTCCAACGACATGAAGATGATCTACAACAAGGCGTTGAATGGTATTGGATAAACTAATAATTAATTTATCGGCTTGATGCAGTTTAATAATTTGTCTAATGATGTTGTTGTAATAATCATTTTTGTTATTGTACTTGTTACTTTTATAGAGTAGCTCTTCAATAATAAACACGTATTGTTTAGGTAAAGCTTTACGTAATTTTGAACGTGTATATTTAGAAGATGTATATTTAATCAATTCAACAAGACGATGAATCGTGTCTTCATACCACGAATCACGTTCTGATTTTGTATGGAAATCATTTTTAATTAATTTGATTTTGTCTTCGGGATAATACACCAAGGCTGTGAGTTGATTCATTTCGGCCACAGTTAAACGCTCGTTAAAAATATCATGAATTTTCGCTTGCACATTCCCAGAGCCGTTTCTTAACACGTGTTGAAAGGCATTAAATTCCCCGTGCAAATCACTCACAAAATGTTCCGTTCCTTTTGGTAATTCTAATATAGATTCAAGACTAATAATTTCGGTTGCTACTTTTTCTTCTGAATCAAATTTTTCAGCAAGTAAGTCTAAATATTGCTTTTTTAATTCAGATTCGTTAATCGATTGCATCAATGTGTCACCTCTGCTTCAAGTTATGTCTGTATATCATACAGTAAAAGATTCCCATCTTTCTATGAATTGAATTGGATGTATGTATAAAAAAATTAAGCGCTTCCAACTCTATTAAATCATATTTGTGTAGGAAATTGAATTCAGATTTCTTACAATTTTGCTTTGCCATAAAAATCTCTTATTTGCAAATTATTTCACTTAGATTTAGAATAAGACGGCAATAGTTAGTTAGGCTTACTAATTTTAGAAGGGGGGAATATGGATGGCGCATTCTAAAACGCCACTTTTAACAAAAAGTTATGTAGTGAATTTTCTCATAAGTTTATTACTCTATTTAACGATGTATTTGCTTATCGTTGTTATTACCCAATATACCGTCAATCAATATCATGTTTCTGACAGTTTGGCTGGATTAGTCATGGGATTATTTATCGTCGGTTCACTGTTAGGGCGGTTTATGATTGGCCGTTTTATTAATGTTATTGGACCTAAAAAGATTTTAGTCATTGGGTTAATCGCTTTTATATTAACGCAATGTCTTTATTTTTTTGAAGGGTCACTTATTTTCTTAATGGTGACACGCTTATTAAACGGCTTTGCCTTAGCGATCGCAACAACAGCGACAGGAACCATTGTCGCGTTAATCTCACCTGTTGACAGACGCGCTGAAGGTATCAGCTTATTTAGTCTGAGCCTTGTGGTAGGCGCTGCTGTTGGACCTTTTGTCGGTTTATTATTGTCACACATTTATCCGACGGTGGTGTTATTTGTACTTTGCGTCATTATCGCATTTATTGCGTTATTCATGTCTTTTACCTTACATATCGATTTTACGGTGGAACCCTTAAGGGCAGAGGACAAGCAATTTAAACTTTCACAATTTGTTTCTATTCCAGCTTTACCGATCGCGAGTGTCATTCTCGTTTGTGGTTTAGGTTATGCCTCGGTGTTATCTTTTATTCAAATTTATGCGGAAACGCTAAATCTCGTTACAGTGGCAAGCTATTATTTCATCGCTTATGCCATTGCTTCAGTCATTACACGTCCTATCGTAGGGAAAATTATGGATCGTTATAATGAAAACAAAATCGCTTACCCTGCACTCATTTTGTTTTGTCTCAGCTTAATTGCTTTAGCAGTGGTGACGACTTCAACAGGATGGCTCTTACTCATTTCTGGTGCACTATTAGGTGTGGGATACGGTTCAATGACTGCCGTTTGTAATGTCGCAGCCATCAAAGTGTCCGACAAAGACAAAATGGGGATTGCAACCTCTACGTTTTATATTGGTCTCGATTTTGGATTAGGATTTGGTCCATTTGCCTTAGGCTTTTTAACGTCGTCTGTAGGTTTCAGTAAAATGTATGCGGTGACTGCGTTTATTTTAGTACTTTGTATCGGGTTATATTGGATGGTTCATGGCCGTCATATTCAAGCACGAGGACAGGAAAAATAAACATCAAATTGATTTGCTATTAAAGTATCCATGAGTTCTATAGACGTGTTAATTCATGATTTTTCAGATGAATGGTTTTTGAATATAATTTTTTAGACTTTTTCAAATTTGTTCATAAAATATTCAAAATTTTTATTGTAACCGCTTTCTTCATGTGGTATATTCAAAAAGCTAACTGAAAAGGTCATCTGATGACCTAATGAAAAAGAGGGGGCAAATCATGAATCAACAACGTGAAAAAAGAACTAAAGTTCGTTGGATGTTTGCAGGAATGTTTTTCTTAATTGGGGTTATTGCTTATATGGACCGTGCGAATATTTCATATATAGCAACACCAATGATGGAGGATTTGAATTTATCAAAAACACAATTTGGATTTTTAGCATCATTCTTTTCATTGGGATATGCATTAATGCAAGTTCCGTCTGGATTTTTAGCAGAAAAATTTGGACCTAAGAGAATGTTATCCATTGCATTAGTATGGTGGAGTGCATTTACAATATTTACAGGATTAGTTAAAAACCACGGATTTTTATATTTTATACGTTTTTTATTTGGTGTTGGGGAAGCACCAATGTATCCATCAAACGCAGTATTCAATACATTTTGGTTTAGTAAAACCGAAAAAGGGCGAGCGTCAAGTGCATTATTAGCGGGTTCTTATTTTGGACCGGTTATTGCACCGTTTATTACTATTGCAATCTATAATACATTTGGTTGGCAAGCTGTATTTTTCATCTTTGGAGCTGTCGGATTTTTAATTGCGATTCTTTGGGCAATTATAGCGAAAGATTTACCAGAACATCACAAAATGGTCAATGAAGCTGAAAAACTTTATATCATGGAAAATCGTGATGTGGTGGAAACTGAAAAGTCAGTGGCACCATGGGGGCGTTTCTTCGCAAGATTTAGTTTCTATGCGATTGCGGCACAATATTTCGTCGTTCAGTTTGTGATTACTATTTTCTTATATTGGTATCCAACATATTTAATTGAGACATTCAATGTAGATTCTGGAACAATGAGTAAACTGGCAGGAATACCATGGTTGGTCATGTTTGGAATAATTATGGCTGGGGGTATTATTTCTGACAGTATATTAGGAAAAGGGAAGTCAAGATTTGTAGCTCGAGCTTTATTAGCAATTGCAGGTTTTGTATTATGTGGTATTGCTTTATTTTTAGCTGTAACATCAGAATCACTTTTGATGAATATAATTTGGATGTCACTTTGTTTAGCGGGTGTAGGTCTCTCTATGGTCATGAGCTGGGCTTCAGCGACAGATATCGGGCGTAACTTCTCAGGATCTGTTACAGGATGGATGAACCTTTGGGGAAATATAGGAGCTATGTTAAGTCCAATAATAATTCCGGTATTAGAGAAAATAATTGGTTGGGAAGCGGCGTTATTATCTATGCTTGTATTAGTCGTTTTAGCCATTGTGTTATGGTTCTTCGTTAGACCAGACCATCCTTTAGTAAAAGACGAATCTGAAAAAGCAGTATAATGGATTAAGTGAAATTATAATAGATGCACAATTATAGGGGACATCGCTTTCCTTATAGAGAGAAAGCCATCAAAATTTATCTGAACATAAATTTTGATGGCTATTTTATTTTTTTAAGGTGTTCGAACACTACGCATAGAATTCCGAAAGGGTTTTAATGTAAAAAAGACATCTCTTTATAATAGAATAATATTGGTCAGCCAACCTATATTAAATCCACGAGGAGATGCCATAATGGCTAAAGACATGGATAGAGTAGTACATATAAAATAAAATTGTAAGTCTCTCTTATTTAACTTAGGAGCGTTAGGTAATTTAGGTGGAAATTAAAAAAATTCCGACATCATTTAAGTGCGCTATATTAGAGAAAAGAGGATAAAAATGTTGATGTCGCAAATCTTTATTTGATTTGTTTTCTCATTTAATATGGTAAAATATAAGCAATACTTTTTAGAAAGGCGTTCGATGTATGAAACGATTATCACGAATTTTAATGCCATTATTAGGTGTCATTTTAATACTTGGTGGATTATACTTAGTTTTTCGTCCTCAAGTGGATGCATTTTTTACAAAACAAGAAAATAACAATAAAATTGAAGAATACCAAGCTTCTCAGAATAAAAGTTCATTTCAAAACACAAACATCTCTAAGGATAAGTCTAAAGTGGTAGGGGTGTTAAGCGTACCTTCAGTCGATATTAAAGAGCCTGTCTATCCAGGACCTGCCACACCTGAACAATTGGACCGAGGCGTGAGTTTTGCTGAGGAAAATGAATCTTTAAAAGATCAAAACATTTCGCTTGCAGGCCATACAGATTACTCCATGAACTATCAATTTACGAAGTTACATGGGGCAAAAAAAGGGGATGAAGTCACGCTCAAAGTCGGCAAAGAGACACGTAAATATAAAATCACCTCTATTAAAGATGTCGATCCTTATGCCGTTCAAGTGTTGGATGAGATGAATAAAGATAAACAACAACTCACATTAATTACGTGTGATGATTATGATGAAAAAACAGGAAAATGGTTAACACGTAGTATTTACGTCGCAGAGGAAGTAGCTTAATCAAAGAGACGAACCGACTCTAAATCGAGTCAGGTTCGTTTTTTTCTGTGCTATAGTAGAGAAAAGGAGAGGATCTTCATGAAACGACTACTGATAGCACCGGATTCATTTAAAGAAAGTATGACTGCACTTGAAGCGGCGTATGCGATAGAAAGTGGATTTCACCAGGTCTTTGGGAATGAAATCGAATGCATCAAAATCCCAATGGCGGATGGTGGCGAAGGGACGACACAATCTTTACATGATGCGTTACAGGGCCGATGGCGAATGGTCATAGTCACAGATCCTTTAGGACGTCCTATTCAAGCCGCATACAGTATTGCGAACAAGGGGAAGACGGCTGTCATTGAGATGGCCTCAGCTTCAGGACTAGGACTTATCGCTAGAGATGAACGCAATCCTTTAAAGACCACCACTTTTGGAACAGGCGAACTTGTGATTGATGCTTTGAATCAAGGGGTCTCTCATATTATTTTAGGGATTGGTGGGAGCGCAACGAATGATGGGGGTGCTGGGTTCATTCAAGCGTTAGGTGGACGTTTATTAGATAAACACGGTCAAGATTTACCATTCGGGGGAGCTGCGCTTGCGCAATTAGCAACGATTGATTTAACGCATTTCGACCCACGGTTAAAAGAAATCACCTTTGAAGTTGCTTGTGACGTTGATAATCCTTTATTAGGTGAAAGTGGGGCGACGATGATTTATGGGCCTCAAAAAGGCGCGTTAGCCGAGGAGATTCAAAGCCTTGAATCCGCACTGGTTCATTACAATGAAGTGATTCAACGTGATTTGCATCAATATATTGCGCATGAACCGGGAGCAGGTGCTGCCGGAGGATTAGGGGCTGCACTTCTAGCAACAATAAATGTTCAGTTACGTCCAGGCATCGATATTGTCTTGGAAATGACACGATTTAAACATCACGTTTTAAACTGTGATTTAGTCATTACAGGTGAAGGGAAAATAGACGCGCAAACGATCTATGGAAAAACGCCTATAGGCATCGCAAAAGTGGCACAATCTTATCACAAACCGGTGATTGCGGTTGCCGGCATGTTAGGTGAGGGGTATGAGGCAGTTTATGATTACGGGATTGAGGCGGTCTTTTCACTCGTTCCTGGACCAATTTCACTCGAAACCGCATTAAATGAAGGCCCACAACATTTAGAACGCTTGGCGTACAATATCGCAAAAGTGTATAAAATGCAATTTTAAAAAGCACCATCAAAATTTATCTGAGCGTAAATTTTGATGGTGCTTTAACTGAAGGTAGTGTTATGTCTTAACCTATATTTGAATGATTTTCAACTTTAGGGAATAACACATGATTTTCTAAGTGGACGTGTTGATGTGTTTCTTTTTCTAATGAAGCTAGGCGATTATAAACTAAACGCCAAGTTCCACATGCTTCCATTGGAGGTTGATAGTCGTTGGTTAAACGACGCATGTGCTCTAGTTTTTCTCCAGCGCCATCATGGTCATCCACGAGTGATTGAATAGCTGCTTCTAAGTCTTCAACTTGTTCCCCTTGATGTGCTTGAATTAATTTTGGAAAAGCACGTTGATCCTCCTCATCGGTATGTGTGAGCATCGCAGACTTAAATGAATCATAGATTTCTTTTAGTTCAACAAGATAAGGATGATTGGGCCCATGAACCCGTGCGAGTTTTGTCACATACGGTGTGAGCTGTACAAATTCTTCCTTTAATGTTTCGTGATAACGCGCTTGGATGTATTGGATAAGCGAAGGCACATCCAAATAACTTGGGTTAATCCCTTCGCCTTGAAGTTGGCTGGCTTCTTCTAATGCTTCGAGTAACTCTGGTAAAGTGATTCGTTTGGCTTGATTTGCAGCCGTTTCGATAGAGACATTGCCCCCGCAACAAAAATCAATGCCGTACTTGCGGAAAACATCAGCAGTCTTAGGATATTTCGTTACGACATCGGCTACGTGTGATTGTGCATCGATCATATTATCGCTTCCTTTACTAATATAAGTTACGCTTAGTTTAAAATGTTTGTGAGAAATTGAACATTAGGGAAAGGGCTATATCTCTCCAGGGAAATGGCCTATTTTTAACGTGTGTTTAAGCACAGTGAAATTGAATCAATATTCTGCCATTAAAACATAACAATGAATTTAATCTTAGGGTATGATAAGATAAAAAATAGAGATTGTAAACGCTTGCATACTATCGTTTTGAATCTTAATAAGGGGCTGTACGATGAGCATTCTTTGTACATAATTAAGATTGGAACGGGCGGAAACACATCTCAAGCTTGTAACATACAGAGGAGGAATGGAAATGATTTTTGAACAAATGGCACACGCAGACTATGAGCAATTAGTGTTTTGTCATGATAAAGCGACGGGACTTAAAGCAATCATTTGTATTCATGACACGACACTCGGACCTGCATTAGGAGGTTGCCGTTTTTGGAATTACGCATCAGAAGAGGAAGCGATTACCGATGTGATGCGCTTGGCTAAAGGAATGACTTACAAAAATGCGGCAGCAGGTTTGAATTTAGGCGGTGCCAAAACAGTGGTGATTGGTGATCCTAAAAAAGACAAATCTGAAGCCTTTTTTAGAGCGCTTGGCCGCTATATTAATAACTTAGATGGACGATATATTACGGCGGAAGATGTCGGGACAACGGTTGAAGATATGGATATGATTTATTTAGAAACACCACACGTTTGTGGTGTGAGTGAATCGTATGGTTCAAGTGGTAACCCAAGTCCAATGACCGCTTTAGGTGTTTTTAATGCGATGAAACGTACCGCCAAAGAAGCTTTTGGCAATGACAGTTTAAAAGGTAAAACTGTTGCGGTACAAGGTGTCGGCAATGTCGCTTATCATATGTGTCGCTTTTTACATGAAGAGGGAGCCTCTCTTATTGTGGCTGATATTAATGAAGAAGCAGTGCAACGCGCAGTTAATGATTTTGGGGCAAAAGCCGTTCATGTTGATGAAATACATCGCGTTGAAGCGGATATATTTGCACCTTGTGCCTTAGGTGGTATTTTAAATAATCAAACGATACCTGAGTTAAAGGTGAAAGTGGTTTGCGGCAGTGCCAATAATCAACTCTTAGATGAGGAAACACATGGTCAAATGTTGAAAGAACGCGGTATTATTTATGCCCCAGATTTTGTCGTCAATAGTGGTGGCGTTATCAATGTGGCTGACGAACTCAATGGTTATAACCGTGAACGTGCAACGAAAAAAGTTCAGGGCATTTATGATCAAATGGATAAAATCTTCAATATTGCGAAAGAACAAAATATTTTACCATTACAAGCAGCGGAACATTTGGCTGAGGATCGTATCGAATCAATGATGCGTGTTCATAGTAAATTTTCAGCGAAACCGAACAATCAAATTCAACGTTAATTTCACTGTTAACCATATGTCAAAGTGTGTCTGTAGAGGCACACTTTTTATTTTCAAACATAAATGTGATAAAATTCACAAAATAACTATTGAATTTTCATGGTAATTACTTTAACCTACTTGTAATACATCGTATACATTCACGATAGTATGGAACTGAGACAAAATTTGACACGATTGTCTCGTTAGACGAATACATAAAATATGAGGGGGAATGTAGATGGAAGCAACAAAGAAGAAAATGACATTTAAGACCTTTAGCTTTAATGTGTTAAATGGTCTTGCGGTAGCGATTGTAGCGGGATTAATTCCGAATGCCGTGCTCGGTGGTTTGTTTAAATATTTAGGACAATATGCCGATATTTTCAACACGTTATTTAATGTGGTCATGGGCATTCAACTTATGCTCCCGATGATGGTCGGTGTGCTCATTGCGATTCAGTTTAACTTATCAGCACTTGCGACGGTCATTGTCGGCGCGGCCTCTTATGTCGGTTCTGGGGCGGCTAAAGCGACAGAAACAGGATGGCAAATTGTAGGGATTGGTGATTTGATTAATACCATGATCACTGCAGCCATTGCGGTACTTTTAGTCTTATGGTTAGAAGATAAATTAGGAAGTTTGAAAATTATTTTACTCCCAATTATTGTGGGGGGGATTCCTGGATTAATAGGAATTTTTACACTTCCCTATGTGAGTAAGATTACGCTTGCCATTGGTGAATTGATTAATACCTTTACGACGTTACAACCGGTGTTGATGTGTATTTTGATTGCTGTTTTATTTTCGTTTATTATTGTTTCACCTGTCTCAACGGTTGCGGTCGGTTTGGCCATTGGTATTTCCGGGTTAGCTGCGGGTGCCGCTGCAGTAGGTGTTGCGACAACCGGAGTCGTACTCTTCCTATGCACAATGAAAGTGAATAAAATTGGTGTCCCTATTGCGATTTTATTAGGGGCGATGAAGATGATGATGACTAATGTGATTCGCTATCCAATCATGCTGCTCCCTATTGGTTTGTCAGCGGCGTGTGCCGGTGCTGCCGCAGGAATGATTGGAATTATCGGTACGAAAGAAGCAGCAGGATTTGGACTTGTTGGATTAGTCGGACCGATTAAAGCGATAGAAATGTTAGATGGACCTGTAGGCTTGAATATATTTTTAGTCGCACTCGTCTTTGTTATTATTCCAGGCGTCGTTGGGTTTATCCTTAACTTTGTCTTTACGAAAGTATTAAAACTCTATTCTAATGATATTTATCGCTTCCTAGCCGCAGAAGAGACTAAATCATAATTAACGCAATACGCCTCCATTGAATTGAAAGCACTCAATGGACCATCGTCGGAGGCTAAAACCTCCACCTATAATGAGAACGCCATCAAAATTTACACGTAGATAAATTTTGATGGCCATTTTTTTATTCAATTAAAGGAACGATGGGAGAATTTTTAATGTACATTGAAACTGTAGACTGAGGGCTTCCTTAGCCACAGATGCAGGTCATCGATGCCTGTCACCACACGCTCATGGTCCATTACAAAAAGCCCGGAACCATTGTGCTATGCTTCCGGGCCACCATTAAAGGAGTGATGTTAGTATTTACATGATTTTGTGTACATCAACAAGTGGGTAGGGTATAGGCTTGTTGATGAATTGAAAAACAACGCATCTATTGGACTAGTGATGTTTGTGTTGTTTTTCCTTTGAACTGAATAAGATCATAGGCTTTTTGAACATCTTCATCTGAAGGGGGCTCAACAGATGAGAGTTGATATGGAACACCAAGCGCTTGCCATTTATGCACGCCGAGTTCATGGTAAGGAAGTATTTCAAACTTTTCGACGTTATCTAGTGAATTGATAAACTCACCTAGTTTGCGCAAGTCTTCGGGGGCGTCTGTCAGACCTGGGACAAGCACATGGCGGATCCAAATGGGTTGATTGTGTTCATTCAAATATTGAATGAATTTTAAAATGGCTTTGTTAGACTTTCCAGTTAAATGCCGGTGTTTTTCATCATCGATATGTTTAATATCGACCATGAATAAATCAGTATGTTGACGTAACGCATCAAAATGATTTTTAAAAGCTTCTGTATCATTGGCACAGCCTAAGGAAGTGTCGACACATGTGTGGATTCCGTGTTCATGACACAATTTGAATAGCTCTGTAATAAACGGCATTTGGAGTAGGGGTTCTCCACCGCTCACCGTTACGCCACCACCGGAACTTTGAAAGTAGGGAAGATAAGGCGTGATCTCATGGATAAGTTCATTTGCTGATGCTTTTCTTGAGGGTGTGTTTATTTTCCACGTGTCAGGATTATGACAATATAAGCAGCGCAGCAAACACCCTTGTAAAAATAGGATGTAGCGTAGGCCTGGACCATCAACTGTTCCTAGACTTTCTACTGAATGAATATGACCTTGAATCATGATTATCTCCCCGTTTTCTCAATCTTTTTCCTGTTTTTGTTACATTGACTCGTGGAATGTTCTTGAAATGACATCTAGTTGTTGTTCACGTGTCAATTTAATAAAGTTTACTGCATAACCTGATACACGTACGGTTAATTGAGGGTATTCTTCTGGGTGTTCCATGGCATCAAGTAATGTTTCTCGGTTAAATACGTTAATGTTTAAATGGTGACCATGTTGCATTGCATAACCATCCAAAATGCTCACTAAGTTTTGTTGTTGCGTATCGTCTTCTTTACCTAATGATTTTGGAACGATACTGAATGTGTTAGAAATACCGTCTTTACAGCAGTCGTATGGTAATTTCGCAACAGAGGATAATGAAGCAAGCGCACCGTGTTCATCACGACCGTGCATTGGGTTTGCACCAGGTGCAAATGGTTCTCCCGCTTTACGTCCATCTGGTGTGTTACCTGTTTTCTTACCGTAAACAACGTTAGAAGTAATTGTGAGTACACTCATTGTATGTTCTGAATCACGATAAGTTTTATGTTTGCGAAGTTTACGCATAAAGCTTTCTACAAGTTGTACCGCGATGTCATCGACGCGAGGATCATTATTACCATATTTAGGGTAATCGCCTGTCGTTTCAAAGTCGACCACTAAGCCATTTTCATCACGGATTGTTTTTACTTGTCCGTATTTAATTGCTGATAAAGAGTCCGCTGCAACTGAAAGCCCTGCGATACCTGTGGCCATCGTACGGTGAACATCTGTATCGTGAAGTGCCATTTCGATACGTTCGTAGCTATATTTATCATGCATATAGTGAATGACATTGAGTGAGTTAATGTAAACACCCGCTAACCATTCCATCATTTCATCGAAACGTGCGTAGACATCGTCATAATCTAAAATTTCATCTTCAATCGCTTTGAAGTTCGGTGCGACTTGTAGGCCTGATTTTTCATCTTTACCTCCGTTAATCGCATAGAGTAAAGTTTTAGCAAGGTTGGCACGTGCACCAAAGAATTGCATTTGTTTACCGATGCGCATTGCAGATACACAACATGCAATACCGTAGTCATCGCCATAGCTTTCACGCATTAAATCATCGTTTTCATATTGGATAGAGCTTGTTTTAATACTCATTTTCGTACAATATTTTTTGAAGTTTTCAGGTAAGCGTGTAGACCAAAGAACTGTTAAATTTGGTTCAGGTGCTGGACCTAAATTATCTAGTGAATGTAAGAAACGGAATGAGTTTTTAGTAACCATCGCACGTCCGTCAATGCCAACACCACCTATAGATTCAGTGACCCAAGTTGGATCTCCTGAGAATAATTCGTTGTAGTCTGGTGTACGT
Organism: Staphylococcus sp. 11511212; assembly: GCF_011394755.1. NCBI lineage: Bacteria > Bacillati > Bacillota > Bacilli > Caryophanales > Staphylococcaceae > Staphylococcus > Staphylococcus sp. 11511212. The sequence continues at coordinate 215,357 of NZ_JAANBQ010000017.1, read as the reverse complement.
GCAAATTTAACGAGACGTAATTTCATAATAAAGTGGTCAATGATTTCTTGAACTTCAGATTCAGTGATTGTGCCATTATCTAAATCACGTTGTGCATAGATATCTAAGAAAGTAGATGTACGTCCTAAACTCATCGCTGCACCGTTTTGTTCTTTAATCGCAGCAAGGTATGCAAGGTAGAGCCATTGTACAGCCTCTTTAAAGTTTTCAGCTGGACGGCTTAAGTCAAATCCATAAATTTCACCTAATTGTTTTAACTCTTTTAATGAACGGTATTGTTCAGAGAGTTCTTCGCGTAAACGAATAATATCTTCAGACATCGTTGTTGATAAGCTTTCAAAGTCTTTTTGTTTTTCTGCCATTAAGAAATCAACACCGTATAGTGCAACACGACGATAGTCACCAATAATACGACCACGGCCATATGCATCTGGTAAACCCGTAATGATACCGGCTTTACGGCAAGCTAACATTTCCTTAGAGTAGGCATCAAAAACACCTTGGTTGTGTGTTTTACGGTATTCTGTAAAGATATGTTCTGTTTCTTTATCTAATTCATAGCCATATGCTTCACAAGCAGCTTTAGCCATACGAATACCGCCAAATGGTTGCATTGAACGTTTGAATGGTTTATCCGTTTGTACCCCTACAATTTGTTCAAGCGTTTCATTTAAATAACCTGCATCATGAGAAGTAATTGTAGAAGGCACTTTGGTATCCATATCCCACATACCACCACGTTCACGTTCTTCTTTTGAAAGTGCCATCACTTGGTCCCAAAGTTGTTTTGTCGCTTCAGTAGGTCCTTCTAAAAATGAGTCATCTCCTGTATAACCAGTAAAATTCAATTGGATGAAATCACGGACATCTACACGGTGAGACCAAAGCCCCGTTTTGAACCCTTTCCAAGCGTTTGTTTGTGTTTTAGCTTCATGTATCATGATCAAACCTCCATTGTTCATCATTTCACAATCAGTATACCAACTCTTGTGAAATTTATCACTTGAAAATTGAAAGCGTTTGCTTATTGTCATTTTTTGTATATATTTTGTATGAAAAACCGACACATTTTATTTGAAACAATCAAATTGTCTACGTAGCGTGAACATTTCTTTTTCAAAAAATGTAGAATAAAATAAGATAACTAAAGACATGCTATAAACACTTCCTTCTTTAAAGATGAGATGATATAAGTAAAACGTTGTATAAGCACATGATGTGAGTTTTTATGAAATGTGTTATACGATGGCATTATCAAATGAATGGAGGGTTTCATATGGTCAAAACAATGGTGCTCGGTGCAAATGGTGGCGTTGGACGTTATCTCGTTCAACTTTTAAAAGAAAACAACCAATCATTTACAGCTGGCGTACGTAAACAAGAGCAAAAAGAAGCGTTAGAAGCACAAGATATTCAGGCAGCATTGATTGATGTTGAACATGACAGTATTGAAACGTTACAATCGCAATTTGAAGGGTATGATCAAGTTGTATTCTCAGTCGGTTCAGGCGGAAAAACCGGTGCAGACCAAACACTCGCAGTAGATTTAGATGGTGCGGTCAAAGCCATTAAAGCGAGTGAGGCAGCGAACGTGCCTCATTTTGTTATGGTCTCTACATGGGATTCAAGACGTGAAGCGATTGAAGAAGGCGGAGATTTGAAACCATATACCATTGCCAAACATTACGCAGATGATTATTTAAGACACAGTCAATTAACAGCAACTATTGTCCATCCAGGTGGTTTAACAGACGAAGAAGGTACGGGTAAGGTGCGTATTGAAGCACTATTTGATCAACCTAAAGAACGCAAAATTGCACGTCAAGATGTTGCGCGCGTATTGTATGAAATTGTGACACAACCTGAAAATCAAGGCAAAGAGTTCCAAGTTCTAAATGGAAATCAAGATATTCAAAAAGCATTACTCGCCTATCAATCGTAAGGATGTCTTTTTGAGAAGAAAATATATATATAAATTTATGCACAGATTGCATGATGTTTTAAGCGTTTAAAGCATTCATGTTGATTTGTGCTTTTTTTGTTTTTACTTTCCTCGTGAACAACAAATTTGAGAAATTTAAATAAAGTTTCTTTATTACATTAAATGATATTAAAATGTTTAATGACAGTTCTGTATTAAAAAAAGATTTAAGCATATGTTCATTTGCATTTTATGGTACGGATAGTACAATGAAAGTAACTATTAATCGAATAGGTGATCAAAATGTCTATAAAGGATGAAGAATTGCAAGCACTTTTTCAAGATAAAGAAGTCATGAAAAAGCTGAATTTGGAGAGAATGTTTATGGATTTGTTACATGGTGCGCCCAATACCATAATTAATTTACTAGGCAATCCAACGGTTAAAGAATTAAAACAATTATGTAAAGAAAATGGTGTGAAAGGCTACTCCACATTGAGGAAAGAAGAAATTGCTCATTGGTTTATTACCTCCCTCGTCACAGAAGACTATTTTAATGAAGCGGTTGCACAAATGGATGAAAATCAAAAGCGCTTATTGATTCAAGTGTATGCCTTCAATGATTTAGATACCCCGATTGAAAGTAATGTGTCATTTCCAGAGTCGTACTTAATCTTTGAGACAGAAGAAGATGACAGAGGAAAGCATTTATTATGGATTCCTGACGAAATTCTTGAGCAAGTTGGAAAGTGGATTAAAAAGCACGAAACACTCAAACGCTATCAACAAGAACAAGATTTAATTGAAGCGGCAACAAACTTATATGGATTATATTCCTTTGCGCAACTTCAAAAAGTTTTGAATCGCTATTTAGAGCACGACTACTCATTATTAGAAACGCGAAGTATCCTCATGCGTTTAAATCGCTTGATGCCCGAGATATGTAACTTTAATGTAGGTGAAGGTTTGATTTCGAGTGTCGGATTAGAGCTAGAGCCTGATGAATTGCATCATTTCTTAAGAGATGCACATTATTATGAGCCTGAGACGCTTGAAGAGATGCTTTTTTATAAAACACATGTTTTTGGCATTGATGAAGACACGTACTTTAACTTCTTATCGTGGTTAGGTAAAAACATGCGTGAAAATAACGACTACAATGTGACGCCTGATGAATTAGCGGTAGAAATTTTAACAATGATGAAGCATGCCATTGAATACGAGATGGTGGCAGATGTGATGTACTCTTTAGTACAAGATGGTATTTTACGTAAGCGCGTAGAACAGACAGCCATCAATAAAGTAAAACCTGTTTATATGAAAATGCGTAACTGGATCTATCATGGGCACACTTTTGAAGAATATATGGAAATTATGAATCAAGAAGAGCGCCATCAAAATGGGAAAGTGATTGATTTTAAAGCGTATAAGAAATAAAAAGAGAGCTACGAAAATGATTTTGCATTTTCGTAGCTCTTTTTTGTGGTGTCCTTTTTGAAATTATTGGTTACTTTCAGAGGCATAAACTTTGTTGCGCTTTTTCATTTCATACGCGTACCATAAGAAGAGAAGTAAGTACGCAATAAGTGCTAATAGTGCATAAATGATAAATTGAACTTGCCCTTCTGACGCATGACCAACAAGAAAACCTAAGAATTTTTCAATCGGTCCTTCCATAGTCGTATGAGAAATGAGTGTCGATTCAGAGAGGCCTGAAGGGAAGGCGCCCACTTTTTTAGCGGTTTGTGTCACAAAATCTGCAATCAGTGTCCCCGACCATAAGAAAATCGGCAGTTGGATTGCACCAATAACAATCATTCGAATGAGTTTTCCACGTGTCACTACGAGTAGCGCAGGGGTTAAACCCATTGCGATGATTCCGCCTAGAGGTAATAATAAATTCCCTGGTAAAATCATCGCTTCTAATAACATAATCGGCGCAAGAACGTTAGCGGCTGCCCATATTTCCGCACGCCCTGCGATAAACGGCCAGTCTAAGCCGATATTGAGTGTTCGCCCTTTAAGTTTTTGGCTCGTGAAATCTGCAATCCCTTGAGATAGAGGTTCTACAGAAGCAATAAACCAAGAACCAATGATTGAGAACAACTCTAAACACACGGCAGCTGTAAAGGCGAGTGCTAAAATTTCTGTAGGAGATTGTCCGGCAAGTAAACCTACGAAAACGCCTAAATACATCCCAATCGCAAACTTTGAACCCCAAAAACCGATCTTGCTATTTAATTTTGCGGCATCGAAATCATATTTATCCAACCAAGGGAAAAGTAAATCAAATAGTTTGTCGAAAACCATAATAATCGGATTAAGCATAAAATTCATATGTGTTGTTGTCATTGGGTTCGTTGCAGGTGCATTGAGTAAATCATTGAATGTGGGTTTCATTAAGTCTGAGTTGATGATTTTGAGTACACCAATAAATACAACAAGCAATGTGGCTATGAATAAATTAGCACCGCAATAAATGGAAAATAATCCTACAATTGATAGATGCCAAATATTAAAGATATCGACATCGAGTGTATTGGTTTTCTTGAGTAATAATAAACCAATATTTAAAAATACAGTAATTAATAGGAAATACAAAGTATAGGGCGAACCCCAAGTGATGGTTGCGAGCGGTGCCCAACCTACGTCAGTGATCGTTAATGCAAGTCCTGTGCGTTCAACGAAAGACTTTAATGCATCTGCAAATGCGGTAGTTAATATTCCAATGATGGCCCCGATCCCTGTTAATGCAATGGCTAATTTTAAACCGCCTTCTAAAGCTTTTGAAAATTTAACCTTAAATAATAAGGCGATAATCGTTAAGATAATGGCCATTAAAGGCGCGGCTCCTAACTGGATTAATGGTTCAAAAAGGGTATTTGAAAAATCAATGATTTGTTTCATTTGGCTTCCCCCTCACGATGATGACTTAACGTTGCATACTTTTAATGATGTTTTCAATTTCATGATAAACAGGTTCTGCCATTGCTGGAATGCGATATAAAATGGCCCCCGCGTCTACAACAGGTATGTCGATGTCAAATCCTAAATCTGTATTGGCAATTTGCGCAAAAATATCGTATTTAGAAATTAAATCTTTAGTCACGTCTTTAATCATGACTGCGTCACAACTGACTTGATAACCTCTCGCTGTAAGTTCACTTTCTAAGGCAGATTTAATTTGATGGCTTGAATTCACACCTGCACCACAGGCTGCTAAAATTTTAATCATGGTCTTCACTACTTTCTTCTTAATTTGTTAGTATTTCAAAAATTTCTTGTGAATCTTCTGAGCTGAATAATTTTTGTAATTGTGCGTGATCTGTTTGATTCAAATAATCCATTATTTCTGCGAGTATATTCGCTTGTGCCTCTGTATCGTGATTCAAAATAAGAAATAAAAAAGAGACCTCTAAAGCTTTGTCTGGAGAAATCATATTCTGAAATGCTATCGATTGTTTAAGTTGAATAGGAACGATACGCGTTTCGTTCACAAACTGACTTTCAGTGTGTGGGATAGCAATATCAGGTAAATCGTGATGAATGGGTGATAAATCGAGTCCTGTCGGATAGTTTGCTTCTCTTTCGAGTAAATGCTTCAAAAAGTCTGTTTTCACTAGAGACAGGTGAGACAACTTTTCAGATATCAACTCAAAAACTTGCGACTGTGTTGTTGCATCTACAACAAATACGGTATCTGAATGAATGTACTGTTGAATAGACATCGATGGACCTCCTTTGTATCAAATTGTAAATGTTTGATATTGTTTAATAATGTTTACTTAATGATAAAGCGCTTTCATTTATTTGTCAATATAAGAGGAAAATGTTCACAAATTAAACAATTTAAGGATGGGTGTTGAAATGTGTGTGGTTTTTAAAAATATAAAAATACAAAATTATCTGAAAAAGGGTATCTTTTCAACATCTTTCGTGGTATAACATGTATAAGACAAAAAAAGGGGAACAAAGGGGTGAGATGATGCTTAAAAACTTCTTATTTTTATTTATTGCATTGGTCGTATCAACAAGTATTGCGGAGAACTATTTGATTGCAGGGACTTGGCAATATTTGTTTATGCAATCAATTTCATTGAGTATCATCATCTTTTTTATTTATCATTTTATAAGATTTAAGGTGAAAGATCGACAAACTGAAGAACAACAGGAACACACACCGACCTTTCATCAAGAGACCTATCAGCATCACTTGTTAAAAAAAGATAAATAATAAAAAAACGGGGTTAAAGGCATCATCAGATGCCCTTAACCCCGTTTTGTTTACTGTTTATGAAAAGACTTGTTCTTGATTTGAACTGCCGAAGATTTTTTCTTTAATCGCTTGACCTGTTGGTGTTCCTGCTAAACCACCGATACCTGTTTCGCGTAAAGAAGCAGGTAAGTTACGGCCAACTTTATCCATTGCCATAATGACTTCATCAACTGGGATACGGCTTTCAACGCCTGCTAATGCAAGGTCAGCTGAAATTAAACCATTACCAGAACCGATAGCATTACGCATCACACATGGAATTTCCACAAGACCAGCAACAGGGTCACATACAAGACCTAATAAGTTACTTAAACTGATAGCAATAGCATGGCCTGCTTGTGAAGGTGTCCCTCCAAATGTTTCAACTGCAGCCGCAGCCGCAATAGCTGATGCTGTACCGACTTCAGCTTGACAACCTCCCGTTGCACCGGCAACAGAGGCATTATTGGCAATGATTAAGCCACACATTGAAGCCGAGAATAAAAATTTAATCATTTGTTCATTATCAAGGTGATGTGTTTTTTCTAATTTAAAGAGCACGCCCGGGATCGTTCCCGAGGAACCAGCTGTTGGTGTGGCACAAATGATACCCATAGCAGCGTTAACTTCATTTGTAGCAATCGCACCTTGAACGGCTGTAATCATATCATGACCAGAAAGGGCTTGGTGTGTTTCATTATATTTAGCGACTTTAATCGCATCTTGTCCTGTATAGCCAGTCACACTTTTTACGCCTTCGCCTGTTGAGCCTTTTTCCACAGCATTGCGCATTGTATCTAAATTTTGTTGCATCATTTCAAAAACTTCTTCACGTGAAAGCCCACGTGTCATCATTTCGTGTTCAATCATAATTTCTGAGAAGGATTTGGAATGTGTTTCAGCGTATTCGATTAATTCTTTCATTGAATCAAACATATCGATTCCTCCAGACTATTGTATATATGAGAATTTTAAGTTCGTATATTTTTGACGTATTTCATCTAATAATTCCGGTTTAATAGCTTTATTTAAATGTAGCGCCAGTAAACAACGATCTTGGCTCATTGTTTTAATTTCTTCGTTAATATCTACACTTTTTTCAACGAGATCATTAATTAAATGGTTGATTTGAGACATATCACATTCACCGTCAATAACTAATAAATTTGGTGTATGTGACAGTAAGATACACATGTTATTGACATGAATACTTTTGACTTTAAAAGCACCGCCACCAATGGAAATTCCATTCAGTTCAACGTGACGATCCCCTTTATCAATAATAATTAAAGCGCAGTTCGGATGTTCGCCAAGGCTCGCACCTTTTTCTTCAATAAATTCCAAAGGGATCCCTTGTTCACGTGCGATAGTTGTAGATGTTTTGATACGTGAATCAAATGTACTAAAGCCAAGTAAGCCACCGATAATTGCTAAATCTGTGCCATGTCCTTTATGTGTTTCAGCAAATGATTCATAATAATGTACTTCAATACGTTCTGGTGTATCTCCTAATACAGCTCGCGCTGCTTGTCCGATTTTAACTGCACCTGCAGTATGTGAACTAGAAGGGCCCATCATAACTGGACCAATCACGTCAAATGCACTTTGATAATCTTTCGTACGTGCCATATATATTCGCTCCTTTAATTTACTTGTTTGTTAAGTTTTGGTGTATTTAAATTAATGCCCATTTGTTTTTTATTAATGAATGTACCGATGATGAAACTTAAAATTAAACTGATGATAGCAACAACAACAATCGTAATGACTGTGCTTGTCACATCATTGAAACCTAAGGCAACAATCGGTCCTGCAATCGGTGTAGCCATACCTGGTTGGTTCACGACAATGCCCATGTAAGTGACAAAGAGTCCATTAACCATTCCGACAATGGCATTTGTACCATACAACTGAACAGGATATTTAGCAATTATATCGATTTGAGTGAGCGGTTCAATTGCAACGGCAAACGCTTTACCTGGATTGCCGATTTTAAGTTTTCTAAACATTACAAAGTTAACGAATGAGCTTCCCATACAACCTAGCGCACCGATGGCCATTGGCACACCTGTTAAGCCAAGAAGACTTGTGAATACCATTGAACTTAGAGGCGTCATACCTACGACAGGCACAATCGCACCAATCACTAAAGCTAAAGCATATGGGTTGTTATCTCCAACAGCAGTAACAGCAGTACCAATTTGTTTAAGGACAGCAGTCACACTTGGAGAGACGATAGAAGCGATACCATAAGTAATGGCAGGAGAGAGTAAAATCACAACGATGAGATCCAATCCTTCTGGTACTTTCTTTTCTAAATATTTAAGACCAAACGCTACAAAATAAGCTGCAATAAATGCAGGAAGAAGTTTAAAATCAAAAAGCACCAAACCTGTTAACACAGCAAATACTGGATTTACTCCAAATTTTAAACACGTTAAAATACCTACGGCAACACCACTTAAACTCCCAGCGATTTCACCAAGTTTTGTGAAATATTCTAAGTGAAATACGCCACCAATCGCATATTTTAAGAACGCTTCAGGTAAAAATGTCGCACATGCTGCTCCCGATAATGCTTGTAAACTGACTTTTCCATTAGGGGCAAATTTCAAAAACAAAGTCATTGCAAGTAAAACAACGAGTAATGTTCCAATACCTAAAATAAAATCCATAATCTTTCCTCATCTCAATTAAATTTTAGTTTTTTTATAAGCGCGCTTTATTTCCAAATCAAATATAGACTTTTTTGAAAGCGTATGCAATAGCCGTATTTCAAGGGATGAAGGCATTTTTATTAGTTGAAAATACTATTAATAAAAATTTTATAGAGATTGTGAAATGTTTTTCAAACAAAGGACTATTATACCGCAACGCTTTGACGCTTTTTCACATTAAAGTAATAAATTTTACCGCATTTTTATACTAAAATGACATATTTGTGACATTGAAAAGTTCTAATTATGATAATTTTCAGAAATAGATAATATGCAATATATGAGTAAAATGTAAATGGTGTCAGTATACTCTTTTCTAGTATTTGGAACGTATGAGATAATAAAAATGGAGGGGTAAAAAATGAAATTGGGTGTGATATCGGATTTACATATTGATCGTCATCAAACTTACAGTTCTGAAATATATTTAAAATATTTAATCGAAGTGATTGAAGAAGCGAGGGTCTCTTTAATCATTATTGCAGGAGATATATCGAATAACAGCGAGCGAACGCTAGCTTTCATCAATCAGCTAGATGCTGCGATTACAGCACAAGTGGCCTTTGTCCCCGGTAATCATGATATTTGGCGGAATAAAGAAGATACTACTACGACGGAGGCGATATTAAAGCGATATCGTGAGCACCCACTATGTTTAATGCATGCACCTATCATTCGAGGGGATTGGTGTATCGTTGGGCATATGGGATGGTTTGACTATGCGTATGCTGATGCGCGGTTTAGTGATGAAAAATTACAACGAGGTAAACATTATGGAGCCACTTGGCAAGATTTAGTCCATACGGATTTTACTGAGGAGGCAAGCGTGCGCGCGATGCACTATGCCGATGAAGTCAATAAGCAATTAGAGCAATATCAAGGAAAGAAAGTTATTCTTGTGACGCATTTTGTCACACACCCAGCATTTTTAGTGCCAACACCGCATCGCGTGTTCGATTTTTTTAATGGATTTATAGGGACACAAAGTTTTGATGCGCTATTTGAACGTTATCCAATACGATATAGCATCATGGGGCATGTCCATTTTAGAAAGGTGGTCCATGAGGAAAATACGAGTTATATTGCGGCATGTTTAGGTTATCCAAGAGAATGGAGAACGCCTGATTTGAAAACAGAACTAGAACGTACGATACAAGTCATTGATATAGAGGAAGAGGCGTAGACGGCAAGTCTACGCCTCTTATTTAAGGTCAACTTAGTATAAACCTTTTGTTTCATTACTTGTATCGATATAAATGTTTTTCACTTGTTGATAATTTTTAATCGCTTCTTTATAAGTTTCGCGTCCGATACCAGATTTTTTATATCCGCCAAATGGTGCCCCTTCAGGTACTTGGTTGTATGTGTTAATCCACATACGGCCTGTACGAACATTTTTAGCAATATTGAGGGCACGATTAATATTTGTTGAGAATACGCCACCGGCTAAACCGTATTCTGAATCGTTCGCAATTTCTACAGCTTCTTTGTCGTCTTTAATTTTAATAACGACAAGCACAGGTCCAAATATTTCTTCTTGTGCTAGTTTATTTTTATTATCGTTTAATTCAATAATTGTCGGTTGGAAGAAATGACCTTTATCTAAACCATTGTCAGTGATACGTTCGCCTCCAGCTAAAATGTTGGCGTTATTTTCTTTAGCGAAGTCGATATAGCTTTGGATTTTTTCGATTTGATCTGGACCAGTTTGTGAACCCATTTGTGTGTTCATATCTAATGGGTCGCCAACTTTAATTTTTTTGAAGGCTTCCACTAATTTTGGAACAAATTCATCATATATATCCTCGTGTACGAGTAAACGTGAGCCAGCACTACATACTTCACCTTGGTTAAATAAAATACCGAGTTGACTGCCTTCTAATGCCACTTCTTGATTGGCATCATCTAAAATAATGTTGGCACTTTTACCGCCAAGTTCTAATGTTGCAGGAACAATACGTTTTGCTCCAGCTTCAGCGACTTGGTAACCTACATCTGTAGATCCAGTAAATGATAATTTATCGACACCTTCATGGTTGAAAATGGCGTTTCCGGATTCAGAACCTTTACCTGTTACGACATTCACAACGCCTGGAGGTAAAACTTCTTGGAAAATTTTAGCTGTTTCAATTAAGCTCACAGGTGTTGATGATGAAGGTTGGATGACTACAGTATTACCGGCAGCAAGTGCAGGTCCGAGTTTCCATGCTGCAAGTAGACTAGGGAAGTTCCAAGCCACGACAGCGCCTACCACACCGATTGGCTCATGAGTAATAAGGCTGAGTGTATGTTCGTCCATTTGATTGACAGATCCTTCATCTAAATCTGTCACGCTCGCAAAATATTGATAATGACGTGCTGCAAGCGGAATATCTATCATAGAAGCTTCGCGTAATGCTTTACCTGTATTAATACTTTCGATTGTTGCAAGACGGTCTTTTTGATCTAAGATGCGACGACTGATTTCACGTAGTAAATCAGAACGTTCTTGTTTAGAGATACGTGACCAAGATGGAAAGGCTTCTTGTGCTGCTTTAACAGCTTTATCAACGTCTTTCTCATTGGCTTTTGCAATTTTTGTGATGACTTCACTTGTTGCTGGGTTGTGGACTTCTAAATATTCACCAGATTCTGGTGCCACAAATTCACCGTTTATAAATAAATCATATTGCTCTGAGATATAGTCTTTTACTTGAATTGACATCTATTTCAGCCCCTTAGTTTTAGAGCGATGACAAAGGTCAAAACGCTCCTTAATATTAATCTTGCTCTTTCATTATTTTAACGCTTGTAGGAAAATAGGTAAATTTATATGACTTATATACAACATAAAAGAAGATTCATATGGAAAATTTAAAATTGGTAGTGAATTAATTTTAGAATGCTAATAAAAACCCCTCTTTATGAAAGACATAGAGAGGGGATAAGTATGGGGTGGAATGAGTATTATCGCTATGAAAGATAAGTCTCGATTCCGCTTCAACTTTTCAATGGGGAAAAATTGAAAGACTCATGTTTGAAAATGACTGATTTACATCCGTTTAAAGCCATTGTGAAGAGTGTGTAAGTGTAAGTATGTTGCACAATGTCTTTAAGAGATACAACTTTTATAGAAATAAAAAATTGTATCTACTCTACATTATAAAGATTATTCTGATATTTGTAAACAGTAATTATTACGATTAATGCAACTCGAACTAAGGTCTTAGAAAAAGAGCGTTCTATTGTCCGATGTGAGTCGGAATAAAATGGGGTATTCTATGTATAGAACAGTTAATCAAACAATTCCCAATCCTAACTGTTCAATCCCAATTAAGATAAAAGATACACCCCAAAAGCAAGACCTGTAAGACCTCCTTAAATAAAGTAGAACTAAAGTTGATAAAGCGCACTGTGTTCCCCGCACAGTGCGTTTTTGTATGTATAAAACGCGTTTATGTAACTGAAAATTCAGTGTCCTCGGTTCAAAAGTTCTATGGTAATATAAAACTTGTATGGTTCAACTGTACAAATTCATTCAGGGGGAGAAGAGACATTGAAAACATTATTACATAGATGGTTTATCGAAGGGCTTAGTTTTATGACCTTAGGCCTATTTTGTTCTCTTATTATCGGGCTTATTTTAGAGACGATAGGCAAACAAACGTTATTTCCTAATATAGATTTAAGCTTTTTAGTCAGCATTGGTAATGTCGCTAAAGGGTTAACAGGTGCAGCAATTGGGGCTGCGATGGCATACGGATTTAAAAGTAAACCTTTAGTCATATTTTCAGCACTCATTGTCGGGATGATGGGATACGAAACATTTGCAGGCGGCGCTGTGGGTGCATTTTTTGCGACGCTTGTAGCCGTTGAACTGAGCCGACTATATGCACAAAAAACGAAAATTGATATTATCGTAACACCGATGATGACGTTGGTGATTGGAGGTATTGTCGCTAAACTTTTAGGACCATTGCTCAATCAATTAATGAAAGCGATAGGTGCTGTCATTATTTCAGCGACGGACCAACAACCGATCATAATGGGGATTATTGTGGCAGTTGTTTTTGGATTGTGTTTAACGGCACCCATTTCAAGCGCAGCCCTTGCGTTAATGCTAGAGTTGTCAGGACTCGCAGCAGGTGCAGCAACTATAGGATGTGCGTGTCAAATGGTGGGTTTTGCAGTAATGGGATATAAAGACAATGGCATTAGTGGTTTGATTTCAATAGGAATAGGTACAAGTATGTTACAAGTTCCGAATATCCTTTTAAAACCATTGTTATTACTTCCACCAACACTTGCGAGTGCGATGATTGCGCCGATAATGACGGTCTTTTTCCCAATGACGAATAATCCTGCAGGTGCAGGCATGGGAACGAGCGGTTTTGTCGGCCAAATTATGACCATTCACACGATGGGAAGTTCTTTAAACACATGGATTTTGATAGGTGTGTTCCATTTTATATTGCCAATGATTGTCACAGGGTTAATTTACTATGTGATGTCGAAAAAACAATGGATTCGCCCAGGCGACCAAACGTTAAGAACGGTCGAATCATAAAGATAGAAAGAGATAAGGGGATGGGTTAATGTTTAAAGATTTTAAGGGGTTTACATTATATGAGAAATGGTTCTTTAGTCTTTTTCTCATATTGCAATGTTTTGTATTTGTTCTTCCTTTATTAGTTGGTGAAGCACAAGGGATTGGAAAAGAGGCGATACTTAACCTGATTGCAAGTATTTCAGGTGTGGTTTGTGTATTTATGGCCGCTAAGGGGCGTTTGTCTACCTATTTTTTCGGAGTGATTCAAGTATGTACCTACGGCTATTTAAGCTTTAAGGCCCATTTTATGGGAGAAGTGGGCATGCAAGTGATTTTTCTCATTTTTCAATTTATAGGACTCGTGGTTTGGTGGCGCCATATGAAACAAGATCCTGAAGGCAAAAATGCGAAAGTCAAAGAAGTCGATGCCAAAGGGTTAACCCCATTGACGTGGATAGTGACATTAGTGTTGACAGTTGTTCTTTATTTAGGACTTGTCGCGCTTTTATATCAACTTTCAGGCGATTTTTATGCCCAACATCCATGGGTAGACGGGGCTTCTACCGCTTTATCTATTGTGGGGCAAACGTTGATGACCCTTCGCTTTAAAGAGCAGTGGTTATTTTGGATTGCTGTCAATCTCATTACAATTGTTTTATGGGCACAAGCTTTCAATGATGCCATACAGACGCATACGGTCTCTTACGGCGCAATGGCGATGATTTTAATGTGGATGGCCTTTTTAATCAACAGTATATACGGATATAGACAATGGCGACGAAATCAAATGACTGGAAACGTTTAGAAATCCAACTTATTTTAAACTAAAAATAAATGTAAAATTTTTGTGAATGTTTGAACATGAGTGGGCGACAACCTCTATTTATTGGTACACTTAGGGTGATTAAAATAAAAGGGGTTGTTTTTTATGGCAACGGCGGCAAAAAATCAAAAAAAATCGACCTTTAAACCGCTATGGTTTGGGTTAAGTTTTGTTGTATTATTCATTATTTTACTGTTACCCACTTCTGATAGTTTACCCGTAATGGGAAAATGTGCGCTTGCCATTTTGGCATTTGCGGTTATTTTATGGGTGACTGAAGCGGTGAGCTATCCTGTATCTGCAACGATGATTGTCGTTTTAATGATTTTGTTACTTGGGTTTAGCCCAGTTCAAAACTTAACAGAAGCATTAGGCAATCCGAAAGTCGGCAAAGATGTTTTAAGTGGCGGAGATTTATTAGGAACAGCCAATGCATTGAAACTCGCATTCAGTGGTTTTTCTACAAGTGCAGTCGCCCTTGTAGCAGCAGCGCTCTTTCTAGCAACAGCGATGCAAGTGACACAATTGCATAAACGTTTAGCGTTATGGGTGCTTTCATTGGTTGGGAATAAAACGAAACGCATCGTTATTGGCGCGATTTTGGTTTCGATTATTTTAGCGTTCTTCGTGCCATCAGCAACGGCACGTGCAGGCGCAGTGGTTCCGATATTACTCGGAATGGTCGCGGCATTTGGGGCTGCAAAGCAAAGTAAATTAGCGGCGCTATTAATTATTACAGCGGTTCAAGCGGTGTCCATTTGGAATATCGGGATTAAAACCGCAGCCGCGCAAAATATCGTCGCAGTGAACTTTATTAATGAACAACTCGGACATGATATTTCATGGGGAGAATGGTTCTTATATGCGGCGCCTTGGTCAATCATTATGTCTGTCGTGCTCTATTTTGTGATGCTGAAAGTCATTCCGCCAGAACAAACGGAAATTGAAGGTGGAAAAGAGCTTGTCCAAAAACAATTACAAGAGCTTGGCCCTATTTCAGGTAAAGAGTGGCGTCTCATCATTATTTCTGTGGCTTTACTCTTATTATGGTCTACTGAAAAAATACTTCATCCAATTGATTCTTCGTCAATCACATTGATTGCTCTTGCGATTATGCTCACACCTAAAATTGGGGTCATGAGCTGGAAAGAAGCAGAAAGTCGTATTCCTTGGGGAACAATCATTGTCTTTGGTGTAGGGATTGCATTAGGTAATGTCTTACTTCAAACAAACGCTGCACAGTGGTTGAGTGATAAAACATTTGGATTAATGGGCTTACAACATATGCCTATCATTGCAACAATCGCACTCATTTCATTATTTAACATTTTAATCCATCTCGGTTTTGCGAGTGCCACAAGTTTGGCGTCGGCGTTAATACCGGTGTTTATTTCTTTAACATCTACGTTACATTTAGGAGATATGTCCATCGGTTTTGTATTGATTCAACAATTTGTGATTAGTTTTGGTTTCTTATTACCCGTCAGCTCACCACAAAGTATGTTGGCTTATGGAACTGAAACATTTACAGTTAAAGATTTCCTTAAAGCAGGGATTCCAATTACAGTCATCGGCTATATTTTAGTCATTATTTTCAGTATGACTTATTGGCAATGGCTTGGATTATTATAAAAGATTAGGGAGTTGTCCTATCCAATATAGGCAACTTCCTTCTTTTTAATTATTTTGATTGTGATAAAGTGAACTTGTATCAATCTTGAGAATGACTAAAAATGATAAAGTAGCGGTTCCAATGCATATAAACAATCTTTATCAGTGTCATTCAACTTTTAAAGTATCAGAGGTGAAAAGAATGAATCAACGCTATATGAAAGTGCTCGGGTTATATGTCTTAAGCACGGCAATTGCCACTGTAGTCACACGCATATGTCATCATGAACACTTCTTAAAATGGTTTACACAAACAACGATTGGTTACGGTGTATTTGCTTATGGTTTGAAAGCTATGAAACGTGCAAAAACAAAAGGCTAAATTTCTTGACCAACAATACAATAAGGAAAAGACTGGAACGTATTTAAGTCGGTTTAAAATAGTCATCCAAATTTATCTATAGGTAAATTTGGATGGCTTTTCCTTTTTAAATGAGTATTCTATCTCAAGGTCATTTCGGTCTTATTGATATTATGAATTGAAATGTTTTTTAAGCATATTATTCCTATTTTTAGCTGATTTTGACTATCTAGTTTAAATGTTATCTTGTAATATAAAAGGGTAGTTAAAAATGAGTGGAGGGGTATGAATATGGGAATTGAAAAACCAACAAAACACCTCAAAGATACCTATGCATCGAGAGAAATTGTAGAAGCCATTGTCAGCTCAGTGGCCATGAAAGAAGTCATGTTAGATCGTGCCTTACCGAGATACATATTGAAATCGATGATGTCTGGCTTTTTACTCGCCATTGTGACAGTTTTTATGCTTGCCATGAAAACACAATTTGCTGGGGCACTGCCTGCGGTTGTCAACTTAATGGGGGCCATAGCCTTTAGTATCGCCTTAGTTTTTATTGTATTAACGCATTCAGAATTGTTAACAAGTAACTTTATGTATCTTACTGTAGGGGCTTATTATCGCGCCATTTCAATTGGAAAAATGCTTTGGCTCTTTACAGTATGTTTTATTGGAAATATTTTAGGTGCATTCGTGTTATTTGGTTTAATGATTTTTACGAAGGTCATGACGCCTGAAATGATTCAAGCACTTTCAGCTACGGTTGATGCAAAAACGGTCGCTTCAACATGGCACGCCATACTTGTTAAAGCGATTTTTGCCAACTTCTTTATCAATATTGGAATATACGTTTCCATGATGTTTAAAGAGGGGCTCTCAAAAACATTTTTTATTGCCGTTGGTGTAATTATTTTCGTGTTTATGGGTTATGAACACGTGGTTTATAATGCGGGACTGTTTGTCGGTATGATTTTTTATAATATCGATGCCGTTTCATGGTTAGACGTGCTTAAAAATATCATCTTTGCTTTTATCGGAAACTACATTGGTGGCGGTATTTTAGTCGGTTTACTCTATGCTTACTTCAACGGAAGTCGCAAAAAATATTAATCAGTTTAAAGTCCGAGCACTGTGCTTGGACTTTTTTGTTTTGAACGTCGATGAAATCTGTTACGCTAAGGTTAACATGACAAAGGGGGGAAACCTATGAGTTCACCACAAATTAGAATGGCCACGCTACAAGATGCACCCGAATTACAAAAACTCATGCACCGTGCGTTTACACCGTTACGTGAAGCGGGGATTGATTGGCCATCCGTGAATGCAGATTTAGAAATGATTGAAAAAAACATTAAATATAACGCAGCGTACGTCCTAGAACAAGATGAACGTTTGATTTCCACATTGTCGATTCGTTTTCCTTGGGAGCCTAAACATAAAGTATCACAATTTCCATTTGTGTGGTGGTTTGCGACTGATCCTAATTTTGGAGGCAAAGGCTACGGAAATCAACTCATGACATACATCGAAGAAACCATTTTAAGAGACACATTAAAAGCACCTGCTGTCGTTTTAGGAACTTCAGCACGTAAAATGTCATGGCTTAAAGACGTTTATGAACGTAGAGGATATACCTCCTTCTTTGAACTTGAAGAACCAAGTGGCGATCGTGGTGCCATGATGGTGAAAGTACTCATTCCAGAACGTTATAATGAATCATTGCTCACACCACCGCCGTGGTATGAAGGGGAATAAAAAGAGATAGGGAAATCCCTTAGCAATAGGAGAAGGGAATTCCCTATTTTTCATATATGTTGTGAAACCAATCACATTTAATGTCCATTTTCATTTACAATAAACATGTAGGGGGTGTCGTCATGCGTAAGACCATTTTAGTCGTGCATGGGATGCGAAAAGGTAAATTAAATGAAACGTTGTTACACTTTATTGACCAAACATTTGAAGATATAGATGTGGATTATGAAGTGGCATTTTTAGAGAGTGAAACGATTCAATTGGATGAGGTCATTCAAAAAACAGTAGATGCAGGCTATACGCGTATTCATTTAGTGCCGTTGTTGTTATTTACTGCGTCACACTATTATGAAGATATCGAAGCTATTTATCATGATTTTCAACAACAAAATCCCAATGTTCAATTTGTATTAGCCAATCCATTAGGAACACATCCTAAAATGGCGGATTGGGTCGCTGATCAAATGCAAGCCTATCAAAATGACATCGATAAAGCCACGGGCATTGTGATATTGGCACATGGGAATGCGAGATTTAACGAACCAGACCTTGCATTGACTGAAATTTGTGACAAATTGTCGACGGTTGAGCATCCATGTTATCCATCCATGGTATACGGAGAACTCGAATTTACAAAAACATTGCCAAAGATTGCGAAAAAGCATCCAAAGCTACTTATTATTCCATTTTTCTTTTATGATGGTTATCTTGTCAATAAAACAAAACAACGTATTGAAGCTTTGAATTTAAGTAATACACTCGTTTTTACATCGGCGATTAATTTCCATCCTGTACTCAAAGAAATCGTTCAGATTAGAATCGCTGAATGTGAGGAGGTGCCTGATGTATCCGGTACAACTCAATCTTAAGGATAGGCATGTGGTCATCATAGGTGGTGGCAAAATTGCTTGGCGCAAGTTCAGTAAGCTAGTGACCGAGCCTTGTACAATTGACGTTGTCAGTCCCGAATTTCATGAGGCTTTTGAGACAGTTCAATCTTCAGAACGATTTCGATTGATACGAGAAAAATACGATGCGACTAAAATAGCTCATGCCGATTTAATCGTGATTGCGACGAATAATCCCCAAATCAACAACCTAGTGGCTCAAGATGCTTTACCCACGCAATGGATAAATCATACTGGAGACCAAACACAATCAGACTTTTTTAATATGTTAACGTTTGAGCACGATGGGCTGACCATCAGTGTGAGTTCAAAAGGGCAGAATATAGAACGGACGAAACGATATGCGGCGAAAATTAAAGAGATTTTAGCTGCAACTGAGGAGGATATGCATGAGTAAGACAAAACTTTTGATGATTGGTAACGGGATGGCAGGCGTACGCACAATTGAAGAAATTTTAGAACGTGACCCAGACAAATTTGACATCACGATTATCGGAAAAGAACCTTATCCGAACTACAACCGCATTATGTTATCGAATATTTTACAAAATAAAATGACGGTTGAAGAAACGATTATGAATCCGTACGAATGGTATGAAGAGCGTGGCATTCGTTTAATAACAGGAGATAAGGTCGTGAAAATTGATCGTGAGGCCCAACATGTTGAAACAGAGCAAGGCCAAATTGTGTCGTACGATCAAATGATTATTGCGACGGGTTCTGATTCATTTATTTTACCTATTGACGGATCTCGACTTGAAGGGGTCGTTGGCTTTAGAACGATTGATGATACTGAAAAAATGCTCGAAACGGCAAAAACAAAGAAAAATGCCATCGTTATCGGTGGAGGATTGCTTGGACTTGAATGTGCACGTGGACTTGTGGACCAAGGCATGAACGTGACAGTGGTTCATTTAGCAGAATGGTTAATGGAAGTCCAACTCGATCGTAAAGCAGGAGAACTGTTAAAAGCGGATTTAGAAAAACAAGGGATTCACTTTGAACTACAAGCGAACACACAAGAGATATTAGGTGAAAAACACGTCGAAGGGATTCGTTTATCTGATGGACGCGTGCTTGAAGCGGACATGGTCGTTATGGCAGTCGGGATTCGACCTGTCACAAAAGAAGCACGTGCTGCTGGGTTAGAAATTGGCCGCGGTATTGTGGTTGATGATTTTATGAAAACAAGCGATCCTAATATTTACGCGGTCGGTGAATGTGCAGAACACCGTTCAAAAGTGTATGGTCTCGTGGCACCATTATATGAACAAGGTAAAGTTCTTGCGGATCATATTACAGGTATTCCGACTGAAGGATATAAAGGTTCGACAACCTTTACCTCTTTAAAAGTCTCTGGCTGTGATTTATTCAGTGCAGGTTGGATTACTGAAAGCGACGGTATCCGTGGGATTGAAACATTTAATGGTGTGGACAACATCTACAAAAAAATCTTCGTCAAAGATAAAACGATTGTCGGTGCCGTATTGTATGGAGATACTGAAGAAGGGAACCGCTTCTACAATATGATGAAAAAAGGCGACACTATCGACGAATATACACTCGTGTCCCTCTTGCATAAAGCAGGAGAAGTCGATGCCATCAGTGTCGCTGACATGGACAACGATGAAACGATTTGTGGCTGTAACGGGGTCTCTAAAGGAACCATCATTGAAGCTATCCAAGACCAAGGCTTAAAGTCTGTGGCAGAAGTGACAAAAGCGACAAAAGCAGGAAACTCTTGCGGTAAATGTAAAGGTCAAATTGCTGAACTATTAGAACATACCCTTGGAGAGGACTTTGTCGCAAGTGCACCAACAGGAATTTGTGCATGTACAGACTTAACAAGAGACCAAATCGTGACCCAAATTCGTGCGAAAGGTTTAAAAACGTCTAAAGAAGTCCGTCACGTCTTAGATTTCAAAGATAAAGGTGGATGTCCAAAATGTCGTCCAGCGATCAACTACTATTTAAATATGGTGTATCCTCATGAACACGAAGATGAAAAAGCCTCTCGTTTTGCGAATGAACGCTACCATGCCAATATTCAAAATGACGGAACATTCTCAGTCATTCCACAAATGCGTGGGGGCGTAACAGACGCGGATCAATTAATTCGTCTTGGAGAAGTAGCGAAAAAATATAACGTACCTTTAGTCAAAGTGACAGGTTCACAACGTATCGGGTTATATGGCGTGAAAAAAGAAGAATTACCGCAAGTATGGGAAGATTTAGATATGCGCTCAGCTTCAGCTTACGGTAAGAAAACACGTTCAGTAAAAAGCTGTGTCGGTAAAGAGTTTTGTCGTTTCGGTACACAATATACAACAAAACTCGGCATTCGTTTAGAAAAAACGTTTGAATACATCGATACACCCCACAAATTTAAAATGGGGGTTTCTGGTTGTCCACGAAGCTGTGTAGAATCAGGCGTGAAAGACTTTGGTGTAATCGGTGTTGAAAATGGTTTCCAAATTTATGTTGGGGGTAACGGCGGTACAGACGTCGTTGTCGCTGAGTTATTAACAACGGTTGAAACAGAAGACGAAGTGGTGAAATTATGTGGTGCATACATGCAATATTATCGTGAAACAGGCATCTACGCTGAACGTACAGCCCCTTGGTTAAAACGTTTAGGATTTGACCAAGTGAAGTCCGTCGTTCTAGATCCTGAAAAACAAGAAGCATTGTACCAACGTATTATGGATGCGAAACGTGCTTATGAAAACGAACCATGGCACGAAGTAGTGAAAGACACTGAGAAACGTACAATTTTTGAAGTGGAGAAGGTGTAAGTATGGCAATAACGCATGAAAAAGTAAAAGTGGCACATATTTCTGAATTAGAACCGTTAATTGGTAAAAAAGTCATTGTCGGTGATTTACAAATCGGTTTATTTTTAACAGAAGAGGGCGACATTCGCGCGATTAATAATGTATGCCCACATAAACAAGGGCCTTTATCTGAAGGGACAGTGAGTGGACACTATGTTTATTGTCCGTTACATGATCAAAAAATTGATTTAGAAACAGGTCAAGTTCAAGAGCCTGATGAAGGATGCGTAGCAACGTACCCTGTTGAAGTGATAGATGGAGAAATTTATTTATGTCTTTAATAGCACCTCCTCAAGTCTATCTTGTAGGAGCGGGACCTGGTCATCCGTTGTTGCTCTCTAAAAAAGCAGAGCGCTGTATTCAACGGGCGGATGTGATTTTATATGATCAACTGGTTAATCCATTCATACTGCAATTTTCATCCCCGAAAACTGAATGGATTCATGTTGGGAAAACACCTTATTCGACGTCTATGCGCCAAGAAGAAATCAATGCACTCATGGTCGAGAAAACGAAAACGCATCAAACTGTGGTTCGCTTAAAAGGGGGAGACCCTGCGATATTTGGAAGATTGGCAGACGAGGTGGATGTGTTAAAAAAAGCGGGTATTTCTTTTGAAGTCGTTCCTGGCATTACTGCAGCAAGTGCCGCAATGAGTCAACTGCATCGTGGCCTCACTGAACGCGGTGTCGCACGAAATATTACATTTACGACAGGACATTTTAAAGATGACGAAGAAGCGTCCATTGATATCACAACACTAAAAAATGGAGGAACGCTCGCCATTTATATGGGAGTGAAACGACTCCCTCATTTAATGGAAGAAGTTCGTTCGACGATACAAGAAAATTTACCAGTAGCAGTTATTTTTAATGCGACATGTGTGAATCAACACGTGATTGCAGGAGACGTCTCAACCATCTCAGAAAAAGTAGCGAATGCAGAGAGACCCGGCCCAGGTATTACCATTGTAGGTCAAGTTGTGCGGGATATTTTAAAAGAACTCCCTACGAACAAAACGATGGAATATGTATGTTTCCAAGGGACGCGCACGGAAAATATGGACAAAGCGTTAGATATATATGAAGCCGGCGGATGGGCCATTATCGATAATCGAGATGTGGAAGATTTGCATCCGACACAAACTGCGCTTTTGACTGAATTAATGAACACGACAACTTTTACACAACATTTATAAATTTTAACCAACGTCTGCTTTTTAAGAAGGAGGCGTTGGTTTTTTTACATCTTTTTCAAGTAAATTTCATAATGGCTTCATATTTTTTTAAAGAGTTGTGCTAGGATAAAAGTGTACAACCTATTTGTACGATTCTTTTAGGGAGGTTACATATGAAGCGACGAAGTTTATACAGTGTATGTTTTGTCCTCTTGTTGTTTGGGATTTTCATGTGGCTTTTACCATTACAGTCCTATGCAGAAACAACACTACAGGAGACAACAAACACGACGATAGCACCCGCCGCAAATGAGCCGTTACCACCAACGAACAATCAGACGCCATTCACAAATAATGGTACGGCGATAACAACATTGGACAATCAGACATCATCTACGAATGACAACACGGCGATAGCACCATCGAACGCTGACACAGGTGCATCAGATTCATCAGATTTATCAGAAACACAGCGGACAACGAGTGAGCGTCCAGGAACTATGAGTACGACTCAAACTGAGGCCACGCCTTCGACCCCTTCACAACCCGTTGAAGCTGTCGAAAATAACGTGCCAAAGTCAAACGCGCCACAAGTTGCGAAAGAAATGACTCAATCTCAGGTACCCGCAACATTAACGGATGTCCAAAGAACCGCTCAACCTAAACAAGCCGTTGCATCCGCATCCACAGAACATACTATTTTACATACGAATGATATGCATGGCCGTTTAGTTGAAGAACCGGACCGAGTTATCGGAATGGCTAAAACAAAAACGATTAAAGATCAAAACCAACCAGACCTCATGCTAGATGCTGGAGATGCTTTTCAAGGGTTGCCATTATCTAACCAATCCAAAGGGGAAGAAATGGCAAAAGCCATGAATGCGGTAGGGTATGATGCGATGGTACCCGGAAATCATGAATTTGATTTTGGGTACGATCAATTGAAGAAATTGGAAGGCATGTTGAATTTTCCGATTTTAAGTTCTAATGTTTATAAAGACCATCAATTGGCGTTCAAGCCTTCCACAATCATCGAGAAAAACGGAGTGCGTTACGGCATTATCGGTGTGACCACACCGGAAACGAAAACAAAAACAAGTCCAACTGGCATTCAAGGTGTCACATTTGAAGATCCTTTGCCAAGTGTCCTACGCGAAATGAATCAACTGAATGGGAAAGTCGATGCTTTTGTCATTCTTTCACATCTAGGCGTTGATCCAACGACACAACAAACGTGGCGTTCAGATTATTTAACGCAACAAATTAGTCAAAATAAGCAGTTTACAGTGCCAACGATTGTTATTGATGGCCATTCGCACACCGTGATGCAAAATGGACAAACGTATGGCAAGGATGTATTGGCGCAAACTGGAACGGCCTTAGCTAATATTGGGAAAATTACATTTGATTTTAATCCACCTACGATTCGAAATTTAAAAGCATCCTTGATTAATGTCAATGATGTCGCAGATGTAGTGCCTGACGCAACAGTGAAAGCACAAGTGGACAAAGCTAATGCTGCGTTTTTAAAAGAAACATCAGAAGTGGTCATTCCTAATAATACTGTTGAATTCCAAGGTGAGCGTGACGATGTTCGCCGTCATGAAACAAATTTAGGAAATGCCATTGCAGATGCGATGGAAGCATATAGTCTGGAGCATTTCAGTCATCCGGCTGATTTTGCTGTGACCAATAGTGGCGGTATTCGTGCGTCTATCGGAAAAGGGAAAGTCACTTTAAACGATATTATTACCGTATTACCTTTTGGCAATACAATCTCTCAAATTCAAGTCAAAGGGAGTGACGTCCTCGCTGCATTTGAACACAGTTTAAGTGCACCTCTAGAAAATAATGAGGGCAAACAACAATTGTCTGCAAATGGGGGCTTATTACAAGTATCGAAATCCATTCGTGTCTATTTTGATATGTCTCAAGCGCCGGGACAACGTATTAAAGCCATCCATATTTTAAATAAAGCGACGGGACAATACGAAGCATTGGATCCAAATCGCACGTATCGCGTGGCGACAAATGACTTTACCGCTTCAGGTGGAGACGGATTTACAATGTTTGGTGGGCCGAGAGAAGAAGGACTGTCTTTAGATAAAGTGTTTGCGGATTATTTAAAACAAGCCGATCTATCTCAATATGAAACAATAAAACCAACAAGGATCATCAATGGAGAACCAGAAGTTTTAAAAGCAAATCAACCAGAAAAAATCATTCCATTTCCAAAACTGAGTGATAAAGCCAACTCCTCTTCCAAACAGAACCATGGCTATCACACACAAGGGCCTGGGACATGTGTATTTGATCAAAAAGGGAACCTTATCCACAGAAAATCTGGAAAAATCATCATACCTGCTTCATCTGTAACGTCATCTATTCAAGAAGGTGTGATTGTCCAAAATCAACAAGTGATTTCAAAACGTACGGGAAAAGCATTGTTTCCTAAGTCTGCTTTAATACATTATCATGGTCAACCTGCCTATATAAATGACAAAGGCGCACTTGTGTCATTTAACACAGGTAAGACCATGTTAACTGCACAAGAAGTTCAACAACATTCGACGTCGACGTTACCGAATACTGGTGAGACACAACAAGCCCCTGTATTCTTAGGAGGAATATTGATTGTCAGCGGACTCGTGCTTGTGAGACGTTTTACAGCATAAAATGGATATGAAAAATTGATAAACCCCAGGTCAACAATCCCTTTAAAGAGGGACGACCTGTGAATAGAGACAAACCTTACTTACCGCAAGTAAGGTTTGTTTTTTATGTCATTTTTTATTTTTTTCTTAGTGGAATGGGAATTGAACACATCATCTGAAGAGGCACCCACAAAAGTATGTGAATTTTTTAACATTAGGGGATTTCACCTAGGAATTAGGTATTTCCCTAATGTTACGAATGGTTGAACGATTATACAATAAAAGTAATTCGGAAAGCCTATGTATTAAGGAGGATGAACATGGTTAAATTTGGATTGAATTTCTTTAAACCGACTGAAAAGTTCAATGGCAACTGGTCAGTTTTAGAACATAAAAGCCGTGAATGGGAAAAGATGTATAGAGAAAGATGGAGTCATGACAAAGTCGTTCGTACGACGCATGGTGTGAACTGTACAGGTTCATGTTCATGGAAAGTATTTGTTAAAAATGGTGTCATTACATGGGAGAACCAACAAATTGATTACCCAAGCTGTGGACCGGATATGCCTGAATTTGAACCCCGTGGTTGTCCGCGTGGCGCTTCGTTTTCATGGTATGAATACAGTCCATTACGTATTAAATATCCATATGTACGAGGAAAATTATGGGATTTATGGACGAGCGCATTAGATGAACATCATGATCCGATTAAGGCATGGGCTTCCATTGTAGAAAATGACGAAAAAGCGAAAATATATAAATCGGCACGTGGTAAGGGCGGACATGTACGTGCCAACTGGAAAGATGTTTCTCAACTCATTGCCGCACAATTAATTTATACGATCAAAAAAGACGGCCCAGACCGTATTGCTGGATTTACACCTATTCCTGCGATGTCGATGATTAGCTATGCTGCGGGTGCACGATTCATTTCATTACTTGGTGGAGAAATGTTAAGTTTCTATGATTGGTATGCGGATTTACCACCAGCTTCACCACAAATTTGGGGTGAACAAACAGACGTTCCTGAATCCAGTGACTGGTATAACTCTTCATACATTATGATGTGGGGGTCTAACGTTCCGCTTACACGTACACCAGATGCTCACTTTATGACTGAAGTCCGTTATAAAGGGGCGAAAGTCATTTCAGTTGCGCCAGACTATGCTGAAAACGTGAAGTTTGCGGATAACTGGATGGCACCTAATCCAGGGACGGATGCCGCTATTGCTCAAGCGATGACCCACGTTATTTTACAAGAATTTTATGAAGATCAACCGTCTGAAATGTTTATCAATTATGCCAAACAATATTCAGATATGCCATTTATCATTCGCTTAGACCAAGATGAAAAAGGCTATAAAGCAGGACGTTTCTTACGTTCAAGTGATTTAGGAAGCACAACGCCAAACAGCGAGTGGAAACCGGTGGTTATCGATGCTTTAACAGATACGATTCAAGTACCGAACGGGACAATGGGACAACGTTGGGAAGAAGGCAAACAATGGAATTTGAAACTTGAAAATGAACAAGGTGAAAAAATTGATCCGAGTCTATCAGTCGTAAGTGGAGACCACGACATTGTGACAATTCAATTCCCATTTTTTGATAACGCAGGCAATGGTGTTTTTGAACGTCCGATTGCGGTCAGAAAACTGACATTAGCAAACGGTGAAGAAGTGTTAGCGACAACGATTTATGACTTAATGACAAGTCAATATGGCGTTAAACGTTTTAATCATCCGCTTGAATCAAAAGGCTTAGAGGATGCGGATTCATTCTACACACCAGCATGGCAAGAAAAAGTGACAAGTGTCAAAGCAAATCTAGTGACACAAGTGGCCCGAGAATTTGCGCAAAACGCGATTGATACGGGTGGCCGTTCGATGATTATTATGGGTGCGGGGATTAACCACTGGTTCAACTCTGATATGATTTATCGTTCTATTTTAAACCTCGTCATCCTTTGCGGTTGTCAAGGGGTTAACGGCGGGGGCTGGGCACATTATGTTGGCCAAGAAAAATGTCGCCCAATTGAAGGATGGAATACGATTGCTTTTGCGAAAGACTGGCAAGCACCGCCACGTTTACAAAACGGCACAAGTTGGTTCTATTTTGCGACAGACCAATGGAAGTATGAAGAATCTGGCGTTGATCGCTTAGCTTCACCACTTGCAGACAGCGTGAAGTTACAACATCCCGCTGACTACAATGTACTCGCGGCTCGTAACGGTTGGTTGCCTTCATATCCACAATTTGATCGTAACAGTTTATTGTGGGGCGAAGAAGCAAAAGATGCAGGTGACTTTTCAAATGAAGCAATTTTACAACGTGCGTTAGAAGATGTGAAATCACGTAAAACGAAATTTGCAATTGAAGATCCAGATTTACGTAAAAACCATCCGAAAACGTTGTTCGTTTGGCGTTCAAACTTAATTTCAAGTTCTGCCAAAGGACAAGAGTATTTCATGAAACATTTACTTGGTGCCAAATCAGCATTAATGGCAGAACCGAATGAAACTGAAAAGCCAGATGAAATTACGTGGAGAGAAGATACAGTCGGAAAATTAGATTTACTTGTATCATTGGATTTCCGTATGACTGCGACACCGTTATATTCAGATATCGTGCTACCAGCAGCAACATGGTATGAAAAACATGACTTATCATCAACAGATATGCATCCTTTCATCCATCCGTTTAATCCAGCAATAGATCCATTATGGGAATCACGTTCGGACTGGGATATTTTCAAAACGATCAGTAAAACATTCTCAGAAATGTCGCGTGTCCACTTAACTGGAACATATAAAGATGTTGTGACCTCACCACTTGCACATGATTCTAAGCAAGAAATTGCGCTTGCTTATGGTAAAGTACATGACTGGACAAAAGGTGAAATTGAACCAATTCCAGGTAAAACAATGCCAGGATTTGCGGTGGTTGATCGTACGTATACAGATGTATATGACAAATTTATTTCTGTCGGTCCATTACTTGAAAATGGTAAAGTTGGCGCGCACGGCGTAAGTTTCTCAGTTAAAGAACAATACGATGAACTGGGCAGTATGGTCGGTACTTGGGAAGATGATACGGTTAAAAACAATAAACCGCGTATCGATACTGCACGTAAAGTGGCAGATGTCATTTTAAATGTGTCTTCTGCGTCTAATGGTCGTGTGTCACAAAAATCATATGAAGATTTAGAACAACAAACTGGCATGGAACTTAAAGATATTTCCATCGAACGTGCGTCTGAAAAAATCACGTTCTTAAATATTACATCGCAACCACGTGAAGTGATTCCGACAGCTGTGTTCCCAGGATCAAATAAACAAGGGCGTCGTTATTCACCATTCACAACAAACATTGAGCGTTTAGTTCCATTTAGAACATTAACAGGGCGTCAAAGTTATTACATCGACCATGAAGTGTTCCAACAATTTGGAGAGCAATTGCCTGTCTATAAACCGACGCTCCCACCAATGGTATTTGGTACGAAAGACAAACAAGTCAAAGGTGGACAAGATTCACTCGTCTTACGTTACTTGACACCGCATGGGAAATGGAATATTCACTCCACATATCAAGATAACCAACATATGTTAACGCTCTTCCGTGGAGGCCCAACGGTTTGGATTTCTAATGAAGATGCCGCACAACATGACATTGAAGATAATGATTGGCTAGAAGTTTATAACCGAAACGGTGTGGTGACAGCAAGAGCGGTTGTGTCACATCGTATGCCAAGAGGCACAATGTTTATGTATCATGCACAAGATAAACATATTGAAACGCCAGGATCAGAAATTTCTGGCACACGTGGAGGCTCACACAATGCGCCGACACGTATCCATTTAAAACCAACGCAGCTTATGGGAGGCTACGCACAAATCAGTTATTCATTTAACTATTATGGCCCGATTGGGAACCAACGTGATGTATACGTTGCAGTGAGAAAGATGAAAGAGGTGGATTGGCTTGAAGATTAAAGCACAAGTGGCAATGGTGTTGAACCTAGACAAATGTATCGGTTGTCATACATGTAGTGTGACATGTAAAAGCACATGGACCAATCGACCTGGTGCAGAATATATGTGGTTTAACAACGTAGAGACAAAACCAGGAATCGGTTACCCAAAACGTTGGGAAGACCAAGAGCACTACAAAGGCGGATGGACACTCAATAAAAAAGGGAAATTAGAATTAAAATCAGGGACACGTATTAATAAGATTGCACTTGGTAAAATTTTCTATAACCCGAACATGCCTGTCATAAAAGATTACTATGAACCATGGACATACAACTATGAACATTTAACAACAGCAAAAGCTTCAGAACATTCACCTGTGGCGAAAGCCCATTCTGTAATGACTGGTGAACGCATGGATATTGATTGGGGTCCAAACTGGGAAGATGACTTAGCGGGAGGTCACGTGACTGGTCCACAAGACCCTAACATTCAAAAAATTGAAGAAGAAATCAAATTTAACTTTGACCAAACTTTTATGATGTATTTACCACGTTTATGTGAACATTGCTTAAATCCAAGCTGTGTAGCGTCATGCCCTTCAGGTGCAATGTATAAACGTGATGAAGACGGTATTGTTCTTGTTGACCAAGAAGCTTGTCGTGGATGGCGCTACTGTATGACAGGTTGTCCCTACAAAAAAGTGTACTTCAACTGGAAAACAAATAAAGCTGAAAAATGTACCTTCTGTTTCCCACGTGTGGAAGCAGGGATTCCAACCGTATGTTCTGAAACATGTACTGGCCGTATGCGTTATTTAGGTGTATTACTTTATGATGCGGATCGCGTTCAAGAAGCGGCATCGACTGAAAACGAACAAGACTTATACGAAAAACAATTAGAATTATTTTTAAACCCGTTTGATGAAGCAGTTATTGAACAAGCGGAAAAAGATGGCATTTCTCAAGAGTGGATTGAAGCAGCGCAAAATTCACCGATTTATAAATTGGCCATTGAATACAAATTAGCATTTCCGCTTCACCCTGAGTACCGTACGATGCCAATGGTTTGGTATTGTCCACCACTCAGCCCAATTATGAATTACTTTGAAGGGAAAAATGCGGGGAATAATCCGGATGCCATTTTCCCAGCAATTGAAGAAATGCGCCTACCTGTTCAATATCTTGCAGAGCTCTTTACAGCAGGGGATACAACAGCTGTTAAAGGTTCATTACAACGTATGGCGATGATGCGGAGTTATATGCGTGCCCAAAATACAGGTCGTGAATTTGATATCTCTCGTTTAGAACGTGTCGGTTTAACAGAACGTCAAGCTAAAGATATGTATCGTTTATTAGCGATAGCCAAACATGAAGATCGTTTTGTTATTCCAACTTCTCACAAAGAACAATATATGGACACTTATGCTGCCCAAGGAAGTCAAGGTTACGGTGGTGAACATTTCGGCGCGAACTGTGATGGTTGTGGTGTACCTGTAGGTGCGGGCGGCAAAACAGGTCAAGAAATCTACAACGATAACTTCTATGGAGGGATCTTCCGTGATTAATCTTGAAACGCTCAAATATTATAAAGAGACTTTCGCTTATATGAGCCAACAGTTAAGTTTTCCGGAAAAATTGACCTTTCATCCTAAAACATTTGATGCGATTTTCAGTGAGGATCACCCTGCGTATCCTCACGTGAAAGCGTATCGTGAGCGCATGTACGAACTCAGTTTGTCTGAAATCAAGGCGCTTTATACGGACACATTCGATTTTAATAAAAAAACGACACTTTACATGACTTACAATAAATTTGATACACAAAAAGAACGTGGACAAATGTTAGCTAAGCTAAAAGTTTTATACGAAATGTTTGGCCTACAAATGCCTTCATCCGAGCTGTCAGATTTTCTGCCACTAATGTTGGAATTTTTATATGCGGCACCTGTGGATGGAGATGATCGTGCACAAGAAAATATGCAATTAATTATCATGATTATTGAAGATGGAACGTACCCGATGATGAAATATTTAGAGGAAAAACAAAATCCATATAGTCATTTAATAAGAGGCTTACGTGAGACGCTCAAGCGTTGTATCGTACAAGACAATGAGGTGACACAACATGTTTAATCAATTTTTATGGGTCATATTCCCATATCTTTGTCTTGCAATCTTTATCATTGGTCATATCGCACGTTATAAATTTGATCAATTTTCTTGGACTGCAAAATCAAGTGAGTTTATTGAAAAAAAGCAACTTAAATGGGGAAGTTTATTGTTTCATTTAGGGATTATTCCCGTCTTCTTTGGCCACGTGGTCGGATTACTTATTCCCGCACATTGGTTAGAGGCGGTTGGCGTGAACAATCACATTTATCATATTGGTGCTGTGTATATTGGAAGCATTTTTGGTATAATAACACTCATCGGTATGTTCTTGCTCACTGCGAGACGGGTAACGAAAGCCAATGTTCGTCGTTTAAGTTCAGCCTCAGATATTTTAGTTAATTTCTTTTTATTAGTTATAGTATTTGCTGGACTTTATGCGACTTTAGTTGTCAATGCAACGACGCCGGACTTTGATTATCGTCAAACGATTTCAATTTGGTTTAGAGGACTATTTATGTTAAGCCCAGATGCGAACTTAATGACAGCAGTTCCATTTGCGTTTAAATTACATGTATTGCTCGGTTTTTCTATTATGGCATTATGGCCATTTACACGACTTGTTCATGTATGGAGTGTGCCGTTATCCTATGCCAGCAGAAGTTATATTATTTACCGTAAACACAAAGTATAAAAAAGAGGTGAAGACCGTGAGCCCTATTGATTTTTCAAAACATGACTATCAATCAGAATTAGACCAGTTGCGCATACGTTTTGGCTTTGATTTTGCAGGACTCGCATTGCCAACCGAAGATCATGTTGGAATGAAAATCAAGTGGCGTTACGTGTCAGGTAATTTAAATAATAGATATCAACGCATCGTTCTTCGTAATGGCCGTGGCATTGCTGGAACTGTCATGAAAACAGGTAAACCGATGGCGATTGCGAATACAGATAGAGATGAAATTCAGCAATCATTATTTAATTTTCCAATACTTTTGAGTGAACAACTAACGGCGCTCATAGCGATACCGCTTTGGCACAATCATCGTGTCAAAGGGGTCTTGTTATTTGGTCAAAGAAATGGAAATCCATTGCCTAACGAGATACACGACGCCATAAGAGTTGAAGGAATTGGTGCTTTAACAAGTGAAGATAAGGTGATATTGTGATGCAACCTAAAATTGAAAGCCCAAATTTATCAAATTTACTTTTATCGCATTTTCAAAATACATCAGAAATGATTTTATTTATCAACCGTGAAGGTGAAGTCATATTTATGAATGATGCCGCAAAGCGTGTGTTATCTGAGGACAATAACCTTCAAGCGATTACTTCCAATACGATTTGTGGCCGTTGCGAAGGATTTACGAGTGAACATGCGTTAAAGACGTGTTATAATTGTTTTTTACATTCGAATGAAATGGGAGATTCAACATTTCAAGTGTTTATGAAAACACGAGAAAATAAAGTCGAACCCTTTACCGCATCTTATCAAGTAATCGATGAAGATAATGACATCAAAGCCTTTACTTTACAAAATGTGACTCCCCAATTGGAACGACATGAAAAATTGCATCAACGTCATATGATTCAAAAAACGATTGCCGCACAGGAAAATGAACGCAAGCGTATTTCTCGTGAGCTTCATGACGGGGTGGTGCAAGAGTTGATTAATGTTAATGTAGAAATGCGTTTACTTAAATATCAACAAGATATGGAAAGTATGGTGTCACAATCGCAAAATGTCGAAGGATTAATGAGTAAATTGATAGATGATATTCGCAATTTATCGTCAGAACTTAGACCTTCTTCATTAGATGATTTAGGGTTAGATGCTGCATTTAAAAGTTATTTCAAACAATTAGAAAATAATTATGGTTTAGTCGTGAATTATCATTTTGATATGCCACCGCAACGTTTCGATAGTGAAATTGAAACAGTAGTTTATCGCGTCGTACAAGAAGCTGCGTTTAATGCGATGAAATATGCGAATGTGGACGTCATTGACATTAACATTCGAAAAGATAAAAATCGCCTCTTTGCAGAAGTGTCAGACCAAGGAGAAGGTTTTAATCCGAAAGACCACCCTAAAGGTTCGGGGCTTGGTTTATATGGTATGAATGAGCGCGCAGAACTTGTGAATGGTAAACTAGAGATAAAGACAGAAAAAGGGAAAGGTACAATGGTGACATTAGAAGTACCACTCGAGTAAATTGGGAGGCGTTGATTTTGAAAATCGTCATAGCAGATGACCATGCCGTCGTACGAACAGGCTTTTCTATGATTTTAAACTTCCAAGAAGATATGGAAGTGGTCGGTACAGCCGCTGACGGTGTGGAAGCCTATCAAATGGTGATGAAATATGAACCTGACGTGTTAATTATGGATTTAAGTATGCCACCGGGGGAATCGGGACTCATTGCAACGAGCAAAATATTAGACAGTTTTCCTAAGACTAAAATTTTAATTTTAACGATGTACGATGATGAGGAATATTTATTTCACGTATTGAGAAGTGGCGCAAGAGGCTATATTTTAAAAAATGCGCCTGACGAGCAGCTTTTACTTGCGATTCGTACAGTATACAAAGGAGAAACATTTATCGATCCTAAGATGACCACATCTTTAGTGAAAGAGTTTGTGCAATCTTCGGATGATGCCTCTTATTCAAATGACCCGTTTAAAATTCTTTCTAAACGCGAATTAGAAATTTTACCTTTAATCGCAAAAGGGTATGGCAATAAAGATATTGCTGAAAAATTATTTGTTTCGGTAAAAACAGTAGAAGCCCATAAAACGAGAATTATGGATAAGTTGAACTTAAAATCAAAACCTGAGCTCGTTGAATATGCATTAAAGAAAAAATTATTGGATTTTTAAAAGAAAGCAATGGAAATCAACAATTGAGATTCCATTGCTTTTTTATGGTATTAATGAAAATCTTGTAAAGAATAGTGTTTTAAGGATGCGAATGGAGCAAACATTTTATTAGGGGATGCCCCCTATGTGTTTAGGGGAAGTCCTTATGTTATAAATTTCACAAAAGAGCTAAACTGAATATGAATTAAATAACACGTATTAAAATGACAAACAAATGGAAGAAACGCGCACATTTTAGTACATAGTGAAATTTATAAAAAAGGGTGAAAGAGAATGAATAAGTCAAAAGGTGGTCTTCAGCTCGGATTACAAACGTTAAGTCTCGTAGCTGGATTTATGGCGTGGAGTATTATCTCACCACTCATGCCATTTATTTCTCAAGATATTAAAATTTCAAGTGGACAGTTATCTATCATCTTAGCAATACCGGTTATTTTAGGATCAGTACTTCGTGTGCCATTCGGCTATTTAACAAATATTGTAGGTGCGAAATGGGTGTTTTTTACGAGTTTTATCGTATTACTCGTTCCTATTTTCTTACTTAGTCAAGCGACATCCCCTGGCGCATTAATGTTTGCCGGCTTCTTTTTAGGGGTGGGGGGCGCCATCTTTTCAGTAGGTGTAACATCCATTCCGAAATATTTTTCTAAAGATAAAGTCGGTTTAGCCAATGGGATTTATGGGATGGGGAACTTAGGTACAGCTGTATCTTCATTTTTAGCTCCGCCAATTGCTGGACTTATTGGTTGGCAATCTACAATTAAACTTTATTTAATTGTCATGGCGGTATTTGCGATTATTATGTTCTTTTTAGGAGATAGTAAAGAACCAAAAGTGAAAGTGCCACTTGTTGAACAATCTCGTAAACTAATGGCCAATTACAAACTCTATTACTTAAGTTTTTGGTATTTCATTACATTTGGTGCTTTTGTCGCATTTGGATTATTTTTACCGAACTATTTAGTAACACACTTTGGAATTGATAAAGTAGACGCAGGGATCCGTACAGGTGTATTCATCGCTTTAGCTACATTTTTACGTCCTGTCGGCGGCATGCTTGGAGATAAATTCAACGCGGTCACAATGTTGAAAATTTTCTTCTCAATTATGATTATTGGTTCATTTATTTTAGGTGTTTCACAAAATATCTTTTTCTTTACATTAGGCTGTTTAACTATCAGTGTATGTGCAGGTATCGGCAACGGACTTATTTTCAAACTCGTACCCCATTACTTTACGAAAGAAGCGGGTGTGGCGAATGGTATCGTTTCTATGATGGGCGGTCTCGGAGGATTCTTCCCACCCCTCGTGATTTCTGCGGTAACATCAATGACAGGTTCAAGTCATCTAGCATTTATTTTATTAAGTGTGTTTGGTATTATCGCTTTATTAACGATGATGAACTTATCAAAACGTGAAAAAGCAACGCTATCATAAAAAAAGAGGTGTGCGACAGATATCAATGAGATATCTCGGTCGCACACCTTTTATCTATTTTAAGAAATGTTTTTGAATGATTGCTTCTAAAATGACGGGTAATTCTTCAAAAGCACTTTGTTTATGAATACGTTCTGTCACTTTATGGGCATCTTTTCCGATAGGACCACAGTTGATGAGTGGAGCTTGAATGGCTTCAATCTCTTTAAAAGGGATTTTATACGTTCGATTAAACACAGGAGTATTATTTTCAAAGGCGTCAAATCCTGATCCATTAGGGGAAGGGGCCACATAACTTAAATCACTAATCCCATTAAAATAATGAATCCGCTTAGAACCACGCTTGAATTTGGATAAGGCTGTTTCACGAATCGTTTCACCAACAGCTTCTGTCATCTCATTAAATGACGTATTGGTTGCTGGATAATATGGCGGTGTAAAAAACGTAATGACTGAAGGCCCAAGGTCTCGACACATATTCATGAGCAAATCGACAATCATCATCGATTGTTGATGAGGGGCCGACTTTTGTGAAATCATATCATCAATCATTTGTTGTACCGTGTTTTCATCGTGAATATCGACCGCATGGGCATAAAGTTCTTGATACGTCATAAAATTAATATGAATGTTGGACTCTGCATTTTCAGCATGGATGCGTTCCTCATAAATCGCCATTCCTTTATTCACACCAGTCTTCACTGCTTGATTAAAGCGTTCGAACACTTCATTAGCGTTACTTTTGAATAAAAAGAGATTAAATAAAGCGACCGAACGGAACGGTGTTTGTACGTCATAATAATCTTTAATGTCAGTCACTTTTAAACTGACCGGCATCGGTGTATATTCACCTTCAAAATCCTCTTTGAAATTTAGGCTATATTCGATTTCTTGTTGAATGAAACTCATTAAAAAGTTTGAACTTAAGCCGTTAGAAGGTGTGCCGACATGCGTTTCACGACCATAAACTAAGACACTCGGCATAATTTTTCCGATAGACCCCGTGTAATAATAATGATGGTCATCATCTTGCGCTTGTTGGAAAGTAGGTTCACTATTTAAATGTAAACGCATCGACAATTGATGCTGTTGTCGCAACGCATTAACGTATTCAACGGCCGCATGCATTCCTTTTGATGTGACTTCTTCGTCCGGAACAGTCATCAAGATTAAATTAACATCCCACTGTTCGAGACTCGCTTTTTCAATTAATGCCATATGTAACATTAAGCCAGGTTTCATATCCATAGCGCCACGACCAAATAAATAGTCTCCCGATTCTAAGTCTCCACGCCCCACTTCTCCCAAATACGTATTATCTTCCTTGAATGCTTGTGTTAACTGATCCATATCAAATGCTTGTCCTTGAAATGGGCCATAATCATCAATGCCAACGGTATCGAAATGACTAATGAGTGTGACAGTTTCTTTAGATTGAGGTGCTTGATAAAAAGCAACGACCGCATGGCGTTTATCGTTCGTTGCGACTAGCTTCACCAGTTCAGGTCGTGCTTTAAAATAGTCTAATGTCAAAAGTTCTTCTTGTATCATGTAGGGAAATTCCTTTTCACCTGTAGAATGTGTCACACTCGAATGTGCCACCAGTTGTTTAAGTAAAGTCTCCCGATCTGCGGCAGTTTGCCATTTCATCATCATAAATCCCCCTTGTTCTAACACTTAATCGATTATACAATTTCAATTGTAAGGGTTTTCATACTATGAAGACAACAACAAATTTACAATCTGCTTTTTGAATTTTATGTGACGCTCCTTTTACAATTACCGCCAAGAAATGATTATGTGATAAGATAGATATAATGACTATGAAGAGAAAGTTGGAGAAGAATGGCGAAGAAAATTTTAGGTTTCATTTTGGCTGCCGTACTTTTATTCGCAATTGTAGCTGTCGGCTTCTTTGCCTATAAGGGATATCAAAAAAGCCAAAATTTTAAGCTAATTGATCAATATTTAGTAGAAAAGAACTTAAAATCTAAAATCATTGATGAGAAAAGTGATTACGATCAACGTAAAGGGATTTTCTATAAAGAAGTACGTTTAAAAGGTGACGAAAAAAATATTTATATCGCACAGCCCATCCATTTAAAACGTGGATTATTCTTGCAAGGCTTTGATGCAAAAACGAAAAAGCACGATAAAAAAGCGAAATACAATTTCTTTGATGAAGATTATAAAATGAAATAACGATAAGCGAGTTGAACAGATTCAAGTTCAACTCGTTTTTTTTAGTAGTGCTTATCATCATCCATTAAAGCGTTAAATGTTTACTGTGAGTTTGTATGAGGTATCGGACAATCAATTTTTGATATACTAGTATTAAATATTTTAGGAAGGGGATACATAGCATGAAAGATACAAAAACTTTATTGAAACAACTTACAGACATTGATGGTATTGCAGGTCATGAATATGACGTTAAACAAGCGATGCGTGAGTTGATTGAACCTAACAGTGATGAAATGATTTTCGACAATTTGGGAGGCGTGTTTGGTAAAAAAAGTGCCGAATCTGGAAATAAAACGGTCATGATTGCGGGACATTTAGATGAAATTGGTTTTATGGTGACTAAAATCGACGACAATGGCTATATCAAATTTACGCCAGTCGGTGGTTGGTGGAACCAAGTCATGTTATCTCAAAAAGTGACTATTACTACAGAAAAAGGTGATAAAATTAGAGGCATCATCGGTTCAAAGCCGCCTCATGTTTTAAGTGCTGAAGAACGTAAAAACACTGTAGATATGAAGGCGATGTTTATTGATGTCGGTGCCAAAGATAAAGCTGAAGTTGAAGCAGCAGGAATTGAAATTGGAAATATGATTACACCTTATTCTGAGTTCGAAACATTACTCAACGATAATTACATGACAGCAAAAGCTTTTGACAACCGCTATGGATGTGCCTTAGCTGTCGATGTTTTAGACGAATTGAAAAATGAAAAAGTGGATGTGAATGTCGTTGCAGGCGCAAACGTTCAAGAAGAAGTCGGTCTTCGTGGCGCAAAAGTTGCAGCGCACAAAATCAAACCGGACTTAGCGATTGCGGTAGATGTCTGTGTGGCTTATGATTCTCCAGGAATGGAAAAAGATGGGGATGTGAAATTAGGACAAGGACCAACAGTGATGGCGCTTGATGGCTCAAACATAGGGCATGTCGGTTTATTCCGTCACGTTAAAAAAGTCGCTAAAGCCCACAACATTGATTTACAATTTGATACGATGCCAGGTGGAGGGACAGATGCAGGTAACATTCATACGGCATTGGATGGTATTCCTTCTATCGTGATTTCAGTGCCATTGCGCTACATGCATTCTAACGTTTCTGTATTGCATCAAGACGATTACAAAAAAGCCGTTCAATTAGTCACTGAAGTGGTTAAAGCATTAAATGATGAAATGGTAGAAGATTTAATCTGGTAAATATCTCATTTATCGCCATAAGACTGTCCTCAAAGTTTTGACTTTGGGGACAGTTTTTTTATGTCTTAACCTATTTTTACGGTTTTTAAAATAGTTATTGTCATGATAGGAGTATTCATGTTAGATTAATTGAAATACATCGAAGAAGGGGCGATATTATGCGACAAGTACAAAAGCGATGGATAGGCTATTTGCTCGTTGTTATTGGAGCGTCGTTTTGGGGTGTTGGGGGTACGGTCTCTCAATGGTTGTTTCAACATGCACACCTTGATGTCGGTTGGTTTGTCGCTGTCCGACTTATCATTTCCGGAGTGCTACTAATTGCCATCGCTTTTTTTACACAAGGCCCCAAAGTATTGATGATTTGGTGGGATAAACGCGCGTCATTCCAAATCTTCATTTATGGTATTTTTGGAATGCTCGCGGTGCAATTTACATTCATGTCCTCTATCAGTTATGGAAATGCCGCAGTGGCTACGCTCTTACAATATTTAGGTCCTATTTTTATGATTTTTTATTTAGTAGTTACAAAAATGACGACTTTTGGGCGTAAGGAAGCTATTGCTGTCATATTAGCGTTGCTTGGCTCTTTTTTATTACTTACCAATGGCAATATAGAAAATTTACAAGTTCCGAAAATAGCGATTATTTGGGGGCTTTTATCGGCAATCGCTTTAGCATTTTATACGATTTATCCTGTGAAATTATTGGCCCGATGGGGATCGTTAAACGTTGTCGGTTGGGCGATGTTAATTGGGGGAATCGCTTTAAGCTTTATTCATCCGCCTTGGAATGTAGACCTTACACTTTGGACAGTTGAAACACATCTTTTCTTTTGGTTTGCGATTATTTTTGGGACGATGCTTGCGTTTTGGTTTTATATTGATAGCTTAAACTACTTATTTCCTCATGAAGCCGGTCTTCTCGGGACTATCGAACCGTTGATGGCACTTGTGACTTCTGTTATTTGGTTACATATTGGTTTTGGCGGATGGCAATTGATAGGCGTCATATGTATCATTATGATGGTCGTCGTATTATCAGTGATGAAAAAATAGAGTGAATTCGAAGGGCATGTTTATAGGCCACGATATGAATAAGCGCAGAAGCGGTAAGAAATGGGGATGAGATTTCTTACCGCATTTTTATTTATGAACCCAACTTGATGACGTTAATGTAGCCTCTAAGTTATAGAGAAATGTTGGTTTATAGGGTATCATTCCAAAAAGTAATCTAAATGTTCACGAGACATTAAAAAACGCAAGGTGAGAGACGATACTCAGCCTTGCGTAAAATTTAGTGGTGCATATTACCCATATCATGAATTTTCATCATTAAACCGTGGGGCACGTCGTCATGAGAGACAACTTCTTTTTTTACATAATGATGTTTGTCATCTTTATCTGCAACAAGTTTTACGAAATCCCCTTTTTTAGGTTGGAAATCGCTGTCAGTTGGAAGTTTTACATTTTTTTCAACTGTTTTTTCAGATTCGCTAATCACTTTTTCTGCTGTTGTGTTATCTTTCATATAACCATAGTATGTTTCTTTTTGTCCTGACATCATAATTGCCACGATGACGATAATTGTTGCAAGGACCATAACTCCAATTAATATAAAACCTAATGTTTGTTTGTTTTTCATAGGTATGAAAGCTCCTTTTTTGAATATAATGCTATTGTATAGGAATATTCCTAAAAGCAAAAGGGGTTGAAATATCGACAAAATTGTGACGAACCTTTTTTGATGACAAAGATGAGTTTTTTAGTATGATTTTATTTCAAAACAATTTCATCAATGCTAAAATAAGCGTTAGCTCATCATGTAAGAGGTGATGATATGAGCTTTTATGAGTTTATGTTAGGATTTTTAGGAGATAAGACCCCTTTAGGAGAATTGGCGTCATTTGTAGTGAATGATATCGATTTTCCACGGGACTTAGTACATCCTCATGAAATACTAGCATATTTTCATAAACATACTACCGTGGATAATGATTTAATGAATATCATTAAACGCGCATTACATTTGTATAGCCAAATTTAAAGGGCGTTAAAGGGTGGTATGAGGCAGTTTTTTACATATAAGATTCACTCTTTATTGTAAAAACATGCCTTCACCTCTATAAATGTAAGGGCTTAGACAGTGTCTAAGCGCCTTATTTTTTTATGATAAAATACATATAGAAGAGTTGAAGGGGGAAGGGCAAATGGAAGGTAGAAAGGGCTCGTTAAAAATACAAGATCAGTGGTTCGTCGTCATAGGGATTGTCTTGATTGCATCCACACTACGCGCACCGCTTACAGCCGTTGGTCCTGTCATTGACAACATTCAATCTGACTTACATATCAATCATTTTATAGCGGGATTCATTACAACCATTCCTCTTATTATTTTTGGTTTGGTCTCAATGTGGGTGACACGCATTTTAAAACGGTTTGAAATGACGCATATTTTATTTGTAGCTGTCATTGTGACCATTATTGGCTTAGTCATTCGTATTTCTGGAGACTTATTGATGTTTGTGATTGGGACGATTATTATAGGCGTCTCTATTGCATTTTGTAATGTCACTCTGCCTGCTTATGCAAAGCAATATTTTCCATTGCAAATAGGTCTGATTACAGGAATTTATAGTGCCACGATGAATTTCACCGCAGGGCTAGGTGGGGGATTAAGTTATCCACTCTCGAAAGTCAGTGGTTGGGACTATCGTTTATCTCTCTCGTTTTGGGTGGTCTTTGCAGTGGTCGCAATTTTATTTTGGCTTCCTCAACTCAAAGTTAAAGTCAAAGCTGCTTTACAAAGGGACGAACCTCATGCTTATCCAATCATAAAGTCAAAACTGGCTTGGGCTGTAGCGTTATTAATGGCATTTCAGTCGATGTCATTTTACTGTATTGTCGCATGGTATCCCTCTATTTTAATAAGTAAAGGGATTTCACCTGAAACAGCAGGATATATGTTGATGCTTAACCAGTTTGCGCAACTTCCGATGACATTTACATTCCCAATCATTGCGGCAAAAATGAAAAATCAGCGTCGACTTATCCAAATGATTACACTTCTATTTTTAATAGGATTCAGCTTATTATGGAGTCAGCATGTAATGTTACTCATTCTTGCGATGATATTTTCTGGTTTGGCAATTGGTGCGTGCTTTAGTTTGTGTATGACACTATTTTCAATACGGGCAAAAACGACGCAAGGCAGTATGCAACTCTCTGGATTTGGGCAGTCTGTCGGTTATTGGATTGCGGCGATAGGCCCCTTTTTAATGGGAGCGTTATATGACTATTCGAAAAATTGGAATAGCGCCATAGTGATGTTTTTAATCATGACTGTGATCATCTGTTTAGTTGGACATTATGCCACGCGAGCGGCAGTGATAGAAGATGAATTCGGAAAACAATAATGTATAAATAGAATAATGGCCACTTTCCAAATCATTCGAAGTTGTGAAAGTGGCGTTTTTTTATTGAGAGGCAGTGTCTTCATTTAAGAGGTCTTTAATATATCGTGTCATTTCTTCTTTCATAGAGGGATCATTGAGCGCAAAATGTAAGGTTGTTTTGACAAAACCAATCTTTTCACCGACATCGTAACGCGTGCCGTCAAATTCATAAGCATACACAGAATCATCTTGATTGAGACGTTCAATGGCATCGGTTAATTGAATTTCACCACCTGCACCGACATCTTGCGTGTCCAAATATTTGAAAATCTCAGGGGTCAGGACGTATCTTCCCATAATTGCTAAGTTAGAAGGCGCAGTTCCTGGAGCCGGTTTTTCTACGAACTGGCTTACTTTATAACGTCGGCCTTGTTTTGTTTTAGGTTCTACAATACCATAACGATGGGTTTCTTCGTATGGTACTTCTTGAACGCCTATAACAGACTTTTGTGTTACTTCATATTGCTCGATTAATTGCTGAATCGCAGGTGTTTCAGACTGAACAATATCATCACCTAATAAAACGGCGAAAGGTTCATCGCCAAAAAATTGTCGTGCGGTCCATATCGCATGTCCCAACCCTTTTTGTTCTTTTTGACGAACGTAAAAAATATTTGCTAAGTCGGTGGAGTGTTGGACTTTTTCAAGTAAATCTAACTTACCTTTATCTTTTAAGGTGGATTCGAGTTCTTTTTGATTGTCAAAATGATCTTCAATGGCACGTTTATGCTTTCCAGTAACGATAATAATATCTTCGATGCCAGCTCGTGCCGCTTCTTCAACGATATATTGAATCGTAGGGGTGTCGAGAATAGGGAGCATCTCCTTTGGCATTGCCTTTGTGGCAGGTAAAAATCTTGTGCCTAGACCTGCAGCTGGAATGATTGCTTTCTTTATTTTTGACATAAAAAAATAGCCTCCTAGCTCAATCTTTGTCATTAATTCCATTATAGTATAAAACTATGAGAATTACTAAAGGGAGCTAGAAGGCATATC
This sequence comes from Staphylococcus sp. 11511212, assembly GCF_011394755.1. Classification (NCBI taxonomy): domain Bacteria; kingdom Bacillati; phylum Bacillota; class Bacilli; order Caryophanales; family Staphylococcaceae; genus Staphylococcus; species Staphylococcus sp. 11511212. The sequence goes on along the minus strand of NZ_JAANBQ010000017.1, from coordinate 171,521 downwards.
TTATTCTAAATCATTGAATAAAGAAGTCGGTTGTTTATAAATATAAATGACTTTGAGTTGTGTCGGTGGCACCTTAATTTCTAAGGGGCCATTATTAAAATCATGAATACAAATATTTTTTCTTAAATGTTGCGTTTGTTGAATGTCTTGAATATGTTGTATTGGAATGTAAGTTTGATCATCAAATTGTATCAAATTCCGGATGTTCATTGTTTCATCATCATAAGTCCGAATAATGACCAAATGTTTATCTCGAATAAAATCACTTGAGAGTTGATAGTAGGTGGGTTCATTTTGAAATTCTCTTTGACCGCCTAGCGTATTTGGCGTCAAAAAGATTGTATAATCAATATCTGTTTGTTTGTACATCGTATGATGCTGAATTTTAATATAATTATCTGTAAAAGGATGTAACAACTCTGAGATGAATGGCAACATCGTTTGCATATGGCGTGCGGTCAAGTAACCAAACTTATTCGTGTCGTCTGTTACTAACGGGATATTCATCGAAGTAAATGTTGGTGCCGTATGCATCATAAAATGCAACCAATCGCTAGGTTGATGACTGATATTTTTGTAAAACAATTTTTCAAACGCTGTTGATGTCAACCCGATTAAGGATAATGATGGCACGGATTTTTGAAGAGATGGATAGCTCATCAATTGTTGCCATTCATGCGTCATATGTTGGAAAGAGGTACTCGCATAAAGCTCATCATTGATAAAGTCGTTCACATCAAAAGTGTAGCCTGAAATGGTCGTATTAAGTTTTTGCGCTTCTTCTAAAAAAGCATTTCGGTGATGAATCACGTCATGTGAGACGAGTAATTCGACTTCATATGTGTGAAATACACGAGCTAAGCGTTCTGATAAATAATCAATATCTTTAAATGTTAAAAAGCGCATATCAAACAATACGTTAACTTTAGGTAGCGCATGAGTTAAGGTAGGAATGTAATGTAAGAGCTTTTTCACCCCGTTTAAAAATTGTACTTCGAGTAAGTCAAACTCATAAAGTGAAGCAATCTTAAAGCTAAAATGTAAATGATGTGCGTTCATAAATTGAATGAGATGTTCTAATTGCTGACCTTTATTATGGGTGAGTGTCACATGTGATGCTTCTTCAAAATATAAGTAGTGCGGTTGTTTGGCGAGAACGTCTTGCATCGAATCGAAAAATTGTTGATAATGCCATAAGTCCTCCAAGCGATTCAAAGCGACTCTTATTTTAGGTAATTTAAATCTTGAGGGCTGAAGGATGGCATCAAGATCCAATTGAACTTTAGCCCCTTGTGTATGCGCTACAAATTGTTGATAGAGTCGTTGGAAAATATCTGAATTTTTTTGATGTATGACTATTTTTGAATTAACATTGGCTTGTGTTTTTTTATAAGTATAAGGACTTACGCCAATGTAATTTTTAAATTGTTTAGAGTAATTACTGTAATTTGAAAATCCAAAGTTCTGCGCAATATCATAAATTGAGTCATTATTCCATAGTAAATGTGGTAAGGATAAACTTAGCTTTAAAGTGACGGTATAGCTTTTAAAATTAAACCCGAGTTGTTCATTAAATAATATAGAGATGTAAGATGAAGACACAAAAAAACGTTGTGCTAAATCTTGAAGGGTGATTTTTTGTTCAATCTTTTCATGAATAATATTAAGGACATTGATGAGCATGTCAGATTCAACATGCATGTATGGTAAGTATACGGTATCACAAGGAATGTAGCATTCTTTTAACATCAATTGAATGAGCGTATGTAACGTCTTAGATTGGTGTTCTGGGTTGTCATATATTAGCATAGACTGAATGTGTTCACGGAGTTGTTCATGTGCGTACAGTTTTGTATCATCAAAAAAGCCATTCATAAAATTAGACTGAACATCCATTAATAAATGGAGGGGGAGTGTTACTTTTATTAAAGCTTTTGCATGATGAATTTTAACCAAGTCACTATGATTAATAATGGCAACTTGGTAATATTGTTCTTTATTTAATCCGTTATGTTGAATTTTTAACTTTCCATCGAGAGAAAAATACAATTCTACAGCATTAAAGCAACGATATGAATCTGATTGAAATTGTTCAAATAATTCAATATGAACGCTTTGCATGTATGTGACCTCACTTACTCAAAATGTATTCTTTTGGATGACGTAGTTTAAATTTTTGCTATAAATAATTTGTATTATAGGACTTAATATATTGATAAACAATATTCTCTCTTTTATTTTAATTTTTTCAGTACTTATTGATATAATTAGACATATAAACTTGACGTTCAAGTTAAGATAAGGATTATTTATTAAATTTGGATATAAAAAATAAATATGGAACTTCTATACGGAATGATGGAAATTGAATTTTAGAATAATGTATCTAAAATTAAGTTTTTGATGTAAGATTAAAGGCATTTGAGGAATGAAAACGAAGTGCAAGATGTCTAGATTTTAGTTTGTATTTTATAGAGAAGGCAAATAGCGTATTAAAGTAATATTTATGCAGCGAATTAAAAGTGATTTCTACGAGAAACTATCGTTGCGTGTGGCTATTATATATCATCAACGCACAACATAAGGTGAAAATTAAGCATATGGGATGCTGATTTGGAAGTTGGGAAAGAGATAAGCGAGAGGAAATAGCTGTTTTAGTGAAAAAATAACGAATTGGGAACGGCCCCAATTCGTTATTTTTATTTGAGCCGGTTACTGTGCCATAATAGAACTGAAGTTACAATGACTAAAACGAGCGAAATCGCAATGACGATAATCCAAGATAAACCTGATTGCGCATCAATTGGTAATGGCACGTTCATTCCAAAAAAGCTGAAAACAAGTGTCGGTAATGTCAGTAACACGGTAAAAATAGTTAATGTTTGCATCGTAGTATTTAATTGGTTTGAGAGCAATGAAGCATAGGAATTTGTCATACTCTCAACAATACGTAAATACAATTCTGTTGTTTCTATCGCTTGTTGATGTTCATTTAAGACGTCTTCCAACAACTCATCATCTTCAGAAAATCGCTTTAAAGTGGATATTCGGTACAACTTTCGATGAGTTGAGGCATTTGTCTTGAGTGATGCAATAAAATAAACAAGGCTTTTTTCAATTTCACTTAAAAAGTAAAGACGTAGATTTGTGACACGCTTTTGTAATTTAACATCGACTTGCAAACGTTCTTTATTAAGTAAGCGTAGTGCACGGTTAAACTCAGAAGACATTTCGTATAATAAATTTAAAGCAAAACGACTTTTGAACTTGAGATTAATACGTTGATAGAGCAAATGATCAAAATAATCAAAGTTGCGACTACAAATGGTAATGATCACTCCTTTACCGATAATAATCCCTAAGGGGGCAGTATGGTAACTTTTAATTTCATATTGATCATCTTTTAAAATAGGAAAGTCGCTAATAATAAGTGAATATCCGCTTTCATCGTTTTCAATACGTGAACTTTCCTCACTATCGAGCGCATCTTCTAAAAAGTCTTTTGGAAACGGAAAGTATTCTAATAAGGCCTGACTTTCCTCTTGCGTAGGTTTAACGACGTTAATCCATTGGGCATGAGACCATTCACTTGTTTCCACAATAGATAAATCTTCATTGTTACGATAGGCTTTAATCATGAGTGTCTCCTTCTTCATGGTTTGATTTTAAGTGACGTATATCTTGAAAGCCTTGCCTCACTTCTGCAAAGCCTTCCATTATGTCGTACCAATTCTCACCACGGGCATTTTTTATCTTTTTAAATAACTCACTTTGAGCTTGGTTTAACTTTGCAATCAATGCTTTACCTTTTTCTGTAGGATATAAACATTTTAGTCGTCGATCCCTAATATCTGGTTCTTCGTAAATCAAATCACTTTCTTTTAATAACTTTAATGTCGCATGTGAACCTTGTTTTGAAATCTCTAAGTTCTCAAGTAGTTTTTTAATTGTAATCCCTGGAAGTTTATTAATGAAAAACAAAAAGCGGTGATGTTGTCGGCTTAAACCGTATTCCTTAATGATATCATCCGCAGTTTCTGTAAAAGTCATATAGGCATAATAAAATAATAAGAGTTCATAATCATTTTGTTGGCTCATAATCGACGTCCTTTTTTTCGATAATGATTTTATTATAATGGAGTTTACGCTTGGTGTCATGGTAAAGTCGTAGGATTTTTGATTTTGGATTGTGTATTTTATGTAACTAATGTAAACTCAAAAGATGTGTCATATTTATAGTAAATTGTTAGTTAAGACGAATGACTTCACATTATTAGTGGCATAATCCACGCAATGTAATCATTTTTTACGTAATCTTAACATTAAATTTACAAATATAAGCGATAATCGAACTATAAAGCTTAATAGAGGTGAAATAATGGAAATGTCGGTTATGGAAGTCATCTTTTCCTTTTTAGGCGGTTTAGGGATTTTCCTTTACGGTTTAAAAGTTATGGGAGATGGGCTTCAAGCTTCAGCAGGAGATAGGCTACGAAATATTTTAAACAAGTTTACTTCGAATCCTATATTGGGTGTCATCGCAGGGATTGTAGTAACAGTTTTAATTCAAAGTAGCTCAGGAACAACAGTGATAACAATTGGACTCGTCACAGCAGGTTTTATGACATTGAAACAAGCCATAGGGGTCATTATGGGCGCCAATATTGGTACGACTGTCACAGCTTTTATTATTGGTATTGATTTAGGAGAATATGCAATGCCAATATTAGCACTTGGAGCTTTCTTAATCTTTTTCTTCAAACGATCTAAAGTGAACAATATCGGCCGCATATTATTTGGTTTCGGTTCTTTATTCTTTGGTTTAGAGTTTATGGGCGGTGCTGTAAAACCTTTAGCAGAGTTAGATGGATTTAAGCAATTGATGCTGGATATGTCGTCTAATCCATTACTTGGAATATTTGTGGGTACGGCATTAACAGCCGTCGTTCAAAGTTCAAGTGCAACGATTGGTATTTTGCAAGAGTTCTACCAACAAAACATGATCAGCTTAGATGCTGCGATCCCTGTGTTATTAGGAGATAACATTGGTACAACGATTACAGCCGTACTAGCAAGCTTAGCAGGCTCACTTGCAGCAAAGCGTGCTGCATTCGTACATGTTATTTTCAACGTGATTGGTGTCATCATCTTTTCAATCTTTTTACCTATCGTCACCCATCTGGTTGGGTTGTTACAAGAAACGTGGCATTTAAAACCAGCTATGGCAATTGCTTTTGCGCACGGTGCATTCAACGTGACAAATACATTAATTCAATTGCCGTTTGTGGCAGTGCTTGCATGGATTGTTACTAAGATTGTTCCAGGTAAAGATATAACTGAAGACTATAAACCGCAACATTTAAATAAAGACCTTGTTTACCATGCGCCTGGCGTGGCTTTACAAGAAACACAAAAGGAACTACAAAATGTAGGGAATATTGTGACTTCAATGTTTGATGACGTGAAACATACGTCAAAAGTTGACAAAAAGCTTGTCAAAAAACTAGAACAAAAACATCAAGCGGTTGAAACCATCAACGACAGTATTCGCAGTTATCTCGTTCGAATTTCGACTAAAGATATCAATAAAGGAGATGTCGAACGCTTAGCCGTGATGTTTGATGTGAATCGCTCAATTTTAAAAGTGGCCGATTTGATTAAAGAGTATGTTGAACAAATTGACCGCAAACATCAAAAAGAGATTTATTTAACAGATGATGCGCAACGTGGCGTTGAAAAGTTACTGCATCATGTTACGGAATCTTTTGATAAATCGATTGAAATGCTAGACGTCTATGACACAACGAAAAAAGATGAAATCGTCGAGCGCAGTCGAGAATCATTTAACATTGAACATAAATTACGTAAAGGGCACATTAAACGTCTGAATCGTGGGGAATGTTCGACTGATGGCGGTTTAATCTACATCGATATGATTGGAGTATTAGAACGTATCGGTTACCATTCACGAAATATTTCTGAATCATTAGTAGGATTAAATGATGACGTACCTACAGATGAAGAAATTGCGACACATGAAATATAAAATTTCAAGAGACTTGACTCACAAAAAGTGAGGCCAAGTCTCTTTTTTACAATTCTTTGAACGTTATTAAAAGTTATTGTTTTCAATAAAGGGTTTGATAAAATTGTGCTTATGTGAACTTTAAGGGGGGTTAAGATGAAGCATTTTCAAATGTACATAAAAGGGTTGCTTTTTGTGTTTATGCTCGTTTTTGGGATAGGAGGGCAATTCAATGTCGCGTCCGCGCATGCATCACTTGAACATGCAGAACCGTCAGAAAAAGCCGTTGTCTCTTCTTCACCAAAAGAAATCAAACTTGAAATGAGCGAACCGGTCAATACGACCTATACACATCTAACGCTGTACAATGATCGAGGAAAAGAAATCAAAGCGATTCAACCCAATGAAAAAAACTATTCCAAGGTGATTACGTTTTCTACAGAGGAATTACAAGAGGGGACTTATCTTGTGGAGTGGGAAACGGTGGCACAAGATGGGCATGATATGAAAGGACACTACCTCTTTTCAGTGGGGCATGAGACGGCCTCTTCAGTTGAGCCGACCTCTTCGCTTTTAACGGATACAACATTTTGGTGGGGCGCCATGCGTTTTATTTTGCAAAGTCTCTTACTCGTACTTGTGGGATTCCATGCTGTGAATCGTCTCATGGAAAGACAAGAATTACCAACTTATTCCATCAAATCTCGTGCGATGACGTGGATTTTATTTATGGTGACCTTAGCCACAGGAATTTTGTATTTAATGACGTTACCGCAACAAGTGATTAATGAGATTCTGACGCTTAATTTTGGCACGTGGAAACAATTTCCATTTATTATTTCAGTCGTTGCGCTTATGACACTCATCGTTTTATACGCTTTACGGAATATGGAAAAAATTTGGTATGATTTGATGCCGATTTTAATCATCATAGCGATGGCGATTTCTGGACATGTTTGGGCGCAAACGTATCCGATATATTCCATTCTTATTCGCTCATTGCACCTATTTGCAATAGCGTTATGGTTAGGGAGTTTAGTCTATTTAGTATTTTACATATTTGCACGACATCGTCATTCATATGTACTAATTTTGAAAGATATTTTATTTAAACTCAACGTGACTGCAGTGACAACGATTATTTTAACAGGTTTACTCATGACGTTAGATTTAACGTCTTTACCACGTTTATTAAGCCATTTCTCGACGTATAGTGGTTTATGGTACACAAAACTTATCGTGACTTTTGTGATGATGGCACTAGGAGGCTTCCAAACGTTTAAAGTCATGAAAAATAAAAAATCCATACATGGGCCATTACTCTATATTGAACTCGGATTAGGAATACTTTTAATTCTTGTCGGCGTTGTGATGAGTCAAATTGAGATTTTATAAATGAAGAGGTGGACAAATTGAAAAGTTTAAAGATGATTGGTAGTACTATTTTTGCGAGTATTTTATTAGGGACATTTTCTCAAGCGGAAGCGCATGTGACGTTAAATCCAAACCAAAGTGAACCGGGATCATATGATGAATATAACGTGCGTGTTCCAGTTGAACGCTCAGTGCCAACGATGAAACTTGAACTAGAAGTCCCAGATGAGCTCTCTTTATCTAGTGTAGAACCTGTACCAGGTTTTAAACATTCTTTTAAAAAAGACAAAAAAGACAATATTAAAAAAGTGACATGGGAAGCGACGGGAAAAGGAATTGGAGAGCATGAACATGTCGATTTTCCTATTGTGGTTGCTAATCCCGAAAAAGAAGGCGAGTATAAATGGAAAGCTATTCAAACATATAAAGATGGTAAACAAGTAAAATGGGTCGAAGATAATCCGGATAGTGAGCATCCGGCTCCCGTAACGGAAGTTAAAAAAGGAAGCGGTGATGGCAGCGGGCATTCACATCATCAGGAAGAAGAGACCAAAGCACAATCACAAGCGGTTAGTCCAGCACTGTGGATCGTTTCAATATTAGCCTTAATTTTATCGCTAGTAGCCTTATTTAAACGTTATTTACCTAGAAATAAAGACAAATAATTGACATTGACACGTCTTTGGGGAGTCGTCATAATGAATGTGAATAAGATTGGAGTTGAATCCTAAATGAAACGTATTTTGTACACATTCATGTTTTATACGACACTCGGCTTACTAAGCGGTTTTGCGTATCGTGAAATTACAGTTCATTACAATTTTACGGGTGACACACAGATGAGTGTTATGCATACCCATCTACTCACATTAGGAATGTTTATGTTTTTAATGTTAATCCCTATCGAAAAACTCTTTAAAATCAGTAGTTATTATCTGTTTAATTGGTTTTTCATCATTTATAATATCGGGGTACTTGTGACGGTAGGCATGCAGTTTACAAAAGGATTTATGCAAGTTTCGCACCAAACCATATCACCAAGTCTTGCTGGTTTTGCAGGCATCGGACATGTCACAATTACAGCAGGATTTATTTTGTTGTTCTTTTTATTAAGACAAGCGATTTTAACAGAACCTCGTGACGGCGAACCTCTCGTAAAACGAAAAAAGAAGAAAAAATAATGATGAAACATGAGAAAGCGTGGCACAGACTTCTTATCCAAGAGGTTTGTGTCACGCTTTTTTTGAAAGTAGATGAAATTTTAAGAATGGTATGTATAATGATAAGACATTCCTCTTGAGAGAGGTTCAGTCAAGCGAAAGCCAAATTGTGCGTATAAATTTTCAGCTGGATGATCTGCGATGAGGCTAACATAGGTGCCGGGAAGCTTAATGTTGTCGATATAGTTCATGATGTCTTGCATGATTTGTTTGGCATAACCGTGACCTTGATAATGGGGATGCACCGCAATATCGATAATTTGAAAAGCTGTGGCGCCATCTCCAATAATACGTCCCATTCCGATGAGTTGTGTATCGTCATAAAGCGTTACCGTATGCCAAGCGTGTTGTAGACCTATTACCGCTGCCTCAAGACTTTTTTCACTGAGCCCGCATACTTTACGTAAAGCGCAATAATCTTCTGGCATTGGAATGTGGTGGGTAAGCTGTACCGACATTGTTAATCCTCTCCTTTATTTAGGTAAAAATGCTTTGTTAGCCTGTTTGAAAACAGGGTTATGGCTAGACACATAACCTTCTTTTGGGTCTTGTGGGCTAATATAATTTTTAGCGCTATTCGCCGCATGACCGGCATCACTAAAGGCACTTGTGATGAGATGAATTTTTGCTGGGTGTTGTAAAATATCGCCACATGCAAAGACACCGTCAATATTGGTTTTAGAGTTGCCGTGACCTTGAATATAAGTGTGATCTACCATATTAATTTTGAGTGAAGCCTCGTTCAATAACTCGAGTTGGCGATCAAAACCATGGCTAATAATCACTTCGTCAGCTTGGACTTTTATCTTTTCCCCTGTGAACAGGTGCGTTAACGTAACCTTCTCAATCAAATGGGAAGCGTTTGATGGGCTTTCTAAGTCGGTAATCATCATATTCGAATGACATTTCACCTTTAAAGACTTCAAATTTTGCATCGTCGCTTCATGACCGGAGACGTCGTTACGCCGATAGACCAATGTGACTGATTGCGCAATAGGTGCGAGTGCTTCTGCCCAATCAAGCGCTGTATTGCCTCCTCCAGAAATCAAGACGTTTTTGCCTCTGAAATGCTCATATCGAGGGACTACATAGTGTAAATTCGTGAGTTCAAATCGATGGGCATGTTCAATTTCAAGGCGCTGGGGCTTAATAATCCCAGCACCAATCGCAATGATGACAGATTTTGAAGTATAAACTTTCCCAGATTCAGTGACGACTTCAAAATGATGCTCGGCCATTTTTCTTATATCAGTGACTTTTGTTTCTAAAATAACTTCAGGATTGAAATGTAGCCCTTGTTCAATAATATCTTGTGTAATGGCTTCACATGTTTTAGGTGCCACACCCCCAATATCCCAAATTATTTTTTCGGGGTATAAGCGCATTTTTCCGCCTAGTTTCTCTTGAGCGTCAATGATTTGCACGTCCATTCCACGTAATCCTGCGTAAAAACTGGCATATAAACCAGCAGGGCCGCCCCCGATAATTGTGACATCTTTCATAATGATTCCCTCATTTCTTATAGTGCTTTTATTATCTTATAAATGAGAATAATTATCAATGAAGAGACTAAAAAAGCATCTGCCTACTTCACCCGAAAGTGAAAGGCAAATGCTTTGTCTAATTATTTTTGTACAGATTGACCACGTAAATCCGCCTCAATTTGTTCTAAGCTGCGACCGCGTGTTTCCGGTAAAAACTTCATTACAAAGAAGAATGCAATAATACCAATAACAGCAAAGATGAGGAAGACTTGTTGGACGTTTAAAACACTGCTGATAATTGGGAACAAGTAAGCTACGAGTAAACTTCCGATAGATAACACAAGTGCTGCAATCCCTGTTGCCGCACCACGTGCACGCATTGGGAATAACTCTGGTAACATTACCCATAATACTGGACCCCAAGAAAGGCCAAAGAACACGATAAATAACGCTAAGCAAACAATGATAATCCATACGGAAGCATCAACGCCTAAAAGCCAAATCAGTAAACTCATCGCTAATAATGAGAAGACCATGCCTAAGTTACCCATCATTAACAATTTCTTACGGTCAATTTTATCAATGATTAAAATCGCTACAATTGTAACGAGTACATTCACTACACCGATACCTACAGTACTTAAAATAGATGCGGAGTCACCGAGACCCGCTTTATGGAAAATCGTCGGTGCATAGTGAATAATCGCATTAATTCCAATCAATTGTTGAAGTAAAGCAAACACAGAACCAATAATAATTGTTGTACGTAACCATGGTGATTTCAAGACATCCCAAGTGCTTTCTGAAATAGAACTGATTTTTTTCATGTTCGCAATTTCGATATCGATTTCATGATCAGGATATGTGAGTTTCATCACATCACGTGCTGCTTTTTCTCCACGTTTTTCTAAAAGCCAACGTGGACTTTCAGGCATAAAGATAACACCTATCATTAAGATAAAAGAAGGGACGACAGCTAAACCTAACATCCAACGCCACGCTTCAAAGGGTGATAATGCATAGTTGACGAGGTATGAAGATAAAATCCCAATCGTAATCATAAGTTGGTTTAATGAACTTAAAGAGCCACGCGCATCGGTTGGCGCAAGTTCAGATAAATACACAGGAACAATAGCTGTTGAACCCCCAACAGCGAGTCCAATAATGAAACGACCTAAAACAACGATTTCAACCGTTGGTGCTAAAGCGAGGACGAGTGTGCCAACAATAAAAATGATAGAAATTATAAAGACAAGACGACGACGTCCTAATTTTTCTGATAAGGGTCCGCTAAATCCGGAACCAAAAATAGCACCAAATAACATTGAAGCAACCACGAGTCCTTGCATACTTGGTGTTAACGGAATGTCATTTTTCAAATACAATAACGCCCCTGAAATGACGCCCATATCATACCCATAGAGCAATCCGCCTAAAGCTCCAATAAAGAATATAAGCTTTTTATTGATTTTCATCAGGTAACCTCCAATTAATTCAGTATGGATATAAGTATACGCTTTCAACAATAATACGTAAATTATAATTTTCCAACATATGAGAATAATTAGTGTTTTATTTTATCGAATTTATGACAATTGAAAACGCTAAAAATAAATACTTTCGTTTGTTAGATGTATGAAATGAAAAAGTGAAACACAAATGATATTAAAAGTGCCCTCAAAATAAGTTATGAAAACTAATGATGAGGGCAAATATACGTGGTTTAAGTTGTCATTTTAACGACAATACGACCATGGATTTGATTATCTTTTAATGCTTGGAGATGTGTTTCTAGCTCTTCAAAAGGTACAACTGTTTTTATGTCATGTAACTGTTGTGGTTTTAAATCAGTAGCTAAGCGGCGCCATAGAAGAAGACGACGTTTCATTGGGAAATTCACCGAATCAACGCCTAATAGTTTCACGCCGCGTAAAATGAATGGGAATACAGAACTTTGGAAATCTACACCACTCACATTCCCGCTTAATGCAATCGCACCATGGGGTAAAACATGTTTTAAGCATTCTCCTACAGTGGGCCCCCCTACTGGATCGACAATCGCTTGCCATTGTGATGATTGAAGCGGTTTTTCTGTAACTTCTTCTAAACGGTCGATGACTTCACGTGCACCGAGTGATTTTAGCCAATCATACTGTTCAGTTTGACCTGAGCTTGCGGTCACTTTATAGTTTAGCGTATTGAGCATCATTGTAGCGAGCGCACCGACGCCTCCAGTTGCACCTCGGACAAGCACAGGGCCACCACCAGAAGTGATTTTATTATCTTCTAATAATTGAATCGAAACGGCTGCAGTAAATCCTGCCGTACCGATAATCATCGCTTCTTCTAATGTTAGTCCTTTTGGAAGTGGCACAAGCCAATCTCCTTTTACACGTGCGATTTCACTATATCCACCTGCATGCGCAACACCTAAATCATATCCAGTAGCAATGACTTCATCACCTTCTTTAAATGACGGATGATGTGAATCAATGACAACCCCGGCAAGGTCGATACCCGGAATCATCGGGTAATTGCGAATGATTTTGTTATCATTTTGTACTGATAACATATCTTTATAATTTAAACTTGAATAATGCACCTGAATCGTTACGTCACCTTCAGGCAAATCAGACATGGTTAATGTTTTAAAGGAACCTTTGATATTTCTGTTTTGCTCATTTAATACATAAGCTTTAAATGAATGTGTCATAAGCAACCCCTCTCAAATTTTTACTTTCACACTTTACCATTTAAAATAGTGTATGACAACGATGTTGCAACATAATTTACTTTCGAATATAGTTAGGCAAAAGAATGAAGGGGATGAAAACATGGATTTTAAAATTAGAAAAGTAGAAACACATGAGATTGAAATATTAAGAAGGGTCAGTATAGAAACATTTCATGAAACTTATGCTGAAGATTATGATGAAAAATTATTTCAAGACTATTATCAAGATGAAATGTCGCACGCACAATTGTTAAAAGAATTGGAAAACCCACAATCTGTGTTTTATTTTGTATTGTACCAAGAGGAGATTGCCGGTTATTTCAAAATCAATATTGGAGAAGCACAAACAGAACCTTTTGGGGTAGATTATGCAGAACTACAAAGAATTTATTTATACCACTCATTTCAACGTATGAAATTAGGCCAATATATGTTTGAACAAGTAAAACAAATCGCAAAACAACTCCATAAAACCTACTTATGGTTAGGAGTGTGGAGTGAAAATCATGCAGCTATCGCATTTTATGAAAAACAAGGACTGATGAAAATAGGGGAACACGAGTTTAAAATGGGGGACCACGTAGACATTGATTGGACGATGGCACTTAAATTGTAAAAGTCTTCAGATAAATTTATAAAAAAATGTTATAATACAAACGAAAGTAATTTTTTTATCATAAAGGAGGCACAATGTTGTGAAAAAATGGTTAGCAAGTTTTATGGCACTGTCTTTGATTTTAGCTGCGTGTGGTCAAACCGATGACGATGAGACAAAGAAAAATGATTCCTCTTCATCTAAAACGGAACAACATCCATCTAAAGACCATTCAAAAACTAAGGATAGTAAAGACAAAACAACAAATGAAAAGGCGACATCCCAAGAAGATGAAAATCAAGCAACTTCTGATAGTTCTGATCACCAAGAAACAACGCAAAGCAACTCCAGTTCTCCTCAGTCCACACAAGACAATCAAAATATGAATCGCACAGAACAACATCAATCAAATTCTAACGCTTCAAATCAAGAGAATACACAACAGGGTCAATCCTATGTGGCGCCTTATCACGGACAAAACGTTGTTCCTGTGGCACAAAATTTAGCGCAAAATCCTGTAAATCAACAACAAGCATTAAAACAACTTCCGAATTTCCAAACGTCATTAGATGTTGCACAAAAAGAAGTGACAGCTTTAAATGGACAACAAAATCCGTACAATGATTATGCTATTCAAGGCGAAGGTGAAAAATATCATTATATTTTTAGCTTTTTAAATCAATCGCAACCCGGAACATATATGATTGTTACCGTCGATCAATCTGGAAATCCTCGTATTATTGATCCTGCATATCGTCAATAATATTGGAAACAATCTTAACAACGGGGAAGGATATTTCATCTTTCCTCGTAATTTTACATATCGCATGATACATAACGCTCTATACTTGAGGGTGTCGTTTTAAAGGAAAAGAAGGGGGAGCGTTGGGCATTTTCAACGTTGCCATTCTAAAATATTAAGCAAGTTACAGGTACTTTTTACACGTTCCATTCTAAATTAATTGAATTGTAAAAATAGTGTAAAAAGGGGCTAAAAAAATGCCTTCAACCTATTGAATTGTGTACAAAGCAATGGTATATTCTATATGTGAAATAATTCACATTAAAAAGTAAGTAATGACACAAATATAAAACAAAGGAAGATGATTTAGGATGTTAGTTCACAGTTATGATCCATTTCAAAACCTTGCAATTTCTGCATTAATTGCAAGTATCCCCATTATACTATTTTTACTATGTTTAACCCTATTTAAAATGAAAGGGATTTACGCAGCGATTACAACATTAGCTGTTACAATCGTTATCACATTATTTATATTTAAACTTCCAGTAGGCAATGTCTCTGGTGGTATTATTGAAGGTTTCTATCAAGGTATTTTACCTATCGGTTTCATCGTAATGATGGCAGTTTGGTTGTATAAGTTAACGACAGCAACGGGTCAATTTTCTGTCATTCAAGATAGTATTACGGCGATTTCGGAAGACCAACGTATTCAATTATTACTTATCGGTTTTGCCTTCAACGCATTTTTAGAAGGTGTTGCTGGTTTCGGTGTGCCGATTGCGATTTGTGCCGTATTATTAATTCAATTAGGATTCAAACCTTTACAAGCAGCGATGCTTTGTTTAGTGGCAAATGGTGCTGCAGGTGCTTATGGTGCGATTGGTATACCAGTAGGTGTTGTTGACACATTAAATTTACCTGGTGGCATTACAGCATTAAGTGTGTCTCAAGCCTTAAACTTAACATTACCTATTTTAAGTATTGTAACACCATTCTTATTAGTCTTTATTATTGATGGTTTTAAAGGCATTAAAGAAACGCTCCCTGCAATTTTAGTCATGGTCATTCCATTTGTAGCGTTACAAATTATTTTCAACCAATTTTTAGGACCTGAACTCGTAGATATTATTCCACCACTTGCAGCAATGGGGGCGTTGGCTTTATTCTCTAAAAAGTTCCAACCGAAACACATTTTCAGACTCAATGAAAACGAACAACATACAACGACAAAACATGCTTTCAAAGACATTGTATATGCATGGAGTCCATTTATCATATTAACAATTTTAGTATTAATTTGGAGTTCTAAATCTTTCAAAGGTTTATTCCTTGAAGGTGGCGCACTCTCGTTCTTAAACATTCAATTTCCAATTCCTGGCACAATGAATGATGTGACAAACCAACCTGTCATGTTAACATTTAACATCATTGCACAAACAGGTATGGCATTATTAATTGCAGGTATTATTACGATTTTACTTTCAAAACAAGTGAATTTTAAACAAGCGTTCTCTCTATTAGGAGAAGCCTTTAAAGAATTATGGTTACCAATTCTTACAATTTGTTTTATTTTGGCAATTGCCAAATTAACAACATACGGTGGTTTAACAAGTGCAATGGGACAAGCGATTGCTAAAACAGGTGTCATCTTCCCATTCTTATCACCTATTTTAGGATGGATTGGGGTATTTATGACAGGTTCTGTTGTGAATAACAATGTTCTGTTCGCACCAATTCAAGCTTCAGTAGCACCTCAAGTGGGTACGAGTGGTGCATTACTTGTAGGGGCTAACACAGCGGGTGGTGCGATTGCGAAATTAATTTCACCACAGTCTATAGCGATTGCCACAGCAGCTGTTAAAGAGGTTGGTCAAGAATCAGCATTATTGAAAATGACACTTAAATACAGTGTAGGTTTACTCGTCTTCTTCTGTATTTGGACACTGATCTTATCTTTCTTCCTTAGCTAATTAAAAAAGGGTTCGGACAATGATTCGTCCGAGCCCTTTTTGGCTCTCTGTCAAATTGAACTGGTCATATTAAATTAAGGAGTTAGGCAATGATGGATTGCTTAACTCCTTTTTTCGTTATGCGAGCATAACGTCTTGAACATTTATGCCATGACATAATCAATGACTTTTTTGAACTGATGATAAATATGGTCTGGTGAATAATATTCTACGGTTTTATAAGCATTTGAAAGGACAGGTCCAATTTGTCTAGCATGATGCATCTCAATGACTTCAAGTATTTGATGCGCAAGTTTTTCGGTGCTCTTTGCCGGCACGAGAAACCCATTTTGGCGATGTGTGATGAGCGACTCAGGACCAGTATTGCCATCAAAACTGATGACGACGCTTCCTTGATTCATCGCTTCTAAAATCGTCATGCCGAAACCTTCATTTCGCGAGGGCACTACTGTAATTTTACTCATTGCGATTTTCGTACTTAATTGATCGGTCGTAGATTTGAGAAAAATTAAATCTTGTAATTGGGCGTAGCCGATATGTTGCGCTAATGCTTCTTTTTCTTTACCATCTCCGTAAATATCTAACGTATAGCCATAATCTCTTAGCTCATCTTGAATGTTGTAGATGGCATCTACTAATAAATCAAACCCCTTTTCGTATTCAAAGCGCCCAGCAGCTATAATTTTGTTCTCTTTCATTAATTTGAGACGCTTTTCATCTATCATGTTGGAGACGACAAAAATAGGGGTATTGACGGAAGATTGATAACGTTGTCGATCACTTTCAGTTAATGTCGTCACGGCATCTAATCGTGCATAGCTTTCTTTAATTTTTAATTTAAGCGCAGCCGAATGCGCATCGAAGTTCATATGTTCCATCCCAATCGTTTTTTGCGAGGCATGGGCATATTGCGCAATTAACAGATTATGACTAGGACGCGTACCGACTAAAATATCACTTTGGTGATGTTGAATCGCAGAGATGATTTTTTTCTCAATATAGCTAGAATACTGCTCGAAGCCTGGCTCAAGCTGGGTTAAAATTTTGGGCTTAAGAAGAGGGGTATATTTACGAATACGGTTGGCGAGAAGCGGTATCGTGTTACGTGGATGAAGTTGATAATTGACAAGCGTTTGAACTTTCACACGTTCATCTAAAGGAAAATAAGGCTTAGATTTATTGCAGAATATAGAAATAATCGTGACCTTATGACCTTGTCGCACTAATTGATTCGCTAGATTCGTAATTGTTTTTACAGTGCCACCGACCGCATAAATATTATGCATTAAAAAAGTGATAGACTTCATGACGCATCCCTCAATTTGTATATTTTAAGTTTATTATAGCATGCATAATTTCATAGGTGATAATAAAGTGCGATTAAATTGTATTGAGGGATATATAAAGATAAGCTTGCCTTTTTAATTCACCAGAATAGGTATATAATAAAGTTAATGCATGATAAAATAAAAAGACAATAGGGGCATTCGTTTTGTCCATATAGGGATCACTTTGTGAAAGCGAGCAAGCACACAAATGCGCCTTTTAAGCTGAAAACGCGTTTTATATAGCGATTCACAAGGTTTGAACCATAAGGGGACAAATGATGACTAAGATTCAAAACATGATGATAAAAAGGGGGACTGGATTGTTGTGGAAAATTTACATAACAAGACAGATGTAGTACTTATCGGCGGAGGCATTATGAGTGCTACATTAGGTGTATTATTCAAAGAATTACAACCAGAATGGGACATCAATGTATTTGAAAGATTAGACAGTTGTGGTAAAGAAAGTTCAAATGTATGGAATAATGCAGGGACAGGACACTCTGCTTTATGTGAGTTGAACTACACAAATGAAATGCCAGACGGCACGATGGATATCAAAAAGGCAATTAAGGTCAATGAACAGTTTCAAATTTCTAAACAATTTTGGTCTTACCTTGTTAAAGAAAATAAATTGAAAGATCCACGTGCTTTTATCCGTCCAGTACCACATATGAGTTTCGTCACAGGGGATAAAAATGTTGCGTTTTTAGACGCTCGCGTCAAAGCATTAAAGGAAAATGTCCTGTTTAGTGGTATGGAAATCACTAAAGACAGAGACACCTTACAACAATGGGTGCCATTAATGATGGAAGGTCGCTCAGATGAGGAGCCAGTCGCTGCAACACGTGATGAATCAGGGACGGATGTAAACTTCGGCGCATTAACAACTCAATTAATGCAACAACTGAAAAATAAGGGCGGATCTTTATATTATGAGCACGAAGTTCAAACATTAAAACAAAATAAAGATGGCTCATGGCGCATCAAAATTAAAGATTTAAAAGAAGATAAAACCTTCACTGTAGAATCCCGTTTTGTTTTTATTGGCGCTGGGGGTGCAAGCTTACCATTATTACAAAAAACACATCTTCCAGAGTCTAAACATATCGGTGGCTTCCCAGTAAGTGGCTTATTCCTTGTTTGCAAAAATCAGTCGATAGTGAACCAACATAAAGCAAAAGTATATGGCAAAGCTAAAGTCGGCGCACCGCCAATGTCTGTGCCACATTTAGATACAAGATACATTGATGGTGAGCGCGCCCTCTTGTTTGGACCTTTCGCTGGTTTTTCACCAAAATTTTTAAAGACTGGGTCTTATTTCGATTTAATCAAGTCAGTAAAACCAAACAATTTAGGCACGATGCTTGCAGCAGGTGCTAAAGAAATGGGCTTGACTAAGTATCTTATTCAACAATTGATGTTAAGTCACTCAGAACGTATCGAAGAATTGCGTGAGTTTGTTCCTGAAGCAAAAGAAGAGGACTGGGAAGTTGTTGTGGCGGGTCAACGTGTTCAAGTGATTAAAGATACAAAAGATAAAGGTAAAGGGACATTACAATTTGGAACTGAAGTCATTACATCTGAAGATGGCACGCTTGCGGCATTACTTGGGGCTTCTCCAGGTGCATCAACAGCTGTTGCAGTCATGCTAGATATTCTGCAAAGTGCATTTAAAGAAGAGTTCAAGCAATGGGAACCTAAAATTAAGGAAATGGTGCCATCATTTGGAAAAGAGTTAACAAATGAAGTAGAACTTTTCAAATCTTTAAATCATGAAATTTCTCAACAACTTAAATTAAATGAAAAAGGTAGTTTATTAAGTTAAACCTCCCATAAATAATACGAAAGCGTGATTTACGGCACGCGCAATGAGAAAGCCATCCAAATTTATCAGAACATAAATTTGGATGGCTATTTTATATTATTTTAACAAAGGAAGTGTTAATGTGAACGTCGTGCCTTCTGATGGACGACTTTGAACAGTGACCGTTCCATGATGGTGCTTCATAATATCTTGGGTAATGGCCAATCCTAAACCATTACTATCTGTGTGCGCTGAAGATTTATAAAAACGTTCAAAAATATGAGCTTGTGTTTCTTCAGTTATTCCTGGTCCATCGTCGGTGATGGTAATGACGGCTTGATTAAATGTATCTTTGAATAAATTAATTTCGATAGTGCCTTCCTCTTCTGTATACTTAATGGCATTGCGCACAATGTTTTCAATGGCCTGAATAATTAATCGTTCATTACCTCTTAAATGGACAGGCATTAGATCATGCATTAAAACGATATTTTTGTAATCTAGCATGTATGAGGCATGTTGGATAATATCTAAAATGACGGTTTTAAGGTTGATGTCATCGTCAAATGTCAAATGCGCATCGTTATCTAATTCGGATAATAAGAGTAACTGACGCGTGAGTTGACTGAGACGATGCGTTTCGTCATAAATTTGTTTGATATATTGCGCACGTTGCGTTTTAGACGATACAGATTGAAGCTGACCGAGCAAATGATGAATATGTGTTAAAGGTGTTTTAATTTCATGTGAGACATTTTGCACAAAATGTTGGCGCATATCATCAAGCTGTTTTAAAGAAAGGCGCATGGAATCAAAATGACTTTGTAGAACGCCAATTTCATCTTGACGTGTTTTGGCGATAGGGGTTTTAAAATCCCCATCCATCATACGTTGCGTCGCAAATTTGAGTTGTTTGACGGGTTTTACGATGGAGTAGGTAGACCAAACGACAAGACTCATTGAAAATAAAATAAGCAATAGTAACAACACAAATAAGAAGATACGAAACTCTCCTAAAGCATGGCCCACATCTTGACGCATAAACACAGCATACGTTTTATTTTTAGTATGAAACGAGGTGCCCACCGTATTACGCGTTTCATTATCAAAAAAACCGGTAATGACAGGGTTAAAAGGACGCTCTTTAATCCCATGATAATCTTGGCCTTTTAACACTTGGTCTACGGCCCTAGCATCTAAATTGTCCTTACGAAACGGCTGACCGTAAAATCGGCTTTGATGATGGGTATCATAAACTTTTAATTGATAGTTGAGTTGACCTAAAAGCTGAAAATATGCATCTAACTCTTTTTCATTAGAAGCGCGATCATAATCATGTGCATGTTGGAGTGTCCTCATTAACTTTGCATCATTTTTTTCTTTTAACTCAAAATGATAATAAATGTTACTAAGTAAAAAACTGGCTATAGCGCTAATGATCATTACCGTAATCGTGTATAGTGCAACGCGTGAGTATAAGGATTTAAGCATCGGCAGTCACCTTATACCCGAGGCCACGCACGGTTTCGATATGTACGTTCGCGCCTAATTTTTTTAAGCGTGTGCGTAGACGTTTGACATGTACATCGACGGTACGCGTATCCCCTTCATAATCAAATCCCCAAATTTTTTCAATTAACGTTTCTCTTTCAAACACTTGGCGTGGATAAGATACAAGTAAACTTAATAACGCAAACTCTTTATTCGGGAGGATCATCCCTCTATTATTCACTTTGACTTCAAGTTGTTTTTGATCAATTTCAAGATTGCCTAAACGTAAATAGACATGCGTTTGAATTTGATAACGACGCAAAACAGCTTTTATTCTGAATAAAAGTTCTGCCACTTCAAAAGGTTTGGTGACATAGTCATCAGTACCTGCTAAAAAAGCACGCTCTTTATCGGTTAGAGCGTCACGCGCAGTAAGCATAATGACAGGATAATTATAGTCATATTTCAATATTTTACATAATTCGAACCCATCCATATGGTCCATCATGATATCAACAATGGCAATGTCTATGTCATGATGCATCACATAGTCTTCCGCTGCCTCACCACTCGGTTGAGTAACGGCGTGATAGCCTTCTTTTTCAATATGCGATGCGACATATTCTAGAATTTCAGGGTCGTCATCGACAATAAGGCAAGTGACTGACATCGGTTGCTCATCCTTTCCAGTCGTTTTTTATTCATCTTACCATATTCGAAGGTCATCGTTGAAAGCGCGCGAGTAATTGCTTAGATTTTGCTCGTGATAGGGTCGCTTTAAATTTATTTTTACCAGTTCATATTGAGTTCATACTTTCTTTCTATACTGTGATTACGATATTAAAGAGAGGGAGTTATGTTATGAAAATCGCACTGAATGAGCTTAAATTTTATAAATTCAAGTATTTACTCATTACCTTTATCGTGATATTACTCGCGAGTATGGTATTGTTTATCTCCGGTTTAGCGAAAGGATTAGGACGTGAAAACATTTCATTGATTAATCAATTTAAATCAGAACAATTTGTGATTCAAAAAGACGCGGATCAACAAATTCAACGTTCAAATATCAATCCTCAACAACAACAAGAAATTGAAAAAATAGTGAAGTCTGAGCCACTTAAAGCGAGCATGTCGACAGCAGAATATAAAAATACCAATAGTGATCTGTTATTTGCCTCGATGCAAAAAAGTGAAACACCTGCTTTAAAAACAGGTCATTTACCAAAAAACGAGAATGAAGTTGCATTAAATAGCAAATTAGAAGGTGAAGGTCTTCAAGTCGGAGATAAAATTAATATAAAAGGGAAAGAGGAATCACTCAAAATTACTGGATTTTTCGATCATGCGATGTATGCGCATACGGATTTGGCAGTTGTAACAGATGCAGGTTTAAATCGAGTGACGGGGGATAAGTCGCCAACTTCGATGTACTTTTTAAATCATGTGAGTCATGCGGACCAACAAAAATTGAAAGACATCCAAGGAATCAGTGTAGTCAACAAAGAAGCGCTAACTGATGGCATTCCAAGTTATCAAGCAGAACAAGCCCCACTCAACATGATGATTGTCAGTCTATTTGTAATCACAGCGATAGTTTTAACGGCCTTTTTCTATGTGATGACGATTCAAAAAACATCCGAAATTGGTATTTTAAAAGCGATAGGGATTAAAACAGGTCACTTATTAAGTGCACTTTTAATCCAAATATTATTTGTCACATTACTTGGTTTGGTCATTGCTTTAGCATTAATTGCGACATTATCCGCCTTTATGCCTGTGACTATGCCATTTCACCTAACACCACAATTGATGGGATTAATGGTCGTTGTATTTATTATCGTGGCCATCGTTGGTGCATTGCTATCACTCGTTCGTGTACTTAAAATAGATCCGATTGAAGCGATTGGAGGCGGAAACTAATGAGTTTAAAAGTGAAACATCTTACAAAAAGTTTTGGCAAAGGTGAGGCACAAACACAAGTTTTAAAGGGCATTGACTTTGAAGTACAGCCTGGAGAATTTATCATTTTGAATGGCGCGTCTGGTTCGGGAAAATCGACGTTGTTAAGTATTATTGGCGGATTATTGTCACCTTCAGAAGGACAAGTGATTTTAAATGGTGAAGACATGAGTCAATTATCATCTAAAGCCTTAACGGCGAAACGTTTAAAAAACATTGGCTTTATTTTTCAATCTTCACATTTATTACCTTATTTAAAAGTGAAAGATCAACTCGTCTTAGTTGGAAAAGAAGCGGGGTTGGCAAAAAAAGAAGCAGAAGAACGGGCCAAACAATTGTTAGAAGATATTGGGTTAAGTCATCGTCTTATTTCCTATCCACATATGCTTTCAGGAGGGGAAAAACAGAGAGTGGCGATTATGCGTGCTTGGATGAATGAACCGCAATTGTTACTCGCGGATGAACCGACGGCAAGTTTAGATGCTAAACGTGCGACAGAAGTGGTTGAAATGATTAAAAATCAAGTGAAAACAAAAGGAACGATTGGAATTATGGTAACACATGATGAACGTTTATTTGAGTATGCGGATCGTATGTTGTATTTAGATGAGGGAAATATCGTTTCAAAATCATAGTGAAAAAGACCCATAGGCGTAACAAGAGATACGTTTTGCCTATGGGTCCTTCTTTTATTTGTGTATAGGACCCCCTGGGCCGACAGGTAAGCCTAGAAAATACCAAATGAGTAAGAAAGCCGTCCAAAAAATGGATAAGAATATTGTGTAAGGCATGAGACTAGAAATAAGTGAACCTAGCTTCATATTTTTATCGTACTTTTGCGCATAGGTGAGCAATAAAGGTAAATAGGGCATCATAGGTGTGATGGGATTCGTTACTGAATCTCCTACGCGATAAATCATTTGTGTAAATGCGGGATGAAACCCTAATAAAAGTAGCATCGGTACAAAAATGGGTCCGAGTAATGCCCATTTGGCAGAGGCGCTACCGATTATTAAGTTAATCAGACCACTTAAAATGAGTAGGCCTAAGATTAATACGACACCATTTTGATTTTGTAAACTTTCAGCGCCCTTCACCGCAATAAAGATTCCTAAATTACTCCACGTTAAAAACGCTAATAACTGTGCTGCAAAAAAGACAATCACGATGAAGTTACCCATTGAAGCCATTGAATCTGTAAGCATTTGTCCAATATCTTTTGAGCTTTTAATGGAACCTGATTTAAAACCATACACGAGGCCAGGAATGACAAAGACAAGAATAAGGATAATACCAATCCCATTCATTAACGGCGCATCTTCAATCAGACTCCCGGTTTTAGCATTACGTAACCAACTATGTTCAGGTAATGCTAAAAGTGCTATTGCTACCAAAGTAAGGATGAAACTGATGTTGGCCCAACGTACCGCCTTGGCCTCCTTAGGCGTGATAGTGGTGTTTTCAAATGATTCCGTATCATCGATTTGTGAAGCGTCATACGGCCCTAAATGTGGGATAACAATCTTTTTCGTTACATACCACAAAATAGGAAGAAGAAAAAAAGTACTCGCTGCAATGAAATACCAGTTCATTGCAACATTCATTTTAATATTTTTATCGATTAAATGTGCAGCCGGTTCTGTAAAAGCATAAACAAGTGCATCTTGCATGCCAATGAATATATTCGCTGCAAAGCCCCCTAAGGTTGCCGCATATGCCAGTGCTAAACCTGCCACAGGATGATAGCCGAGTTTCATAAAAATCATAGCGACTAAAGGGGGTAAAACGATAGGCGCTGCATCGCCCGCGACATTTCCAATCATTCCTACAAATATAATCACCGGTAAAATAATTTTTTCAGGGGCAATGGAAACGACGTGAATCATTAGTTTATCGAAATAGCCACTTTTTTCAGCCATCCCAATCCCTAACATGACCGCTAAAACGATGCCGAGGGCAGGGAAGGTTGAAAAGTTTTTGACCGCATCATTTAAAAACATCACAAAGCCGTCATGACTTAAAATATTTTTGACTGAAATTGTTTCTTTCGTACCTGGATGAACCACGCGGGTATCAAATTGAGAAACAATCGCCGTCACGATAGCTAAAATAACACACAAACTAAAAAACAATATGATAGGGTCTGGTAGTTTGTTGCCAGTTTTCTCGACAATGTTTAAAAATCGCGTCATCAAAGATTTCTTTTGAACAGTGTTACTCATTACATCCCCTCCATTTTGATGGATTGGGTAGAGTATAACAAAAATCAATGACAGTGAACATATATTTTCGGAAAATTAAGACAAAATATACAAGAGCCGAATCAATACTATTAGACTACCGAAGCTCCACCATAATAAGGCATATTTAAACAATAAACCGCAATAATCTCTTATTAAAGAACGTGCACGAAAAACAATAGGTGAACTTGCGCCATACCCAACAAGTGAGAGGCCTTGTTGTTGACCGATTTTCAACGCACGTAAGATATGAAATTCACTCGTCACACAGACCCCTTTTTGATGAGGAAAAAACGGCTTTGAATAGGCCATGTTTTCGACTGTATTAGTCGATTGATCCTCCATAAGGATTTGTTTTTTGGGAACGCCTTGTGCCAACAAGTAACGTTGCATCGCTAGAGCTTCTGAAATGGGTTCATCAGGCCCTTGCCCGCCAGAAACGATAAATATAGGAGAGGATTTTGACTGATTAGCCAGCGATAAAGCTGTATCAAGACGGGATTTTAACATCGGTGTCACTTGCTCAGTAAAAATGCCTGCGCCTAAAATAATAAATCTATTGGATGGCACTTGTGGAGGGCGCTGTGCAATGAGAAATGTAAACCACAAGTAAAAAGGCCAAGTTAAGACAAAACAAAGTGCCAATGCCCCTAGAAGATAGAAAGGGAGTGACCATCCCCCAGGCATGAGTGACGCTAGGAAATGCGTACCAACGCATAGACTTAAAATCGCTAGCGTGTATCCATTGATTTTTTTCATAAATTTGAGACCGCTTGAAGAGGTAATGTTATCGCGCATTTTCCAAATAAAGAAAAGATAGAGACAGAAAGAGAAAACATATTGACTCCACGGGTGAATATGTGTAAATTGTTGAAATGCGATTAAAACCATATGCAGTACAAGAATAATAGAAAAAAATTCGATACGGAAATTCAAGTTTTGTTTTACATTAATAATAAAAAACAAACTTAAGAGGATAGATGTTATAATAAACGAGACTAAAATCATTATTTTGAACCCTTGACCTTTCAATTCGTAATGATAAAAAATTTTGTGGTGCGTTTTAAGACGATAAGGATGAACTCAAATGATAGGAAATATACGTTTGTCAAACTGATACGAATATTATCATGATGTCTTGTATCGTCATTATACATGCTTATCAGTAGATACTAAACATATGCAAGACCTTCATATTAAAATATACTATGGAAATTAGACGAGGTGGAACGAATGACCAAAGAAATGGCGAAACATGTTGGATTTATGGGAGAATTTATGACTAATTTAAATGCCCTCACCGCAGCGCTATTAAAAGATTTGCGGAATAAATATGGAATATCCAATGAACAATCGAGTGTATTACTGATGCTTTCTCATGATAAGGCACTGACGCTTACTGAGATTACGTTACGTCAAGGAGTGAATAAAGCAGCAGTGAGCCGACGAGTCAAAAAATTGGTAGAATTACAACTTGTAAAATGGGTTCACTTAGAACACTCTTATGACAAGCGTTTAAAGTATATTTCCTTAACAGAGGCTGGTGTTCAATATGTGAGAGAATCACGACGCATTATTTCGGATTTAGCTTCAGAAATGCTTTTTGATATTCCACTCGACCAAATTGAACAAACATATGACGTCTTAGCACAAATTGATGAGCGTGTAAAATCTCATCTTAGAAAAATGTAATCAAACGACAAATGTCAAAGCGTATGAGGTCGGTCTTTCGCATGAGGTTAAATTGAATGATTTCATGTAAAATAGACATTCTAATATTTTTAAAGCGAGGAGGTGGCCACATATAATGGAACAATGTCCGCATTGTCATTGCAACCGACTAGGTGACGACATGAGATGTAAACAGTGTCAATGTCAAGTTTCATTTTCAAAAAGTACATCGAAACCGTCTGCATCAAAGCTTAAAACAAGAGAAGAAGCCGAACAGAAAGAGAAGCAACTCAAGTTGAAGCGCATCATTCCGCTCGGCATAGTTGGTTTTATTTTGATTCTTCTTGTCATATTATTTTTATTATTAAGAAACTACAATTCTCCTGAAGCACAAGCAAACTTATTGATTAATGCGATTGATAATGATGATGCCTCTCGTGTTGGGAGCCTTTTAAGTTCAAAATCGAATAAAGTAGGTAGAAAAGAAGCGGCTACTTATATTCAATTTATTAAAAAAGAAATAGGGATGACGCAATTTGACAAAGAAGTTCATCAAACTATTCAACATTTAGATCAAAATAGCACTGTGGCCCAATATATTAAAACAAAAGATCAAATTGACGTCTTACGTATCAGTAAAAATGGACGACGTTATTTTATTTTTGATAATTTAGGGTTTCAAGCACCGACAAAACAAGCAGAATTAAAAGCCAATTTAGATGCCACTTATCGTTTTGAGTCCGATGGTCGGGAGAAAAAAGTTGTTGCCAAAAAAGGTCAAACTGTCTCACTCGGTCATTACATACCCGGAGAATACAGTTTATCTGCCAAAAAAGAAGCGAAGAGAGGCACTTTCGAAGGGCAATTACGCTTTAGCTCTAAATCAAGTCATAATGAAACAATGCCAGTGACGGAAGATTTTGATGCGGCACAAGTTGATGTGAACTTAAAAAATGCGAGCGGATTAGACGAGAAAAAAACTATAATCATAAATGGAGAACGTCTTCCTTACACAAGTGCACAAGGTTTTGGCCCGTTTCCAGTGAATCAAGACTTAACGGTTCAAGTGGAAGGAGAAAGCCATGGAAAAACGTTTAAAACGGAAGAAAAAACCATTAAGAAAAATGATTTAAAAACCGTTAATGCGGTTACGTTATCCTTTGATAAAGATGAAATTGAATCCCATAACAAAGAACAAGAAGATACGATTGTGAATAAAATTAATGATTTTTTTAAATCATACACGAGTTCACTTAATGACGCTGTAGATGATCGCACAGTAAAACCCGTATCAAGTTATGTTTTGAAAGAGAGTCAATATTATGATGTATTGAATGACAGCGTAAAAGAACGCCGTTTATCCTCTTTGAAATCGTCTAATGTGGAGAATGTGAGTCGTCAAGGTGATTTTTATTCTGTGATCGTAAATAATGAAAATACGAACGGACAAGTGCAACAAGGTCATTATTTATTAAAGGGAAATGCAGACGGTGAAGATTTAAAAATTGTTAACTATGAACCGTATCGTTAATTTAAAATGAGAAATATTTTATATAGAAGAGCCCTTGATGTGAAGAACATTAAGGGTTTTTTTATGATTGAAGTGTAATAAATGCGTATGATAATCGCTAAAATGGGAATAATAATCATGCATATCTTTAGAAATATACTAGTGAATCAGTTAATATAGGAGAAGTTAGTTTTTTTAATAGTTGATTAAAACACAATTTTTCTACACATTAGATTGATTGTTGAATTATGTATGAAGTTATTAAGAGAAAAAATAATGAATGGCATTATTAATTATAGTAGGAAATTCATAATCAAAATTAATATATTTTCAAAGGGGGAAATGGGTTGGTTAGGATGCCAAAACAAGACTTACGAGTGAAAAAAACAATTGCCAAATTGACAGAAGTACTTATCATGTTATTACAAAAGCAACGATTTTCTAAAATTACCATTAATCAAATTTGTATGGAAGCAAGTGTACATAGAACGACCTTTTATAAGCATTTCAAAGATAAAAATGAACTGTTGATGCATGTGCTTGATGCAACGACTAAACCTTATTTTAATAATGATGTAAATAAACGTATGTTGGAGCCTTTTTCGTGTTTGGAACAAACATTAAATGTTGTGATGCGAGACATATTAAAACGACAAGAAGATGATCCCGTCTTTTACAAATTGCTCGTTCAATTTTTTACCCAGTCTATCAATACAGACGTGCAAGTTTATATTAAAAAGTTACCTAAAGACCAACGTTTCCCATATGAAGTGTTTGGATACGTGCAAACGGCTATTATTTCCTCACTTAATCAATGGCGTATCGATACAAATACGGAATTTGACGCTACGATGCTAGACCATATTTATCAAACATTAATGCGCTATCGTCTTTCTAAGTTATAGTACATACAGCATGAAATTTAATATTTCGACAAACTGTCTTCAACTTTGACGTTGTAGGCAGTTTTTTAGGTTCTATAATAAATCGGACTGATGTATAAATAACTTCATTTATTTGATTGTTCCATAAAGTCTCGCTTTTCTAGGCGCCTCACCTCAACTAATTTTAATATTGAGATAATCTCAATATTAAAATGGATTTTCGGTTTCGGCTAGATGCCTCAGAAGTCTCGGCTTAGGAACTAATCAAATATGCTATATATTCACAAGCGTTATAAAATCTATTTTACGACTCAGTTTTACTGATTTAAAGAGTATTAAAATAACCAACAACGTTCAAGAATTTATACTCTTACAACAAAAAAGGAGTTTACTCCTTGATTTAATGTGACCAGTCCAATTTGACAGAGAACCTTTTTTTAATGAAGATGAGAAAGAGCGTATGCATAAAAACTTAATACAACGTTTTAGTTCATTAAAGGATAACGTTGAATCATAGCTATAAATAGAAAGCCATCAAAATTTACGTTTAGATAAATTTTGATGGCTATTATAATACCATTTAAGAAAGTATATAAGATTCAGACAAGTTTTATTACATAAATTAATGAACAAATAAATGCAATAGTTTAGGTCTTATTTCACCTTAACGTTATTTCATTTTAGGACGTCGATTTCTAAAGAATAAACTTATAAAATAGAGTGCAGTGGCAATGCCAGAAAAAATAATCGCATTATGAAGTCCATTCGCTTCAACAAGTAATGTGGAAGGATCGATATGGCCTAAATATTGCTCAACTTTCGTCGCCATTTCTTTTGCAGCTTCACGGACAATATATAAAATAGCTACCGGAATCAACGTGGCACAAACAGCGATAATGAAGTTAAGTATTTTGATTAACGTTCGATTAAAGACGAGTGTTAAAATAGCTAAAACAACATTTAGAAATACAAGGATAAAAAAGACATGTATCATTGTAAGTAATATATTTAAACTATTTTCAAGATCACTCGTATCAATATACGATTGTTGGGTTAAATTTTGAATCACTTCTTTAAATTGATGATAATTCACAGTTTGGTCTAAAAAGTTAAGTTGAAATAGCGTATTGTAAAACATGTGATAAGCTGAAATGACTGAGAGTGCCAAAGCAATCAGCGTTAAAATGAAACTCACCCAAGAGCGACGCTTCTTAGCATAGAGATGGTTTCGATGAAGAGGTTGATCATTGAATTGTTGATCAAAATCTTCACTGCGTGGTTGTGAAGATTTCATAAATGACTCCTTTCAGTTTCGATGTTTAATCTTTCGTACAAAATACAACCCATATTATAGTATATTCATATCTAAAATCATAGTTTAACTTTATCTTTAGGAGATGGAAAACTTATGAAATACGAATTAAAATCTGTCGCAGAATTAGAAA
Source organism: Staphylococcus sp. 11511212 (assembly GCF_011394755.1). NCBI lineage: Bacteria > Bacillati > Bacillota > Bacilli > Caryophanales > Staphylococcaceae > Staphylococcus > Staphylococcus sp. 11511212. The sequence goes on along the minus strand of NZ_JAANBQ010000017.1, from coordinate 141,036 downwards.
ATTGGCTTGAGGAACATCCATTAGCTGTCGTCCACATTTATAGAGAGACTTGTAGCGTTTGCCATGCGGTCTTACCTCAACTCGAGGCTTTAATTGACTATTATCCAGGTGTAGATATCGGAATGATAAGTGCGGATACAGTTCCTGAAATTGCCGGGGCTTTATCGATTTTTACTGTGCCAGTTGATTTGATTTTTTATGAATCTCATGAAGTGCATCGTCAAGGACGGTTTATTCGATTTGATGAGTTTGAAAAACAACTTTCTCGAATTTATGAAAGCATTCATAGTTAAAACGTATTATAATGAAAATAACACAACTATTACTGCAAAAGTGAGGGATCCAATTGAAACGTTACGTCATGAGTAACTTGATGGGACGCTATTTATCTCATCAAAGACATATTAAGTTTAAATCACAAGCTGAAATCGATGCATTTTTAGAAAAGAGAGAAGCATTAAATAAAGAAAAACATAAACAACCGGATCAAATTAATATAAAGTCCAATCTCGTCAAAGACATGTTCGATGATATGCAAGTCTTTCGTTTCAATTTTGGTCATCATATAAAAAATAAAATTTTATATATTTATGGAGGGACATTTGTGCTTCAGCCTTCTGTCTTTCATTGGCGCTTTATGGATAAATTAGCTTACGAGACGTTACATGAAGTAGTGCTTCCTATTTATCCGAAAGCTCCTGAATATACTTATAGAGACACTCATGAAGCGATTGAACAGGCCTATCGCCGTTTATTAAAAGAAACGGAACCTTCAAATATTGTCATTATGGGAGACAGTTCGGGTGCAAATATGGCACTCAGTTTTGTTCAAAAACATTTGAAGGAACAAGAATTACCTTTACCAGGTCAAGTTTATCTTATTTCTCCGTGGTTAGATTTATCACTTTCTAATCCGGACATTACAGAACAAGTCCAGAAGAAAGACCCACTGCACAATGTTTCAAGTTTACAAGCCATTGCTAAAGTTTGGGCGGATGATTTAGAGATTAAACATCCACGTGTGTCTCCGCTCTACGGGCCAGTGAGAGGCTTGCCACCTGTTTATATGTTTGGGGGAACCATTGAACTATTTTATCCAGATATGTTGAAATTAGAGTCCTATTTTCAAGCAGAACAGCAACCCATCCATTTTTATCAATATAAAGATATGGTGACAGCATTTCCGTTATATCCAATCGTCGAATCTAGAAAAGTACTCAAACAAATCCGAAAAACAATCCAACATCCCTAATGGCAATGGGAAGTGTTGGGCTAAGGTTCAAACGTCCCACTTATTCCTATCGCAACAATTAAAATAGAATGACGAACATTTTTTATTATAATATATCTCAATACATGATTGTTCCGTGCAATCATGTATTTTTTTTAGTAGAATAAGAATTGTAATTCATGTGACCCTTTTATGTGTGAGTGAAGTGATACTATTGAACAATGATTATTGATTCCGGAGTTAATATTAAGATAACGGAACGTTTTCATTGGTTATGAGCATATTCTGGGGCACTTACCCGACTATGTTATGCATAGGGATGGGATATTTTGGAAAGGGGATTGTTATGGATTTATTGATAGGAACATTGTTTTTAGTTCTTGTACTTGTTATTTTTACATTATTTACATATCGCGCGCCTAGTGGCATGAGAGCTATGGGGGCATTAGCGAATGCGGCTATTGCGTCATTTTTAGTCGAAGCTTTTAATAAATATGTGGGGGGCCAAGTGTTTGGCATAAAATTTTTAGAGCAACTTGGAGATGCTGCTGGAGGCCTAGGTGGGGTTGCCGCAGCTGGATTGACTGCACTGGCAATTGGTGTTTCCCCAGTTTATGCGCTTGTTATTGCAGCTGCATGTGGGGGCATGGATTTACTTCCAGGCTTTTTTGCCGGATACATTATCGGTTATTTAATGAAGTATACAGAAAAATACGTCCCAGATGGCCTTGATCTTTTAGGTGCAGTTATTGTGATTGCACCGCTCGCAAGACTTATTGCGATGGGATTAACCCCAGTTGTTGATAATACGCTTGTAAAAATTGGAGATATCATTAAAAGTTCAATGGATATCAATCCGATCATCATGGGTATTATTTTGGGAGGAATTATTACGGTTGTCGGCACGGCGCCCCTTAGTTCGATGGCACTGACTGCTTTATTAGGATTAACAGGCGTTCCTATGGCTGTCGGGGCAATGGCCGCGTTTAGTTCCGCGTTTATGAACGGGACTTTATTCCACCGATTAAAATTAGGAGATCGTAAATCAACAATCTCTGTGAGTATCGAACCGTTATCACAAGCGGATATTGTCTCGGCCAATCCGATACCTGTCTATATTACAAACTTCTTAGGTGGGGCCACTGCTGGACTGGTAATCGCTATGAGTGGCATGATTAATGATGCGACAGGAACAGCAACACCGATTGCAGGATTTTTAGTCATGTTTGGATTTAATCATTGGATGACGGTGTTGATTTATGGAGTTGCAATGGCGATTATAGGTGCTGTTTGGGGCTTTATCGGATCGATCATTTTCAAAAATTACCCGATTGTGACAAAACAAGATATGATAAATCGTGGCGCGACAGATGCATAAATAAAACAAACCCAAGCAAATTTTGCTTGGGTTCGTTTTATTTTTTAGGGATGCCAATGGTGTGGCCTAATTGTTCAGGAAAAGTGATATCTCCTTGTGAAGCTTGATATGTTTGAATATGGGCATAAACATCATCCGGAAAAGGCGCAGGTTTTCTAGTATTTCGATCCATTCCCATCATCATTGTTTCTGCTGTAGCACAAACTTCTTGTGTTGTGGCATTATATAAAGTTTGGAAAAAGTGCGTTCGTTTTTCATCCATATCATAAATAGCAATTTCAACTTTAAATGGTGTGTCTTTTTTTAATTCTTTAATATACGTAATATGATTTTCAAGTGTGAAAACAGTATAATTTCTAGCATCTCGTTCGCTGTTTGTTAATCCGACTTGATCATGAAAATGATCGATGGATAAACTAAAGACGTGTGCATATTCAGCATCGTTCATATGGCCGTTACGATCGATCCATGCCTCATGGACGTGATCTTTATAAAAAATTGGATATTTTATCATTACAGTTCCCCCTTGGATATGCATGGAATACTTTTATCATAACCTATTATTCTCGTTTTATGCATTTCTTAGTGCGTTAAATATGATATAGTTGAAGTATCAATGGAATGATGGAGGAGATATGGGGTGGCCAATCAAAGAGAAGTAAGGAAAAATGAACATGTGAAGCTCGCGTTGGCACAAAATACTTCAAATATTTCGGATTTCGACCGTGTTCATTTTGTCCATCATGCGATTCCAAATATCGACATGAATGACGTGGATTTAAGTGCGAACTTTCCAGATTTTAACTTGTCCAAAGCATTGTTCATCAATGCCATGACGGGTGGTTCTGAATGGACGATGGAAATCAATCAAAAGCTCGCCCATGTTGCAAAAGCAGTCGGCATCCCCATGGCAGTAGGGAGTATGCATGCGGCATTGAACAATGAAGCGGTAGCACATTCCTTTAAAATCGTGAGACAAGCGAATCCAGAAGGTATTGTATGGGCCAATGTGAGTGCAGATATCACTTTGGAGGACGCAAAACGGGCCATTCAAATGATAGAGGCCAATGCACTACAAATTCATGTCAATGCACCTCAAGAATTAGTCATGCCTGAAGGAAGTCATAACTTTAAACATTGGTTACAGTCAATCGAAGCAATTGTTAACGGTGTTGACGTACCTGTGATTGTTAAAGAAGTCGGATTTGGAATGAGTTATGAGACAATTATGCAGCTCATTCAATGTGGCGTCACATACGTAGACGTAAGTGGCAAAGGCGGTACAAATTTTGCCTCTATTGAAAATGAACGGCGCTTAAATAAAGATATGTCCTACATGCAAGATTGGGGTCAATCCACAGTCATTTCGCTTTTAGAAGCTCGAAATTTAAATAATCGCATTTATATTTTAGCTAGTGGAGGTATACGTAACCCTCTTGATGCGATTAAGGCGTTACGTTTAGGAGCCGAAAGTATCGGCATGTCACGAAATATATTGCAAATTGTTCAAGAAGAAGGCGTCGATGCCGGCATCGATTATTTAAATGCCTTTCATGAACAAATGAAAAAAATAATGACATTGCTAGGTGTGAAAGACATCAATGAATTGCGTCAATCTTCAATTGTAATAGATGATTATCTTAAATCCTGGATGCAACAACGCCAGTTGTATTAAAAGAAGACAATATGCGACAAAGCCTTTTTACTTTGTTGTGTATTGTTTTTTTTATTTAGAGTCTTGCATTGTGAGATAATGTGGCGTATACTTTTAAATCGTAATAATTACGATTTAAAAAAGTGGAGGGTCTAGGTATGAATAAAATTCCAGTAACTGTCTTAAGTGGTTATCTTGGATCAGGGAAAACAACGTTATTAAATCATATATTGAATCAACGTGAAGGACGTCGCATTGCGGTCATTGTCAATGATATGAGTGAAGTTAATATTGATAAAGATTTGGTTGCTGAAGGTGGGGGACTGTCACGCACAGATGAAAAATTAGTGGAACTTTCGAATGGCTGCATTTGTTGTACATTGCGTGAAGACTTATTAAAAGAGGTAGAGCGTATCGTTAAAAAAGGGGGCATTGATCATATTGTCATTGAATCGACAGGAATTTCTGAGCCAGTGCCTGTTGCCCAAACATTTTCTTATGTTGATGAAGCGTTAGGGATCGATTTAACCGAAATTTGCCAATTAGATACGATGGTGACAGTGGTCGATGCCAATCGATTCATTAATGACTATCAATCCGGAGATATGTTGTTAGATCGTGATCAAGCTGTTGGAGAAGAAGATGAAAGAACGGTTGCTGATTTATTGATTGATCAAATTGAATTTTGTGATGTGCTCATTTTAAATAAAGTTGACCTCGTGTCTGAAGAAGATGCGAACCGTTTAGAGGCGATGTTACGCAAATTGCAACCTTCAGCAGAAATCATTCGCACTGTAAATTCTGAAGTTTCATTAGATAAAGTGCTAGATACTGGGAAATTTGACTTTGAAAAAGCCAGTCAATCTGCGGGTTGGTTACAAGAATTAGAAGCAGGTGGACATGAGACACATACACCAGAAACAGAAGAATACGGCATTTCTTCATTCGTATACAAACGTCGTTTACCGTTTCACGCTGAACGTTTCAACCACTGGTTAGAAAATATGCCAGAAACGGTAGTCCGTGCAAAAGGGATTGCATGGCTCGCGCAGTATAATCAAGTAGCTTGTTTAGTATCACAAGCAGGAACAGCTGTTGACATTCATCCGGTAACTTTTTGGGTGGCAGCCATGCCTAAAGCTGAACGCGCAGCAATTCTACAAGAACGTGAAGATGTTCGTGCGGATTGGGATCCAGAGTATGGAGACCGACATACGCAACTTGTAGTGATTGGCATTGATTTAGATAAAGAAAAAATTGAACAAGAATTAGATGCGTGTCTTTTAAATCGTCAAGAAATTGATGGAGATTGGTCTCAGTTGAATAGTCCTTACGGCTGGGAAATTGTAAAACAATCATAAATTAGAAGTGACTTCAAACTGTCCTCAAAGTTCAACTTTGTGGGCAGTTTTTTGTATCCTTTTTTGCAACTTTAGCTAGAGGGGAAGTAAATGAAAAAAAGAATCTGGCGTGTAGCCAGACTCTTTTTATGGTTTAAAAATGTTAATAAATGTCGTAATAATAGGAACCCCTAATAAGTCTACTAAAAAGGCACCTACGATAGGAACGACAAGGTAGGCTCTTGGTGAGTTTCCAAATTTTTTCGTAATAGCGTCTAAGTTTGCCATCGCATTAGGTGTTGCACCTAATCCATGACCGATAAACCCACCAATCATAACAGCCGCATCGTAGTCTTTACCGAGTAAGCGGAAGACAACAAAAATTGAGAATAACGCGACAAAAATGATTTGGCAAATTACAATTGCTACAAGTGGTAATGCGAGCTCATAGATTTCAGTAATGTTAATACTCATAAGTGCAATAGATAAGAATATGCCTAAAGAAACATCGCCAATATGGTTTGTGAATTTTAAATCGATTAAGTTGAGATTACCATATTCTGAAATGTTACGGATAATTACGGCGATAAACATTGAAACCACATAAAGTGGGATACTAAAGCCTGTCATATTTGTAAATAAATCCCCTAAGTAGGTTCCAACGGCCATACAAAATAATAAAATCGCAATTTGAATGAAAAATATTTCTGAAAAATTAAAACGTTTATGTAAATGTGTATTTTTTTCGATTTCTGAGTAATCTTTTTGTTCAGCAACAGATTGCTTTGGAGCGAGGTCATGCTTTTTAATGAGATAACGCACTACGGGTCCACCGATAAGGCCGCCAGCCACTAATCCTAATGTTGCTGCAGCAAGTGCTGCTGTGACAGCAGATTCAATGCCATAAGACTGAATCGTTTGGCCGTATGCAGCGGCATTACCGTGTCCACCTTCCATTGACATGGCACCTGCAGTTAAGCCAAGCAATGGGTCAATACCTAAGACTTTAGATAGTGAGACACCAATGACGTTTTGCATTGTTGCAAGGACACCACAAAGAATCCAATAAACAATTAAGACTTTTCCACCAAGTTTCAAGAGTTTGAATGAAGCGCCTAGTCCAATCGTTGTGAAAAAGGCCAACATAAAAAAGTCTTGGAAAAACTTTCCATTTAATTTAATAGTTAAAATACCTGTGCTAGATAAAATCGCTGTTAAGATTGCAAATATTAAACCACCAATTACCGGGGACGGGATACTCAAACGGCTAAATATAGCGACCCTGTTGACAATGGCGTTCCCGATTAATAATAGAAACACTGCCAAACACAAGGTTGATATTTCATTTAATTCAATCATGCTGGGTGATCCTCCTCGTATAAATAATGAGAGCGCTTTAAAACGCTCACGTCATTATATTATACTATACCTCACCTGAAAATCTATATTAAATTCGTGTTAAATACATTAATATATTTTTACGTGTAAAATATCTATTATGCTAAATATAAATTATTTATACTTTTTGCGGTAAGTAGAGGGAGGCATATCAAAGTGTTTACGAAAAGCTTTTGAAAATAATAGCGCATCATTATAACCGACGGCGTGGGCCACTTCTTGTATCGACTTTGAAGACGTCATTAACATTTGAGAGGCGTGGTACAAACGCAAATAGATTAAATATTGTTGAGGAGACTGATCCATCCATTTGATAAAGAGTTTATAAAGATAACTACGACTCACTTTTGCATGGAGTGCCACATCATCAATCGAAATAGGCTTCATATAGTGACTATTCATATAATTCACGGCAGCTTGTACATTCGAATAGATTTCGATTTGATCACTTTCAAATGATTGCGGGCATAATTGTGTCAGCAAATATAATAAGCGATAGAGATCACTCATGTGCTGAATATCATCTGAATTTGCAGTTTCATAGGTAATGGCACGGGTGCAAATTTGATAGATAATTTTAGATATATCTGATGTATCTTGATTAACTACGACAGGATGGTGCATCAGTGTCGTGCGTGCTAAAAAATCGAGGGCTAGATGTCCACTAAATCCAACCCAGTGATATGTCCAAGGATCATCCGTAGACGCTTCATAGTGGACTTGCATGCCTTCTTGTAATAAGAATAAATCTCCAGCTTTAAGCGCGTAACTTTGATTTTGGTAAGTAAATGTACCTGTGCCTGACATAATAGTATGTAATACGGCAGGTTTAACGACGCGATATGAGTAACTGACATTCGGGGTGCCGACTTCGATGCCGCATTCATCAATATTTGCTTCAAAATGATTTTTTTTAAATAACTTCCATAATAATTGCATGAGAATGACACCTCATTGATTTAATGGAAACATTTTACCATATTTTGGGTCGATGATTATATATTCGGAGTGAAAAAGGTGTGCTAAATTATGAAAGTACAAAAATAAGTAATGTTATTATTTGGAGGATTATTATGTATATAGAAAAAAAGACCATTGAACAGTATAGAGATAAAAATCGTTTAACATCTCCTAGACACATTACACCTTATATGAGTCAAAACGAATATTTCAATACTTTTTGCGAAGAAGAAGCCGCTTCAGTCATTACAATTGAGAATCAATGGACGATAGAACAGCATCAATCATTTATAGTCACAAAGCCATCACAAGGGGAAGGCTCGAACGCACCACAAGATGTGTTATCGCGTTGTTATACATTGCAATCTCACTTTCACGTGAATGATTACAATCGAGTTAATGACTACCACCTCATCATCAATGAAATCAAACTTCCGACATTTATATTTATTGATGAGCAAATGGTGACTTATATTGAGCCTGAAGACACTTATCATCGTATAAATGTAACGCCATTTGTTCAAGAAGGCCATAATCACTTAAAAATGATCTGTTTTCCAGTAGCTCATTGGTATAAACAAGCTCAAATCCATGATTTTTATGAATCTATGCATATCGTCGCACGTGGCTATGATCGTATTGAAGATTTTGATATTTTTTGCCAATTTTATCCGACGTTAGGCGTCATGCAGCCGACACTCCATATCAAAGATATTGAAGGTGCACCTCAAATTACCTATCAATTGTTAGACCAATTTGGGGACATCTTGCAAAAAGGTGACATCGATATTGATACGCCGAATTGTTTAGATATGGACACGATTTCAATTGAAGAAACACATATTCATCATTTAACTTTAATGCTTGAAACACAAGATGAAGTCATCATGCATGATATCCAATTGCACTTTCTACAACCTTTAGCACATCAAGCAATGACGAAGGTGATTTCATGCTAAAGAGAGAAACAATAGCAGTGTCTAACTAAGTGTACATTTATTATTTTGAAAAAATGGGTTATTAAATAAGATATTTTATGTTCTATATCTTAGAACTCTTGTCAAATTTAAAGAAGCGTGTATAATTCATATCATAAAACTATGATTTGAGGAGAAATGACCCATGTCAAATGAATTAAGAAGTCAGAAACATTATGGGGCTTTAGCGTTATTGCCTTTAGTAGTGTTTCTTGTTATTTATGTGGGCGTTGGTTTATATTTTACTGCTATTGGAGCAAAAGATGCTTTTGATAAATTACCACGTCACGTCGCTATTTTTATAGCAATTGCAATTGCATGGCTTGCGTATGATCGACGTACCCCTTTGCATAAAAAGGTTAAAATATTCACAGAAAATGCGGGTTCCTCTGGAATTGCAGAACTTGGTCTTATTTTACTTCTTGCAGGTGCGTTTGCAAGTGCAGCGAGTGCTTCTGGGGGTCAAGATGCGTTAGTGAATATGGGCTTATCTATTATTCCTCCTAGTCTACTCATACCTGGAATATTTGCGATGAGTGCCTTTGTCGCTACTGCAATGGGAACTTCCACAGGAACACAAGCAGCCTTTCTACCGATTGGTGTTGCGGTTGCACAATCTGCAGACTTGAATGTGGCGGCTGCGGCTGCGGCTGTGATTGCAGGGGCTTATTTTGGAGACAATTTATCCATCATTTCAGATACAACGATTGCCGCAACTACAGGCGTAGGGGCTAACATGAAAGATAAATTTAGAGCGAACTTCCTTATTGCACTTCCAGCAGCGATTATCACATTTATTATTTACGCGATCGTTGGGGGAACTGGAAAAGTTAAAGGGGATTTATCTTATAATATTATCGATGTGATCCCTTACTTGTTTGTCCTTATAGCCGCTATTGCAGGAATGAATGTGATGCTTGTCCTTCTTTCAGGGATTGTGATGACAGGTATCTTAGGGATGATTCAAGGTAAAATTCAATTTTTTGAATGGACGTCTAAGGTCGGAGAAGGTATGGAATCGACCTTCAGTATCTTTTTAGTCGCATTTTTAATTTCTGGACTTGTTGCGCTCATCCGATACTATGGGGGTATCGATTGGATTGTTGAAACGATGAAAAAACAAGCCCGCGGACGTAAAAGTGCTGAATATTCAATGGGGATTTTATCTGGTGTATTATCAGCCGCGTTAGTCAATAACGTTGTTGCCATTTTAATTGCAGCACCTATTGCTAAAGAAATTGGTGAAACGGCGCGCATTGCACCGAAACGAATGGCCAGTATCCTTGATATCTTTGCCGCATGTGCTTTGATGGTTTTACCACATGACAGTGGGATGTTAATGGCAGAACAATTTGGCCACGTCTCTTATATAGAAGTTTTACAATTTTCATTTTATCCCGTGATTTTGATTTTATGTACAGTGATATCTATTCATTTGGGAATGTTTAAAACAAAAAAAGCATCATAAATAGGCATATATTTTAAATAAATGAGCGCTCAAAATTCAATTTGTTAATGAATTTTGAGCGCTTTTTTAGTGCATTATTTCCAAGTGGCCTTCGGTTCGACACAGTCCCGTTTTCGCATATGAGAGACAAAGGGATTGCCTTTAACGGTATATCTTAATGGCGCCTCAGTCCATGTACCTTTGTTAGGAATACCGATACGCGGACTTTCCAAAATTTCCCTCGGATATTTACGCTGTCGTGTATCAATTTTGAGACGACCTTCATTAAGACGTGAGCCATCAATAGATCTCGGGATATTTAAGGCAGTGGTCCATTTTCCAGGACCATTTGTGATTTCGAAACCTGTTTTCCCACGATTTTTCTTCATGATGTCAATGCCGTCTTCCGGTTCTATCGCACGAATTAAGACGCCTTCAGGAGTACCTTCAGCTTGAGTGACAAAATTAATAAGCAAGTAACGGTGCATCATATGACCATAAATCGTGCCTCCTAATTGATATAAGGAGTTGACTTTTGGCGTGCGTTTACCTTGAAAGCCGTGGGCAGCACGGTCTTTAATACCTAAATAAGCTTCAGTTTCAACGATATATCCACTAAAAGTTGTTTGAGTATCTTCGTAAATCAGTTTAACGCCAAGTAAATCTTTCGCAATTTCTTCGGTCGTGCGTTGTATAAAATCCATCAAACTGGCCTCCAAAATATATTTACCTTTAGTGTATCGAAAAAAGAGATTGTCCTTCAAGAATGAAGGTGCTTTTACAAAATCATTAAAATACGTTTTTGTTTTTTGAAATTCAATATTTATTTTTTACAAAAGTTTAATATACTTGTGTTAAGATTTTAAATGTATAACAACTTTAGGGGGACATGAGATATGAATGTAACGCAACAAGTTGGTTTTCTCGAAGCGTTTAAATTATTTTGGACGAATTATTTGAATTTTAAAGGGAGAAGTCGACGTAGCGAATATTGGTGGGTCGCCTTATGGCATCTCATCATTACTTTGACGCTTCTTATTTTAGGTGTTTTAACGCTATTCGTCCTTCTAGTCGTAGGTGTTGTTCTTTTATTTGCGTTGGCTTTGTACGTGCTCGCAACCATTATTCCGAACTTAGCTTTAAATGTTCGACGCTTCCATGATCGTGGCTTTTCGATGTTAATACCGATGCTTTCATTTGCAGTTGGCATAATCTATAATATTATCAATGCTTTTACAAAACGTACAGAAGTAGCAGAGATTGGCCATTCAACCATTACAAACCATACTGGGTTTATTCCATGGCCCGTATTAATTATATTTTTAATACTTTTGTTAGGATTAAATATCTTTGTATTTGTAGTCAGTTTATTAGATAGCCAAGAAGAGACAAATAAATATGGACCGTCTCCAAAATATGTCCCTTATTCAGGGGCTTACAGACAGATGCATAATGAGGGTGTATCAAATGAAAGAAGCATGACGTAATAAACACAGGAACCTTTACATCCAAATGATGATACATCATCTCAAAAAAAAGATAACTTCATGAAAGATTAAAACATTCAATAAGGATACGTGCAGAACAAAAATCGATATGATGGATGTTCTGCTTTTTATATTTATAAAATCATGAAGAGGACTATGTAAAATATACATGTCTTTATGACAAGTATATTTGTCAAAATATGAGGAGTCATGTATACTGAATTTAATAAATGAAGAAAGGGCGTTGCTTATGTCATTAAAAGTATCCAATGTCAGCAAGAGATTTCAACAAGTTACGGCTGTTAAAGATATTTCTTTTGAACTTGAAACTGGCAAAATGTTAGGGTTTCTCGGACGTAATGGAGCAGGAAAGACAACTACATTTCGTATGATTTTAGGTTTAACTGAGCCATCAGAAGGTGAAATTCATTTTAACGGTCATAAAATAAACACTTCAAATTATAATGAAATAGGTTATTTGCCAGAAGAACGCGGATTACATGCAAAATTAAAAGTGGTCGATGAGTTAACGTATTTGGCGACTTTAAAAGGTATGAATAAAAAAGACATAAAAAAAGCCATTGATTACTGGCTTGATCGCTTCCAAATTACAGAACATCGTGATAAAAAAATTGAGTCGCTTTCAAAAGGGAACCAACAAAAAGTACAACTTCTCGCAAGTATGATACATGAGCCTCAGCTCCTTATTTTAGATGAGCCTTTTAGTGGATTAGACCCGGTCAATGTAGAATTGTTGAAAAAAGCCGTCATTGACCTTAATCAACAAGGAACGACGATTATTTTTAGTTCCCATCGAATGGAACATATTGAAGAATTATGTGATGATGTGTGCATTTTAAATCGTGGCCAAATGGTCGTGCAAGGTCCGCTTCAACAAGTCAAACGTGAAAGTGGCTATCAACGTGTGATTGTAGATGCGGATTACGATTTACAAGATCTTGCGACGTTACCAGGGGTTCTCGAAATGAAAATAACGCCCAAGGGGACACTTTTTATGATTGAAAATGAACAGGTGGCACATCACATTTATCAAGAACTCCAAACAAGAGGGTTTGTCAGACATTTTGAAATATTAGACCCTACGATTCAAGAAATTTTTATTGAAAAAGTGGGTGACATTCATGAGTAAGTTTTTAGCAACGTTTAAAATGACGTATTTTAACAAATTAAAGTCTAAAGCTTTTATGATTTCAACGATACTTTTTATTTTAGTCATCGTGGGGCTAGCGAATGTTGATAAAATCATTCAATTCTTTGATAAAGGCAACGATAATATCGCAATTGTGACACAAGATGACCGTGTTTACCAACACGTGAAATCGATGGGGGAAAGCTTACATAAAGAGATTCATTATGAAAAATTAAGCCCATCCAAAGTTGATAAGGCCTTAAAAGATGAAAAAATTAATCGGGCGTATGTCATTAAAACACAAGGAGACCGTTTATCGGCGACGATTAAATCAACCTCTGAACCGTCTGAGCAAGACCAAAAAGAGCTACAAACCATTTTGACACAACTCCAATCTCAACAAATAGCCGAGAAATTGGGACTCTCTCAAGATGAACAACAGCAATTGCTGACACCGAGCACCATCGACACACATGTCGTTAAAGATGCGAAAGGGGCAAGCATTAATCAAAATGAAAAGGGGTTTAGTTCATTTATTGTCATGGTCGGTAGTCTTTTGATGATGTTTATTATCATTAATTATGCCAACCAAATCGCCATGGAGGTCGCTACTGAAAAAACATCCCGTGTTTCTGAAATGATTATTACCAGTGTGAAACCTTCCCTCCATATTATTGCAAAAATTTTAGGCGTTCTTGCTGTAGCGCTTACACAATTGCTTATTTTAGGCCTCACGGTTTTAATCTGTGCTTACGCGTTTGATTTTACGCAAACATTAAAAGGTTTAGACTTTGTGGTCACGCCTCATATTTTACGATTAATTACCTTTGGTGTCCTTTTCTTAATTATAGGTGTCTTTGCCTATGTGATATTTGCAGCTATTCTCGGCAACTTGACGGCACGTATTGAAGACATTGGGCAAACGATGATGCCTTTAACGATGCTCATGTTGGCGAGCTTTTATACAGGCTATATCGGTGGGCTTACGAACCCAGACAATATTATTGTCAAAGTTGCGAGTTATGTTCCATTTTTCTCACCATTTGTTACATTTGCACGTTTATCAATTCCTGAAACGCCAACATATGAAGGAATTATCGCAATCGTGATTCATCTCGTACTGATTGTAGTGCTCTTCTATTTTGCGACGAAATCTTATAAAAATGCGGTCCTTACTTTTGAAAAAGGTTGGTGGAAATCACTAAAACGTACTTTTAAAAAATCCTGATAACAAAAAGCGAGCGCCTAAAGATAGGTTGAGCTCGCTTTTTAAGTTGAAAACTTGCTGATTGTATCATACAGTATTGAAGAAATCGTTTTAACAACAGGTGTGAGGAGAAGAAAATATGAACTTTTTGTATCCAACTGCCATTTTTATATTAGCAGGACTGTGCGAAATCGGAGGAGGCTACCTCATTTGGCTTTGGCTGCGCAACGATCAATCCGCGTGGCTAGGATTATTTGGGGGTCTATTATTAATGGCATATGGCGTCGTCGCTACCTTTCAAAGTTTTCCAACTTTTGGTCGTGTATATGCAGCGTATGGCGGTGTTTTTATCGTACTCAGTTTATTATGGGCGTATTGGATTGATCATGAACCCCCGGACAAGTTTGACGTGATAGGCGCATTGATTTGTATTGTTGGCGTATTGGTCATGGTCCTGCCTTCAAGAGGATAAAGAAAGACAGGGAAATCATTTCCCGGGTAATAGTATATTTTAAGGGTGACATTTGATAATGATTGAGGTGGATGCGTGATTCACATTTCCTCAAGTTGAATTAATCTTTTGAGTGATGATTGGGAAAATATGATGTTGAATGAGGAGTTGTTGCCATGCGAACACGATTAAAAGAATTACGTGCGCGTGAAGGGTATAATCAAACTGAACTTGCTAAAAAAGTTGGCATCTCAAGGCAGACGGTCTCTTTAATTGAACGTCAAGAGTTTATGCCCTCGATTTTAACCGCACGGGTTTTCAACACAACTGTTGAAGACATATTTATATTCGAAGATCACGAGTTTAAAGCATAAAAATCCTCTTACACATTGTGAAGGGGATTTTATGCTTTAAAATATATCAAATAATGTTTTATGTTTATTGACAGTAGATTTTAAATGTTTATTTCAATTTTAAAATGTCGAGGATTTGTGTGGCTCGTGCTTTAAAATCAAATTCTGATTGGTTGGGCATGTGCCCTTTTTCTATGAGCATTTTTAATGCATCAATTTTGTACTGCCAACCTGCAAAATCCATCCCTAGATGTTCGATAGTTTGGGGGAGCGATTCATGGAGGTGTAGAGAAGTTTCATTTGGACTTAATGCTGTAAGTGTCATTTCAACTGTCCCTGTCGCCCATTCAAACTTTATTTGTGTGGGTTTTGTATATTCCCAAATATGCATGGCTATAGGCGTTTGGTTTTCTAATTGGAAGTAAAGCTTATCCTCATCAAAGGAAAGCTCTGGAAACCATTGTTGAATCCCTTTATTCGTACTGAGATAGTGAAACAGTGTTTGAATATCTGTTTCATAGGTTTTAGTAAGTGCTTGAATCGCATGGGTTTTAGTTTTAGAATATTGAACTTCCATGAGCATCACCTCTTCTTTTATTGCGTTGTGGAACAACGCATCAATAACGTATTTAATTTCTTACGTCGTTCCTCTGTAATAAAAGGATTTTTTAGCGCATAGGAAAGCTTCTCTTTGTTCTTTTTGTCATTATAATACACATCATTAAGTGCCTGTACGGATAAACGCGTGTCTACAGGCGCCATTTTAAGCAATTTAAGACGACTGTCAGGCGCGACTTTACCTTCTTGAATCACTCTAAAATAACATCCTGTTTTACCCGTCGCCATCATCCGCTTCATAATCCCATTATATTGATATTTTTGTTGGATTTTGCGACACGGCTCACGAATTTCTGACACTTCTATAATGGCTTCTCCTAATTGATATCGGTTACCAAAATACAATTCTGTTTCATCAATGCCATCCACTGAAATATTTTCACCGAAAAAAGCATAGGGCGGAATAGGTGAGATGACATCTTCCCACATAGCGTAATGATCCGTACTATATAAACAAACGGCTTTATCCGGGCCACCATGACCGTGATATTCCTGCTCATCGCCCTCAAATCCAAGGCGAGACAACCAAGTCTCATGTTGGAGGGGGACTTTGTTCATCGCACTTTTTAATGAGGTATGATCATAATGCAATGTTTCTATTTTACCTGTACAAATCGCTGTAATCGAATATTCCATAATTTACCTCCAAGATAAGTGTTAGTCCTATTGTATAAGAAAAATAGCAAAACGTCTTGTAGAGGATGGTATTTTATGTGTATTCATGTACAATAAAAGTAAAGGAAAAAGCGTAGAAAGGGTCGGCATAAGATGGACACAAAACAATTAAAATTATTGACATTGAAAGATGCAGTCGCGCAAATTGAAGATGGTATGACTTTAGGCATTGGCACAGGGAGTACGATTGAATTGTTAATTCCTGAAATTGCAAAATTAATGGAGCAAGGCTATCAGTTACGAGGGGTATGTACTTCGGAACGAACAGCGTATCAAGCGAAAATGTTGAATATTCCAATCTTAGATATTAATGATGTTCAAAAGATAGATTTAGCCATTGATGGCGCAGATGAAATTGACCCAAACTTGAATCTCATCAAAGGCGGGGGTGGCGCCTTATTTAGAGAAAAAGTGATTGATGCTTTTGCAGAACGCTTTGTGGTACTTGCGGATGAATCGAAATGTGTAAACTACTTAGGGGAGACATTTAAACTTCCTGTAGAGGTGGATACGTTCAACTGGTACCAACTTGGAAAGCAAATTGAAGCCGCATATCCGGTAAAAGCTTATCGCCGCATGGTCGAGGACACGCCGCTCATTACGGATAATGGAAATTATATTTTAGATGTCGAGATGTCGTCAGCTCAAGATCCTTATGAGTTTCATGAATTCTTAATTCATTTAACAGGCGTTTTGGAGACAGGATACTTTTTAGACCTTGCAGATGAAGCTATTATAGGAACAAAAAAGGGCGTCAAAATATTGTCTAAGTCAACAAAATAACAAAAAGACCGAGGAGGCATTTGTCTCTTCGGTCTTTTGATTATCGACGTAAACGAGAAGCACGTTCATTTGTAGCGTGGTCATTCTCTGTAGGTGCTTCATCTTCTTGTACAATTGCACGCGCACGTGTTTCTTCATCTACATCCATGTCATGATTATGGGCTTCATGATGCTCATGATTATGTGTGTGCTCATGATGATGGTTGTTTAATGCATGATGACGCGTTTCATGATGATGCGCTTCATGATGATGCGCTTCATTGTCTGTTTCTTCAATATCATGTTCACGTTGTTGGTCATAAAACATCGGTGTGTCATCGTCATCACCTTTATGACGTGGCGTCAATAAACGTTTGATTAAACTTACAACAATGACTATAACGGCGATAGCAGCTGTCGCATAGGCGAGGACTTGCATCGAAAACACATCGCCAATTTCTTCACTGAAGAAGAAAACTTTTGCGAAAGACATAAATGCATGAAATAGTGTCGCAATATAAATAGAATGGCCGCCTGTACCGCGCACAAGCTCACCGACAATCATTGAAAATGAAAATACATAAATGGCACTATACATCGTGTATGGCATACCAAAAGCCGTATTCACATCCCAAATTAAGTACAATAAGCTGACGCCGATATTTGCGAATAAAAATGGTAATCTGCGTTCAACAATATTCAATAAATATGAACGGAATCCAAATTCGATGAAAAAGGCCATGAATAAGTGTCCAATTAAAATGGTCCAAATGGATTCAGATAAGTCTTTAGCTTGTAATAGAATAAAGCTATCAGCAAATGTGTTAAAGCTATACATACCAATAATAAAAATTACAAATGGTATCGTTAAAGCGAGTAAAAGGCGTTCAATGACCTTTAAATTAATGCCTAATTTGAAA
This sequence comes from Staphylococcus sp. 11511212, assembly GCF_011394755.1. NCBI lineage: Bacteria > Bacillati > Bacillota > Bacilli > Caryophanales > Staphylococcaceae > Staphylococcus > Staphylococcus sp. 11511212. The sequence continues at coordinate 123,028 of NZ_JAANBQ010000017.1, read as the reverse complement.
CCTTCTAGTTGCTCTTTTTTATGTTTGAAAATCAATAAGCAAATAATAGCGGCAATAAATGGGCCTAAACTATTTAATGAGAACACGAAATTTTTCAAGCCGGATGCTTCTTGAAAATCTCGTAAAATCACGGGACTGGCATATGCGATGACAAAGAAGACAAAGATTGTCATTGCCCATTGAAAGCCTGAAATACGCGAATGGTTCATAATTAATCCTCCATATTCAGGGTACGCAAAATAATAGTAAAAGCGATGTGTAAATATGTAAAATTCTATCACATGCTTCATTTCATAATCTAGCTTACATTATAACGGTATATATACAATAAATAAATTGATGCGTGAGATTTATCATCTAATTGTAATAAAAGTAAAATGTTGAAAGCATTTTTATTAAACATTTTTAAGGGTATACTTGATATGTAATAGTTCATTCTTTTTTTAGTTTGAAGGAGGATTCATCATCATGTATCTTGAACCAAATACACAATTGTGGACAGGCAGATTGGATAGTGAAACGGATCGACAAGCGTTTCGACACTTTCAAACCGTTCAGTTTGAAAATGTTGAGACCATTCAAAATCATCCAGACAGTGTTGCATTACTAGGCTATGCGATAGACAAAGGTGTGGAGCTGAATAAAGGACGCATCGGCGCTAAAGAAGGACCAGATGCGATTAAGAAAGCTTTTGCGGGGTTGCCTGCAGCGTCTGAGACCCCCATCATTGATTATGGTAATTTTGCCTTTAATCATGACTCGTTATTTGAGGCGCAAAAAGAATATGGAAAATATGTCGAACAATTAATACTCAATCATAAGCGTACATTTTTATTAGGGGGCGGACATGATATTGCCTATGCTCAATATTTAGGTGTACGTGCAGCCCATCCTGAAAAGTCGATTGGCGTTATTAATATTGATGCTCATTTTGATAATCGTAAAGAAGAAAGTTCTACTTCGGGTACAAGTTTTCGTCAAATGTTAGAACAAGACGACAACTTAGATTATTTTGTCATCGGCATTCAACGTCCAGCCAATACGCCTAGTTTGTTTGAGTATGCAGACCAAACAGGAACGCAATATGTGCTTGCAGACGAAATTACGGAACACATTGCCCCACAAGTTAAAGATAAAATTGAACATTTTATCCATGATCACGATGTGATATTATTTACAATTTGTATGGATGTGATTGATAGTGCCTATGCGCCTGGCGTAAGTGCAAGTGCAGTGCTCGGGCTCACGCCACACTGTGTATTAACATTAGCAAAACGTATTTTACAGTATGATCATGTCACATCTGTGAGCATTGCAGAAATGAATCCTCAATACGATGTTGATCAACGAACAGCTAAACTCATTGGTCAATTCCTCTCTTATTTTATTCATTATTGATGTGTTAACACTGAAAGACGTCGTCATGAACGCTATTCCTCAAAGGCGTTCATGACGATTTTTTATGTTGTTTTAAATTGCCAAAATTCACGGATATCATTTAACAACGTGGTCATTTGGGCTGAAAATTGTCTGTTTTTAGCATAATTGATATAAATGGTGCGCTCTATTTTAGGTTGTATCGGAATGGCATCGAGATGACTCGTCTTAAAGGACTGATAATAAATGCGGGGTATGACCGCATATCCCATTCGTTGATGCACAAAATTTGTCGCAACTTCAAACCTCTCAACTTCCATAACAATATTTGGACGCGCTTGCATATGGGTAAAATAATCGTCGATATGTTTGCGGACTTGATAAGGCTGAATGGTGAGAATAAGGGGCAAGTCCTTAATAGAAAGTGCCTTTTGATTTTGGAATTCATTTTGCGAGGTCAACACCACATAATCTTCTGTGTAGAGTGGCAAGGAGATAATTTCCTCATTTTTAATGACATCATTCGAAAGACCGAAATGAATCTCAAAATCTAATAATTTTTGCGTCAATGTGTTTAAATCTAAAATTTCTGTAATTTGATAATGTTGATCAGGATGTTTCATATTGTGTGCTTTAATGACTGTGGCCACCCAATGTGCTGTAGATTCTAAAATAGAGAGTTTGATTTTAGGTGTATGACTTAATTTTAAATCATACATTTGTTCCATCGTTTGATGGTAGTGCTGTACTAAGGTTTGCGCATAATTATAAAATTGAATGCCTTTTTCAGTAATAGAAATATCTTTCGTAGTACGTTTGAGCAAGGCATAGCCTAATTGTGATTCCATTTTTTTAATTGTTGCGGTTAACGAAGGTTGACTGATATGCAAAGTACGAGCCGCTTTAGTAAAACTATTCTGTTTAACGACCTCGATAAAATACTCTAATTGTAAAATTTTCATTTTGACCTCCATTTATAGTTTCAAGCTATCAATAATTAGTTTATTTATATTGGTCATTAATATCTTACCATATTACAATGAAATTGTTGGGGAATCACCCACAGAACATATTAAGCGTGTTGATATAAAGAAAAAGGGGCTTTATCGACACGGGAAATTTAATAATAATTGGGAGAAATATGGCAAATTAAAAATTTCAGAAACTACTCATAATGGAGGTCGTTAAAGGCTCATAAGGCAAAGTTCAAAGGGGTGTATTATAAAAATGAAAGAAACAAAGGGAGTTCAGTCCACACGTGGGCGTAACATGTGGCAGTTTTGGATCTTCAGCATTTTAGGAATTATTTTCTTTTTTGTTCCGATGACGATTAATGGCAATCAAACCATACTCGTCGATCACGCGCACTTAGGCGTACGTGCTTTACTAGGAGCATTCATGCCTTATGTGGCATTGGTGATGATTTTGTTAGGCGCAGTGTTGCCTATAATACGAAAAGATTACCGAAAATCGATTACAGAAGCCGTTATTGTCTTTTTTAAAATCTTGGGTGCCGCTATCGGTGTAATGTACGTTTTCAAATGGGGACCCAACCTATTATTTCAACCTGACTATGGTCCGTTTTTATTTGAAAAGCTGATGTTACCGTTAAGCATACTGATACCTATTGGTGCTGTTGCTTTATCTCTATTAGTAGGTTATGGATTACTAGAGTTTATAGGTGTGCTCATGCAACCGATTATGCGTCCAATATTTAAAACACCAGGAAAGTCAGCCGTCGATGCCGTCGCCTCATTCGTGGGAAGTTATTCGCTCGGATTATTAATTACCAATCGTGTGTATAAGGATGGCATGTATAACAAAAAAGAGGCGGTCATCATTGCCACAGGTTTTTCAACTGTTTCTGCGACATTTATGGTCATTGTGGCACGTACACTGGATTTAATGTCCCATTGGAACCTTTATTTTTGGCTTTGTCTCATCATTACATTTATTGTGACAGCCATTTCCGCACACTTACCCCCAATTTCCAACGAGAGCGAAGCCTATTACGGGGGACAAGAAGGCGAACAAGAAGTCAAGGTCAACGGAAGTCGCCTAAAAGCGGCTTGGAATGAGGCTAAAAGACAATCACATCATTCATTGCCGTTATTGAAAAACATCTGGGTCAATGTCCGCGACGGTTTAGAAATGACTATTGCCATTTTGCCTTCCATCTTATCAATTGGATTTATCGGATTATTATTGGCAAATTTCACACCTATTATCGATTGGGTGAGTTATATTTTCTACCCATTTATTATGATTTTTCCAATTCAAGATCAAGCCCTTTTGGCAAAAGCTTCGGCCATTTCAATTATTGAAATGTTTTTACCTTCATTGCTTGTGGCTAAAGCCGCTTTAGAGGTGAAATTTGTCGTTGCGATTACAAGTGTCTCAGCGATTATCTTCTTTTCAGCGCTAGTGCCTTGTATTTTAGCGACGGAAATTAAAATTCCTATTTGGAAGTTAGTGGTCATTTGGTTTATTCGTGTTGTTTTAACATTATTGATTACCATTCCAATTAGTCTACTATTATTTTAAACAAAGGAGAGATTCATGATGTCAAGAGAAATTAAAGCGAAAAAAGGGTTAGAAATTGAATGTAAAGGTTGGGAACAAGAAGCGGTTTTACGTATGTTATATAACAACTTAGATCCTGAAGTTGCTGAACATCCTGAAAAATTAGTAGTATATGGCGGAATAGGGAAAGCAGCGCGAAATTGGGAAGCTTTTGATGCAATTGTTGAAACATTACGCCGTTTAGAAAAGGACGAAACAATGCTTGTGCAATCAGGAAAACCTGTCGCTGTATTCAAAACACATGAAGAATCACCACGTGTATTATTATCTAATTCAGTGCTCGTTCCTAAATGGGCAAATTGGGAGCACTTCCATGAATTAGATAAAAAAGGACTCATGATGTATGGACAAATGACTGCAGGGAGTTGGATCTATATCGGTTCTCAAGGGATTGTTCAAGGAACTTATGAAACGTTTGCAGAATGTGCGAATCAACATTTTAATGGTTCATTAAAAGGAACAATCACTTTAACAGCAGGTCTTGGCGGAATGGGAGGCGCACAACCTTTAGCAGTAACAATGAATGAAGGGGTTGTCATCGGTGTAGACGTGGATGAAACACGAATTCAAAAGCGAATTGACACGCGTTATTGTGATATCATTACCCACTCTCTAGATGAAGCTTTAGAAAAAGCTGAAGAAGCTAAAAATAAAGGTGAAGCCTTATCCATTGGTTTAGTTGGTAATGCAGCTGAAATTCACCATGAGATTTTAGAACGTGATTTTAAAATTGACATTGTTACGGACCAAACTTCTGCGCATGATCCATTAAATGGATATGTCCCTGAAGGCTATTCTTTAGAAGAAGCTGCAAAGTTACGTGAAGAAGATCCAGAAAAATATGTCCAATTATCTTCTGAATCAATGAAAAAACATGTCGATGCGATGTTGAAATTCCAAGAAAAAGGCGCGATTGCTTTTGACTATGGAAATAACATTCGTCAAGTCGCGTTTGACCAAGGACTCGAAAAGGCGTTTGATTTTCCAGGCTTCGTTCCAGCCTATATTCGACCACTATTTTGTGAAGGTAAAGGGCCTTTCCGTTTTGCGGCTTTATCAGGTGATCCTAAAGACATTGAACGTGCAGATCAATTAATGCGTGAACTTTTCCCTGAAGATGAAAAGCTCATGCGTTGGTTAGATATGGCGAGTGAAAAAATTGCGTTTCAAGGTTTACCGTCACGTATTGCATGGTTAGGATATGGTGATCGTGCCAAAATGGGCTTAGCTTTAAATGAATTAGTACGTAAAGGTGAAATTTCAGCACCTATCGTTATTGGTCGAGATCATTTAGACTCAGGGTCAGTGGCTTCTCCTAACCGTGAAACAGAAGCGATGAAAGACGGTTCCGATGCAGTAGGGGACTGGGCAATTTTAAATGCACTTGTGAATACAGCAGCCGGTGGATCATGGATTTCTGTGCATCATGGTGGCGGCGTTGGTATGGGATATTCTCTTCATGCGGGTATGGTTGTCGTAGCTGATGGTTCTGAACGCGCTGATCGTCGATTAAAACGTGTATTAACTACAGATCCGGGTATGGGAGTAGTAAGACATGCAGATGCAGGTTATGACATTGCTATCGAAACTGCGCAAAATAAAGGTGTAGATATTCCAATGATTACAGATAAAGGTGATGACAAATAATGAATGATTTAATAATCCAAAACATTAAAGAATTAATTTTACCCAAATCAACTGAACGCCCGTTAAAAGGCGCAGAATTAGACGAACTCACAGTCATTGAAAATGGGACTGTTGTTGTAAAAGACGGAAAAATTGTTTATTCTGGTCCGCATTCAGAGGAATATGAAGCGAAAGAAACGATTGATGTGACAGGTAAGGTGGTTTCTCCTGCGCTTATAGATGCCCATACACATTTGGTGCACGGGGGTTCTCGTGAACACGAAATGTCGTTGAAACGACAAGGAGTTTCTTACTTGGAAATTTTAGAGCAAGGTGGCGGCATTCTTTCAACGGTTGAAGCCACACGTCAAACGAGTGAAGATGATTTATTCAAAAAGGCAGAACATGATTTGTTGACTATGATTCATCACGGAGTTTTAGCCGTTGAAAGCAAAAGTGGTTATGGCTTAGACAAAGAAAATGAGTTGAAGCAACTTCGTGTTTCACGTCGATTACAAGAAAAATATGCGCTTGATATGAGACATACATTTTTAGGACCTCATGCAGTTCCAAAAGATGCAACCTCAAACGAAGCTTTTTTAGAAGAGATGATAGAATTGCTTCCAGAAGTTAAAAAATATGCAGATTTTGCGGATATCTTCTGCGAAACAGGCGTTTTTACTATAGAAGAATCTAAGCGTTACATGGAAGCGGCTAAAAAAGAAGGTTTCCAAGTGAAAATTCATGCAGATGAAATTGATCCTTTAGGCGGCTTAGGGCTTGCCATAGATGAAGAAGCGATTTCTGCAGATCACCTTGTGGCTTCTAGTGATGAAGACAAGGCCAAATTAAAAGATTCAGATACGGTTGCGGTCTTATTGCCGGGAACTACGTTTTATCTAGGTAAAAATGACTATGCAGATGCACGTGGCATGTTAGATAACCATGGTGCAATCGCCATTGCGACAGATTTTAATCCAGGCAGTTGTGTGACAAATAATTTACAAATGGTGATGGCCATTGCAGCCCTTAAACTTAAATTATCACCAAATGAAATATGGAATGCGGTCACTGTTAACGCAGCGAAGGCGATTAATGTAGATGCGGGAACTATCAATGAAGGGGATAAAGCAAATATCGTCATTTGGCATGCCCCAAACCATGAATACATTCCTTATCATTATGGTATAAATCATGCAGAAAAAGTGATTAAAGACGGTAAAGTGATTGTCGATCATCAATTAGCACTTTAATAAAAAGGCGCGTGATGATACAAATAAATACTTGTATGTAGGACTACCATATAGAACGAGTTGGGCGATTTCCTAACTCGTTTTTTTGATTGAATGATGCTTTTAAATGGCACTATAGAGGTTATTTTCCGCGTTGTTCAACTTACTTTGATACAATGAAATAGAGAATGAGGGGGAGGGAGTGTGTAATCATGGGGCAGTCGTAGCATATATGAAATCATGGAAAGGTCAATACGAAGCCAATAGCCTTGCAGGCGTTTTAGTCGCATTAGCCATGGTCCCAGGGGCGATAGCTTTTGCGCTGATTGCAGGTGTGAGTCCAATGATTGGGATGATGAGCACAGGACTCATGATGGTCATCATGAGTATATTTGGACACCGACGTTTGATGGTCTCAGCGCCGAGTAGTGGCGTATCGCTCGTTGCCATTATGGTCACAACGCGTGATGATATATATGTGCTTGCTTGGGCGACACTTGTAATGGGTATAATTCAAATAAGTCTTTCCTTTTTGAAATTAAATAAAGTTATTGCCTATATCCCGCAACCTATTGTCATTGGGTTTATGAATGCATTAGGCTTTTTATTATTAACGTCGCAACTCCCACATATATTTGGTAAAAATCTACAAACTTATCTCTTTGCAGTGATGAGTTTTATGATTATTTATACAGTACCGAAATGGACACGAAAAGTACCCGCCACACTTGTTTCAATCGTGATTTTAACGGCTATCAGTATGCTTTTAAAACCTAATATTGTTCGAGTGGAAGATCTTGCAAAAATTAAATTTATTTTACCCGAATTTGCACCTTTTCATCTTTCTATCATACCTCAACACTTCTTAGATATTCTTCTGTTTGGGGTAATGTTAGCTGTGGTTGCAACAATTCAAACAAGTTTGACCGCACAAATGATGGATGATTTGACGGGGAATCCAAGTGATAAACGTAAAGAATCTATGGCGCAAGGTATTGCCAATGCTACTCTCGGACTACTTGGTGGACTTGGCGGTAGTGCGCTCGTTGGACAATCCAAATTCAATTACAAAATGGGGGCGACCTCTCGCTTATCTACCTTAGTGACGGGCGTTACGATACTTTTATTTTTAGTGTTTTTAGGAGATATAGTAGGTCAAATCCCAATCGTTGTGTTAGCAACGGTACTCGTGACGATTTCGTTTGGTACGTTTGATCGGCAAACGAAACAACTCATAAAAAGAAAGCGCTATAAGGATTTAAGTCTCATGGCTTTTACATGGATATTGATTATTTGGACTAAAAATCTCGCGTTAGGAGTTTTAATAGGGACCCTTCTATTTTATATTATTCGATACATAAGAAAGTAGGTGGACGAAATGACAGATATTCAACAATTGGTACAATGGAGACGCTATTTTCACGCGCATCCGGAAGTCTCGAATGATGAGTTCCAGACGACTGAAAAACTCAAAGAAATTTTAGAAGAGATGCAAATTCGTGTTTTGAATCTTCCGTTACCAACAGGTATTGTTGCAGAAATCGGATCAGGAGAACCTATGGTCGCAGTGCGCTCAGATATTGATGCACTCCCGATTGATGAACAAACTGGATTGTCATTTGCTTCAAAAACGAAAGACGTGATGCATGCCTGTGGCCATGATGTCCATATGGCGGCGATATTAGGTTTAGCAATGAAATTAAAAGCACGTGAATCGTCGCTAAGGGGTCGTGTACGGTTGATTTTTCAAGCCTCAGAAGAAGTTGGATTTGGCGCAGAAAGAATTGTAGATACGGGGCTACTTGAGGGCGCTAAAGCGATTATTGGTTTTCACAATGATCCTACTTTGAAAATAGGGGAATGGCAAGCCAAACCAGGCTTTATGACCTCAAATGTCGACCGATTTCGTATTCACATTCAAGCGAAAGGGGCACATGCTGCGATGCCTCAAGACGCTAAAGATCCTCAGGTTGTGTTAGCACAATTAATTCAAAGTTTCCAAACTATTGTTAGCCGTAATACAGCGCCATTTGAAGAAGCGGTAGTCACAATAGGTCAAGTGCATAGCGGACAAACGTGGAATGTCATTCCGGATAGTGCCATGTTGGAAGGAACGGTACGCACATTTAAAACAGAGGTCCAATCTAATGTCGCTAAACGTATGCGCACAATTTGTGATGGTGTTGCAAAGCAGTATGAAGTAGACATTGACTTAGATTATCAAACGATTACACAGGCTGTGAACAATACGCCGGAACTACATGAAATGGCCATGCAATCCGCTCAAGATGTGGGCTACCAGGCCTCTGAACTCGAACGTCCTTTAACGATTGGAGAAGACTTTTCAGGCTATCAAACAGTGGCACCTGTCTATTTTGCGATGATTGGCTCTGAAAGTGAGTTTGCATTGCATCATCCAAAATTCAATCCGGATGAACGTATTTTAGAGCGTGTTCCAGATTACTTTGAAGCATTTGTAAATCGCCTCTTAGAAGACGGCACGAATTGACGAATCGCCTAAATTCGTGTAAAGTTTAACAGGAAAATTAAATACTTCATATCAAGAGAAGTGGAGGGACTGGCCCGTTGAAACTTCGGCAACATGATTGTGCGTGTGCCAATTCCAGAAGCACAGATGGCTAAAGATAAGAAGTTCAATTCATCAAATAGGTCAGACCTAATAGTGATTGTACACATGCCACACTATTAGCGTTTGACCTTAAATTTTGTGAGGAGATTATAATGTCTAAAGAAATAAAAGAGCAAGCAAGCGGTTGGGCGTTAATCCCATTGGTTGTATTTATCTGTATCTTTTTAGGCGCAGGTATTATTACAAAAGACTTTACCTTTATGCCGCTGAATGTCGCTGCGATTGTAGGCGTCATCATTGCGTTAGTCATGAATCCTAAAGAAAAATTTACAGATAAAGTCGAAATTTTTGCGAAAAGTGCGGGACATCCGAATATCATTCTAATGATGTTTATTTTTATTTTAGCCGGTGCCTTTTCTAAAACGGCTGAAGCGATGGGAGGCGTAGAATCTATCGTTAATTTCGGATTATCGATGATTCCGCAAAATTTACTCATCGTTGGATTATTTATTATTTGTATGTTTGTTTCTATTTCTATGGGAACTTCTGTTGGAACAGTGGCGGCGATTGCGCCGGTCGGTTTTGGTTTGAGCCAAGCGACAGACATCCCATCTGCCTTAGCGATGGCGACAGTTGTCGGAGGCGCAATGTTTGGAGATAATCTGTCTATGATATCAGACACTACAATTGCGGCTGTTAGAACGCAACGCACACAAATGGCAGACAAATTTAAAGTGAACTTTCGCATTGTATTACCTGGAGCAATCATAACGATTATTATTTTATGGTTTTTGACCCACGGCAATCATGTTCATCACGGCCAAAGTTATGATTATAATTTCATCAAAATCATACCTTATCTTCTCGTGCTCATTTTGGCGCTCATCGGCATTAATGTTGTCATCGTTTTATTAGCAGGCATCATTTTATCTGGTGTCATTGGTATCGCAGACCATTCGTTTCAGCTTGCAGGCTTTTTAAAAGCGGCTTCAGAAGGAATTGTCGGGATGGAGGATATTGCCATCATTGCTTTATTAATTGGAGGCATGATTGGTTTAGTAGAACACCATGGCGGTATTCATTGGCTATTGTATAAAGTAAAAAGCAAAATCAAAACTCGTCGTGGTGCAGAATTCGGGATTGCGAGTCTTGTAAGTGTGGCAGATATATCTACAGCCAATAACACTATTTCGATTATCATGTCGGGTCCGCTTGCAAAAGATATCGCAGACGAATACCAAATTGACCGGCGTAAATCTGCGAGCCTATTAGATATCTTCGGAAGTGCATGGCAAGGATTTGTCCCTTATAGCCCGCAATTGATTGCAGCAGCGGGAGTTGCAGGCATTTCTCCTGTGATGTTAGTCCCATATTCTATCTATCCTGTGATGTTAGCGTTATGTGGTATTGTGGCGATTATTTTTAATTTACCAAGACTAAAAAACAAATCACATTCGAATTAAGATGAAATGTGCTATGTTAGACATATAGAGAATTGAACGTACATTTAAAAATAAACGCCGTGCGTTACAGTGTATGGCATACCAGAAATGGTTTTAAAGTGAGGAGAGTAACCATGAAAAACACGCAAAATGAATGGGTCGAAGTTAAAATCGTCCGATTATTAAAAACGACACCAGAGTTTGCATATCAAGCATGGACAGATTCTGAAATATTACGTCATTGGTTTATGACAACATCTCGAACAAATAGAAGTGTTGAAAGTGAACCCATTGTAGGCGGACAATATCAGATTATTGATCAACGTCAAGGTAAAACCGTTCGTATTGAAGGCGTGTACAAGCATCTTGTTATAGGTGAAGAGTTGGCGTTAACGATTCAAATGCCAGACTTTAGCGATCAACAAGACGATATTGAAGTCTACTTTGAAGAACGTAGTCCTGGCATTACGCAAATGACGTTTTACTATAAAAGTGAAATTCCGAAAGAACGTCGTTTGACCCAACTCGAATATAAGCAAAAAAAGAAAGAATATCACGACAGTATGGTGCATGGTTTTGAAAATATGTTCGATACGATGCAAAAATATATAGAAGAACAACCCATAGATTAATCAAGAATGCATCATTTCTGATGCATTAAACCTGATTTAAATAGCAAAAAATAGCCATCAAAATTTATTAGAGCGTAAATTTTGATGGCTATTTAACATTATTTAAGTTAGAGTGTCCTAGGCGCTTAGACTGTCCAAAAAGTGTTGTGATATGAAGGTGATAGCTATGAAATACGCGTGATATGTGCTTGTGGTTGGGACGGGGCATAAGCTTGATAAATATCAATATGATGTCGGCTTAAAAGACTTAAAATAGCCCCCACGTCTTCAAGCGTTGACGTTAGGGAAAGTACATTTTTTCGGAGTGTATATTTCATTTGGAGCTTGGTCCCTTGATGTAACACTTCAATCACTTTATCTTTTATGAACGGGTCAGTTAACCCATCAATATAAAAATCAAACCGGCGTTCGATATGGGCTAATTGATCAATGGCGAAGAGTTCGTTTTCGAATTTAGTTCGAATCACTTGATAAATTGTTATACGATGGAAACTGAGAAAGCTCAACAAGTATGGAAGGGCTTGTTTTTGAATATGTACACGGAGTATATATGCTTTTTGTGATTTATAAAATTCATGTTGCAAAGGAGAAGGTAAATTTACGTTTTTAAATAAATGTTCGATTTGGCGACGAATTTTGCGACGATTTAATTCTGCAATTTGAATAGAATAGTCTTCTAACTTATCAATAAGCATTACGATTCCTCTTTTAACTATGGTTTATTAAGTTCATTTTAGCACTCACTCTTATAAAAAGCATTAGGTCTAAAGGCGTAAACTTAAAAAGGTCTCGATTTTATTTCATCAAATTGTATTGTCAACACGCTTTTGTTGTGTTAATATTCTGAATATTAAAATAATTAAGAGGTGACAGCTATGCTACGACAAATCGGACAATTCGCATCAAAAACATTTTTAATCTGGATGCTCATTGCCAGTTTTATCGGCTTTGTGATGCCGAGTGCTTTTTCAAGTTTTACACCGTGGATTCCTTATCTATTAGGAGTGGTGATGTTAGGAATGGGATTATCTATTCGATTAGAAGATTTCAAAATAGTATTTAAATACCCAAAACCCGTAATTATTGGTGTGCTCTTACAATACTCAATTATGCCACTCCTCGCCTATATTATCGTAAAAGCCTTTCAACTTCCCCCTGAAGTTGCGATAGGAGTCTTATTAGTGGGGTGTTGCCCAGGTGGAACGTCGAGTAATGTCATTAGTTATTTGGCAAAAGCCAATGTGGCGTTATCCGTTGCAGTCACTTCTGTTTCTACTATTTTATCGCCTATCGTGACACCAGCACTTATGTTTTTAATGGCGCATGAATGGATGAATGTTTCGTTTTCGAGTATGTTTGGCTCAGTGGCTAAGGTCGTCCTCATCCCAATTATTATCGGCTTAATCATCCAGCGTCTATTTTATAAAGCTGCTGAAAAAACAGATGATATCTTGCCTTTAGTTTCGGTGGTAGCCATTTCATTAATTTTAGGCTCCGTCGTAGCAAATAGCAAGGCGCTCATCATTGAAACAGGCGTACTCATTTTTATTGTCGTGATCATACATAATCTATTGGGATATTTTATAGGTTATCTTCTTGCACATATTTTTAAATTGTCTTATGAAGATAAAAAGACATTATCAATAGAAGTGGGAATGCAGAATTCAGGTTTAGCAACCTCATTAGCGACAGTGCATTTTAATCCACTGGCAGCAGTCCCTGGTGCGGTGTTCAGCTTTATTCACTGCTTAACAGGACCAACGCTTGCCAAATTCTGGGCGGCAAGATTTGAAAAGCAACAGAAACAATTAGAAACAACATAAATTCACCGTGCGTTGAGCTGTACGCACAATGAAATATATTTTTTGGGCCGAAACATGTGAGTGTTTCGGTCCTTTAATGTGTGAGTGGCAAAAACCATAAATCTTGATAAACGCTCATGAGGATATATCACTTTCAATAACAATTTCTCGCTTCTTTATCATCTTTTTAGATTAACTTTACTTTTGATTTAGGTTGTGCGAAAATATTTTTAAATTATTGGGTACAAGTCATCATTAAAGTCTCTAAAAATAGGTTCGATATAAAAATCATTTAACTGATGACGCATGATTCTTGAAAGGAGTGAACGAGATGGTGACTAAAATTTTAAATCATTATTTTATTACACTGACGCTTTTTATGACGATGCTTGTACTTTCGTTCGGGTTCGTCAAACAGTTTGACAATGGATTTCAATTGCTTATCACATTAACGATATTATTAACGTTGGTCAATTTTATAATGGAAACGTGGTTGATGAAAGCACATCTCTCCATGAGAAAAGTGAGGTTAATTCAAACATTGGCTTTTCCATGCTCCATTATTCTCATTGGATTAACTTGTTTTTTCATGTTGTTATAACGGTAAGCAAGGGAATTGAAAATTGATGGTATAAAAAGTATACTCAAAAAAAGAACTTAGGAGTGATATGTATGTCAAAAATTACAGGTCATCATCATATTTCTATGTATACTAAAAATATTGACGACAATAAGGCATTTTATTTAGACGTCCTTGGGTTAAAATTAGTCAAAGAAACCGTGAACCAAGATGATAATGATATGGTCCACATCTTCTACGGTGACAATAAAAGTACACCTGGTACACTGTTAACCTTTTTTGAATTACCCCTTGCAGGTATGATGCGTAAAGGCACAAATATGATTGCGAGAATAGGCTTACTTGTGCGTAATAGCGAAGCATTAGATTATTTTGAAAAACGATTACAAGATAAAGCGCATCATATCGAACGTGGCACCTATATGCATCAAGATGCGCTCTATTTTGACGATCCAGAGTCACTATCATTTGTCATGATTGCTAATGATGATTATACCTTGCCACAAGAATGGGGCAATCCTACAGCTTCAGACATCCCAGAGGAATATCAAATTTTAGGAATGGGTCCTATTGAGATTCATGTTAAAGATATAGACTCAACTTTAAATTATCTTTCAAAACATTTAGACTATCATGAACGTTCAAATATGGATGAACATACGTTTACGCTCGTTGATGATGGTTTATACAGTGATATCGTCGTCATTCAAAAAGACGGACCGAATGTAAGACCTGGTCGTGGATATGTCCACCATCATGCGATTGCGACAACAAAAGAAGCACTGCCTAAAATTATTGAAAAGCATGACCACTTGCCTGGCCGTCATTCAGGATTGATTGATAGAAAATGGTTTGAATCACTTTACTATCGCCAAAATCATATTATGTTTGAATTTGCGACAGTAGAACCAGGTTTTGAATAAACGTGAATGCGGGTGTCAGATTTGTTACACTAAATGAAAACGACAACTAAGGAGGCCCCTTTATGTACCGAGCGGTAATTTTTGATTTTGATGGCACGATTATTGATACAGAGCAACATTTATTTGATGTCATTAATATGCATCTTGAAAAAGCGAAGGAAAAGCCCATTTCGATAGATTTCTATAGGTCTAATATTGGAGGACGTGCTTTAGCGTTGCATCACTATTTAATTGAGATTTTTGGCGAGGAAAAAGTGGCTAAAATTTATCAAGAACATCACGAGCATGCAAGGCATCTTCCTTTAAGGCAGGGGGTTAAAACGCTCATGGAGCAACTACATGCACGTCACGTTCCGATGGCGGTTGCGACAAGTAGTGCACGTTCAGACATTGAACCGCTCATCAATCGATTAGGTATTGGTGATTATATTCAGGTGATTAAAGGACGTGAAGATGTTGAAGCGGTCAAACCTGAACCGGATTTATATTTATCAGCGGTACAGGATTTAAACTTTAGTCCAACGCATTGCTTAGCTATTGAAGACTCGATCAATGGAGCCACTGCAGCCACCACTGCAGGTCTAGATGTGATTGTTAATACGAATCCTATGACGGAAGTTAGTGATTTTTCCTCACTTGAGCTCTTAGCTAAAGATATAGATTTAACACAAGTCATAGACCAATTCTTTAATGGAGTCGCGCAATGAGTTTAGAAATGATTCTCTTTTTTATCGTTGCGCCTCTGATTATTGTGATAGGTAACCTTGTGCTTGCCCCTATCTTCCAACGCCATATTCCTTTTCGTGTGCATATGACGTCTTGTATTGTGGGCCTAGTACTTTATAGTATCCTTGCGTCTTTAGTGTATTATTTTTTATTACAAGGAAAAATATAAATAGGCGAAGAAGACGTAGCGCACATTTTTCAACGGTGGATTTCATTTACAATGACATAGATGATAAAAATAGCGGCTTGGGAAAGTTCCCAAGCCGCTATTTTTATGAGAAAAGAACGATGGCGGCTATGACTAATACAAGTAAAATTGCATCCACACCTACCATTAATTTAAAACGTGTCGCAGGGGTTCCTTCCTTATTTGCTTTGTATAACATAAAGACATTAGGAATAAAACTTAAGAGCAGTAAAATGATCATGATGATACCTAGTGTTTGTGTTGACATCATTAAGGTCTCCTTTGCATCTTTCCAATAAAATAACCAATAATGAGGGCGATGAAAATCCCGATAATCAGACCCACGAAGGGATAGTTCAAGACCTTCCCAATTAAGAGGCCGAGAATGACGCAGACGATTAATGGAGGGCCATATTGGCGTTTTCTGGAAGCGTTGTTCAATAAGCTAAATGTAAGCATATATAAAACAAAAAACACAGTAGCCAACAGAATTGAACGCATGATTAAAGCATAAATGTCATTTTGAGTATTAAAGCTTTGCATAGCATAATATAAGACTCCAAGTATAACCGCAATGATAGCACCCCGAATACATCGCTGTTTATCCATATTGAAACTCCTTCGCATCTCATTTTTTAGCTATTATAACATAGATGAAGGACTCTTTATTTAATACGATGTGCCCTAAATTGCCCATGGTCATTCAAATAGGCATAAAATAAACCGATAATGAGGCCGCCACCTACGTAATTACCGAGAAAAGCAGCGACAATATTTTTGAGGGCAGGAACTAATGTCAATGATTCTGTCTGATAGAATAGGCCTCCTACAAATAAGCAAGCATTATAAATGACATGTTCATATCCCATAAACGCAAAGATTGTAACCCCAAACATCATGACAAACATTTTAGCGAAAATATCATCTATTTGCATAGCAATCACTAGTGTAATATTAATGAAAAAGTTAGCGAAAATTGCCCGAATAAAGATATTTTGAAAAGTATAGGCCGCTTTTGTTTCTATTGTTTTATCAAGCAAGGTTAACATTTCAGGAGAGAGAATATCACTGAAGCGCATTAAACCAAAAAGTACAAACGCGCCAATAATGTTACCGAAAAAGCAAAGCATAAAAATTTTAAACACTCGAATAGGGCGAATTAAGCGATAATATAACCCAACAGTAAAATACATAAAATTACTTGTGAGGAGTTCAGAATTCGTAAATAAGATAAGTACTAATGCAAAGCTAAATGTGATGGCGCCAATCATATTGACTAATCCTGAGCCTAAATCAGGAGCAAACGTCGCCTTTACCATCAAAACAAAAACCGCAATAATGCTAATAATAAATCCAGCCATCATCGCGCGTAGTAAATAGCGTTTAAAGTAAAAACTTTGCAAAATATCTTTCGTTTGAATTGTATCGATAATATTTGCGATCCATGCACGCCCATAAAAAATTTTGTCCCATTTGATATTTTTATCATTCATTATCATCAATCCCTTACGCAATCATACAAACAGTATACTTGCAAAAGCATTATTTGTGAATACGTTCACAAAATATTTTGGTGTTTGAACAAAGGTTTTATGTTTGTGCAAGTGAATAATATTATATAAAAGCGCTTACATAATTGGTTTCATAGAGAGACAAAGGATATAAGCGTTTAGAAAGATTTATTAGGTAGAATAAAACTATTTTATGAAAGTGCTTACATTATTTTAGAAAAATCACTTTTCACATTTGAAAATTGTAGTATAATAGCGTCATGACAAAAAAACAGAAAGACCCTTATTATATTAAGGAGATGGGGAGTTATCATGAAAGATAATCAAGAATTACACAGAGGGCTGAGTTCGCGACAAATACAAATGATCGCACTTGGTGGGACGATTGGCGTAGGCCTATTTATGGGGGCATCGAGCACTATTGCCTGGACCGGACCATCGGTTATTTTCGCGTATTTAATCGCCGGTATTTTCCTATTTTTAGTCATGCGTGCGATGGGGGAAATGGTTTATCTTTATCCGACGACAGGATCATTTGCGAATTATGCAACAGATTACATACATCCCGTAGCAGGTTATGTGACAGCATGGGCAAATATTTTCCAATGGATTGTCGTAGGGATGTCCGAAGTTATTGCTGTGGGAGAATATATGAAGTTTTGGTGGCCTGAGCTACCGACTTGGATTCCGGGCGTCATTGTTGTTGTCATTTTAGCAGCAGCGAATGCCGTATCTGTAAAAGCATTTGGTGAATTTGAATTTTGGTTTGCTACGATTAAAGTTGTCACAATTATCTTAATGATTGTGGCAGGGTTTGGACTCATTTTCTTCGGCTTAGGCAATGGAGGCAATCCGATTGGTTTAAGTAATTTATGGGCGCATGGTGGATTTTTACCTAATGGTATTCTAGGATTTTTCTTTGCATTATCAATTGTTATTGGATCTTATCAAGGTGTAGAACTTATTGGTATTACGGCTGGAGAAACAAAAGATCCACAAAAAAATATTAAACGTGCGGTAAATGGGGTCATTTGGCGTATTCTTATTTTCTATTTAGGTGCGATTTTTGTAATTGTAACCGTTTATCCATGGGATGAATTACAAGATTTAGGTAGCCCATTTGTAGCAACTTTTGCAAAAGTGGGTATTACGATTGCAGCTGGTTTAATTAACTTTGTTGTGATTACAGCAGCAATGTCAGGTTGTAACGCTGGTATTTTCAGCTCAAGTCGTATGATCTTTACGCTTGCACAAAATGGACACTTACCTAAAATATTCACACGTGTCATGAAAAACGGTGTGCCTTTCTATACGGTATTAGCCGTTTCAATCGGTATTTTTGTTGGGGTTATTTTAAATATTGTTTTACCAATGATTATTGATGGCGCAGAAAACATTTTCGTATATGTTTACAGTGCTTCAATTTTACCGGGTATGATTCCTTGGTTTATGATTTTATTCAGTCATATTCAATTCAGAAGAAAATTCCCTGAAAAAATCGAGAATCACCCATTTAAAATGCCATTTGCACCATTTTCAAATTATTTAACTATTGCCTTTTTAGTGCTCGTGCTTATTGGTATGGTTATCAATGTAGAAACACGCGTTTCTGTTATTATTGGATTCG
Organism: Staphylococcus sp. 11511212; assembly: GCF_011394755.1. Classification (NCBI taxonomy): domain Bacteria; kingdom Bacillati; phylum Bacillota; class Bacilli; order Caryophanales; family Staphylococcaceae; genus Staphylococcus; species Staphylococcus sp. 11511212. Next base: position 104,190 of record NZ_JAANBQ010000017.1, on the reverse strand, counting down.
TATTTTTAGGATTTATGGCATTGTTCTTCTTTATGAAGGGCTATCATAAGCATAGTAAAGAGAAATTCAAACTATAGAAACTAATCTATTAAAACTGTTCACAAAGTGTTAGACTTTGTGGGCAGTTTTTTTGTGGAAGTGATTAGATTTAGAATAACTGCGATTTAAAGCGGTTTTTACTTGCATTCAAATAGCCATCAAAATTTATCTGTACATAAATTTTGATGGCTTTTAAGTGCGCGTTTCCTCTCGTGTTGAGTGTCATTTTTGTATTTAATCTTTTTATGATCCTTGGTAAAGTTCATCCATGTCTATTGATAATACAACTTTATTTACCAAATTGATCTATCAATTTTTTGTTTGAGGCAAATACATAGGTTAGTACGAATCCACTAATGTATGCCGCGAATAATCCTGCAAGATAGCCTAAATACATTTGATGCGTAATTAAAGGGAGGAGAGAGAGGCCACTCGGCCCAATTGCACTTGCTCCAATCCCGCCAATGCCACCGATGACAGCGCCGCCAATCCCACCGGCGATACATGCGGTGAAAAACGGACGAACTAAAGGTAAGGTCACTCCGTAAATCAGAGGTTCACCGATACCTAAAAAGCCAACAGGTAAGGCACCTTTAAGCACATTTCTTAAAATAGGATTACGCTTACTTTTAAACCATAGGGCTAAACATGCGCCTACTTGACCTGCGCCTGCCATGGCTGCAATAGGTAAAAGATAAGTGGCCCCAGATTGATTAATCATTTCAATATGGATAGGGGTGAAAATATGATGGAGTCCAAACATAACTAATGGAAGGAAGAAAGCACCAATCAAAAAGCCACTTAAAATGCCTCCATGCTCGATAATACCATTAACAATCCCGACTAAGCCATCTGAAACCCAACCTGCCACAGGCATTAAAATAAATATAGTTAATAATCCGACTGAAAGTAGTGTTAACGTCGGTGTAACAATAATGTCTATCGCATTAGGAATGATTTTATGGAGTTGTTTTTCGATTAGACTTAAAATCCACACAGCTAAAATGACGCCAATAATGCCCCCTTGTCCTGGCAATAAGCCTTCTCCTGTAAAAATATTAGGTAAGGGATGATCTTCAGGCATGCCTGTTAGTAAGGTCGTTCCGCCAATTACACCTCCAAGCCCAGGCGTCGCATTAAATTCACGTGCTGCGTTAAATCCTGTGAAAATAGCTAAATAGGCAAGCATGCCATTTTTAATGATATCGAAAACAAGCGTGAGTTGTTTAACCCATTCAGCTTGGATAGTTCCAGCAGCAATAAAGTTATTTAATACAGCCGCTATTCCACCGATTAATCCAGCACCTACAAAAGCAGGGATAAGAGGGATAAAAATATTCGAAATCACTTTAGCAAAACGTGTAAAAGCATTAGGGGGGTGCGGTATTTGGCTTTAGTGTTTGCTTCCAGTGTGGATTGATCATGAAGGGGGATAGGTTCACCTAATTTAACCCCTGACGTTTTAGCCATTTCTTGTGCGACTTTATTCACTGTTCCGGGACCGACAATAATTTGAAGACGTTCATCTTGTACAACGCCTAAAACCCCTTCAATCTGTTTGAGTCCTTCCATATTCACCTTATTTTCATGGCGTATATCCAAACGGACTCTCGTCATACAGTGAATAATAGAATTGATATTGTTTATCCCACCGACTTGCGTCAAAATTTCTTGTGCAATACGTTTTTCCTTTGACATGATGTCCAACCCCTTTTTAAGCATTGATAACGGATTTTACATTTCCCTGATGACTGCTGAGTAACTGTTGTGCCTCAGAATAAGAAATGGATTTGAAGTGCATGACAATCGCTGCTTTTATGTTTTGATGCGCTTGGTGATAAAGCTTTGTGCTCTCCTGTTCATCCAAATGTGTAATGGTTCGAATAATTCCAATGGCACGGGAGACGAGTTTTTCATTCGTTGCCTGAACGTCAATCATAAGATTGTCATACACCTTACCGATACGTATCATCGTGGCTGTCGAAATCATATTTAACACCATTTTTTGAGCCGTTCCCGCTTTTAAACGTGTGGAGCCCGTTAAAATTTCAGGACCTACAGGAACTTCTATGGCGTAATGGGCATATTGACTGATGAGAGCTTGTGCATTACAACTGAGCGTAGCCGTCTGAGCACCAAGTGATTGGGCATATGCAAGGGCACCGACGACATACGGCGTCCTTCCACTTGCGGCAATCCCAATCACAAGGTCTTGTGCTGTTAAACCGACTGAAGCTAAATCATCTGCGCCTTGTTGACGATGGTCTTCAGCGCCTTCTATAGCTTGAGTGAGGGCTTTTTCTCCACCAGCAATGAGTCCAAAATAGCGTTTCGGATCTGCATTAAATGTAGGCACGAGTTCTGCCGCATCTAATACACCAAGACGCCCACTTGTCCCAGCTCCTATATAAATAATTTTTCCGCCATTTAAATACACGCTGGCAGCAGTCTCAATGACATGTTGGATAGTATTAAACTGCGTAGCGATAACATCGGGTATGTTTTGATCTTCTTGATGCATGAGCTGAAGAATTTGTTGTGTTGTCATTTCATCTAAATGTGCAGATTTAGTATTGCGTGTTTCAGTTGTATTTTGTTTCATGAACATCCTCCTCTAGTGTTTCAACAAATGTAAAACGTGTTGATGCATTAAAAAAGTTTAAATAGGGGAGCGCTTCTTTTGTGAGACTTCCCACCACATTGACATGAGGATGAGGTTTAAGATTAATTTTAGTGATTTGTAGTTCTCCCATATAGCGGCCGTTCAGATGATTATCTATAGTAATAGTGCCTTTTGCTCTTGGTTGGATATTGGTTGGCGCAATTGTTTCAGAGACATGCGTTCGTGAATTTCTTGAACGAATGACATGAGCTGCGCAATCAGGTCGAACAACATGTTCTTGAAGGACGAGCGTTCTGTCTGCATTAGAATGTAAATGGCAATGTAACCTGAAATGATTATGTACAATCATGTCATACATTTTTTGAGCCGTTATTTGAGAAATATAGGGATCTCCAACAAGAATTGTATCGATTTCCATCTGTTTTATAATAAGTGCGGAAAGGCACGGTTCTGTTTGACGCAAAGATTCTAACGTGGGGAGTCCTTCATATAAAGGACCGCGATAATCCTCACCACTAATAAAGGCGTAAATTGACGCATTCGGATGGTAGTGACGAATGCGCGCATTTTGAGATTGTAAGTAAGCGCGGCTTAAACCCGTATCTGGCCTTGGATAATAATTATGTAAGTAGATGAGGCGAGACTGAAGTTCTGGATAGGTTTGAAGTTGGATTAAAAATTGTTCAGACACGGTACTAGCATTGATGCAACAGAGGTGTCCATGATTTAAAATGCGTTGGATTAATGACGGCGTAGCCCCTTCGTCAATACGAAGAATATAACGAATCGTGTCGAACTGTGAGAGTTGGTTAAAAAGTGTATCATTAATTAACGATTCATTCACATCAATTATTAACGCTGTATCAAAAGCGCTTAAATAAGTTTGAAGCTCAAAAAGTCGAGAATGATGATTTTGTTCTTCCGGAATTTGGATAGACGTAAAAACAGTTCGAAATCCTAAATTCAACATATTTTGGATGTAGTCGTTGTTGAAGGGTTTGCCCAGATAAACTGAAAAACCTAGCATACTAAGACCTCCTTTAAATCTAAAAAATAGGACTAGTTCTATTATATAGTAAACTTTGAAAAAGCGCTTACATTTATAAGAGGTTATAAACGACGTTCTGCTTGCACGATGATATTAATAAAAGCTTGTGTGACAAGTGTTTGGTCACCAATATCGATTTTTATTAAAGGTGTTTCGTGAAGTTGTTGAATACAAGAAAAATATGTGGCATAGTCATAAGAAAGTGAACGGTCAGGAATTTCTGGAGGAGGCAATGTGTTGTAAATCGAGGCGATGGTTTCTTTAAGTTCCTCTAAGATTTGATTGGCATCATCGGGTTTTTGTTGATAGAGCAAGTGAAAAGATAGTGCCAATTTGTGAATTTCTGTTAAATGGTGTGAGGCTTCGGAGTATTTTGGAGGATTTTGTATATTCATAGATGTATTCCTTTCTGTTATGATATTATACTATACCATATAAAAATGAAGGTTGAATAGGTATACACCAATATAAAAAATGGAGGTCATTATGAAAGGATACCGTTGGAGAGACATTAGATGGCGTAATTTATGGCTTTTACCGATTCTTATTGTGTCATTTATCGTTTTTATGATTATTGTGATGATCAATGCGGCCATATTTGAAGAGATTTTATTACAACCGCATACGTCATTAATTAATTACGAAGCGATTGGATTGTTAACACAATTGCTCGCTTATGTGGCAGTAATTTTTGCATTTTTTCTCATTAATTTAGATTTATTCAAAAGCTGGATGAAACAATGGTGTCAAGGGGTTAAACGGATGTGGTTATGGATTATTGCAATCTATTTGGTCATGGTTGGCGTGATGTATTTATTTAGTATGGTTAAAGAGTTTTTCCCGACGATATTTACGAGTGATACAACACAAAACGAGCAAATTATAGAACAACTCTTATCCATTCCACAACTATTACCTTTTAATTTCTTATTGATTGTCATTGCTGGGCCAATCGTTGAAGAAATTTTCTTTAGACATATTTTAATAGGCGAACTTGGTAAAAAGTTGAATTTTGTAGTGATGAGTGTGATTTCTGTATTATTATTTTCGGCGATTCATTTAGTTGATTTTACCAATTGGACAGAAATTTTTGATTACCTTATCATTGCCATCCCACTCGTCTTTTTATACATGAAAAGTGGAAGAAATTTAGGTGTTGCGATTGCGTTTCATATGCTAAATAATTTTGTCTCATTTTGTATTAGTATGATTCCATAAATGGTAAAAAGGAATGTTATTTTTTTACATTATGGAATGAGATAAGTAAATCATTCAAATATAATGTGCTGCATGTCGAGAGATTGGACCTAGAAATCTGACCGATTTTTTATCCTCTCCTCTCGGCATTTTTTTGATTAGAAACGGAGGCTAAACAAAAAAGGCTATGAATAGATGAAAAAATGTCTTCAAACTATAGCGCGCACACGTCGTAAAAAAGCCATCAATAGCTCTCTTCTTAGAATTATTGATGGCTCATTTAATATAGGAAACTCAAGGACAAAACTTATGAGCAGATATTTTTGTATTAATCATGGTCAGGTAAATAGTCTTCATAATTGTTCATTGTAATGTCATTAGTCTGAATGGATTTATGGAACGAATAATCTATATCGTCAATTGTGGCGATGTCTATGAGTTCGGTATAGTCACCACCAATATGGTAAATAACGGCTTTCCATTCAGTCGTTCGACACACTAAACCGATAAAAACGACATTCGCAAATTTGGATTTACGGCGCGTAGACGGCAAAAAGGATAGCCCCATGACTTTGCGTTCATGACTATAAATCAAAATATTTTTAAAAAGTGCGGGTAATGGAGGTGTGGCCTCGCCTTCAAAATGAATATATTGATCGAGTTGTTTCATATTCCGTCGTAATGATGTATTGGGTTGGCGTAATAATTTTTGAATCAATTGCGTGACTTCAGATTGAAAAGGGAGCGCGCTTTGGTGCCGACGTTCTTGTAATATTAAATATAACGCAAGCACTTCTGCATCATTAAGTTCTATTTTAATATTTTGAGGTTGAGATTGAATTTCATAGCCCCCATATTTCCCTGAATGTGCTAATATTTGAACGCCTTTCTCTTCAAGTTCTTGAATGTCTCTAAGTATTGTTCGTTTAGAGACATGAAGGTGACGCGCGAGATCAACAGCAGACATTTGCCTATGGGTTTGAATTAATTGAATTAATTTATTTTGACGGACTTCTTTGTTCAACTCCTCCACCTCCATCTCTTAGTCTTTCTTAATATATTTTACCATATTAAAATGGAGATGCTTATTAATAAGAATTTCAATGTATATTGACGTTCAAATGACGTAGAAACTGTGGGGTCTATGTAAATAAAAAAAGAAAATCAAAAAAATAAAAGAAAACGCTTACATTTTTGCAGGATTTGTGATATAGTATGAATTAGCTACTAGGGGATGGTACAGCATCATCAAACGAGGGGTAAGCTATCAGCAGATAGTTAAAGTTTGACGTGATAAGTTGTACTTATGGCTAGTTAAACATCTTCAATATTTATTACTTACTTTCCTTTCTATGCCGGTTGGTTTATCCAATCGGTTTTTTTATTTAATTAATATCAAGGACATTATTCTGGGGGTCATCGGTCAATATTGGTATATATGAATATTACGATGTATAATGAAAACAATCCGTTAGAGGAGGGATAGTTATGGTTTCTCAAAATGATATTAATGCAATAGACAATGAAATAAAAACATGGTTACGTGGACTTAATTTGTTAATTCCATCTTTGATAAAAGAAATCTCTACTGATACTAAAAAGAATCGGTTTGACCTTGTAACAAATGTGGATAAAACGTTGGAATCAAATTTTGAGCGTTTTCTCGCTGATTTATATCCAGACCACACATTGTATGGTGAAGAAGCGCACCAAGCAACGGACAATTTAAGAAAAGGCTATACGTGGGTAATGGATCCTATTGATGGCACTGCAAATTTAGTCAAGCAACAAGATGATTATTGTGTGATTCTCGCTTTATTTGTTGATGGGCGCCCTACGTTATCTTACATATATGATTTTCCACGTCAAAAATTGTATCATGCCAAACGTGGAGGAGGCGCTTTCGTTAATGATAAACGTATCGAACCGGTGGCTTCAATGGCGCTTTCAGATGTGGTTGTTTCCTTTAATAATAAAGTATTAAATGATTCAACGATGCATGCCTTACTCGATGCCTCATTTGCTTATCGATTGATTGGCGCATGTGGTTTAGATTCAGCGCGTGTGTTTACAGGGCAATTTGGGGCACACATTCATACAAATGCGAAACCTTGGGATATTGCGGCACAGTTTTTATTTGCTGAAGAATTAGGGCTCAAAATGACAAACTTTGATAAAGAAGAGATCGATTTTGTCACTGGAGGTCCCTTTATTATTAGTAATCCGGGATGCCACGATGAAATATTGTCCATTTTGTTGGCCGATGGGGGCTATGAAAAATAGGCGTTGCGTCTTAAGACGGATTCGAAATGAATTCAATTGCGATATTATCAAATTATTGTTATAAAAATAAACATATATTGAGTAATCAATAGAATGGAGTGAACACATTTTGGACTATCAAAGATCCAAGAAACGTAAAAATCCTGTAATGAGAGTGTTATTGTGGATAATTGGTATTTTACTCATTTTAGTGCTACTTGCTATCGCCTATTTAGCGTTTAAAATCTTTTCTACAGGAGGTGCCATTCATAATCCTTTAAACCGAGAACATTCAGCTTTACGTTCTAGTCAGGTCAACATGGACAAAGGGGAACCGATTTCTATTGCACTTTTTGGGATAGATTCGAATGCACAACGCCAGCAACAACATGACGGGCAACGAAGTGACACTATAATGTTGTTATCGATTAACCCAGATAAAAAAACGTCAGAAATTATTAGTATTCCACGTGATACACGTGCAGAAATTGTAGGACGTGGAACAACTGAAAAAATCAATCATGCCTATGCCTATGGTGGACCAGATATGGCTGTTAAATCACTCGAAAAATTAATGAATGTGCCTATCGACCATTACGCGACGGTAGATATGGATGGACTTAAAGATACGATTGATACAGTAGGTGGCATTGATGTTGTTAGCAACGCAACATTTACCGCTCAGGGACAAACCTTTACTCAAGGCCAAAAAGCGCATCTTAATGGAGACCAAGCGATGGCATTTATTAGAAGTCGTAAAGAATCTGGAGCTGGAGGCGATTTTGGTCGTCAAGAGCGTCAACAACTTGTGCTCCAAGGTTTAGCGAACAAATTAACAAGCGTCTCTTCTATTACTAATTTTAATGGTTTAATGAATCAGTTGAGTGATAACGTTAAGACGGATATGACTTTAGGAGAATTAAACACGTTCAGAAGTAACTATAAAGAGGGTAATGAAACTGTAAATAGACACCAACTTCAAGGTTCAGATACAACGGGTGAAGACGGTCTTTATTACTTTGTACCTGATGAAAACAGCAAACAACAAATTGTACAACGTTATCGTGATAATTTAGGATTATAACATTTAAAATTCGCCCTTTTGTGGGCGGATTTTTTTCTATATTAAACGGTTATTTTCAATAAGTTGGACTTGAAAATTTTAAAAAGGAGGAAGAAACATGAATATTTTAATAACTGCATTTGAAGCTTTTAATGGGGAAAGCGTTAATCCTGCACAATTAGCAACGGCAGATTTACCTGAACATATTGAGCATCATCCTATAGACGTTCTTGTCATTCCCACCAGTTTTAAAGACAGTGTTGTGGTGATTAAATCACAATTGGCTAAAAAAACATACGATGTTGTCATCGCTGTAGGACAAGCAGGTGGTCGGTCTGCAATCACTCCTGAACGTATTGCAATTAACATTGATGATGCCGTGATTCCCGATAATACTGGAGAACAACCCATCAACCAGCCTATCCAACCCAAAGGGCCAGCAGCGTATTTTTCTGATTTGCCTGTAAAGCGCATGGTGCAACACCTCCGAGAAGCGGGAACACCTAGTGAATTATCCAACACTGCTGGAACATTTGTTTGTAATCATGTGATGTATCAGTTAGCCCACCTCGCTAAAACGAGTTATCCGAATATGCGAACGGGATTTATTCACCTCCCTTATGCTACTGAACAAGTTCAAGGACGAGAAAAAGTGCCTGCTATGCCCGTTTCAACGATGACGAGAGGGCTTATGTTGGCGATTCAAACGGCTATTCAATTTTCTGAAGATAGTGATGGTGTTTTAGGCACACTTTCATAAGCATAGAAAATGAATTTATGGGTATAGAAAGTTACCGCTTTCATTTTTGTAAAATGAACAATAGGTAAAATATTGGTAAAAGGTTAACATTTACAGTTAAACAGTATAAAATAGTAATAGCTAAGTATGTGGGGGCATCTTAGGCATATATTTGATTTATAGGGGGGATACTATGCAAGAACATCTTATCGTAACTTTAGATGGTAAAGATTATCTTGTAGAACCAGGTAAAAATTTACTTGAGTTCATTAAAGAGCAAAATACATTCGTACCTTCCATTTGTTATAACGAATCATTAGGTCCTATACAGACATGTGATACATGTGCAGTCGAAATCGACGGGCAAATCGCACGCGCTTGTGGGACGACAATTGATCGTTCAATGGTAGTCAACACACAAGGTCAAGATGTACAAACAAGTCAAAAAGAAGCTTTAGATCGCATTTTAGAAAAACACCAACTGTACTGTACAGTTTGTGACTATAATAACGGCAACTGTGAAATTCACAATACAATGGACGAATGGGGCCTAGAACACCAAACATATGAGTATAAACCAAAACCCTATGAGGTTGATTTTGGGCCATTCTATCGCTATGATCCAAACCAATGTATATTGTGCGGACGTTGCGTAGAAGTGTGTCAAGACGTACAAGTAAACGAAACGTTAACGATTGACTGGGAACGTGAACAACCACGTGTTATTTGGGACAATGATGTTTCAATTAATGAATCCTCATGTGTAGGATGCGGTCAATGTGCAACGGTATGTCCATGTAACGCCATGATGGAAAATAATATGGTTGGCAATGCAGGCTACATGACTGATATTGAACCAGGCTCATTAGCCTCTATGATTGATTTAACGAAAAAAGCAGAAACAGGCTACGGCCCATTATTTGCTGTGTCTGATTCAGAAGCTGCGATGCGTGAAGAACGCATTAAGAAAACAAAAACAGTATGTACATATTGTGGTGTCGGCTGTAGCTTTGAAGTTTGGACAAAAGACCGTGAAATTCTAAAAGTACAACCGTCTCATGATTCACCAGCCAATAAAATTTCAACTTGTGTTAAAGGGAAATTTGGTTGGGACTACGTGAACTCTGAAGAGCGTTTAACGAAACCATTGATTCGCCGTGGCGATCAATTTGAAGAGGTTGAATGGGAAGAAGCGATTCCATATGTCGCTAAGCGCATGAACGATATTAAAGAAAAATACGGTTCAAAAGCACTTTCATTTATTTCATCTTCAAAAGCTACAAATGAAGAGTCTTATTTAATGCAAAAAATGGCACGTCAAGTCTTTGGAACAAACAATATCGATAACTGTTCACGCTATTGTCAAGCACCGGCGACTAAAGGTTTATTCCGCACGGTGGGTCATGGTGGAGACTCTGGTTCTATTGAGGATATCGGTAATGCTGAAATGGTTATTACGATTGGTACGAATACAGCTGAAGCGCACCCTGTCATTGCTTCACGTATTAAACGATCTCACAAGCTATTTGGTCAAAAATTACATGTTTTTGATATTCGTAAACATGAAATGGCGCAACGTGCGGACGAATTCTATCAACCTCATCCAGGGACAGATTTAGTCTGGTTGTCTGCCGTGACAAAATACATTATCGACAATGATTGGCATGACAAAGCATTCATTGAAAAATGGGTGGATCATGCAGATGAATATTACAAATCCCTTGAACCTTATACAATGGAGTTTGCTGAAGAAACAACAGGCATTCCTAAAGAACGCTTAATTCACTTAGCTAAAGAAATTGTTAGCGTGAATTCAGTAGTTGTTTGTTGGGCAATGGGTGTAACGCAACAAGAAACAGGTTCTGATACAAGTACGGCGATTTCAAATATGTTACTTGCAACAGGTAACTACATGAAACCAGGCGCAGGTTCATATCCATTACGTGGTCACAACAACGTACAAGGATGTTCTGACTTCGGTAGTATGCCGGATAAATTCCCAGGTTATGAAGGGGTTACAGATGATGTAGCACGCGCACGTTATGAAAAAGCATGGGGCGTAAAAATTCCAAGCGAACCTGGCTATGACAACCATCAAATGATGGATCATATTCATGCAGGTGATGTACACAGTCTCTTTATTCTAGGGGAAGATACGGGTATTGTTGATTCAAATATCAACTACGTTCAAGCTGCTCTTGAAAAAGTAGACTTTTTAGTCATTCAAGATGAGTTCTTAACATTTACTGCTGAATATGCAGATGTGATTTTACCAGCGAGTCCATCACTTGAAAAAGAGGGTACATTTACAAATACTGAACGTCGTTTCCAACGCTTATATCAAGCGTTAGAGCCATTAGGTGATTCTAAACCAGACTGGCAAATTACACAACTTATTGCACAAGAACTTGGCTTTGATTGGAACTATCAACATCCATCTGAAATTATGGATGAAGCTTCTGACTTAGCACCAATGTTTGCAGGTGTAAAATATCATCGATTAGAAGGTTACAATAGTTTACAATGGCCTGTTGAAGCGGATGGTACAGATTCTCCATTGTTGTTTACAGAAGGCTTTAACTTCGATAATGGTAAAGCAAAATTCTTCCCACTCGAATTTGATAACTTCTATAAAACAAATGAAGAATATGATTTACATGTGAACAATGGACGTGTACTTGAACACTTCCATGAAGGTAATATGACGTATAAAGTTCCAGGACTTAAATACAAAATGCCATCAACATTTATTGAAATTTCACCAGAACTTGCTAAAGAGCGTGGTATCCACGAAGGGGCAGCGGTTAAATTAACGTCCGAAACAGGTGAAGCTACAGGTCATGTTCATATTACAGACCGAGTAAAAGGTAAACAAATCTATTTACCACTTAATGATAACAATGCTGCGGCCATCAACTACTTGACGAGCAGTGTGACTGACCCAGAAACACATACACCGGCATATAAATCCACTTGTTGCCGTATGGAAGTCTTAAGTAAGCGTGGTAAATCACCACTCAATCCGACAAATTTCCGTAACCAACAGCGCAATCCGCAATATAGTGTGGCAGTTGAGAAAAAATGGGCAAGACCAGATTACGTCTTCCCAGGGGATCAGGTGATGAAATAATGGCTGAGAGAATTTCTAAAATTAAGCGTATTGAAAAATCAGAAGCAGAAATCAAAGCAGAACAAGTGACGAAAGTGACAGATGCCATTGCCGCCAACAGTGACAGTATTTTAAAAGCAATTAAACTAGTTGAAGCTTTAGATGAAGCTAAAATACTCGACGCTTTAACTGGAGCAGTCAAGCAACGTGGCGTGATTACAGAAAAAATCGTCACTGAGTTAAACAAAGACCAGTATGCTGGGGCCATCCATAATATCGGTCAAATGGCTTTCTTACTCGGTGATTTAAATCCAGATGATTTAAAAATTCTAATGAATAAATTGAATAAAGGATTACGTGTAGCGCATCAAGCAAGCGCAAATCAACGCACATCAATTACTGGATTAATGGGCATCCTAAAAGATGATGACATGAATCAAAGTTTGACATACTTCCTAAATATTTTAAAAGGTATGTCAAGATAGATGAAAAAGTGGATGAGGTCGTTTTATACCTCATCCACTTTTTTTATGCTTGATCATCAAGCATAGTCATAGGTTTCATGATAAAATATAATGTGTTACAAAGGAGGAAATCTATGGATATTAAAAAAATCAAACTGCTTGCGATACTCTCTAATGTATTGATCGTTTTAGGATTGATTTCATTATTTTTTATACATACCATTGTGGCTATCATTTTCTTTTTACTTTCATTAGGATTAAGTCTGGTTGTATTTAATATGATGTTCAATGGTAAAAAATGGATACGTATCATTGTGAATGCTTCGTATGCCATCGTGTTAATCATCGTGATTGCCGTTTTACTCGCAATGACGTAAATTTTAATCAATTTGGGGAGTAACAGATGAAAGCATATATAAAAAAGCATCCTTCTCGGGTATTAGTGATTGTGATTTTAGCTGTCTTTTTTATTTTACTATTCATTAATGAGACGACCTTTTTAAAAAATGATAAAAATGTGACCTTTGATGAAGCTTATCAACGTCAAGTGAACGGACAAGTGCTTCATACTAAAGCAAGTCACAATCAATTTGTTGAAGCTTCGAATGAGGATGTTAAGGAAGCCATGCGCGTTAAACTAAGTGATTCCGATTTACAATATATGGATTTATCAGAACCCGTTCAATTGTCGGAAGAAGAAGTGAATCAAATGCTTAAAGGTAAAGGGGTCCTTGAAAATCAAGGAAAGGCTTTTTTAGAAGCGCAAAAGCAATATGATGTCAATGTGATTTATTTGATGAGTCACGCACTTGTTGAAACAGGTGAAGGGCGTTCTGAGTTAGCGCGTGGGATTAAACATGGCAAAGATCGCTATTACAACTTTTTTGGGATTGGGGCGTTTGACAGCAACGCAGTGGATACTGGAAAAAGCTATGCGGTGCGGGCAAAATGGACATCGCCTGAGCGTGCGATAAAAGGCGGGGCACAATTTGTAAGAGAAAACTATTTTAAAAATGGTCAAATCACGCTGTACCAGATGAAATGGAACCCTCAAGCGCCTGGTACCAACCAATATGCGAGCGATATTGACTGGGCCGCTAAAATTGCAGACCATATGCAAACATATTATGACAAATTTGGAATCAAAAAAGAACAAGTACGTCGTGATTTTTACCGCAATACCTAAATGAGAAGTTCGTTCGAGTTTAGCGTAGAAAAATTGGGCTAATTAACAGATGAAGCGTGAAAGGTTGATAAGGAAGAGGGCAAAAGCAATCTTTTTGTCCTTCTTTTAATGTTGAATGAGGTGAAAGAGAATGAAAATAGGAATCGTGGGGGCAGGCATTGGTGGTCTCACTGTAGCTGCACTCTTACAAGAACAAGGTCATGAGATTCAAGTATTTGAGAAAAAAGCCAGAATTGAGGACATCGGTGCAGGGATAGGCATTGGCGATAACGTCATCAAAAAATTAGGGGACCATGACTTAGCAAAAGGATTGAAAAATGCAGGACATATCCTAGAATCGATGCAAATTAGTGATGATCAAGGACGATTATTAACTGAGGTCCCTTTTGCGAAGGAGACGACAAACTTAACAATGGTACGTCAATCACTCATTGATATTATTGCTACTTATGTAAAAACAGAAAACATACGTTTAAATGAGGAAGTGATTGGCATTCATGTGTCAGAAACTGGAGTGGCCCTTGACTTTGTCTCAGGTGCGACATCACATTTTGATCTTGTGATTGGTGCAGACGGCTTACATTCAAATATTCGACAAGCCATTTTTCCTGATAGTAAGGTTAATTATCAAGGTTATACTTGTTTTCGTGGTGTGGTTGAAGATATGACGCATCTCGGACAAGTTGCGACGGAATACTGGGGATGCAAAGGACGCTTCGGTATCGTCCCTTTATTAAATGGTCAAGCGTATTGGTTTGCAACTATGAATGCCAAAGAGAAAGATGCGAAGTATTTACATTATAATAAACCGTATTTACAAGCATATTTTAACCATTTTCCGGAAGATGTTCGATCAGTTTTGGATAAACAACCTGAGACAGAAGTCTTGCATCATGATATTTATGATTTAAAGCCATTGAAAACTTTCACTTATAAAAATCGTGTCCTCTTGTTAGGTGATGCAGCGCATGCCACTACGCCTAATATGGGACAAGTGGCAGGTCAAGCTATGGAAGATGCCATCCTATTAAGTGGCTTGTTTGAAAAGTACGACATGGTAGAAGCCTTAAAAAAATATAATCAATTAAGAGTGAAACATACTGCAAAAGTTATTAAGCGCTCAAGAAAAATCGGTAAAATAGCACAAAAGGAGGGGAAATTAAGCACAGCTTTAAGAAATCGTTTCATGTCTGTGCTACCAAATCAACTCATCGCAAATCAAACAAAATTTTTGAATAAATCAAAGCGCTTATAATCGCATGATTCATCATCATGAATAAAGGCCAGAACTTCCTTATACAGGGGGTTCTGGCCTTTTGGTTCATGGCTTTAAGCGTTCACAATGTAGTCCGGTGTTTCGCCTTGCGCTTTTTTAATTAAATTATTTGCGACGATTTTAGCCATCATATCACGCGCCTCAAAAGTAGCATTACCAATATGTGGAGTAATAACTACATTATCGAGAGATTTTAAGCCTTCAGTAATTTCAGGCTCAAATTCATAGACGTCTAGGGCAGCACCTTCAATGGTTTTATTTTGAAGTGCTTCAAGCAATGCTTTTTCATGTACAATAGGTCCACGAGAAGCATTGACTAAATAAGCTGTTGATTTCATAAGTTTAAGTTGTTCGGCATCAATCATATGTTCCATTGAAGCATTGTAAGCCGCATTAATCGTAATGAAATCTGATTCTTTAAGTAACGTTTCTAAATCAACATAAGAAGCATCAAGCGCTTGTTCTTTGTCTTCTTTACGATGAGGTCCAGTATATAAAATATTCATATCGAAACCTTTAGCGCGGCGTGCCACTGCACTTCCAATTTCACCTAAACCGATGATACCAATGGTTTTACCTGACACTTCACGACCTCTAAAGAAGAGAGGCGCCCAACCGTCGAATCCTTCATGACGCATGAGTTGATCTCCTTCTGGAATGCGACGCGCCACTGCGAGTAAAATACCCATCGTGAGTTCTGCTGTAGCATTTGTAGAGGCTTTTGGTGTATTAGAAACCTCGATACCTTTAGATTTTGCATAATCAATATCTACATTGTTAAAGCCTGCACCGTAGTTCGCAATAAAGGCAAGTTGTTCACCACTATCAATCACTTCTTTATCAACGTTTGTCGACAACAAGCTCACGAGTCCAAAAGCATCTTTGACACCTTTTTTTAATTCATCTTGACTGATAATGCCTTTTCCTTCATACATTTCAACTTCAAAGTGTTCTTTTAATAAGTTGAGACCTACTTCTGGAATAGGTCCAGCAACGAAAATCTTTTTCATCGTCATTCCCACCTTTCTCTTCAAGTATAAAGTAAACGTTTTCTCAGTGACAAGACAAGCGTACTTAAATCATAAAAAAGTGGACTTGAAATCAAATTCAAGCCCACTTTTTATAAAGTTTATTTTAGAACGAGTGACATAGATGCACACACCCAATGCACTTAAATCAATTCAAAAATACAGCGCATCTTGTCATGAGGTTCTATTATTTTACGTGAATGTAATTGTATGAACCAGCTTCACTTGCTGAAATTGTACGTTCACTTACACTGAATGGTCCACCATTGTAGTTCATTTCTGAAACTGTAACTGAACCGTCTTCATTTACAGATTCTACATAAGCCACGTGGCCCATAGGTCCTTCAGATGATTGTAAAATTGAACCAGCTTCTGGTGTATTGTTCACTGTGTAACCTGCTGCAGCTGCTGCACTTGCCCAGTTGTTAGCATTGCCCCATGTTGAACCGATTGATCCACCGACTTTGTCATACACGTACCAAGTACATTGACCCGCTGTGTATAAGTTACCTGCTGAAACAGAACCTGTTGAATGTGTAGATGTAGATGTAGTTGTTGTGTTTGTACCATTTGTATATGATGAAGAGTTATTTGAAGAATAATCGTAGTTTGTTGAACCACCATTTGTATTGTAGTTGTAACTCCAAGAATAATTATAGCTACCTTCAGCGGCATCAGCATCGTGATGATCTAATCCAATTGCTGCTGCACCTACTCCTGCTGTTAATGTTGTTACTGTAGCGATTTGCTTTAACATAATAAAAGTCCTCCTAAAGATTAATTAGTATTTTATGAATAGATTCCTTATTTGCTTAAAGTATTCCCATGAGTATGCCACTCAAGGGGGATTTTTTGAATCGCTGTTTTAACGACAAGACAAACTTTAACAAAAAAACCAACCTTTGTGTGGAATGTTACGATTTTGTAATCAAATGTAAAATTAGTTGATTTATTTTGTAATGATAACTTTTAGAGTGTTTTTGAGAAATAAAAGTCAAAGACATCCAATTTTAAATGTCGAAGTAAGAGGGGAAAGTCAGTAGTGATGCGTTATTTTTGAAGCCAAAAAAGATAGGAGCATGCGGGAGCGCTCCTATCTTTAGTGTTCTAACAAAAGGAATTATGTCACTGTTGTAACATTTTTTGTAACAATATTATTTAAAAAAACGAATTGAAAGTGGGGGTAAATAATCTTCACCATTATAAGCTTTAATAATGGCGACGATGTGAAAAATAAATGAAAGCAGTAAAACAATCGGTAAAATAACAAAACCAATGAGTACAAACATGAGTAGAGAGGCGACGATAGACCAAATCGAATAAGAGATAATAAAGTTAAAATAATTTTTGCCGCTAATATCTACAAATCGAGAAGTGTCTCGTTTTATCAACCATATAAGTAAAGGTCCTATAATACTTGTGAAAAATGATGTGACATAAATAAGGACGGCCATTAAACGTTCATCATCAGTTGGAACGTTTATATGAGGTGTATTTTCTTGATGATAAAAGTGCGCATCATTATGATTCATGTTAAGAATTCCTCCAATTTAATGTACAATATTTTACATTAATTTTAACATATTTACTGAGTGATTTTACAAATATTTATGTTTCAAAATAGTATAAAATGAGCTTTTATAATAACTATTTTCTTTTAACGCTCGGTCTGTTAACATGCTTATGAGACATATTTATTTGATGAGGAGTGGGGAAGAAATCATGAAAATTGCTATCGTAGGTTCAGGAAATGGGGCAGTCACAGCTGCTGTTCAAATGAAAGATAAAGGTCATGATGTACGTTTATATTGTAGAAATCAAAGCATTCATAAATTTGATCAAGCCAAAGCAAAAGGGGGCTTTCAATTTATTGAAGAGGGTGAAAGTTCTTTTGTGCCTTTTACAGACATTAGCGACGATATGGCTTACGTTTTAGAGGATGCTGAAGTCATTATGTTAATCATTCCGTCATCTTTTATTGAATATTATGCAGAATTGATGGCACCTTATATTCACGATGATCAAATTATTTTCTTTAATATGGCAGCGGCTATGGGTTCTGCCCGTTTTATTAAAGTTTTAAATGAAGTGAAAAGTGACATTCGTCCTGTGTTAGCTGAAGCGAATACACTGACATATGGCACACGCGTTGATTTTGATGAAGCTATTGTCAATTTATCTTTAAATGTGCGTAAAGTTTATTTTTCAACATTCAATACGGAAGACTTAAGTGCCACATTTAAAAAAATTGAAACGCTTTATCCTTATATTGTAAAAGAAGAGAGCTTATGGCGAACAAATCTAGAAAATGGAAACCCTGAAGTGCATCCCGGACCAACTTTATTAAATGTAGGGCGTATTGATTATAGTGGAGATTTCGCTTTGTATAAAGAAGGCATTACAAAGCATACGGTGAGGCTATTACACGCAGTTGAATTAGAACGCTTAACGCTTGGAAGAAAATTAGGCTTTGAACTTGAAACAGCTAAGGAAGGGCGTATTGAACGTGGCTACTTAGAAAGAGAGGACGAGGATAAATCGCTAAAAACGTTATTTAATGAAAGTCCTGTTTTCTCTCAAATTCGTGGTCCACATGAAGTGAATAATCGCTATCTCACAGAAGATATCGCTTACGGGCTTGTGTTATGGTCAAGTTTAGGCCGTGAAATTGGGGTTCCAACGCCTAATATCGATGCAATTATTGTGATTGCATCAACAATTTTAGAACGTGATTTTTATAAAGAGGGATTAACGATTGAGGATTTAGGCCGTGAAAACGTTGGCTTAACATCTTATTAAAAGCGATGGGGGGAGTATTCATGACGCGAAAACCTACTTTATTAGAATCGCTATCAACCATTGTCGTGATGATGGTAGTGGTATGTGTAGGATTTATCTTTTTTGAAATTCCTGTTCAACCTTTACTGATTATTGCTTCAACATATGCTGCATTTATCGCATGGCGTGTAGGTCTTCGTTGGAAAGATTTAGAAGAGGGGATTACACAACGATTGGCGACAGCGATGCCTGCGATTTTCATTATTCTTGCAGTGGGCATTATCGTTGGGACGTGGATGTACTCAGGAACCGTACCAGGTTTAATATATTATGGTTTAAAGTTTTTAAGTCCACAATTTTTCCTAGTCTCTGCATTTATTATTTCGGCAGTTTGTTCTGTGGCAACTGGAACTGCATGGGGCTCGGCTTCTACTGCCGGCATCGCTTTAATCGCCATTGCTTTACAAATGGACATTCCTGCAGGTATGGCAGCGGGCGCGATTATCTCTGGGGCAGTTTTTGGAGATAAGATGTCCCCATTATCAGATACGACAAATCTTGCATCACTTGTCACGCGTGTCAATATATTCAGCCATATTAAACATATGATTTGGACGACGATTCCAGCATCAATAATCGGAATGATTATTTGGCATATTGCCTCTATGGGCCTTGCGCACAATGCGAACACTAAAAATATACAAAAGTTGCTTCACGATATAGAAACGATGTATCATATGAACTTTTTAATTTGGATTCCTGCGATTGTGATTATTGCTTGTCTTGCTTTTAAAATGGCAACAGTGCCAGCGATGCTGATTTCGAGCGCATCTGCCATTATTGTTGGAACGCTTAATCATGGATTCAAATTACAAGATGGCTTTAAAGCTACATTTAATGGTTTTACACCTGATATGTTGTTAGTGAAAACAGAGGGATTATCGAAAAATGCACTTACACTGATTGAACAAGGCGGCATCATGAGTATGACTCAAATTATCGTAACGATTTTTTGTGGTTATGCTTTTGCTGGCATCGTTGAAAAGGCAGGCTGTTTAGATGTACTTTTAGAATCAATTTCAAGTCGTGTGAATCATCGTGGATCACTCATATTGGTGACAGTTATCGGGACTTTAACGATGGTGTTAGCTGCAGGTGTAGCTTCTGTGGCGATTATCATGGTTGGCGTTTTATTAATGGATATGTACAACAAAATGGGTTATGATCGCGTCAATTTATCTCGGACACTTGAAGATTCAGGCACAATGGTCCTACCATTAATCCCTTGGGGAACATCCGGTGTTTATTATACGCAACAACTCGGCGTTCCGGTAAGCGAGTTTTTCATTTGGGCCATTCCTTGTTACCTATGTATCGTGATTGCCTTATTTTACGGTTTTACAGGTATAGGTATTAAAAAAGGAACAACACCTGATAAAACGATGACAACATAAATGTCCATGATATACGCTTGGTTTTAATAAAATGTGAAATTTATATGTTTAAAATTACCAAAAACGGTAATACTATTAATGTAAATGAGGTGATTCCATATTTTACTTAATAGTTCTTGTAGCGATGACACTATTAGGGTTTGGGATTCACCAATTTATCAATAAAGACTTACTTGTACTAAAAAGTCCTTCTATCATTTTCTGGGGTGCCAGCTTTATATTGTATTTTGTAGCGATTGTACTTTATAAAGCTGAAACCCTTACTTTTGTGTTTAAAGTCCATGAGGCTATGATCATCACTATATTCGGTTTTACGGTGTTATGGGTTTATTCACATTTATATAAGTCTATTGATACAATTGTCTATACGGTCATTATCGCCATACTAACGCTCATATGCGCTTTAGTTACCATCCCAAACCCTCATGCAGACATGATATCACTGATGCTCGTTGTGCGACTAATTTTAACGACTGTGCTTGTCGCAGTGGGTGTTCATGTAGTCTGGAAGCAAATTAAAGCCAAACAGATGGAAAATTTTCCACTATTGTATCTCTTTGCCTTTGGATATTGGGTCACTATTGCCTATTGGATATAAAAGGTTTCTGAAACAGTAACCGTTTGCTGCCTACGAAGTACTTTGCTTTGTGGGCAGTTTTTTAATACCAAAAAAAGACCAACCTTTTTGAGAGAGGTTGGTCTTAAAACTAAGGTTTCCTATAGCTAGGAAAGTATGTGTATTAGTGGATGAAGTTATAGCTTGCTGCTTGGCTCGCAGAAATTGTACGTGAAGTCACAACACCAGGGCCTTGGCCGTAGTTCATTTCTGATACCGTGATAGATCCATTAGCATTAACAGATTCTACATAAGCTACGTGACCGAATGGGCCAGCTGTCGTTTGCATGATAGCGCCTGCTTTAGGTGTATGGTTTACTGAGTAACCTGCAGCAGCTGCAGCGCTTGCCCAGTTATTAGCATTGCCCCATGTTGAACCGATTGTACCACCGACACGGTCAAATACGTAGTAAGTACATTGTCCAACAGTGTATAAGTTAGAACCAGATGTACCTCTTGATACAGAGCGTGTTGCATTAGATGTTGTTGAAGTTGTATAACTGTTATTTGATGTCATTGCTTTTGGTGCTGATGTTTGTACAGGCGCACTGTAGTTACGTGTTGGTGTAGCATATGAATAAGATGATGCGTTTGAATTGTTAGCATTTGAATAATTTGCATAAGATGCACGTGCGTATGATGGATTGCTAGCGTATGAATTGCTTTGAGTTGTGTAATTGTAGTTATAACCATTACCACCATTAAATTGAGCTGGAGACCAGTTACCTTGCCATGTAAAATGGTATTGATTGTTTTGGTCGATTGTATAGCTGTAACTATAAGATGTTGGATCGTTTGGATTATATCCACCATTATATTCAGCAGCATCTGCTTCTTGTCCGTGTGCTAAAGTGAATGCAGCTACACCTGCAGTAGCGATTGTAGTCGTAGCAATTATTTTTTTCATTTGAAAAAGTCCTCCTAAAAAGTTTAATACATATTTATTTTAAAAATAGGCCAAATGCAAAAGTGACATACTTTAATATTAATTTTAAAAATTTACTTTGTTTTAACAACGAATAATACTTTAACAGAAAAGCGCGTATTTGTGTGCGGTGTTACCACTTTGTAATTTTTAAGAAAATTTGAATGATTTAGCCAGATATGTTATGGGGAAAGAAGTGCATGATTTATCACTACTTTTTAATAGGAAGTGGAAAATTTAGAGTTGTTAGAAAATAATTGTTACCATTTTGTAATATAACTGATACTTAAAGGAATAACTACTCTTACTTCTCAAAGGGTAATAGGTAAAAGAAGAAGTGAACCACATGCTGCGTTATGAACCAATCACAAAGTGAGTATTTTCACACTCATCTTGTTATAATCGAAGCGAGACTTTTTAGAAGGAGCGGATAAGATGATACTTGACCGTGTGAACCCAGAAGATTTATTTCCAACTGAGAAAGTAGGACCAGCTGTTCTAGGCATTATTGAATATGAAGTACAAGGACAAAGCGAATATGAAGGGGCCTATATCGCAACAAATGAGCGATTAATTATGAATGTAGATATGAACGGTCAATTTTATTACCGAAATATTCCTTATAACGATATTTCAAGTATTTCCTATGAAGACGGGAAGCTTTTGTTTGGTTTTGAAGTTGGAAAAGTCGCGATGAAATCTCTCAAAAGTAAAAATGTAGATGCATTTATTGCGTATGTACAACAACAAATGACACATGCAACTAAAACACAAAATTAGATGCAGAAGCTGATTTGAAGGGCTTTTGAGAAAAAATATTTCAAATTCGAAATAAAATCATTGACGCACGAAATGTTAGGGCGTATACTTTGAGTATAATATTTATACTGAAGTTGAGGTGACAATGGCATGAAAATAGAATTAGGTTTAACTTCATTTGCCGACAACCACGAAATCTATACTGAAGAAGGATCCTCCCCAGCACTTTCAAATGCTGAACGTATTCGTCACATCGTCGAAGAAATTCAAGTTGCGGATGAAGTAGGCTTGGATGTCTATGGTCTTGGGGAACATCATCGCCCAGATTATGCAGTCTCAAGCCCTGCTACAGTGCTTGCGGCAGCAGCAGCGACCACTAAAAATATAAAATTGTCTTCTGCTGTGACAGTGCTTTCTTCAGACGATCCTGTACGTGTGTATCAACAATTCTCTACAGTTGATGCCATTTCAAATGGACGTGCTGAAATAATGGCGGGTCGAGGCTCATTTATAGAATCTTTCCCATTATTTGGGTACGATTTAAATAACTACGAACAATTATTTGATGAAAAATTGCAACTTTTAATGGATATTAACAAAAATGAAATTGTTCATTGGGAAGGCAGCATGAGACCTAAAATTGATGGTTTAGGTGTATATCCTAGAGCGGATAAGGAAATTCCAATTTGGCTTGCAACTGGAGGCACTCCAGAGTCTTCTCTTAAAGCAGGTGCGTTAGGTTTGCCGATTACTTATGCTATTATAGGAGGTAATCCAAAACGATTTGCGCGTAATGTTGCGATGTATAAAGCAATCGCAGAGTCCAATGGCTTTAATGCAGACGACTTACAAGTTGCTTCACACTCATGGGGTTATGTGGCAGATACTGATGAACAAGCACAAGCTGAATATATGCCAGCAACAGAAGCCCATCATAACATTATTGCGAAAGAACGTGGATGGCCACCGTTTACGTTAGAACACTTCCAACGTGAAATTGGTCCAAATGGCGCAATGTATGTAGGTAGCCCTGAAACAGTCGCACAAAAAATTATTGATACTGTTGAAGCATTAGGACTTACACGTTTTATGTTACACCTTCCAATAGGGTCAATCCCGCATGAACGTACACTTCGTTCTATCCGTTTATTCGGTGAGAAAGTAAAACCAATTGTAGATCAATATTTTGAAAATAAATAATTAAGGAGAGATTTAACAATGTTATTAAGATATGTAACAAATTTAAAATTAGCAAAAGAATTACTTGGAGCAGCTAAACCTAAATTAAAAAACGATCAAGGGATGAGAGATGCATTTGAATCATTCAATCTATCACCTGAGCTCGTACGTGTTGTAGGTGCAGCTGAAGGCGCAGCAGCCGTATTATTCGGTTTAAGTATTTTTAATAAACGTTTATCTCAAGCAGCATCAATCATCACAGTTATCGTACTTGGTGTAGCAATACAAAAACACTTTGCTGCTGGACATGGTAAAGAAGGCGCTAAAGCTGCAATTGATATTGCTTCAATGGCAGGTTTAAGCTTAGCAGATACGTTAGTAAGCCGTAAATAAATTTTAAAGTAATAGATTCCGATAAAATAAGCAAAACAGGTTAGGACAATGGTTCTAACCTGTTTTTGTATTCAAAATCACCTCAAAAAGTGAGTGGTTTAAGAATATTTTGAATATATTTCCAGAAAGTAATTGAAAAAAACACGTCAACGGTTTAGAATACAATATATAATAAAATAAATTTCCAAGTAAATATAGTTTTAGAAAAACAGAACGTTACGTATACATCTTGGATAGACAACTTTGGGGTGATTAAAAATGAGAAAATATCCAATTAAAAACATGAAAGAATTCATTGCGATGACGCGAACAGTCAAAGAAACATCAACTCTCATAAAACAAAAACATGGACTGACATACGAAGAAATGTACATTCTTGTTTATGTTTATGAAAAAAGGCTTCCAGCATACAATGTGAAAGACATCATTACGGTTTCAAAATTTAAACCCTACTACATCACAAAAGCATTACAGAAACTTAAAGAACAAGGATATTTATCTAAAAAACGTAATGAACAAGATGAACGTACCGTAATTATTGAAATTACAAAAGATCAATACAAAATGATTGACCAACTGTTCAAACAAATAGAAACGCTGTTTTGATAAAGATGTATTGCATTAAATCAATGGATATATAACTCAGAGCATAATCATGCGTGACATTCTGGATAAATACTTAAGATGTTTTATGACAACGCGTCATCGAGAGCTAAAACAAATTCTATGTTTTAGCTCTCCTTTTTTTATTTAAATGTTTAATGAGTCATTCAAAATTTGATTTATATTCATTTGAATGGGAACTTATGGTGGATTATATTATAATGTTGAGTGAGATGATAAGAAATAAAGCGAAAGAGAGTGAAAGATATGCAATCCGTATTAATTCAATCTGAGATTCAAAAGAAATGGATAGATAAACTAGAGTCTCAAAGAGCGACTTTTGAATCATTCGCACATGATAATGATCAAAATGCCTCATTTCCGCATCAAAATATTCAATGGCTGATTGACGAAGGCTATACTCAGTTAACGCTACCCAAAGCGTATGGAGGGTATGGTGCAACAATTGAAGATATGGTTATTCTGCAAACTTTACTAGGTTCTATGGACGGTGCTACAGCCCTTTCAATTGGATGGCATATGGGGTTAATTGGTGAATTATTTGAAAAACAGGATTGGGATGAAAAATTATTGAATCAACTTGCTGAAGAGGTTAAAAAAGGGGCTTTGATTAATCGCGCAGTGAGTGAAGCTGAAACTGGGAGCCCAACGCGAGGAGGCCGCCCTGCCACATATGCTGAGCGTCAGGGAGAATATTATGTATTGAATGGGGTGAAAACGTTTACGTCTATGAGCCCAGCTTTAACACATATTTTAGTGGCAGCCTACATTCCAGAGAAAGAAACAGTAGGATTTTTCTTAATCAAAACGCCTACAGAAGGGTTAACCATCGCAGACAATTGGGACATGGTCGGTATGCGTGCGACTGAAAGTCATGACCTTATTTTAAAAGATGTCAAAGTTCCCCTCGAACATCTCGTTGAACTTAAAGGTCAAGGGCCTAAGTTTCAAAATGGATGGTTGCTTCACATTCCTAGTGCTTATTTAGGCATTGCACAAGCCGCAAGAGATTATGCATTTCAATTTGCAACCACACACCAACCCAATAGCATTGAAGCCCCGATTGGTGAATTGCCAGTGGTTCAACAAAATTTAGGCAAAATGGAAACGAAATTACTCGCAGCGCGACATATGTTATGGAGTACAGCGCACGCCTATCAATCAGATTTATCAATGC
Source organism: Staphylococcus sp. 11511212 (assembly GCF_011394755.1). Lineage (NCBI taxonomy): Bacteria > Bacillati > Bacillota > Bacilli > Caryophanales > Staphylococcaceae > Staphylococcus > Staphylococcus sp. 11511212. The sequence goes on along the minus strand of NZ_JAANBQ010000017.1, from coordinate 78,251 downwards.
AGTCCATCTCTAACGAAACAAGCGCAAGTAAAATCATTGTGATGAATGAAGGATTGGACGTAGTTGATCTTGCCATGCGTGTCGTTGGTGCTAAAAGTTTAGAAATGTCACGTCCGTTACAACGATATTATCGTGATATGAGAGCAGGGTTGCACAATCCACCGATGGAAGATATGGCCTATAGTCAAATTGCACAAATGGCCCTTAAAGCAGTACCAACGCATGATAATAAGTAGATCCATAATCAACCTAAATCTAGACTGTTGAAAGATAGAAAACACCTCTATATAATGAAACATATTACAAAATAGGAGATTCTCATCATGCGCTATTTTTTAGTCGTAGTTGGCGTCATCTTCACAATACTAGGTTTTCTAGGAGCTGTTTTACCTCTTTTACCCACCACTCCTTTTTTATTAGTAGCTGTGATTTGTTTTGCCAAAAGTTCGAGACGATTTCATGATTGGCTCGTCCAAACAAGCTTATATAAAGCTTATGTAGAAGATTTTAAAACGTATCGCGGTTATACAATGAGAAAGAAAATTCAACTTTTAATCAGTCTTTACATCGTTGTCGGATTTTCTTTTTGGATGATAGACATGCCAATCATTCGAATCGGTTTAGTCGTGATGGTCATTATGCAAACCATAGTACTGTTTACTTGGGTACGTACATTGCCCAAAAGTCATGATTTAAGAAAAAAATATGATACCTTCTAGCTTAAATGTTAAAAAGAAGGCATCATTGAAGAATATATTTGTTAAAAGCGGGGAGAGTGCTCATGAAGGCATTTCCTCCGCTTTTTGTGTTTGAAAAATTGTGTGAAACTATTGAAATACTGATTGCCTTAATCGGAGAAAGTGATGTATAATAATGATAATCATTTTCAATTGGAGGAAATCACATATGAAAAAATGGATCATTCCATTTGTCGTTTTAATGTTTGTTTTAGCGGCATGTGGTCAAAATAAAGATGAACAGTCATCAAAAGAAAGTCAAAAAACGTTGGCAATTAAAACAGCTGATGGAGAACAAAAAGTTAAAATCCCTGAAAAACCTGAGCGTATTGTTGTCTTAGCACCGACTTATGCTGGGGGCTTAAAATACTTAGATGCGAATATTGTTGGTGTTTCAAATCAAGTAGACCAAAGTCCAGTTTTGAAAAAACATTTCAAAAATGTGGATAAATTAGGGAATGAAGATGTTGAAAAAGTCGCGTCATTAAAACCAGATTTAATTATTACGTATAATACAGATAAAAATACGAAGAAACTCGAAAAAATTGCGCCTACTTTAGCGATGGATTATGCGCAATACAATTATTTAGAGCAACAAGAATTACTTGGGAAAATAATGAATAAAGAAAAAGAAGTTGCAGATTGGAAAGCAGATTGGGAAAAACAAACCCAAGAAGATGGTGAAGCTATTAAAGAAAAAATCGGAGATAATGCCACTGTGTCCATTTTCGAAGACTTTGATAAGAAAATCTATGCTTATGGAAAAAACTGGGGTCGTGGTAGTGAAGTGCTCTATCAAGCATTTGGCTTAAAGATGCCAGCTGAATTAGAAAAAGCAACGAAAAAAGAAGGATGGAAAGAAATCTCTAAAGAAGAAATCGGGACTTATGCTGGGGATTACATTGTAAAAGCAAAAGTACCAAATGCAGCAGAACCTGAGTTCTCTAAAACCGCGATGTGGTCAAATTTACCAGCAGTTAAACAACAACATGTGATTGAAGCAAATTCAAATGTTTATTGGTACAATGATCCATATTCATTAGATGTAATTCGTCAAGATTTGAAAAAACAATTGTTAAAATAGTCCTACTACAGAAGTTAAAATCTCTACCTTATTAATTTTTATTTAAAATAGCCATCAAAATTTATCAGAGGGTAAGTTTTGATGGCTTTCTAATATATGTGAGACCCTAAATTCTAATAATATGAACAGTAAACTTCAAATATTGGACTAAAACTGCATTACATAAAAATTTGAGTGCTGAAATTAAGGCTTATGTCATATTGTAAACAAACTAGAAATAATGTTTACATTCGTGTATAATACGGCAATGGTGATGCCTTGACTTCTAGGAGGAACAAAACTAAAGAATTGCCCATATAATGTTTACATGAATAAGGAGGAAAGTGACGTGAAAACACGATTACTTGTTTACACAGCTTTAATGACGGCAATTATTGCTGTAATGGGGTTTGTACCGGCGATACCTTTGCCATTTATACCGGTACCTATTGTTTTACAAAATATTGGAATATTTTTAGCAGGAATGATTTTAGGACGTAAATACGGCACGCTTAGTGTACTCGTATTTTTATTACTTGTTTTATGTGGTGCACCTCTCTTATCTGGAGGCCGTGGGGGCATTGGTGTATTAATGGGACCAAGTGCTGGGTTTCTCATTATGTATCCCGTCGTTACATATTTAATGGGGTGGATGCGTGATCGCCATTTTAATGGCTTAAATGTCATCAAAGTATTTTTTATCATTTTAATTTTTGGTGTTGTATTATTAGATGTAGTAGGAGCAATTGTGATGGGCTTTGTGATTCATATGCCAATCTCTAAAGCATTGGTGCTCTCACTCACATTCTTACCTGGGGATATTATTAAAGCAATCATCGCATCTATCATCGCGATGGCTTTAATCAAAAATCCGGTGACAGGACGTATTTTTAAAAATGTATAATCTATCTTAAAGGGGAGGATACATGTGAACCATGTATCATTAAAAAACATTTATACTGATGGGCACCTTGTTGAAACAGCGCAACGCTATACGAGATATTTAACACCAGAGCAACCTTTAAAATTTGATGCAAATAAATGGCAATATCATGAAATGCCAGATATTTTAACTTTTAAAGGAGACATGATGTGGCAAGAACAACATCATTTGGCCCAAGGCTCTCGTCATATTCATTTTGACTTTCCAGAGGATCAAACATTGTCACAAGATATGTTGCGTTTTTTAAGAGCCTCCGGTTTTGAACTCGGATGCGTTGAGATGTATGCCATTGAAGGTAGAGAACTCCAAAGCTTAACAGATGAGCCTATCTGTTTGAAAAAAGTGACCTTACAAACAGTACAAGATTACCTCGAGATATTTAATCTTGTGGGGGCACCATATGGAGAAGACTACTTGAAAGAAGCAGGTCAACATATTATCGAACAAGTGACACAAGGCACCCCTTGTTTGGAATATTATGTCGCCTATGAAAATGGACCTGTTGGGATTCTCAATTTAATTCAAACGCGCAACACTGTAGAAATAGACGGTTTTGCTGTCAAACCAGAACTACAAGGACGCAAGATTGGCACGCGGATGCAAGCGCAAGTGGGTAAAATCGCAAAACAGCGACTTGTCATTTTAGTGGCTGATGCTGAAGATACGGCCAAAGAGATGTATGTGAAACAAGGCTATACGTATTTGCATTTTCGATATAGTGCATTATTAGAAAAAAATACTTAGAATTATAATCTATAAAATTGAACGGGACTTAGAAATTTGGCTAGTGTCAGCCTCTGTCTAAGTCCCATTTTTTAATCAATTTTTTGAGTTATGCGTTTTGCATGACTATAGATATTAAAATGTCCATCACGCACAAAACCTATTGTAGTGATGTTTAAGTCATTCGCCAATTGAATAGCTAATGTTGTCGGTGCAGATTTTGAAATAATCATACCGACCCCAATTTTCGCAGCTTTAATTAAAATTTCAGACGAAATGCGACCGCTGAAGATTAAGACTTTATCTCTTACTGAAATTTCATTTTGTATACAGTATCCATAGAGTTTATCTAAAGCATTATGTCTACCGATATCTTGTCGGTGAATATAAAATTCCTGGCCATCACTAATGGCAGCATTATGTAAGCCACCCGTCGCTTGAAACGTTGCACTTTCATCTTGTAAGCGCGCCATTAAAGTTAAAACTTGTTCAGGATGGAGATTGAGGTTGCTCATGGATGTTTTGGCAATCGCTGCATCATTTTGAAAGTAAAACTCACGGCTTTTTCCACAACAGGACGCAACGAGGCGTTTGGTTGAAAGTTGTACACGGTCATGTACGTTGTACGTAATCTCCACATGGGCAAAACCTTTACTATCATCAATGTCAAGTTGCTTTAATTCTTTACGTTTCAATATGACACCCTCAGAAGCTAAAAAGCCTAGTACTAATTCTTTCAAGTTGGTCGGGCTACAAATGACGGTCGCAAATTCTTCACCGTTTACCATAATGGTTAATGGGAACTCTGTCACATAATCATCGTATGTTTCAAAAAGTTCGCCATCTTCATACCGAATAATTTTTTGATTATAGTTGATATCTCGATTCACCCCGAACCCCCCCTTATTTCAATATGTTTATTTTACGCTTAAAATCAAATTTAGCAAACTGATGTGTTTGTCGTATGAGTGATACTTTGAAAGTGAAGAAAGTTTTTAATCCAACGTGCAATTTAACGATACTTATATGATAATAGACGTAAAGTTTAATTTATAAAATTTGAAAGGGGTATTTTCTATATGAAAAAAATTTGGCTATTAAGTATGAGCTTAATCGTCTGTCTTTTAATGATTGCAGGTTGTGGCCAAAATAGTTCAAAGTCAGAGCACTCTGATGCATCAAAAGAGAATACACTTACAATTTCAGCTGCAGCTAGTCTAACTGACGTCACAAAAGCATTAGAGAAAGAATTTAAAAAAACACATCCAGATACAAAAATTGATTTTAATTATGGTGGCTCTGGCGCTTTAAGACAACAAATTGAAAAAGGAGCACCCGTAGATGTGTTTATGTCTGCGAACACGAAAGATGTCGATACGTTAAAATCAAAAGATAAAGTGATAGAAACTTACGACTATGCGCATAACAAATTAGTGTTGATTAAACAAAAAGGACAACCCACAAAAACATTAAACCAACTTTCAAAAGAGGATCATCTTGCGCTCGGAGAGGTTGAGTCTGTCCCTGCAGGAAAATATGCAAAAACGTATTTAGAAAGAGAAGGTCTTTGGAAACAAGTACAGCCACAAATCGTTTATACAAAAGATGTTCGAGAAGTGTTAAACTATGTTGATAAAGGCAATGCCACATACGGTTTTGTTTATGAGACAGACTTATACGCGGGGAACACACAAAAATCAGGTGTTGAAAAAGTAAAAGCCGTTAAGCTAAATCAACCTATTACATACCGCATGGGTCGTATTTCAGATAATAAAGCCAGTAAAGCATGGTCTAAATTTATGAAAAGCGATAAAGCTAAAGCAATTTTAAAAGATTATCATTTTGAACAATAGGTGATTGTATGGCTGATTTAACGCCATTATGGATTTCATTACGTGTCGCATTTATCAGTACGGTGATTGTCATTATTTTAAGTATTATTTTGGCAAAATTACTTTACAATAAGCAGAATACGTGGACAAGATTAATTGAAAGTTTTTTGTTGTTGCCCATTATTTTGCCACCCACAGTTTTAGGTTTTTTACTTCTGATTGCCTTTTCTGTTGAGGGCGCATTTGGACATTTTATAACTCACGTGCTAGGAATACAAGTTGTTTTTTCGCTTGTAGGCGCTACTGTAGCCTCTGTCATAGTGAGTTTCCCATTAATGTATCAACACACCGTTCAAGGATTTCGCAACATCGATCGACAGATGTTAAACGCAGCGAGAACGATGGGGGCCTCAGAGTCTAAAATATTTTTTAAATTAATTCTCCCTTTGTCGAAACGTGCACTTATCGCAGGGGCAATGTTAGCTTTTGCGCGTGCCATCGGGGAGTTCGGTGCGACGTTAATGGTAGCAGGTTATATTCCTGGTCGTACCAATACATTACCTTTAGAAATTTATTTTCTTGTTCAACAAGGGCAAGAAAATAAAGCATGGCTATGGGTGCTCGTATTAGTTGCATTTTCTATTACGATTATTGGAACGATGAATATGCTCAACAAAGAGCATTACAAAGAGAGGGATTAGATGTTAAATATTTATATTAAACACCATGTTAATCGTCATCTTATTCAACTCAATATTCATACTGAGAATCCTAAAATATATGCTATCGCAGGCGTTTCTGGAGTGGGGAAAACGACCCTTTTAAACATGATTGCTGGTTTACGTACACCAGAAGAGGGGCGTATCCAAATTGGAACACGCACATTGTTAGATACGCAAAAAAAGTTAACGCTTCCCACACAAAAGCGTAAAGTGGGCTATTTGTTTCAAGATTATCAATTATTTCCGCATATGACGGTCCTTCAAAATATTGAATTTATGCATCCTGAAAAAGCGCATGTGGCCAAATTATGTGACGCGCTAAAGATTGAACACTTAAAACATGTCTATCCGGATCGATGTTCGGGAGGAGAGCGGCAACGCGTCGCCCTTGCACGTGCACTAAGCCAAAAGCCTGACTTATTACTCTTGGATGAACCGTTTTCAAGTTTAGATGATGACACGAAAGAAGAGAGTATGGCTTTAATTCAAAATATTTTTGCGGAGTGGCAAATTCCAATTATATTTGTGACGCACTCCAAATATGAGGCCTCTCAGTTGGCGCATGAAACCCTACACATTAAAGTAACGGAATCAGAAATCTTATAAAAATTTATAAGCGCGATGTGGCAACCACTTTTAAAACTGTAAGTTACCGATCGAGGGTGACAGGTACGTCAGTCATTATATTTAAGGCGAGGACATTTTCATGTTCTTGCCTTTTTTATATAAACCGACAGTAAGTTATTTCATTGAGACATCTTACAGTTGAACGTATAATAGAAATCATAGACGATGTGAGAAAGGTATAGTTGACTGATGCAAAATCGATATTCAAGACAAATTTTATTTCAAGATATAGGAGAAAAAGGGCAGCGAAAAATCAATGAGAAAACAGTCTTAATTGTCGGCATGGGGGCTTTAGGGACACATCTGGCAGAGGGATTAGTGCGTGCTGGAATTAAAAAACTACGGCTGATAGACCGAGATTATATTGAGGCCTCTAACCTTCAGAGACAAACGCTGTTTAATGAGGCGGATGCAAATGAGGCCACACCCAAAGTCGTCGCAGCTGAACGCGCCCTGAAAAAAATTCGTTCAGACGTGATCATTGAATCGGTCATTAATCATGCCGATGTTCATGTTTTAAATGAACTTGTTGAGGATGTTGATTTAATTATGGATGCGACAGACAATTTTGATACCCGCATGATGATTAATGATGTCGCATACAAAAATCAGATTCCATGGATTTATGGTGGAGTTGTGCGGAGTACATATGTTGAGGCGCCTTTTATTCCTGGACAAACGCCTTGTTTTCAATGTTTAATTCCACAAATCCCATCCATGAATTTAACGTGTGATACAGTAGGGGTGATTCAGCCTGCTGTTACCATGACCACCAGTTTTCAATTGAGAGATGCGCTCAAGATTTTAACTGAGACGCCTTTCACGCCAAAGCTAACGTATGGAGATATTTGGGAAGGCACTCACCACACGTTTGGATTTCGTAAATTACACCGTCAAGAGTGTCCCACATGTGGTGCGCATCCAAGCTTCCCATTTCTTGTCCAACAACAACCTCAAATGGCAACGTTATGTGGCCGAGATACAGTACAATATCAACACCCAGAGGTTCATTTTGAGGATTTAATCACGTTTTTAGATAAACATAGAATCGCTTATAAAAGTAATGGCTATATTGTACAATTCATGTTTCAGAATCATCGCATCGTCGGCTTTCAAAATGGCCGATTGTTAATTCATGGGATGACAGATGTTAATCAAGCCTACACCATTATTAATCAACTTTTTGGATAAAGGAGACATAAGATGCATACAAATGTAGATTTAGGAAGAAATATTAAATGTGCAGTTTTAACCGTATCAGATACACGAAATGTAGAGACGGATAAGGGAGGCAAATTGGTTTTAGACTTTTTAAAAACACTCAATACAGAGGTTGCCCCCGAATGTTATACGATTGTTAAAGACGATATTTCTCAGATTCAAGCGCAAGTCTCTTCTTGGCTGCAAGAAGGTGTAGAAGTGATTATTACGACTGGAGGTACAGGCATTGCACAGCGTGATTGCACGATTGAAGCCATTCGTCCATTACTCGAAAAAGAAATAGAAGGTTTTGGAGAGTTATTTAGATATTTAAGTTACGTTGAAGATGTAGGAAGTAGGGCATTACTTTCCCGTGCGATTGGAGGCACTGTAGGGCATCAATTGATTTTTTGTTTGCCAGGCTCTACGGGGGCTGTCACTTTAGGAATGAAAAAGTTAATTATGCCAGAATTAAATCATCTTGTTCACGAACTGAACAAATAAAATAAAGGACGATGCTCATGTATGAAAATGAGATCGTCCCTTATGGATGGGATAGAATTGAAGGTTTAATAGGAGTTATTGATTAAGCATTACGTTGAAAATCAGATTTACCGCCTGTTTTTTGAATTAAATAAGTTTCTCCGATAATCATGCCTTTATCAACTGCTTTACACATATCATAAATCGTGAGAGCAGTCACTGAAGCTGCCGTTAAGGCTTCCATTTCTACTCCTGTTTTACCTGTCGTGGACACCTTACTTGTAATTTGAAGCACAAAAGTAGTTTCTTGTTGTGTCCATTCAAACTCGATATCAATCCCTGTCAAAGGTAATGGATGACACATAGGAATAATCGTGGCTGTATTTTTGGCAGCCATAATGCCAGCGATTTGTGCTGTATTTAGAACATTTCCTTTTTTAGCGGTATTATTCACAATTTGATTGTAGATAGTATCATTCACTTGAATGCTTGAGTGTGCGATAGCTGTACGACGCGTGACATCTTTATTTGAAACATCCACCATTTTAGCGTGGCCTTGTGTATTAAGATGAGTAAATTCAGACATGTTATACCTCCTGATATAAAGTAAAGTTAGTATAGCATGAATTGATTAAAATGTTAGGAGTGGACGGAATGACATTGAAAAAAAGACAACCTATCCCGGTAAGTGAGGCAATCTCTCGATGTTTGAAACAAAATATACGAATGACGAAAACGAAGGTCGACTTATACGAAGCGGAAGGATATATTCTTGCTGAAGATATCGTTGCGACTTATGATATTCCTAGGTTTGACAAGTCGCCATATGATGGATTTGCGATACGTAGTCAGGATAGCGAAGGGGCAAGTGGTGACAACCGTATCGCTTTTAAGGTTATTGATCATATTGGGGCAGGGAGCGTTTCAGCTGAAACATTAAAAGAAGGTGAAGCGGTTCGTATTATGACAGGTGCAGAAATGCCTAAGGGCGCAGATGCTGTAGTCATGTTAGAACAAACGGTTCAAACCGAAGAAGGCTTCACGTTACGTAAACCTTTTTCTCACCATGAAAATGTCTCATTAAAAGGTGAAGAAACACAAACAGGCGATGTGGTCCTTTCTGAAGGACAACGCTTGAACGCAGGGGGCATCGCAGTATTGGCCACTTTTGGTTATCGACAAGTCCCAGTGTACCAAAAACCGACTGTGGCGATTATTGCGACAGGGAGTGAGTTACTAGATGTTGAAGATGAGCTTGAACCAGGAAAAATCCGAAACTCTAATGGACCAATGATTCACGCGCTTCTTCGACAAGAAGGTATTGTAGCTGAAATATATAAAATTCAAAAAGATGATTTTGAAAGTAGTTTAGAAGTTGTAAAAACAGCTGCAGAAAGTCATGATATTGTGATTACGACAGGTGGCGTATCTGTCGGTGACTTTGATTATCTTCCAGACATTTATCGTGCCTTAAATGCAGAAGTTTTATTTAATAAAGTGATGATGCGTCCGGGAAGTGTAACGACTGTTGCCGTGACCGATAATACATTTTTATTTGGATTATCAGGCAATCCTTCTGCGTGTTTTACGGGTTTTGAACTGTTTGTCAAACCCACGATGTATCGCATGATGGGTGCCCATCGATATTATCCAATGCTCATTCAAGCGACATTGATGGAAGACTTTAAAAAAGCCAATCCATTTACACGTTTTGTACGTGCGACCGCTTCATTTGACGGTCGAGCAGCAACAGTAAAACCTTCTGGATTTAATAAGTCAGGCGCTGTTGTCGCCATTGCACATAGTAATGCAATTATGGTCTTGCCAAGCGGTACACGTGGCTATAGCACAGGTCATCAAGTGGACGTTTTACTAACGAATTCGGAATATTACCAACAGGATTTTTATTTATGATTTTGCAAATCGTTGGCTTTAAAAACAGTGGAAAAACGCCAATTGTGGCACATGCAGTTCAATTTTTTAAATCAAAGGGCTATCCTGTTGTCACGATAAAGCATCATGGACACAAGGGTGAAGAAATTACGCTACCGGATGCTTCAGTAGACCATATGAAACATTTTCTAGCGGGTGCTGAACAAAGTATTGTACAAGGGCATCAATTTATTGAGACAATACAAAAAAATGAGGGAATCACCTTAGAGACTTTAATTAATGACTGTGTTACCATTGAAAACAGTATTATTTTAGTTGAAGGATATAAACATGCGCACTATGATAAATTGATTTTATATCGAGATGACAAAGAACTCGCTGAACTCAATCAATTGTCTGGTGTTAAATATAGATTACAACGTCATGAAAGTGAGATTGATTTTGAACAAGTTGATCACATGTTAATGACTTGGTTGTCAGAACTAGAGGATGGTTAATTTGAAACAATTTGAAGTGACAACAGAACCGATTGTCCCTGAAATTTATCGTGAATGGACACTCAATGAAAAGCAAGGGGCAGTGGTTGTGTTTACAGGGCACGTACGGGAATGGACGAAAGGCATTCGTACGGAATACTTAGAATATGAAGCATATGTACCTATGGCTGAAAAAAAACTTGCGCAAATTGGTGATGAAATTAGTGAAAAATGGCCCGGTACTGTGACGGCGATTGCACATAGAATTGGGGCATTAGATATTAAAGATATCGCAGTTGTGATTAGTGTCTCATCACCGCATCGTAAAGACGCTTATCGTGCAAATGAATATGCGATTGAACGCATTAAAGAGATTGTTCCCATTTGGAAAAAAGAGATTTGGGAAGATGGTGCCGAATGGCAAGGACATCAACGAGGGTATCATGAAGATGCAGTGAAAGGGGACCTATCATGAGAATATTATACTTTGCTGAAATGAAAGAGTTGTTAGATCGTTCTGAAGACCATTTTCATTTTGACTATGAAATTTCTGTCGAAGCATTAAAAACGCATCTATATCAAACTTATCCCATCATTCAAGGCAAAAAATTTCAAGTCGCTGTAAATGAAGAATTCGTGCAAAATGATGAAATGGTTAAACCGAATGATATTGTTGCACTTATTCCCCCGGTAAGCGGAGGTTAAATTAACGCAATGAAAGCAATCATATTAGCAGGTGGCGCATCTTCACGATTTGGTGCACCTAAGGCATTTGCCGAGATACATGAAGAGTATTTTTTTGAAAAAATTTATCATACCCTTGAATCAACGAATATGTTTAGCGAAATTATCATAAGCACTAATGAAGTATTGGCGTCTGAATTTGACGGATACCATGTAGTCATTGATGATGCCAAGCATAAAAGTAAGGGACCACTAAGTGGATTATACAGTGTCATGAAAGAAACAGAAGGAGATTTTTATTTTGTTATTTCTGTTGATACGCCGATGGTAACAGATAAAGCAATTAGCGAGTTATATCAGTTTTTAATTGCGAATTTAATTGAAGAACAATTATTAGTAGCCGGATTTCAGAGTGATGAGAGACCGATACCTACAATTGCTTTTTACCATAAAAATATATTACCGTCTATTGAAACAGCGCTAAATAGCAATGATTTCAGTATGCGGCATGTGTATCAATCTGTTTCTAATATGTGGTTAGATGTCAATAAAGTGGCATCGCCCGACTACTGGTACAAAAACATAAATTACAAAGAAGATTTAAGCGCATTAGAGAAAGAATTGAATCAATCCTATTGAGGGGAGGCGCAAAGATGACTGAGCAAATTTTAGATAAATTAGGACGCCCGATTCGTGATTTGCGCATTTCCGTGACAGACAGATGTAATTTTAGATGTGATTATTGTATGCCAAAAGAAATCTTTGGAGATGATTACGTCTTTTTACCGAAAGATCAATTGCTAACATTTGAAGAAATCACCCGTATTACCCGTATTTATGCTAAGTTTGGGGTGAAAAAAGTCCGCATCACAGGGGGAGAACCTTTATTGCGTCGCGATTTAGATCAATTGATTGCGCAAATTGTTGAAATAGAAGGCATTGATGATATCGGGTTAACTACGAATGGGTTATTGCTCAAAAAACATGGACAAAAATTGTATGATGCCGGGCTACGACGTATTAATGTCAGTCTAGACGCAATTGAAGACAATGTTTTTCAATCTATTAACAATCGTAATATTAAAGCTTCCACAGTTTTGGAACAAATTGATTATGCAGTGAAAATCGGTCTTCAAGTGAAGGTGAACGTTGTCGTTCAAAAAGGGATTAATGATGATCAAATTATCCCTATGATTGATTATTTTAAAGAGCGTGACGTGACGATACGTTTTATTGAATTTATGGATGTAGGTAACGATAACGGTTGGGACTTTTCAAAAGTCGTTACAAAAGATGAAATGCTCAGCAAAATTCAGTCTCATTTTGACATTGAAGCAGTGGAACCTAAATATTATGGTGAAGTGGCGAAATATTACCGTCATAAAGGAGCAAAATCTAAATTTGGTTTGATTACAAGTGTATCTGACTCATTTTGTTCAACATGTACACGTGCACGTCTATCATCGGACGGTAAATTTTATGGTTGCTTGTTTAGTTCAGTGGATGGTTATGACATCCGTGGATTACTAAGAAGCGGTCATTCAGATGAAGAAATTGAAGCGCAAGTGAAAACACTTTGGCAAGTTAGAGATGATCGGTATTCAGACGAGCGTACACAACAGACGGTAGAAAATAGACGCAAAAAGAAAATCAATATGAATTATATCGGTGGATAGTATAAGAACACGTCTTAAATTTATATAGAGCAACGTGAAAGGACCATTAAAGATATAAAAGCACTCCCCATACGTTTTAACGTGAATGGGGAGTGCTTTTATTTGCTTTTACAAATGTTTATTTAGAAAAATCTATTTGTGTTAGTAATGGGTCATGATCACTTGCACGACCAGACATTTCAGTGAAATCACTATTGACGTGAATCATATCTAACTTCGCACGAGAAGCGAGGTTTTTTGAGACAAAAACATGATCTAACGTTTGTGCATTACCTTGATAATTATAAGAATAGCGCAATTTTGAAGGCACACGATTAACAAGATTGGTCATGCCGTAATTTTCAAATGTTTTTAAAGGTTGAGACCATTGGAAATCATTATAATCCCCTACAGAAATAATATTAGCTTTAGGGTTCTCTCTATATACTTGTTTCACAAATTCACCGACTGCTTTTGCCATTTCAACTCGTTGTGCTTCGCTTCGTCGTTCAACAGGTTGTTGACGGCCAAAAAGCGCATCATCCCCATTTTTTGAATTCCAATGGTTCACAATGGCAATAATCGATTGGCCTTTAAACGTGAATTGTGCAGCAAGTGGTTTTCTTGAATTGGTAAATGCTGGATTGTGAGGATCTATTCTGCCTGGATTTCGCGTCAATTTACCGTCTTTGTAATCAACAGCGGTATTTGCGTCTCCCGCTTTTATTTCATTATTAAATGAGACACGATCCGGACGATATAAAAAGCCGACACGAATATTGGCATTCGGTTGTCCTCCGTCTTTATTCATTTCTGGATCGATGCTTTTATATTCATATTTAGGTCCGCCCGTTGCTTGAATGGTTTTAATAAGGCGTTCATACGATTCATTGGCTGCAGGTCCGCCTTTACCAGAACCATCATTATCTTGAACTTCAGTGACGCCGATAATATCTGGGCTTTTCATATGGCTAACGATGCCATTGGCTAATTTTTCAGCTTTGTCATTGGTTGTCGTATAAGCATTATTTGAAAAGTTTTCGAGATTATAGGAGGCCATTGTAAGTTTATCTTTAGAAGACGTAAACTGCGTCCCTTTAGGTTGAGCTGTACCTTTTGAGTGGGCCTTTTTCATCGTTTCGTAATCAATGTTGATTTTATAGTTTTGATAACCATAATTGACATATCCAATGAGAGGACCTTTAAAATGATCTCCTGTCGCAACATCAAAATTACGTCCTTGTTGTTGTGCATCATAAAGCTTAAAAGGAATGCGTTGCCCATTCGCATCGTTTTCTTTTAATAAAATTCCACCGTTTTTTGTTTCAGGTTTTACGTTATTTTGAACAGTAAACAAATCGCCATGTTCTTGGGGGCCTACACTTCTGACGTCGTCAACTTGTACACGCATCCCTTCTAATGATTCCCAATAATCTAAGGCATTGGTTTTTGGATTAAAACGTCCATCTGTAGAAGAGATTTTAGAGGGGATACGATTGATTTTTATTGGTTTCGGAAGAGATTGGTGAGAGGCTTTAACTATAATTTTTCCTTGTTTTTCAGGACGCGCATCAATTTCGGTAATCGGTTGATCGGTTTTTTGTTTATCTGGGTACCCTTCGATGGCATATTCAGAGACTAAACCTGAAACTTCAATCGCATCGCCAACTTTAACTTGAGGGGCTTCTTTACCAGTATAGACGATAATCCCTTCAGAAGTTTTAGGATCATTATCAGCATTACGGTCAGGGGTTTGTAAGTGAAAATAATGTTGGCCATTAATTTTATATTGATAAGTGACAATACCTTGGACAGCATCAACGTGTTGGTTGGCGTATTTAGACTGATATGTATTACCTTGAATATCGTGGATTTGTAAGCGCGGTGTTTCGGTTTTAGCATCAATAGGATGCATCATGACTGTTGAACTTATCAAACTTATAGATAAGCATGAAACTAAAAATTTTTTCATTGAATTCACTCCTAACAGTTATTAATTTATTTAAGTATATCAGAATAAATTTTTTGGAGTTATTAAAATGAAGTAAAAAAAGCGTAAAAAAGAATCGGATGTTTATTTACAAAGAAGAAAGTATAAGAAGATCTATGACATAGATAAAAGGAGCTTGTCAGTATAAGGAGTATTACTGACAAGCTCCCAAAAAGCAATTAGGCGTGCTGTTGATCAATATAAGTAATCATCGTATCATAGAGTTCATCTAAAATTGAAACGATACGTTGATATTCTTCTTCTGTTAAACCTAAATTATTAATATGAAATTGTTGTGTGGCTTCTATTTTGGATTTGAGTTGTTGATAGACTTCTTGACCTTGAGGAGAAAGTTGTAATAGTTTTTCTCGGCGATCGACGCCTGTACGTGCCATAATCCATCCACGAGATTCTAAGGCTTTTAAAATTTTCCGTGTGGTTGGTTTTTCGATGGAACGACGTTTTGATATTTGAACAAGCGTCGTATCGACATTTACGGCGATATCTTTCATCACCAACCACTGCGCTGGATGCAGGTCATATTCTGTCATTAAAGGTTGTACCATTTTGATATAAGGTCGATACAGTTTAGTAAATCTGTCAAATAATAATGATGGTTCCATTGACGTCTTCCTCTCAAACGATTTCTTTATTCTTACCATTATTATAGCACGCAAATCGTAAAAAGCTGGATTTACTCAGGTAAATTTAAGGAATGTTCAAATTTTATTCTCCAAGTTTTAGGGCTTGTTTCGTCGATTTAAATCGCGTGAGAGAAATAGGATTACTGTTCTCTTTCCTAAAATGTTTGGTAAAATAAACCACATAAGAACAAGAGGAGGGGTGACTGTGGTAGATATAGAATTTGATCATATCATTCATTATATAAAGGGATTAAACCATTTTGAGTTTCCTGGAGAATATTTAACAATTCAAAAAGGGGGACAACACGAAAAACTAGGAACATTTAACCGACTCGTACATATTGACTTGAAGTATATCGAATTAATAGATATTTTTGATAAAGGAAAAATAAAGCACCAATCTAAAACTCATGAAGGTAAATACTCGTTTGCGACATCAATTATGGCCAATGGCTATAAACAAGGATTTAAGAAGATATGTTTTCGCACGCACGACATTCATAAGTTAAAGTCGCAATTTAAAGAAAGAGGATTGGAAACCATAGGCCCAGTTAAAATGACACGTTATAACAAAAAGGGGAACTTAATTGAGTGGCAATTGCTCTATGTCAATGACCACGAATATGATATGATGATGCCTTTTTTCATTCAATGGAATAAAGACGATGAGACAAGGCAGGCGGATTTAGAAAGTTCATTTCAACGGCACCTTGACATTGATATGGTAGAGTTTAAAACACATCAACGTCACACAATGGTGGATCAATGGAAAAAATGGTTTGATATGCAAGTGATTGAAGAAAGTGATAAATATACGCTTTTATATAGTCCAGCACAAAAAGTAAAGTTTAAAATAACTGAAGGTCGCGAAGATATCATCGACACCTTACACTTGGTCGATCAAACAATAGATGCGCCTATATTAATTAGAACACGTGGCGCAAACTATCAATTTATCCCTCCTTATGAATAAACGACGTGATAAACTGTCATTATGAGCCATATGACATGAATCAAAGCGAGCATTAAACTACCAATGGCAATGTAGAGTTGACGTTTCGATTGATAAAGTAAAATCATATAAAGTGATAATACCGAGACGAGCGCGACAAGGATAATGCGTAAACTCAAATAGTCTATATTGATGCGATACAGAATTGAAATTATTAATACAATGAGCTGAATGAATGTTAAAATAATTAATGCGATATTTCTCATCGTCAGTCCTCCTAAATATTATCAGTATAGCATAGTTCTTAGAGGACAGACGAAGTGGAGAAAAGATAGAATAAATTTCCTCTTAGCAGATTTAAAGGAGTCAGTAGACATGAAATTAATGAATATTACGGATCAAGAACATGATGCGTTTGTAAAAGAGCATCCTAATGGTGATTTACTCCAACTTACAAAGTGGGGTGAAACCAAAAAATTAACAGGTTGGTACGCCAAACGCATTGCAGTTGGTGAAAACGGAGAAATCAAGGGTGTCGCACAATTATTATTTAAAAAAATCCCTCGCACGCCTTTTACTTTATGCTATGCTTCTCGTGGATTCGTCGTGGATTACACAAATAAACTAGCAGTTAAAGTATTGCTTGCTGAGGCGATTAAAATCGCCAAGCAAGAGAAATCTTATACTATAAAAATAGATCCTGATGTTGAAGTCGATGAAGATTCATCAGTGGTCGATGAATTAAAAGCTTTAGGATTTAGACATAAAGGTTTTAAACAAGGTTTATCAAAAGATTATATTCAACCCCGTATGACGATGATTACACCTTTAGATCAAACCGACGAAGAATTGATTAAAAGCTTTGATAACCGTAACCGATCAAAAGTACGTTTAGCATTAAAAAGGGGTACAAAAGTTGAACGTAAAGGTCGCGAGGACTTAAAGATATTTGCACAACTTATGAAAGAAACGGGAGAACGAGACGGTTTCCTAACAAGAGATGTGTCTTACTTTGAGACGATTTACGATGCACTACATGAAGATGGAGATGCAGAACTCTTTCTTGTTAAGTTAGAGCCTAAACCTGTCCTAAAGGAATTGCGTCAAGAACGTCAGTCTTTAGATCAAGAAGAAGCAAGACTTAAAGCGAAAAAGCAAGACAAGAAAACGTTAAACAAAATCAACGATGTCAAAAATAAACAAAATAAAACAGACAGTTTGATTCAAGATTTAGAACAACTAGAAAAAACACATCCAGAGGGCCGTTATCTATCAGGGGCGCTCCTTATGTTCTGTGGTCATAAATCCTATTATTTATATGGGGCTTCTTCAAATGATTATCGTGACTTCTTACCCAACCATCATATGCAATTTAAAATGATGCAATACGCACGAGAAAAGGGAGCAAAAACGTATGACTTCGGTGGAACAGACAATCAGCCCGATAAAAATTCAAGCCATTATGGCTTATGGACGTTTAAAAAAGCATGGGGCACTTATTTAAGTGAAAAAATAGGTGAATTTGATTTTGTCCTTAATCCGATTGTCTATAAAGCTGTAGAACAATTCAAACCTCAATTGACACAATTGAAGATTAAAATCGTACGTAAAATAAAAAACTCTTAAAGTATTTTAAGCTAATATTGAATACTGTAAGACGTAAACTCTCGCTATCTTGATATATAAAGTTACCTCTCTTATTAATGTGAAAGAGGCTTGTCCATAAAACTTTAGATGTTTCAGTTAAGTCGCGTGACACAGTAGATAAATAAGTGTGCGAGTGAGTTGAAGAAAATTTAATATATTTTGTATGGTCAAAGCCATCAAAATTTATCTGAGCATAAATTTTGGTGGCTTATTTAGTGTTTAAAATATAAAATCGCTAGTGTTTTTTAGTTAGCGATTATGACAAAGTTCCCCCCTATAAATATTTTGTCCAAAATAAGATACTCATAGGTTAAAAAATGTGTTACTTTAACATTAAGATGTAAAATAAGGGAGCGATACGGGTGATAAAAAAACTGATAGACTTTTCCCTATCAAATAAATTTGCAATTATGTTAATGGTTTTACTTGTAATATTAGGGGGGATATATGCAAGTTTTAAAATGAAATTGGAGTTGTTGCCAGATACTGAGCCTCCGATGATGACTATTACGACAACGATGCCGGGAGCAACTCCAGAAACTGTGATGAAAGAAGTCAGTGATCCTATAGATGAAGAGATTCGGGGAATGGCTGATGTGACCAGTGTTAAAACGGAGTCCTTATCGAATGCCTCTATCATCACGGTTAAATTTGATGACCAAACGGATTTAGACAAAGCAGAACAAGCGATTCAGAAGTCATTACAAAAAATGAAATTCTCAGAGGGTGTTCAAGAGCCAGAAATCCAGCGCAACTCCATGTATGCCTTTCCAGTCGTGGCCTATTCATTTTTAAATAAGCAGAACGATGTGAAAGCGACAACAAAAGAAGTCGAAGAAAATCTCGTTCCACGTTTACAAGAAATCAATGGTGTCCAACGTGCCACGGTAAATGGTCAAACCGCACGTGAGGTCACAATTACTTTTGATGATAAAAAATTAAATGAGGTCGGCTTAAACCAACAACAAGTGGCTGACTATATCAAAGGAGCCACAAAAGAGACGCCGTTAGGTCTGTTTCAGTTCGGCAATAACGAAAAATCTGTTGTGATTGATGGACAATTTACGTCTGTCCAAGCTTTAAAAGATCTACAAATCCCGTTAGCGATTGCGAGTCAAACGCCTTCATCATCAACACAGAGTGAAGGAGACGGAAGTGCTAGAGAGGGACAAAGTGATGAAACTTCTTCTATGACGATGCCTCAAACGAGCAATGCCACTCAAAGTAATACCAAAGTACCGCTTAGTGACTTGGCCCAAGTCAAATTAACAGATGAACGAAAATCGATTTCTAAGACAAACGGGCAAGATGCGGTTGATGTGCAAATTGTAAAGGCACAAGATGCCAATACTGTGGCAGTCGCTAATGAAGTTGACCAAAAAATTCAAGACTTTGTAAAAGAACAGTCAGATTTAAAAACCGTTAAAATAATGGATACCGCAAAACCTATTAAAGATGCATTATCAACGATGATTGAGAAGGCATTACTCGGTGCAATTGTGGCCATTATTGTTATCTTACTTTTCCTAAGAAATATTAAAATGACTGCAATCTCAATTGTCTCGATACCGCTTTCTATTTTAATTGCGATGGTGGCTTTAAAGTTAACAGATGTTTCATTAAATATTTTAACGTTAGGGGCTTTGACTGTAGCCGTGGGACGTGTCATAGATGATGCGATCGTCGTTATTGAAAATATCTATCGACGTCTCGCCAAAAAAGACGAAACGCTTACTGGTGATCATTTAATTATTGATGCCACAAAAGAAGTATTTGTTCCAATTATGTCATCAACACTTGTAACGATCGTTGTATTCGCACCACTTGCCTTTGTGACAGGCTCTGTGGGTGAAATGTTTCGACCCTTTGCTTATGCCGTAACCTTTAGTTTACTTGCATCACTTCTAGTATCGATTACAATTGTGCCAGTTTTAGGGTCAGTATTTTTCAAAAATGGGTTGAAAAAGCAACCTAAGCATCATCTCGGACGTGTGGGCCAAGGTTATCGTCGTATACTGGGGTGGAGTTTAGATCATAAATGGATTGTATTACTCTTAAGTACGATGATTTTAGTAGGAAGTATTGTGTTAGGAAGTATGAATATCGGCACGAGTTTTATTTCAACTGGTGAAGATAAGTTTATGGCCTTAACGTATAAACCTAAACCAGGAGAAACGAAAGAAGATGTGTTAAAAAATGCGGCACAAGTTCAAAAATATTTAAATAGTAAAGATAAAGTTAGAAATGTTCAATATTCCGTGGGAGGACCGTCACCCACTGATCCAACCGGTAGTACAAACAGTACGGCTTTGATGGTGGAATATGATTCAGACACGCCACGGTTTGATACGGAACCTGAACGTGTATTAAAACATATCGCAACTTATCATCACCCAGGAGATTGGCAACACTTAGATATGAGTACAGGTACAGGGTCAAATCAACTTGAAGTCAAAGTAACAGGACCTTCAACGAATGCCATTAAAGGGACTGTACATGAGGTTGAAAAACGCTTGTCAGATATGAAAGGATTGACCAACGTCAAATCAGATTTAACGGAAACGTATGATCAATATGAAGTTAAAGTTAATCAAAAACGTGCAGGCGATGCTGGAATTACGGCTGGACAATTGGCACTGTTACTCAATCAAAATATTCCAGATAGTACTATTTCCAAACTGAAAGATAAACAACAGACTTACGACGTTGTGGTTAAAAATCAAAAAGAAACGAACTGGACACAGAGTAAACTTGAAAATACACCTATTCCTTCACCTATGGATGAGAATTTAAAATTAAGTGATATCGCGACGCTTGAAAAAACGACAACGCCTAATTCTTTTGTGAAAGAAAGTGGCGATTATACAAGTACGGTGACTGCGAATATTTCTAGCAAAGATGTCGGGTCTATCACACAAGAAGTTATGAAATCACTCAATAAGTTAGATAAACCTCAAAATGTTAAAACTTCTGTGGGTGGCACGAATGACGATATTAATGACGCGTTCTCACAATTATTAGTCGCAATGCTTGCAGCCATCATTATTGTTTATTTAGTGCTCGTTCTCACGTTTAAAGGAGGTTTGGCTCCATTTACTATCCTTTTCTCATTACCGTATACGGTGATTGGCGTAGTGCTTGCATTAATGGCCACGGGTGAAACCTTATCAGTGCCTAGTATGATAGGGATGCTGATGTTAATTGGTATTGTTGTGACGAATGCCATTGTTTTAATCGATCGTGTCATCAATAATGAAAAAGCTGGCATGTCGATGAAAGAGGCATTACTTGAAGCGGGAGGTACACGTATACGTCCTATTTTAATGACGGCAATTGCAACCATAGGCGCGTTAATTCCACTATTATTTGGACAAAACAGTTCGGTGCTCATTTCCAAAGGACTCGCCGCTACAGTTATTGGTGGTTTGTTATCTTCAACTTTACTAACGTTGATTGTAGTGCCAGTAATATACGAAATCTTATTTACGCTCAAAGCGAAACTAAGTAGAAAAAAATAAAATTGACGAATCCATATTGATTTGATAGGCTATTAACAATTCGATATATTGATGTTTTAATGATGCTCAGCAAAACATATGCGTATGTCCTTATATCTATTGATTAAGACTTTAAAACATCCATTGCAATAGCGTTCACAAATGATCGGAGGGTGTGAGATAGAAATGATTAAAATTTCCAAATCTCATGCCCTTTGTTTATATCGTAAGGAAGAGGACTTTTATGGATTAAAGGGGGCTGTCAGATGAGTTACACAACAATTTTAGATGAGATTCCAGAGAGTTATTTTGGTAAAACAATGGGGAAAGAGGTCAAACATGGACCTTTACCGTTAATTAATTTAGCGGTCGGTATTCCTGATGCAGATACACCTGAAACAATTTTAAAAGCTTTAGAAAAGGCGATTCGCGAACCAGTAAATCAAAAATATTTAGCCTTTCATGGAAAAGCAGCATTTAAACAAGCCATCGTTGATTTTTACGACCGTCATTTTGGTGTTACCTTAGATCCAGAAACAGAAGTGTGTCTATTTTATGGAACGAAAAATGGTCTGGTCGCTTTACCTACATGTGTCATTGAGCCAGGAGATAAAGTACTCTTACCTGACCCAGGATATACAGATTATGAAGCGGGCGTACGCTTAGCCCACGGGCAACCGCAACCTTTAAAGTTGTATCCTGAGCACCACTATTTACCCCAATGGGAAGAGATAGATACGTCAGAGACCAAATTGATTTATTTGACTTATCCTAATAACCCTACAGGTTCTGTGGCATCACCAGAATTTTTTCAACAGACGATGGATTATTTTAAAGATACTGAGACAATGTTTGTCCATGATTTTGCATATCAAGCATTTGGTTTTGATGCACCTAATCCAAGTCTATTAGCTGCAAACGGAGCAAAAGAACGGGCCATTGAAGTCTTCTCTTTTTCGAAAGGATATAACATGTCAGGGTACCGGGTTGGATTTGCCGTGGGTAATAAAGAGATGATTGCTAATTTAAAAAAATATCATACACATACACAAGCCGGAATGTATGGGGCTTTACAAGATGCGTGCACAGTGGCGTTAAATGATTGTGATGAAGTTCTTCGTGAACAAGCAAATATTTTTAAGCAGCGAAGAAATCTGATTGAAGAAAAATTGAAGGCAGCAAAGATTCCACATGACCCCATAAAAGGCGGTATCTTTTTATGGCTACCTTGTCCACCAGGCTTTTCAAGCGATGCCTTCGTCGAATATCTTTTAGCGCAATATTCGATATTAGTAGCACCCGGGCATCCGTTTGGAAGCGAAGGAGAAGGATATGTACGTGTGTCTTTCGCAATCGATGAGTCACAGCTACTTGAAGCGTTAAAACGACTTACGCAACTTGCGCCACTTTATCATTAATCAAAAATAATGGGAGGAAGTGAGAAGACCTACGTCTTTTCATTTCCTCCCTATATCATCAGACCGTTATATCATGACGAAAGTTAAAATGATATAAATCACAAAGATAAGAACGGTCATCATATTAAGAATATGAACGCCTTTTTCGTCATTTTTTGAATGTTTAAATGCCGTTATTTCGACATTTCCGATAAGTAACAATAAGACGACGAATAACCACCACGTGCTAAACGTATGATAGGCTAATGATGAAGCAATGACGATGATGAGTAATATCGCCAAAATAATTCTTAATATACTTGATAAGCGCAAGTTCATTTTAAAGATACTGAGATAACTTACGATTAAATAAAGTAAAGGTAATAAGAGAAAATATATAAGCATGTGATTGTCCTTTCTCGTCAACGAAATTATGACGCTAATGAGTTACTGAGGTGTATTTTGAAGCTGCTGACGAATGTTTGCTATTTCGTTTTCTAATGCCTCAAGTTGTTGGATTAAGGGATCTACATGTTGGCCCGTAGATTCACGTTTTTCTAAATCACCTTGTAAGCGTACATAATCAATTTTGAGCTCTTGAAGTTGGGCTTCTAAATTCATATCCATAAGCCTCCTTTTAATAGGTATATTATAACACGCTTGAATGATATCATTAAATTTAATTTATGATGAATCGAAAGGTTAAAGGTACATAAAGTAGCTAAGAAAAATGAAAGAGGTGAAACGATGACTGAACGGTTTATCATGATTATATTATTAATAGCGTTAGGTTATATATTGAAGCGTACAGGTTATGTTAAAGGATCAGAAGCAAAAGTTTTAACAACCTTAGTGCTGAACGTGACATTACCTTCAGTGGTAATCGTCAATCTTAATGGTGTAACTTTAACGCCTTCTTTATCTGTGTTACCGCTCATGATGGTAATTTACGGAGCCTTCACTAAAATGTTCGTCGTGTGGCTCTTTTTAAAATATGATAACGAGGTTCGTGGGACAGTCGCCATGATGATGGCTTCTTTAAATATAGGTATTTTTGCTTACCCACTTGTTCAAGAAATGTGGCCTGAAAAAGGACTATTGTATTTCGGGATGGCTGATATTGGAGGAGCGATACTCATGTTTGGTATCACTTACTTTGTCGCGGGTTATTATAAAAATGTCGAAGGTACTTTAAATGCGCGAACAATTTTATTGAGTTGTGTTCGGTCTGTACCTTTAATGACTTATATCCTGATGATATTTCTAAATTTGGCTCACTTAGAATTACCCCATGTCATGCTCGACTTTTTTGATATGGTAGGAAAAGCGAATTTACCTTTATCTATGATTCTGTTAGGGGTTTTACTAGATTTTAAAATTGAACGTCACTTTTTACCACTTACACTTAAATATCTAGGCCTACATTATGGCTTGGGTATAATATGTGGATTTTTAGTATACTTTTTTCTTCCGGTACAAGACGATATGATTAAAACCACGTTACAATTGATTTGGGTACTCCCTGTTGGTGTCGCAATTTTATCATATGCAGTTCAATTTCAATATAAAACATTACCGATGATCGCGATGGCAAGTAATATCACGATTGTCATCAGCATTATTATTTTATATTTGTATCAATATTTCTTTATACCAGCATAAAAGGGACTTAAAGCACACTGACTTTGAGTCCCTTACGTTTATCGTACTAATTTGAATTTGCGGTATTCAGAGGTCATTTCAAAACCGAATTCATGAAAACGTTCGACCAGACGATGATTTTTACTTCGAATTTTAAAATAAACATCGTGTATATCGGGTTGAGCCAACGCTTCATGTATCGCGTGTTGAATTAAATCAAAAGCAATGCCTTTCAAACGATAATGTGTATGCGAAGAAAAATAACGGATTTCCGCATGTCCTTCATTTGGGTTTAAAATCAAATACAAGTACCCTTTTAAAATACCTTCTGCCATGTATAGTTTAAGTTGATGTTGTGTATCTAAGGTTTCAACGATTTCCTCGGCGCGCATCGCATTGTGTGAAAAAGTATCTTCATGTAATTTTTTGAAATATTTGAAGTAGGCCGGCTTATAATCAATAATGTGATGAATATTTTCCGTTTCTCCTAAATCTGTATGTGTAGAGAGGTGATAATCAGTAAAAGTATAAGACGCTCCAATCGTTTTCATATAGGCTTTAATGTGTTCATTTTCAGCAGCATAGGCAAAGTAATATGTCGCTGGTTTTGCATGTGACGAAGTAGCTGCATTAAATAAAAGTTCAAACGCATCACCGGTTGGAAGATAGTCTTTTTGAGTGATAGGGCCGATGACTTTATAGCGATTTTCAAGATAGGGGATGCAAATAAGTGCCATTTGAATCGCTCCATTTTCTTCTAATACGAAAATCCCTGTTGTTTGAATGGCTTCTTCAAGATACATATCATAAGCTTTGTCATATTGAAGCGGGAGTTTGTTGGTGTAAGACTGTGATGTTGAAACATTTTCCTTAATAAAGTTTGAAATACGATCAACGGAAGTGACTTGAGTAACTTTCATAGTGCCCCTCCTTAGTGGATTCTTTAAATTAATTATAATTTGTTTTGATAGGAAATGGAAGTGTGTCAATAAGAGGCATGTTACAATGATTACAATACCAAGTTGGAACAGGAGTAGATGAATGAAATCTTTAGTACTTGCAGAAAAGCCATCCGTAGGGAGAGACATCGCAAAAGCTTTACATGTCACACAACAAAAAAATGGCTATTTCGAAAATCAACAATATATTATTACATGGGCATTAGGACATTTAGTCACAAATGCAACACCAGAACAATATGATAAAAAATATCAGCAATGGCGCTTAGAAGATTTACCTATCATCCCAAAACATATGAAAACAATTGTTATTGGTAAAACGCGCAAACAATTTAACACAGTTCAGCATTTATTAAAAAGAGAAGATGTTAAAGACGTTATTATCGCTACAGATGCGGGACGAGAAGGAGAGTTAGTCGCACGATTAATTTTAGATAAGGTGCATGTGAAAAAGCCATTGAAGCGTTTATGGATTAGTTCGGTTACACCGAAAGCCATCCAACAAGGCTTTCGTCAACTCAAAGATGCAAAACATTATTATCCGTTATATCAAGCGGCCCTTGCACGCAGTGAAGCGGACTGGATTGTCGGAATTAATGCGACGCGCGCACTCACCACACGTTATGATGCGCAATTATCATTGGGAAGAGTTCAAACGCCAACGCTTAAATTGATTCAACAACGCCAAGAAGACATAAAAAAATTTAAACCTCAAACATATTATACGCTTGAACTCAAAGCGGAAGGTACCCCGTTCAAACTAGACCAAAATCAACGCGTGTTTGAGCGCAACAAGTTAGAAAAAATTGAGTCAGATATTCAAAAACAACCTTTAAAAATTGTAGAAGTTAAAGAAAAAGAGAAGAAAACATACCCTGGACGTTTGTTTAATTTAACAGATGTGCAACAGATGGCATATCAACGCTACAAAATTGGTGCGAAGCAAACTTTGAATGCGCTTCAAAGTTTATATGAACATCACAAAGTACTCACATATCCTCGGACGGATTCAAACTATTTAACAACAGATATGGTCGGTACCATTAAAGAACGGTTGCAAGCGGTTATGGCTACAGAGTATAAACCAACAGCCCAGTCTTTAGTCAAACGCACATTTACATCTAAACTCAGTTGCGTTAATAACCAAAAAGTATCAGATCATCATGCGATTATACCAACAGAAGTACGTGTAGATATAGAGGCATTAGGCGCTAATGAAAAGAAAATCTATTTAATGGTGGTCCAACGCTTTCTTGAGGTGTTATCAGACCCGTATCAATATATTGAGCGACGCGTTGTGGGGCAAATAGGTAAATATCAATTTGTGCATAAAAGTGAGGTTGTTACCCAATTAGGTTTTAAAGCCTTACAAAAAGAGGACCATAGGAAGGAAACATCTTTTTCTATCCATCAAGGTGACGAACTAAAAAAAGTTGAAATCATGATTCAATCACATGAAACAACACCACCATCATATTTCAATGAAGGAACATTATTGAAAGCGATGGAGCGTCCTGATCAATTTTTCAACCTAGAGAACAAACATTCTGCAGAAACCTTAAAAGCCACGGGCGGCATAGGAACGGTTGCGACACGCGCAGACATCATTGAAAAACTATTTAATATGAATGCCATTGAAAGCCATGGAGGCCAATTAAAAGTCACTTCAAAAGGTACGCAAATATTAAATTTAGCACCTCAAGCCTTAACTTCACCGATGCTCACTGCAGAATGGGAAGATAAGTTGTTACGTATTGAGAAAGGTCAGTATCGCCGTCAAGATTTTATTGAAGAAATGAAAAAGTTTACGAATGAAGTGATTCACACAATTAAAGAGAGTGATCAAAAATATAAGCATGATAATTTAACTTCTGCTGAGTGTCCAACTTGTGGGAAATTTATGCTTAAGGTCAAAACGAAAAACGGTTCAATGCTCGTGTGTCAGGATCCATCTTGTAAAACAAAAAAAGATGTTAAGACGCAAACAAAGGCGAGATGTCCACAATGTAAAAAAAGATTGACGAAGTTTGGAACAGGGAACCAAGCAACGTATCGTTGTGTATGTGGTCACACAGAAACCCAAGAACAAATGAATCAACGTTTAAAATCTAAAGGAAAAGATAAAGTTTCGAAACGTGATATGAAAAAATATATGAAAGATGAAGATATTGATAATAATCCATTCAAAGATGCATTAAAAGGATTAAAACTGTAGCTAAAATCGAACTTAATCAACATATATCTTCTTAAAGTTCGGAATTATGTTGAAAAAAGTCAGTTTACGTATTAAAATATGAAAGTATTTTGATAAAAGGAGCTAATAAAAGTGAAGCGATATTTCCGTTTTGAAGAACACCAAACGAATTTTAAGCGTGAAATTCTTGGTGGATTAACCACGTTTTTGTCTATGGCCTATATTTTAGCTGTCAACCCACAAGTGTTGAGTTTAGCAGGAGTTGACGGTGTATCACCTGATCAAAAAATGGATAAGGGCGCTATATTTGTAGCCACGGCTTTAGCTGCATTTGTAGGGTGTTTATTTATGGGGATTATTGCCCGTTATCCAATTGCACTTGCCCCTGGGATGGGATTAAATGCCTTTTTTGCCTTCACAGTTGTACTAACGATGGGCATTCCATGGCAAACGGGTTTAACTGGCGTACTGTTTTCCGGTTTTATCTTTGCGATTTTAACAGCCACGGGTCTAAGGGAAACGATTATTAATGCGATTCCTTTCGAAATGAAAATGGCCGTTTCTTCCGGAATAGGACTTTTTATTACATTTGTAGGTCTACAAAGTTCTGGAATCATAACGAACCAAGATGCTACATTAGTCACATTAGGTAAACTTACAGAACCCCATGTTTTACTGGCAGTGTTTGGGATTGTGATAACGATTATTCTTTATGCTAAAAAGGTGCCAGGTGCTATTTTTATAGGGATGGTCCTTACAGCGATTGCTGGACTTATCACACAGCAAATTGCACCTCCGACAGGTGTGATAGGTAAAGTCCCAAGTATTGCACCGACGTTTGGCGCAGCTTTTGAAGCATTTCAAGACCCAGCACAGTTATTTACGGTTCAGTTTTTAATTGTCATTTTAACGTTTTTATTTATAGATTTCTTTGATACAGCAGGAACTATCGTTGCCGTTGCTTCACAAGCAGGTTTCATGAAAAATAACCGTCTGCCAAGAGCAGGACGTGCGCTATTTTCAGATTCACTTGCAACAATGGTAGGTGCCATTTTTGGTACGACGACAACCACTTCTTATATTGAATCAACATCAGGCGTGGCTGTAGGTGCCAGAACAGGGTTTGCAAGTATTATTACCGGCTTTTGTTTCTTATTAGCTCTATTCTTTAGCCCATTAATGGCTGTTGTGACGCCAGCTGTAACGACACCCGCGCTTGTGGTGGTAGGTGTACTGATGGCTTCAAATCTTGCTTCCATTAGTTGGAAGAACTTTGAAGTCGCCGTGCCTGCATTTGTGACGATTATTATGATGCCACTTTCTTATTCAATCGCAACAGGGATTGCTTGTGGGTTTATCTTCTATCCGATCACGATGGTTTTAACGAAACGTCACAGAGAAGTTCATCCAATAATGTATGCATTATTAGTTATTTTTATATTGTATTTTGTATTTGTACATGGCTAAGTGAAGATGTATACTTACTCGAAAAATTGGACATTAACTGCAATGTCCAATTTTTTTGTTTTAAGAGACTAATTTAGAATTTGGCAATAGCAAATAGGATTCGTACTTTCGTCATCAACTACTCCTATGGACGAAAACATAATGAGTTCTGAAATGTAATAAAAAACTCATATTTAATATAGAAGGTTTGTAAGTTAAAAATATTGAAGAAATTCACAAAAAAGTGTTGAAGTAGTGGCCTATTTAGAGTAAAATAATGGGGTATGTGAATTAGACATAAATATTTTACAGAAAAAAGGTTGAACGAATCTACTTTTTCGTGTAAGATGTCTAATGTTGGACTTTTAATGCGATGAAGCGAAAGGTTACTGACACACCCGGCCGCTTTGCCATGGCGTTGTGTGAGATAGTTTTCGTGGAGAAGTCTTATCACTAATGAAGACGAACAAGGAGGGTAAATTATGGCAAAACAAAAAATCAGAATCAGATTAAAAGCTTATGATCACCGTGTAATCGATCAATCAGCTGAAAAAATTGTTGAAACTGCGAAACGTTCTGGTGCAGACGTATCAGGACCAATCCCGTTGCCAACAGAAAAATCAGTGTACACAATTATCCGTGCGGTGCATAAGTACAAAGATTCACGTGAGCAATTCGAACAACGTACTCATAAACGTTTAATCGACATTGTTAATCCTACACCAAAAACAGTTGATGCTTTAATGGGATTAAACTTACCATCAGGTGTAGACATCGAAATTAAATTATAATAGAAAATTTTAGGAGGTGGACTTTCGATGACCAAAGGAATCTTAGGAAGAAAAATTGGAATGACTCAAGTATTCGGTGAAAACGGAGACTTAATTCCAGTAACAGTAGTAGAAGCAAAAGGAAATGTTGTTTTACAAAAGAAAACTGAAGAAATCGACGGTTACAATGCTGTACAAATCGGTTTCGACGACAAATTAGCGTACAAAAAAGATAGCAAAACAAACAAATATGCGAACAAACCAGCTGAAGGACATGCGAAAAAAGCTGGCGTAACACCTAAGCGCTTCATTCGTGAATTCAGAAACGTAAACGTTGATGAATACGAAGTAGGTCAAGAAGTCTCAGTAGATACATTCGAAGCAGGCGACATTATTGACGTAACAGGAACTTCAAAAGGTAAAGGTTTCCAAGGTGCAATTAAACGTCACAACCAAGCACGTGGACCTATGTCACACGGTTCTCATTTCCACAGAGCACCAGGTTCAATCGGTATGGCGTCAGATGCGTCTCGCGTATTTAAAGGACAAAAATTACCAGGCCGTATGGGCGGTAATACTGTCACTGTTCAAAACTTAGAAGTTGTTCAAGTAGATACGGAAAACAACGTAATTTTAGTTAAAGGTAACGTACCTGGCCCTAAAAAAGGTTTTGTTCAAATCCAAACAGCAATTAAAGCTAACAAATAATAAGTAGCGAAAGGAGGAAATGCATAATGGCAAATTATGATGTATTAAAAGTTGACGGATCTAAAGCTGGTTCAGTTGAACTTAGCGATGCAGTATTCGCAATCGAACCTAACAACGAAGTATTATTCGAAGCGATTAACTTACAACGCGCTTCATTACGCCAAGGAACACATGCTGTTAAAAATCGTTCAGCTGTTCGTGGCGGTGGACGTAAACCATGGAGACAAAAAGGTACAGGACGTGCACGTCAAGGTACAATCCGTGCTCCACAATGGCGTGGCGGTGGTGTAGTATTCGGCCCAACACCAAGAAGCTACAGCTACAAAATGCCTAAGAAAATGCGTCGTTTAGCATTACGTTCTGCATTATCTTACAAAGTCCAAGAAAACGGACTTAAAATCGTTGATAACTTCAACTTAGACGCTCCAAAAACTAAAGACTTTAAAACAACATTAACGAACTTAGAATTACCTAAGAAAGTATTAGTTGTAACACTTAGTGAAGACGTAAACGTTGAATTATCTGCACGTAACATCCCTGGTGTTCAAATTACAACTCCAGAAGGATTAAACGTATTAGATTTAACACACGCTGACAGTGTTTTAATCACTGAAGAAGCAGTTAAAAAAGTTGAGGAGGTGCTCGGATAATGGAAGCGAGAGATATTCTAAAGCGCCCCGTAATTACTGAAAAATCATCTGAAGCAATGGCTGAGGACAAATACACTTTTGATGTAGATGTACGTGCCAACAAAACACAGGTTAAAATTGCTGTGGAAGAAATCTTCGATGTAAAAGTAGCGAATGTTAATATCATTAACTACAAACCTAAAAAGAAACGTATGGGCCGTTACCAAGGCTATACAAACAAACGTCGTAAAGCTATCGTAACTTTAAAAGAAGGTCAAATCGACTTATTCAACTAAAAAACATACCAATAAGGAGGTAAGCGACAATGGCATTAAAATATTATAAGCCAATTACAAATGGTCGTCGTAATATGACTACTTTAGATTTCGCTGAAATTACTGAATCTAAACCAGAAAAGTCATTATTACAACCGCTACCGAAAAAAGCGGGTCGTAACAACCAAGGTAAATTGACTGTACGTCACCATGGTGGCGGTCACAAACGTCAATACCGTGTGATTGATTTCAAACGTAACAAAGATGGAATTGCTGGTAAAGTTGATTCTATCCAATATGATCCAAACAGATCAGCAAACATTGCATTAATCGTATACGCAGATGGTGAGAAACGTTACATCATCGCACCAAAAGGATTACAAGTAGGTCAAATGATTGAAAGTGGTTCAGAAGCTGACATTAAAGTTGGTAACGCACTTCAATTAAAAGACATTCCTGTAGGTACTGTTATCCACAATATCGAATTAAAACCAGGACGCGGCGGTCAAATCGCACGTTCAGCTGGTGCAAGTGCACAAGTATTAGGTAAAGAAGGTAAATACGTTCTTGTAAGACTTCGTTCTGGTGAAGTACGTATGATTCTTTCAACTTGTCGTGCAACAATCGGTCAAGTTGGTAACCTTCAACACGAACTTGTAAACGTTGGTAAAGCTGGTAAATCAAGATGGTTAGGTAAAAGACCTACTGTTCGTGGTTCTGTAATGAACCCTAACGATCACCCACACGGTGGTGGTGAAGGCCGTGCGCCAATCGGACGTCCATCTCCTATGTCACCATGGGGTAAACCAACGCTTGGTAAGAAAACACGTCGTGGTAAGAAACATTCAGACAAACTTATCGTTCGTAGACGTAAGAAAAAATAAAAATAGCTTATTTGGGTGTGCGGCTTCCTAGCTGCACGCACACAATAAGAAAGGAGGCGCCACTATGGCTCGTAGTATTAAAAAGGGACCTTTCGTCGATGATCATTTAATGAAAAAAGTTGAAGCTCAAGGCGACAGCGAAAAGAAACAAGTAATTAAAACATGGTCACGTCGTTCAACAATTTTCCCAAACTTCATTGGACACACATTTGCAGTATATGATGGTCGCAAACACGTACCTGTATATGTAACTGAAGATATGGTTGGTCACAAATTAGGTGAATTTGCTCCAACTCGTACATTTAAAGGACACGCTGCAGACGACAAGAAAACAAGAAGATAATAACGTAAGTAGAGGAGGAAATACGAATGGAAGCAAAAGCGGTTGCTAGAACGATCAGAATCGCACCTCGTAAAGTTAGATTAGTATTAGATCTAATCAGAGGAAAAGACGTAAGAGAAGCAGTAGCGATTTTAAAATTAACAAACAAAGCTTCTTCTCCAGTAGTAGAAAAATTATTAATGTCCGCTTTAGCAAATGCTGAGCACAACTATGGAATGAACACTGATGAATTAGTTGTTAAAGAAGCATACGCTAACGAAGGACCAACATTAAAACGTTTCCGTCCACGTGCACAAGGCCGTGCGAGCGCAATTAACAAAAGAACAAGCCACATTACAATCGTTGTAAGTGATGGTAAAGAAGAAGCTAAAGAAGCTTAATAAATACTAAGGAGGGAATACCGTGGGTCAAAAAATTAATCCAATCGGACTTCGTGTTGGTATCATCCGCGACTGGGAAGCGAAATGGTTCGCTGAAAAAGACTTCGCATCATTATTACACGAAGACTTAAAAATTCGTAAATTTATCGACAACGCATTAAAAGATGCGTCAGTATCTCACGTTGAGATTGAACGTGCTGCTAACCGTATTAACATCGCAATTCATACTGGTAAACCAGGTATGGTTATTGGTAAAGGCGGTTCAGAAATCGAAAAACTTCGTAACAAATTAAACCAATTAACTGACAAAAAAGTACACATCAACGTTGTTGAAATCAAGAAAGTTGATTTAGATGCTCGTTTAGTAGCTGAAAACATTGCACGTCAATTAGAAAACCGTGCATCATTCCGTCGTGTACAAAAACAAGCAATCGGAAGAGCAATGAAACTTGGCGCAAAAGGTATCAAAACTCAAGTTTCAGGTCGTTTAGGTGGCGCTGACATCGCGCGTGCTGAACAATATTCAGAAGGAACTGTACCACTTCATACATTACGTGCTGACATTGACTATGCACATGCTGAAGCTGACACAACTTATGGTAAGTTAGGTGTTAAAGTATGGATTTATCGTGGTGAAGTTCTTCCTACTAAGAAAAATAGTGAAGGAGGAAAATAATTATGTTACTACCAAAGCGTGTAAAATATCGTCGTCAACATCGTCCTGACACTAAAGGTCGTTCTAAAGGCGGTAACTACGTAACATTTGGCGAATTTGGTTTACAAGCAACTACAACATCTTGGATCACTTCTCGTCAAATCGAATCAGCTCGTATCGCTATGACACGTTACATGAAACGTGGCGGGAAAGTTTGGATTAAAATCTTCCCTCATACACCATATACTAAAAAACCTTTAGAAGTACGTATGGGTGCTGGTAAAGGTGCGGTAGAAGGCTGGATCGCAGTTGTAAAACCAGGTCGTATTTTATTTGAAGTTGCAGGCGTATCTGAAGAAGTTGCGCGTGAGGCATTACGTTTAGCGAGCCACAAACTTCCAGTTAAAACGAAGTTTGTAAAACGTGAAGAATTGGGTGGTGAAACAAATGAAAGCTAAGGAAATTAGAGACTTAACCACTTCAGAAATCGAAGAGCAAATCAAATCATCGAAAGAAGAGCTTTTTAACCTACGCTTTCAATTAGCTACAGGTCAATTAGAAGAGACGGCACGTATTAAAACAGTCAGAAAAACAATTGCACGTCTTAAAACTGTTGCGCGTGAAAGAGAATTAGAACAAGGAAAAGCAAACCAATAATAGTTGAAAGAGGAGGTTACTAAAGTGAGCGAAAGAAATGATCGTAAAGTTTACGTTGGTAAAGTCGTTTCAGACAAAATGGACAAAACAGTGACTGTTTTAGTTGAAACATACAAAACACACAAACTATATGGTAAACGTGTAAAATATTCTAAGAAATATAAAACACATGACGAAAACAATTCAGCTAAACTAGGAGATATCGTTAAAATTCAAGAAACTCGTCCTTTATCAGCGACAAAACGTTTCCGTTTAGTAGAAATTGTCGAAGAATCAGTAATTATTTAATGACTATTTAAAGATAAGGGAGGTTTAATCATGATCCAACAAGAAACACGTTTAAAAGTAGCAGACAACTCTGGTGCTCGTGAAGTACTTACAATCAAAGTATTAGGTGGATCTGGCCGTAAAACAGCAAACATCGGTGACGTCATCGTAGCAACTGTTAAAAATGCTACACCAGGAGGCGTTGTTAAGAAAGGCGATGTTGTTAAAGCTGTAGTGGTACGTACAAAATCAGGTGTACGTCGTAAAGACGGTTCTTACATCAAATTTGATGAAAATGCATGTGTTATCATTCGTGACGACAAAGGACCACGTGGTACTCGTATCTTCGGTCCAGTAGCGCGTGAATTACGTGAAGGAAACTTTATGAAAATCGTTTCTCTTGCACCAGAAGTACTATAATTTATAAAATCTAAATCACAATTCAAGGAGGTGCCCACATGCATATCAAAAAAGGTGACAACGTAATCGTTATCGCAGGTAAAGACAAAGGTAAAACAGGTAAAGTCGTAGCAACTGAACCTAAAAAAGACCGTGTCGTTGTGGAAGGTGTAAACGTAGTTAAAAAACACCAAAAACCAACTCAAATCAATCCTGAAGGTGGAATCTTAGAAACTGAAGCAGCTATTCATGTTTCTAACGTACAATTATTAGACCCTAAAACAAACAAACCTACACGTGTAGGCTACAAATTTGTTGATGGTAAAAAAGTAAGAATCGCTAAAAAATCAGGCGAAGAAATCAAGTCTAATAAATAATAAAAGTTGAAAGGAGGATCCACTTTGAACCGTTTAAAAGAAAAATTCAACACTGAAGTTAGTGAGAACTTAGTAAAAAAATTCAACTATAGCTCAGTAATGGAAGTACCAAAAATTGATAAAATCGTAGTAAACATGGGTGTTGGTGATGCAGTTCAAAACTCTAAAGTATTAGATACAGCAGTTGAGGAGTTAACAGCAATCACTGGTCAAAAACCTTTAATCACTAAAGCTAAAAAATCAGTTGCGACTTTCCGTTTACGTGAAGGTATGCCAATTGGTGCTAAAGTAACATTACGTGGTGAAAGAATGTATGAATTCTTAGATAAATTAATCTCTGTATCATTACCACGTGTACGTGATTTCCGCGGTGTTTCTAAAAACGCATTCGATGGTCGCGGTAACTACACTTTAGGTGTTAAAGAACAATTAATTTTCCCTGAAATCGATTATGATAAAGTATCAAAAGTTCGTGGAATGGATATCGTTATCGTTACTACTGCTAACACTGACGAGGAAGCTCGTGAATTGTTAACACAATTCGGTATGCCATTTCAAAAATAATCTCTAAAGGAGGCTAAATAAGTGGCTAAAAAATCAATGGTTGTTAAACAACAAAAGGAACAAAAGTTCCAAGTACGTGAATATACACGTTGCGAACGTTGTGGTCGTCCACATTCTGTTTATCGTAAATTTAAACTTTGCCGTATTTGTTTCCGTGAATTAGCTTATAAAGGTCAAATTCCTGGCGTACGTAAAGCTAGCTGGTAAAAATTTAACTCTTGAAAGGAGGCAACAAACTATGACATTGTCAGATCCAATTGCAGATATGTTAACTCGTGTAAGAAACGCAAACATGGTGCGTCACGAAAAATTAGAATTACCTGCATCAAACATTAAAAAAGAAATCGCTGAAATCCTTAAAAAAGAAGGTTTCATCAAAAACGTTGAGTACATCGAAGATGATAAACAAGGTGTTATTCGTTTATTCTTAAAATATGGTTCAAATAACGAGCGTGTTATTACAGGCTTAAAACGTATTTCTAAACCAGGTTTACGTGTTTACGCTAAAGCGAACGAAGTACCTAAAGTATTAAATGGTTTAGGTATCGCATTAGTTTCTACTTCAGAAGGTGTTATCACTGACAAAGAAGCTAGAAAACGTAATGTTGGTGGCGAAGTATTAGCTTACATTTGGTAATCATTAATTAAATAAGGAGGTGCCACAGGATGAGCCGTGTTGGTAAAAAAATTATCGAGATTCCTAGTGACGTAACTGTAACTATCGAAGGTAACAAAGTCACTGTTAAAGGACCTAAAGGTGAATTATCACAAACACTTAACGAAGAAATGACTTACAAACAAGAAGAAAACACACTTGAAGTTGTTAGACCATCTGATTCTAAAGAACATAGAACAATTCATGGTACAACTCGTGCGTTAATTAATAATATGGTACAAGGTGTATCACAAGGATACGTTAAAGGACTTGAACTTATCGGTGTTGGTTACCGTGCTCAAGTACAAGGTTCTAAACTTGTATTAAACGTAGGTTATTCTCACCCAGTTGAAATCGAAGCTGCTGAAGGTATTACTTTCTCAGTAGAGAAAAATACAACTGTAAAAGTTGAAGGTATCGACAAAGAATTAGTAGGTGCAACAGCATCTAAAATTCGCGATGTACGTCCACCAGAACCTTATAAAGGTAAAGGTATTCGTTACCAAGGTGAATATGTACGCCGTAAAGAAGGTAAAACTGGTAAATAATAAATAAACTCTACAGAAAGGAGTATTGACATGATCAGCAAAATTGATAAAAACAAAGTACGTTTAAAAAGACATGCACGTGTTCGTACGAAATTGTCAGGTACTAGCGAAAAGCCACGTCTTAACGTATATCGTTCAAACAAACACATTTATGCACAAATCATTGATGACGTTAAAGGTGTAACGTTAGCTCAAGCTTCTACAAAAGATAGCGATATTGACACATCAGCAACAAAAGTTGAAATGGCAACTAAAGTTGGTGAATCAATCGCTAAAAAAGCAAGCGAAAAAGGCATCGAAGCAGTTGTATTCGATCGTGGAGGATACTTATTCCACGGACGTGTTAAAGCGTTAGCAGATGCAGCTCGCGAAAATGGACTTCAATTTTAATTTAAAGGAGGGACAATATAAATGGCTCGTAGAGAAGAAGAAGTTAAAGAATTTGAAGAACGCGTTGTTACGATTAACCGTGTTGCAAAAGTTGTTAAAGGTGGACGTCGTTTCCGTTTCACAGCACTTGTAGTTGTAGGTGACAAAAATGGTCGCGTTGGTTTCGGTACTGGTAAAGCACAAGAGGTACCTGAAGCGATTAAAAAAGCTGTTGAAGCTGCGAAAAAAGATCTTATCACAGTTCCACGTGTTGATGGTACTACACCACACACAATCACTGGACGTTATGGTTCAGGAAGTGTATTCATGAAACCAGCTGCTCCTGGTACAGGGGTTATCGCAGGTGGACCAGTTCGTGCCGTATTAGAACTTGCAGGTATCACTGATATCTTAAGTAAGTCATTAGGTTCAAACACACCTATTAACATGGTACGCGCAACAGTTAACGGTTTACAAAACTTAAAAAATGCTGAAGATGTTGCCCGTTTACGTGGTAAATCAGTAGAAGAATTATATAATTAAGGAGGGAGACATTTAAAATGGCTAAAATTCAAATTACCCTCACTCGAAGCGTTATCGGACGTCCAGAAACACAACGTAAAACAGTTGAAGCTTTAGGTTTGAAAAAAATGCATTCTTCTGTAATCGTTGAAGATAACGATGCGATTCGTGGACAAATTAACAAAGTAAGTCACTTAGTAACAGTAGAAGAAAAATAATTAAGGAGGTGCCCAAATGAAATTACATGAGTTAAAACCATCAGCAGGTTCACGTAAAGTACGTAACCGTGTAGGTCGTGGTGCGGCTACTGGTAACGGTAAAACAAGTGGTCGTGGTCAAAAAGGTCAAAAAGCACGTTCAGGTGGTGGCGTAAGACCAGGATTCGAAGGTGGTCAATTACCATTATTCCGTCGTATCCCTAAACGTGGTTTCACTAACATCAACCGTAAAGAATATGCTATTGTTAATTTAGACCAACTTAACAAATTCGAAGATGGTACTGAGGTTACACCTGAATTATTAATTGAATCAGGCGTAGTTAAAAGTGAAAAATCTGGCATTAAAGTATTAGGTAATGGTTCTTTAGAAAAGAAATTGACTGTTAAAGCACACAAATTCTCAGCTTCTGCTAAAGATG
Organism: Staphylococcus sp. 11511212; assembly: GCF_011394755.1. Classification (NCBI taxonomy): domain Bacteria; kingdom Bacillati; phylum Bacillota; class Bacilli; order Caryophanales; family Staphylococcaceae; genus Staphylococcus; species Staphylococcus sp. 11511212. The sequence goes on along the minus strand of NZ_JAANBQ010000017.1, from coordinate 39,207 downwards.
CTATTGAAGCGAAAGGCGGAGCTCACGAGGTGATCTAATGTTTCACACGCTTGTGAATTTCTTTAAAACTAAAGAAGTTCGTAACAAGATTTTCTTTACTCTTGCAATGTTAGTGATTTTCAAAATTGGTACGTATATTCCAGCACCTGGAGTTAATCCAGCAGCATTTGATAATCAACAAGGTTCTCAAGGCGTCACTGATCTGTTAAATACATTTGGTGGCGGGGCCTTGAAGAACTTTTCCATTTTTGCAATGGGGATTATGCCTTACATCACAGCTTCCATTGTGATGCAATTGTTACAAATGGATATTGTTCCAAAGTTTACAGAATGGGCGAAGCAAGGTGAAGTAGGACGCAAGAAGTTAAATAACATTACGCGTTATTTCACGATTGTACTTGCGTTTATCCAATCTATTGGTATGTCTTATCAATTTAACTCATACCTCGGTGGTGCACTGATTCAAACACAAAATGTTTGGTCGTATCTTTTAATAGCAATTGTATTGACAACAGGTACTGCATTCTTAATGTGGTTAGGTGAACAAATTACGCAATACGGTGTCGGTAATGGGATTTCCATTATCATCTTTGCAGGTATTTTATCAACACTGCCATCCGCTTTAATGCAATTCTATCAACAAGAATTCATTGGACAAGATGATGTCACACTTGCTTGGCTGAAAGTCATTGGTCTTATTGTAGGTATGATTTTACTTACAGTGGGCGCGGTTTTCGTATTACAAGCCATTCGTAAAATTCCTATTCAATATGCAAAAAAACAATCGAATATGCGTCTTGGTTCACAAGCAACATATTTACCATTAAAAGTTAACTCTGCAGGGGTAATTCCTGTCATTTTCGCAATGGCATTTTTCTTATTACCACGAACATTAACTTTGTTCTTCCCGAAAGCAGATTGGGCGCAGAAAATTGGTAACTATGCTGATCCATCAAACAATATGGGAATGATCGTTTATGTAGTACTTATTATTGCATTTACGTATTTCTATGCGTTTGTTCAAGTTAACCCTGAAAAAATGTCAGATAATCTGAAAAAACAAGGGAGCTATGTTCCTGGGATTCGTCCTGGAGAACAGACGAAAAAGTATATAACTAAAGTCTTATATCGCTTAACGTTCGTAGGTTCAATTTTCTTAGCAGTGATTGCGATTCTTCCTATTATTGCAACGAAATTCATGAATTTACCACAAGCTATTCAACTTGGTGGTACAAGCTTACTCATCGTTATCGGTGTTGCTATTGAAACGATGAAAAGTTTAGAAGCTCAAGTGAATGAAAAAGAATATAAAGGCTTTGGTCGACGATAATTCATAGGAGGGCATTTATGAATATTATCTTAATGGGATTACCTGGTGCTGGTAAAGGAACTCAAGCGAGTGAAATTATTAAAAAGTACCCTATTCCTCATATTTCTACAGGGGACATGTTCAGAAAAGCGATTAAAGATGAAACCGAACTAGGTAAAGAAGCTAAATCGTACATGGATCGTGGGGAACTTGTACCAGATGAAGTTACAGTAGGCATTGTGAAAGAACGTATCTCTGAAGACGATGCGAAAAAAGGTTTCTTATTAGACGGATTTCCTCGTACAATCGAACAAGCTGAAGCTTTAAATTCGATTTTAAAAGACCTTGGAAGAGAAATCGATGCAGTTGTAAACATTGATGTGCCAGAAGAGGAATTGATGAATCGTCTTACAGGTCGTCGCATTTGTGAAATTTGTGGCACAACGTATCATCTTGTTTTCAATCCTCCAAAGGTTGAAGGTGTTTGTGATCTTGAAGGTGGTAAACTTTACCAACGTGAAGATGACAACCCTGAAACAGTTGCTAACCGTTTAGATGTTAACATCAAACAATCTAAACCTATTTTAGATTTTTATAGCCAAAAAGGCGTACTTAAAAATATTGACGGTTCTAAAAATATTAATGAAGTTACAGAAGACGTCATCCGTATTTTAGAATCTTTAAAATAGTAACGACTTGGTTTAAAGTGTTTGACTTTACACGTCGTTAACTTTGAAACTGTAATCAAAATTCCGTGACAAGTCTTATAAACGATACGCTTTGACAATGTAAACCAAGCCAACTATTATTCGTTGATATATTAAGATCCTTACAACTGAAAAGGAGGCGTTAATTCATGGCAAAACAAGATGTTATCGAACTCGAAGGTACAGTATTAGATACTTTACCAAATGCAATGTTTAAAGTAGAATTAGAAAATGGTCACGAGATTTTAGCTCACGTTAGTGGCAAGATTCGTATGAACTATATTCGTATTCTACCTGGCGATAAAGTAACAGTAGAAATGTCTCCGTATGATTTAACACGCGGAAGAATCACATATCGTTATAAGTAATTGTCACTCCATCATTGAAGGAGGTATAAAAAATGAAAGTAAGACCATCAGTTAAACCGATTTGCGAAAAATGTAAAGTCATTAAACGTAAAGGTAAAGTAATGGTAATTTGTGAAAACCCTAAACACAAACAAAAACAAGGTTAATTAAAAGAGAGGTGTAAATAATATGGCACGTATTGCAGGAATTGATATCCCACGTGATAAACGCGTAGTAATTTCATTAACATATATCTACGGTATCGGTAAAACATCAGCGAAACAAATCTTATCTGAAGCAAACGTTTCAGAAGACACTCGTGTTAAAGATTTAACTGACGACGAATTAGGCCGCATCCGTGAAGTTGTAGATGGCTACAAAGTTGAAGGTGACTTACGTCGTGAAACAAACTTAAACATTAAGCGTTTAATGGAAATTTCATCTTACCGTGGTATCCGTCACCGTCGTGGTTTACCAGTAAATGGTCAAAAAACTAAAAACAATGCGCGTACGCGTAAAGGCCCAGTTAAAACTGTAGCTAACAAGAAAAAATAATAGGTAAAGGAGGCAAATTAATCTATGGCACGTAAACAAGTATCACGTAAACGTAGAGTGAAAAAGAATATTGAAAACGGTGTTGCTCACATCCGTTCTACATTCAATAATACAATCGTAACTATTACAGATGAATTCGGAAATGCTTTATCATGGTCATCTGCAGGTGCATTAGGATTTAAAGGTTCTAAGAAATCTACACCATTCGCAGCTCAAATGGCTTCAGAAACAGCTTCAAAAGCTGCAATGGAACATGGTTTGAAATCAGTTGAAGTAACAGTAAAAGGCCCTGGTCCAGGTCGTGAATCAGCGATCCGTGCATTACAATCAGCAGGCTTAGAAGTAACAGCGATTAAAGACGTTACTCCAGTTCCACATAATGGTTGCCGTCCACCAAAACGTCGTCGCGTATAATTAAATTTTTGTTTTGTCACTACTCACTTAACACTAAAAATTTATAGTTTATGCAAGTCGACGTACTTAAGGAGGATATGTAAATGATAGAAATCGAGAAACCTAGAATTGAAACAATTGAAGTTAGTGATGATGCTAAATTCGGTAAGTTTGTTGTTGAACCACTTGAACGTGGTTACGGTACTACACTAGGAAACTCCTTACGTCGTATCCTACTATCATCATTACCAGGTGCGGCTGTGAAATACATCGAAATCGAAGGTGTTTTACACGAATTCTCAGCGATTGATAACGTTGTAGAAGATGTTTCTACGATTATCATGAATATTAAAAAGTTAGCACTTAATATTTACTCTGAAGAAGAAAAAACATTAGAAATCGATGTAAAAGAAGAAGGCGAAGTCACTGCCAAAGATATTACACACGACAGTGATGTTGAAATCTTAAATCCTGACCTTAAAATTGCCACTGTATCAAAAGGTGGACATTTCAAAATGCGTTTAGTCGCTAATAAGGGCCGTGGATATGCATTAGCTGATCAAAACAACTCAAGTGATTTACCAATTGGTGTTATTCCAGTGGATTCACTTTACTCACCAGTGGAACGTGTGAATTACACAGTTGAGAATACACGTGTCGGTCAAAGCTCTGACTTCGATAAGTTAACTTTAGATGTGTGGACTGATGGTTCAATCACACCACAAGAAGCTGTCTCATTAGCTGCAAAAATCATGACTGAGCATTTAAACATTTTTGTTGGTTTAACTGACGAAGCGCAAAATGCTGAAATTATGATTGAAAAAGAAGAAGATCAAAAAGAAAAAGTACTTGAAATGTCTATCGAAGAATTAGACTTATCTGTACGTTCTTACAACTGTCTTAAACGTGCTGGTATTAACTCAGTGCAAGAACTCGCTGACAAATCAGAGGCTGATATGATGAAAGTGCGTAACTTAGGTCGCAAGTCTCTTGAAGAAGTTAAATACAAATTAGAAGACTTAGGTTTAGGTCTAAGAAAAGAAGATTGATAAAGGAGGTTAACTCATGGGTTACAGAAAATTAGGTCGTACTTCAGATCAACGTAAAGCAATGTTACGTGACTTAGCAACTTCACTTATTGTTAACGAGCGTATTGAAACAACAGAAGCACGTGCGAAAGAACTTCGTAGTGTCGTTGAAAAATTGATCACTTTAGGTAAAAAAGGTGACTTAGCTTCTCGTCGTAACGCTGCTAAAACATTACGTAATGTAGAAATCTTAAACGAAGATGAAACAACACAAACAGCATTACAAAAATTATTTGGTGAAATCGCGGACCGTTACCAAGAGCGCCAAGGTGGATACACTCGTATCGTTAAAGTTGCGCCACGTAAAGGTGACGGTGCATTAACAGTTATTATCGAATTAGTATAATAAATACACACTACTACATTTAAAGCATATGAGTGCAACGATAATGTTTGCCACATACAAATATTGTCTAGCTCAAAGTGCCCCATCTAACTTAATATTGACGACAAAGCGTGAACTCAATATAGATGGGGTGCGCGCTTTTTTCTTGTCAATCGTTTGTGATGTTCATTTTTGAATCATTGCGATTGAGACAATAGCATCATCTGGGCTTTTCCATATATTGGAGATGCCCTTTTTTGTTTATTTACAAAAGTTAAAATCGCGTGAGTCTAACCATTTTAAATGTCATCATATCGGCTCGGTTGGTATACAATCTATCTTATATTCGGTAAAATAGGAGAGAAGTTAAAAAAGAGAGGATAAACCATGCAACCTATCATTGAATTCAAAAATGTTTCATTTCAATATGATGCATCAGAAACAACGATTTTAAAAGACATTAATTTTTCTTTTAATCCAGGCGCGTGGGTTTCAATCGTTGGTCATAATGGCTCAGGTAAATCAACATTAACTAAACTCATCGCAGGTATTGAATCTGAGTTTGAAGGCGATATCCTTATAAATGGTCACTCTGTAAAGTCAGAGACGCATTCAGCTTTTCGAGAACGCATTGGGGTCGTATTTCAAAATCCGGAAAACCAATTTGTGGGGTCCACGGTCAGTTATGACGTTGCTTTTGGACTTGAAAATAAAAAAGTTTCATATGAAGAAATGCATCAAATTGTCCCTCAAGTTTTAAAAGATGTAGATATGTTTGATAAGCGTCTGCATGAACCGACTTCTTTATCAGGAGGTCAAAAACAACGTGTTGCGATTGCAGGGGTGCTTGCTTTAAAGCCCAAACTGATTATTTTAGATGAAGCTACCTCAATGTTAGATCCTGAGGGGAAAGCTGAAATTTTAAAAATGATTCAAACACTTAATCATCAGTGGGGAGTTACTGTGCTTTCAGTGACACATGATTTAAGTGAAGTTGTGGACTCAGATTGTATCATCGTCATGAATGAAGGCCGGATTGCCATGCAAGGAGATGCAGAAACGATTTTCAAGGAATCAGATATGCTTCAACAACTTGGCTTAGTTTTGCCCTTCTCCATGCGTATGGCTGAAAAGTTACAATTAGAAACACATTTATTATCTTACGATGCACTAGTGGAGCGATTACTATGATTCAATTTAATGACGTGTCATACACGTATCAAAAGCATACGCCTTATGCTTATCAAGCTTTAAATCTTGTGACGACGACGTTTGAAGAAGGCCGCTATTATGCCATTATAGGTAAAACAGGTTCAGGTAAATCAACTCTTATTCAACATTTAAATGGATTATTAAAGCCTTCAAGAGGGACGTTACAAGTCTTTGATATGCATATTAATCGTAAAACGAAAGATCGTGAATTAAAAGCAATACGACGACGTATAGGAATGGTTTTCCAATTCCCTGAAGCACAACTTTTTGAAGAAACCGTAGAAAAGGAAATTTTATTTGGCCCTAAAAATTTCAAAATGGATACAGCGAAAGCCTTGGAAAAAGCAAAAAAGTATTTAGAGATGATGGGCATCGAACCAGAGAAATTATTACAAAAATCTCCGTTTTTATTATCTGGAGGACAAATGCGAAAGGTGGCAATCACTTCAATTTTAGCCTGTGATCCAGACGTTTTAATTTTAGATGAACCTACAGCAGGACTTGATCCTATTAGTAAACAACAAGTGATGACCCTTATTCAGCATTTAAATCAACAAGAAGGCAAAACGGTTATTTTAGTTTCACATGAAATGAATGATGTTGCACGCTATGCAGACGAAGTGAAAGTGATGAAAAAAGGACACATTGTTGGAACGTACACACCTGAAGTATTTTTCCAACAAGAGGAACTCGTAAAATCACTCCATCTAGATTTACCTGATACGTTACGTTTACAACGTGATTTAGAGCAACGTTCGAACATGCTATTCGATGGTGTGGCTTTAACGGAAGAATCCTTTATAGAATTGTATGAAAAGTGGGGTGGCCGACGTGAAAGATAAACTGATTATTGGACGTTACCTACCACTAAATTCTATTGTGCATCGCATTGATCCTAGAGCAAAGTTTTTGTTTGTTTTTCTATTTATTATCATCATTTTTTTCAGCCATCATTGGTTTGCATATTTATGGCTCGCATGCATTCTATTAGTCATTATTAAATTAGCACGCTTGCCTCTTTTCTTTTTATTGAAAGGGTTAACCCCCGTTTTTATTTTTGTAGGATTGACGTTTGTCATGCATCTATTTGTCACCAAAGGGGGCACACGTCTTTTCGAATGGGGAATCCTCTCTATTGATAGTCAAGGGGTTAATGAAGGGGCACTCATTGTATGCCGACTGATATTCATTATGTTGATTTCAACAATTTTGACGCTCACGACCAGTCCATTAGAGCTCACGGATGCTTTTGAACGCTTATTTAAACCATTAAAGTATATAAAAATACCTGTTGCCGCATTAAGCATGATGATGTCCATTGCATTACGGTTTATTCCAACGTTAATGGAAGAATTAGATAAAATTATGATGTCTCAAAAGTCGAGAGGTTCAGATTTTAATTCTGGGGGGCTTTTCCATCGCATACAAGCATTTGTCCCTTTACTCATTCCACTATTTATTTCGGCATTTAAACGTGCAGAAGATTTAGCCATCGCCATGGAAGTCAGAGGATATGATGCCCAACTCGAACGGACGAGTTATCGTCATTTAGAATGGCACTTTAAAGATACAGTAACGATTGCATTGCTCATTCCTATTGGTGCGGTTGTTTATTTAATTCGATTATATTTATAGAAAGGCGGCAAAGCATGCAACGTGTACTCGTAAAAATCAGTTACCACGGAGGACAGTTTTTAGGATTTCAAATTCAAAATCAGGGACGCACTGTCCAAGGGTATTTTGAAAAGATTTTAAAGCGCATGCATAAACACCCTGTACGCATCCATCCGTCAAGTCGCACAGACCGTGGTGTGCACGCATTAGAGCAATACTTTCACTTTGATACCGAACTGGTGATTTCGCCCACACAGTGGCAATATGCGATGAATCGTGCGTTACCTGAAGACATTTATGTGCATGACGTTACGTTTATTGATGACGATTTTCATTGTCGGTATGATTGTGTCGGAAAAACATATCGATATAAGATTTATCAAGGAGCGCACAAAGACCCTTTTCAAGCGCATCTTAAAACCTATATTTCTCATGAATTGAATATAGACGAAATGAACAAAGCTGCACAGTTATTTATAGGAACACATGATTTCACAAGTTTTTGTTCACAAAAAACAGAAGTCGAAAGCAAAGAACGTACCCTCTATGAAAGTCGTGTTATTCCAACACAAGATGGCTTAGATTTTGTCATTTCAGGCTCAGGTTTTTTATATAACATGGTGCGTGTCATCATGGCATTTTTAATTGAAGTAGGAAAAGGCAAACGTCAAGCAGATGAAGTGCCGATGATTTTAAAAGCGCAAGATCGTAATCTTGTGCCCCATACGGCGCCTGCGGAAGGCCTCTATTTAGAAAGAATATATTTATCTGAGGCGGAATTGATTGAAAAATTCGGTTCAGAAATTCGAATTCATAAGAAAAAATCATTACAAAATTCTATGAAACACATTGACAATAACGGGTAAAAATTATATCATAGTTAACGGTATTGTTTTATATCACCCCACGATAAGCCCCGGAAACTTATTGTGTTACAAGATATAGAAGCAGGACAGATCAACAGTTAACGGAATAAACATTTCGTTCACAGTTGTGTACGAAAACTGGTTGAAAACACGCTTAGAATTACTTATTCACTAGGAGGACAATTAATATGCGTCAAACATTTATGGCAAATGAATCAAATATTGAGCGCAAATGGTATGTTGTTGATGCTGAAGGCCAAACATTAGGTCGTTTATCATCAGAAGTAGCATCTATCTTACGCGGTAAAAATAAAGTAACTTATACACCACACGTTGATACAGGTGATTACGTAATCATCATCAACGCTGAAAAAATCCAATTCACTGGTAACAAAGAACAAGATAAAATTTACTACAGACACTCAAATCACCCAGGTGGTTTAAAATCAATCACTGCTGGTGAATTAAAACGTACAAACCCAGAACGTTTATTAGAAAACTCAATTAAAGGGATGTTACCAAGTTCACGTTTAGGTGAAAAACAAGGTAAAAAATTATTCGTTTATCGTGGCGCTGAACATCCACACGCTGCACAACAACCAGAAAACTACGAGTTACGTGGTTAATTAGAAGGAGGAAATGACATTGGCACAAGTTGAATATAGAGGCACAGGCCGTCGTAAAAACTCAGTAGCACGTGTACGTTTAGTACCAGGTGAAGGTAACATTAAAGTAAACGACCGTGACGTACGTGAATACTTACCATTCGAATCATTAATCTTAGACTTAAACCAACCATTTGACGTTACTGAAACAAAAGGTAACTACGATGTATTAGTTAACGTTCATGGTGGCGGTTTCACTGGTCAAGCACAAGCTATCCGTCATGGTATCGCTCGTGCATTATTAGAAGCAGATCCTGAGTACAGAGGTTCTTTAAAACGCGCTGGATTACTTACTCGTGACCCACGTATGAAAGAACGTAAAAAACCAGGTCTTAAAAAAGCACGTCGTTCACCACAATTCTCAAAACGTTAATATTTCAAACTGTTACGATATTATTCGAATACAGATTTGTGTATCATATCAAAAGCACATCTCGACAAAGGTCGGGATGTGCTTTTTTATAGTTAAGGAAATTATTTAAGCTCTGAAGATAAATGAAAAATGGTTCTCTGTCAAATAGGACTGGTCACATTAAATCAAGGAGTAAACTCCTTTTTTTGTGAGAGTATAAATTCTTGAACATTATTGGTTATTTTAATACTACTTAAATCAGTAAAACTGAGGCGTAAAATAGATTTTAGAAAGCTTGAAAATATATAGCGTATTTGATTAGTTCCTAAGCCGAGACTTCTGAGGCATCTAGCCGAAACCGAAAATCCATTTTAAGATTGAGATAGTCTCAATCTTAAAATTAGTTGAGGTGAGGCGCCTAGAAAAGCGAGGCTTTATGGAACAATCAAATACATGAAATTATTTATACATCAATTTAATTTATTATAGAACCTGAAAAATGAAATTACATATTGTTCCGCCCTTTGTTTGTTTATGTTGAATTAAATTGTTTAGAAATTCGCAATTGTTTATTTTTGCATCTATTTATAGTAAATTGAAGTTAATATGAATAAATGGACTGCTTTAAGCAATGAAGCGAGGACAAACAAAAAGGTTGTGAACAGATTGAATAAATATGAACGATTAGATGAAATCGCAAGACGTGTTCATGAAAAAGGAACAATACGTATTCAAGATATCGTCGATGACTTGAATGTATCTGATATGACGGTTAGGCGAGATCTGATTGAGCTAGAAGAACAAGGTGTTTTAACGAAAATACATGGGGGTGCTCGAAGCAATACGGCTTTTCAATATAAAGAGATGTCCCATAATGAAAAACATACGCAACAAATGGAAGAAAAAAAAGAGATTGCTAAAAAAGCGGCGCAACTGATTGAAGATGGCAACAACATCTTTCTTGGTCCTGGGACGACGATTGAATTGTTAGCTAGCGAGATTCAAAACAAGCGCTTATCGGTAGTCACCAATTGCCTTCCCGTATTTCACATTTTGTTTCGTAAACGCTCTGAACACTTCAATGTTTATTTAATCGGAGGCGCTCAACGAGAAATTACAGAATCATTTGTTGGTGAGATGGCCAATACGTTACTTGAGAAGATGCGTTTTTCTAAAATCTTTTTTAGTGCAAATGGAATTAAAGGTAATGATGTGATGACTTCTTCTTATGAAGAGGCTTATACGCAAAAATTAGCTATCGCCCACGCAAATGAGAAATATTTGCTTGCAGATGATTCTAAATTAGGCAAAGAAGATTTTGTTTCGTTTTGTGAGTTAACCGATCTGACAGCTATTGTAACGAACGATTTAACAGAAGAGCAACAGCGCATGATTCGCAATTATATTGAAGTGATTTAGTCACTCGTGTATTCCATGAATAAAAATTTTTATCTAATTCTAAAGACAGACGAAAGATTTCATACTTCGGCTGTCTTTTTTTTGTCTAAATTGAGAACAAATCAAACTTAAATAAACATAAATCAACATTAGATGTTGTAAAAATGTTTATTTAAGTTTATAATTTAAACATAAAGAGATGAAAGCGCTTATTTCAATGTAAGTTTCAACATAGGCGATAACTTAGGAAGGATGATTAATGTGAAAGTAGTAATAGGTGCAGATCAGTATGGTTTAGCGTTAAAAGACCACATTAAAACTTATCTTGAAGAGAACAATTACGACGTATTAGATGTCACTGAAAAAAATACCTCAGATTTTATTGATGTTACTGTAGCTGTGGCAAAAGAAGTTCAGAAAGATGATAGTAACTTAGGGATTGTCATTGATGAATATGGTGCAGGGAGCTTTATGGTAGCAACAAAAATCAAAGGCATGATAGCTGCAGAAGTGTCTGATGAACGTTCAGCGTATATGACGCGCAGTCATAACAATTCCAAAATGATTACAATGGGCGCTGCACTTGTGGGTGAAAAATTGGCCATTAATATTGTTAAAGGCTTTGTAGAAGGTCATTACGATGGCGGCCGTCATCAAATTCGCGTCGATATGTTAAACAAAATGTGTTAATAGGAGGCAATAAATATGAAAATAGCAATTGGTTGCGATCATATTGTAACAGATACAAAAATGGAAGTTTCTCAATTTCTAAAATCATTAGGTCATGAAGTCATTGATTGTGGAACTTATGACTTTACACGTACGCATTATCCGATTTTTGGTAAAAAAGTTGGAGAAGCAGTGACACGTGGAGAGGCAGATTTAGGTGTATGTATATGCGGTACAGGTGTGGGGATTAATAACGCCGTAAATAAAGTGCCAGGCATTCGTTCAGCATTAGTGAGAGATATGTCGACAGCGTTATACGCCAAAGAACAACTCAATGCGAATGTAATAGGTTTCGGAGGCAAAATTGTAGGTGAGCTTTTACTTTGTGATATTGTTGAAGCATTTATCAATGCAGAGTATAAGCCGACTGAAGAAAACAAAAAGTTGATTGAGAAAATATCTAAAGTTGAATCGATTAATCAAGAACAAAAAGATGAGCATTTCTTTGATGAGTTTTTAGAAAAATGGGACAAAGGTGAATATCACGATTAATTCTATCTTTTATATTTTGAAAATTTAGATAAAAAATGTGGTAGATTTATACGTTAAAAATCAACAACCAAATGTATTAACAAAATGAAGAGGTGTAAGACATGAGCTCAAAACAAACATTTTTAGAACAAGTCAGTAACGAAAACGGTATTATTTCTGCGCTTGCCTTTGATCAACGTGGCGCATTAAAACGTATGATGGCCAAATATCAAACAGGAGAACCTCAAGTAGAAGACATCGAAACTTTAAAAAAATTAGTTTCTGAAGAACTAACGCCTTATGCATCATCTATTTTATTAGACCCTGAATACGGCTTACCTGCGACACAAGTCCGTCATCCTGAAGCAGGGCTCTTATTAGCTTATGAGAAAACCGGCTATGACGTAAATGCTAAAGGTCGTTTACCAGACTGCTTAGTCGACTGGTCAGCAAAACGTATTAAAGAAGCTGGCGCACACGCTGTGAAATTCTTACTTTATTACGATATTGATGATGAGGAAGCGATTAATAATCAAAAAGAAGCCTATATTGAACGTATAGGTTCTGAATGTAAAGCGGAAGATATTCCGTTTTTCTTAGAAATTTTAGCGTATGATGACACGATTGAAGACAATAAAGGACCAGAATATGCCAAAGTAAAACCACGTAAAGTGATTGAAGCAATGCGTGTTTTTTCAAATGAACGTTTTGGTGTAGATGTTTTAAAAGTCGAAGTTCCAGTAGATATGAATTATGTGGAAGGATTTGGTGAAGGGGAAGCGGTCTATACGCAAGAAGAAGCGGCTGCTTACTTTAAACAACAAGACGAAGCCACAGAACTTCCTTACATTTATTTAAGTGCAGGGGTGTCAGCACAATTATTCCAAGACACATTACGTTTTGCATCTAAAGCTGGCGCTCAATTTAACGGTGTACTGTGTGGACGTGCCACTTGGGCAGGTTCAGTAGAAGCCTACATTAAAGAAGGCGAAACAGCAGCAAGAGAATGGTTACGTTCAGAAGGATACCGCAATATTAGCGAATTAAACAACGTTTTAAAGGACACAGCCGTATCATACAAAAAGCATGTTTAAAATTATTCAATTTTAGTGGAGGGGATTTCCATGAACAGAGAAGAAGTTACAATGTTAGGGTTTGAAATCGTTGCTTATGCTGGAGATGCACGTTCTAAATATTTAGAAGCTTTAAATGTTGCGCAAACAGGAGATTATGCGAAAGCGGAACAATTAATCGAAGAAGGCAACCAATGTATTGTTGATGCACATAATGCACAAACCTCTTTATTACAAAAAGAAGCGGCAGGTGATGATATCGCATACAGTGTGACGATGATGCATGGCCAAGATCACCTTATGACAACATTATTATTAAAAGATATGTTAAAGCACATCATTGAATTATACAAAAGAGGGAGTTAATCATTATGATGAATAAATTAATCGGTTTTATTGAAAAGGGTAAACCATTCTTTGAAAAGCTCTCTCGAAATATATATTTAAGAGCCATTCGTGATGGATTTATTTCAGCAATGCCTGTCATTTTATTTTCAAGTATATTTCTACTTATTGCCTACGTCCCGAATATCTTTGGATTTACATGGCCAAAACACATCGAAGCAGCCATAATGAAACCTTATGGGTATACGATGGGCGTTGTAGGTTTACTTGTCGCAGGGACTACCGCTAAAGCATTAACTGATGCCTATAACCGTCGACTTGAAAGTACGAATCAAATTAACTTTATTTCGACGATGCTTGCTTCAATTTGCGGATTTTTATTTTTAGCAGCCAACCCTCTTGAAGAAGGTGGTTTTGCGAACGCCTTTATGGGAACAAAAGGGTTATTAACAGCATTTTTATCTGCCTTTGTGACTGTTATTATCTATAACATATGTGTGAAAAACAATGTCACGATTAAAATGCCAAAAGAAGTGCCACCGAATATTTCTCAAGTATTCAAAGATTTGATTCCATTTACACTTGTTATTTTAGTGTTATATGGTTTGGATTTAACGGTGCGTGCCCTTATTAATACAAATGTGGCAGAAGCTATTGTAAAGCTGTTTGAACCTTTATTTACAGCAGCAGATGGTTATGTGGGCATCACCTTAATTTTTGGTGCTTTTGCCTTGTTCTGGTTTGTCGGGATTCATGGCCCATCAATTGTTGAACCGGCGATTGCCGCAATCACCTATGCCAATATTGAAACAAACTTTAAAATGCTACAAGCTGGTGAACATGCAGACAAAATTTTAACACCGGGTACGCAAATGTTTATCGTAACTATGGGGGGAACTGGGGCAACATTGGTTGTGCCGTTTATCTTCATGTGGTTATCAAAATCAAAACGAAACAAAGCTATCGGTCGTGCGTCTGTCGTACCAACATTTTTCGGTGTGAATGAGCCGATTTTGTTCGGGGCACCGATTGTTTTAAATCCAGTCTTTTTTATTCCGTTCATCACAGCACCGATTGTTAACGTTTGGATTTTCAAATTTTTTGTTGATGTTCTAGGGATGAACAGTTTCAGTGTTGTACTTCCATGGACAACACCAGGTCCACTGGGCGTTATCATGGGAACAGGTTTCGAAGTGTGGGCATTTGTCCTTGCACTCGTACTGATTGTCGTCGATGTCCTCATCTACTATCCATTCTTTAAAGTTTATGATAAGCAAATTTTAGAAGATGAGTTAAAAGGGATTGATGGTTCAGACGAATTACGTTCAAAAGTCTCTGATAATTTTGATACGAAAAAAGCGGATGCGGTCATCGCCTCATCTGTTGGAACAACAACAGCACAAGAAACAAAAGCAGACCAAACGCAAACACAAGAGGCTAAAAGTGTCGACGATATTACTGAACAAACCAATGTACTTGTCTTATGTGCGGGTGGAGGCACAAGTGGTTTACTCGCAAATGCGCTTAATCAAGCAGCCGCAGAACACCATAAACCTGTGACGGCAGCCGCAGGAAGTTACGGCGCACATATGGATATTATGAAAGAATACGATTTAGTTATTTTAGCCCCACAAGTGGCATCTAACTATGAAGACATTAAACAAGATACAGATCGACTAGGTATTAAATTGGCTAAAACGCAAGGTGCCGAATATATCAAATTGACGCGAGATGGCGAAGGGGCACTACAATTTGTGAAAGATCAATTCAAATAAAAGGAGTCTTATACAATGAAAAAATTACCGAAGGATTTTATTTTCGGCGGGGCCACTGCAGCGTATCAAGCAGAAGGTGCTACTCAAACTGATGGTAAAGGTCGCGTCGCTTGGGACACATATTTAGAAGAAAATTATTGGTACACAGCTGAGCCAGCAAGTGATTTTTATCATCGTTATCCTGTAGATTTAGAGTTGAGTGAACAATTTGGGGTGAATGGTATTCGTATTTCCATCGCTTGGTCTCGTATTTTTCCAACAGGATATGGTGAAGTTAATGCCAAAGGTGTTGAGTACTATCACAACCTGTTCAAAGAGTGTTTAAAGCGTGGGGTAGAACCCTTTGTCACATTACATCACTTTGATACACCTGAAACGTTACATTCGGATGGTGATTTCTTAAATCGACATAACATTCAACATTTTGTGGATTATGCAGCATTTTGTTTTAAAGAATTTGAAGAAGTGAAGTATTGGACAACATTTAATGAAATTGGTCCGATTGGCGATGGACAATATTTAGTTGGGAAATTCCCACCAGGGATTCAATATGATTTTGAAAAAGTCTTTCAATCTCATCATAATATGATGGTTGCCCATGCCAAAGCCGTAAAATTATATAAAGAACAAGGATATACTGGGGAGATAGGTGTAGTTCACGCATTACCAACAAAATATCCGTTTGATAAAAATAATCCTGAAGATGTGCGCGCTGCAGAACTCGAAGATATTATTCACAATAAATTTATTCTTGATGCGACATATCTTGGAAAATATTCTGAGGCCACAATGAATGGCGTTAAACACATTTTAGACGTGAATGGTGGACAACTTGATTTACGTGAGGAAGATTTTGAAGTTTTAGAAGCGGCTAAAGATTTAAATGACTTTTTAGGAATTAATTATTACATGAGTGATTGGATGCGTGGTTTTGATGGAGAAAGTGAAATTACGCATAATGGTAAAGGGGAAAAAGGCGCATCTAAATATCAATTAAAAGGGGTAGGTCAACGTGAATTTGATATAGATGTTCCACGAACAGATTGGGACTGGATGATTTATCCTCAAGGACTCTATGATCAAATTATGCGTGTAAAACGTGATTATCCGAATTATAAAAAAATCTATGTCACTGAAAACGGCTTGGGTTATAAAGATGAATTTAAAAATAACACAGTTGAAGATGATGCACGTATTGATTATGTGAAACAACATTTAGAAGTGATTGCGGATGCGATTGAAGATGGCGCAAATGTCAAAGGCTATTTTATTTGGTCATTGATGGATGTCTTCTCTTGGTCAAATGGTTATGAAAAACGTTATGGTCTTTTCTATGTGGATTTTGAGACACAAGAACGCTATCCTAAAAAAAGTGCATATTGGTATAAAAAGCTCGCAGAAACTCAAATCATTGAATAAGCGATTAAAATAACATCTAAAAATCAACAAAATTCATGTAGGCCTCTCAAAATTGGATTAAATAATTGGGAGAATGTATTAGTTTTTGAAACAATTGCCTACTTTATCGAAAAAGAGGCTCGGACATACACGTGTTCGAGTCTCTTTTATCTTCATTGAACGGAACTAAAGATAGTGCTATATTGAGGGAGAATTAAGGAGACACGTATGTGATGCTGAGTGGCACTACATTTGTCAATTTGAATCCAAGGAGGAAGTTGAAAATATGAAAGCTATTGTGAGTACACAGCCTTTCGAACTGAAAGAAGGCAATCTATTTAAAGAAATCGAAGTCACACATCCTCATCCTACGAAAGATGAAGTACTAATAAAAGTACATGCTACGGGAGTCAACCCTGTAGATACAAAAACACGCAAAGCGCCATTAAATGATGCGTATCGTATTCTAGGATTTGATGCTGCGGGGGAAATTGTGGCTTGTGGAGAAAATGTATCTGACTTTCATGTCGGCGACCGTGTATTTTATGCGGGATCTAATCAACGCCAAGGCGCTAATCAAACACATCAACTGATACCTACTGACTATATTGCGCGTATTCCTGATGACTTGTCTTACGAAGATGCTGCGGCGCTTCCATTAACAGCGTTAACCACGTATGAGACGTTTTTTGATGTGTTTGGTATTTCGAAAAACCCTGAAGATAATAAAGGGAAAACACTGCTTATTATTAATGGCGCAGGTGGCGTTGGAAGTATTGCCACACAAATTGCCAAAGCCTACGGATTAACGGTGGTCACAACAGCAGGACGCGAAGAAACGAAAGTTTGGTCCTTACAACAAGGTGCGGATGATGTATTGAATCACAAAAATTCACTCGTGGACGAATGGGCAAAAACAGAACGTCTTGCACCTGATTATATTTTCTGTACTTACGACACAGACGCTTATTTTGAACCGATGATTGAATTAGTACAGCCCCGTGGGCATATCGCAACGATTGTGGCATTCAAAGAAAAACAAGACTTAAATCTTTTGAAAAATAAAAGTATCACATTCACGCATGAGTTTATGTTTGCGAGAGCGATTCATCAAAAAGAGGTTAAACAATATCAAACTTACTTAATAGATGTGGCGGATAAATTAGAAAAAGGGCAATACATTTCAACGCGAACGAAAACGCTTGAAGGTCTCTCTGTGGAAACAGTATACGAAGCGCATGAAGAAATGGAAAATCAACAATTTATTGGTAAATTAGTTATTAAAATCATTTAAATTATTCGATGAAAAACCGATTAAATAGCTGGGAATAGGGAAAGTGCATAGAAATAAAGTGAAGGTGGATATGAAGTATGAAAAACTTTAAAGTGAGTATCGTCTTTTGGGTATCACTTGTATTGTGTGCGCTTTTCGTATTATTAGGTGCACTTTTCCCTAAACACGTGGAGACAACCACTCAAAAAGTCACGAGTTTTATTGCGACAAACTTCGCATGGTATTATTTATTGCTTGTTTTAGCGATATTATTTGTCTGTATTTATCTCTTATTTTCAAAGTACAGTTCAATCACATTAGGAAAAGAAGGAGAAGATCCAGAGTTTTCATTAAAATCTTGGTTTGCGATGTTATTTAGTGCTGGTATGGGCATGGGGCTTGTATTTTGGACTACAGCAGAGCCTTTAAGCCATGCTTATACAAGTGCACCATTAGCAAAACCTGGATCTAACCAAGCGATTGAAGATGCGATACAATTTGCCTTTTTCCATTGGGGCATTCACGCATGGGGTGTCTATGGGATTGTTGCATTAGTGATGGCTTATTTTAATTTCCATAAAGGCTATCCGGGATTGGTTAGTGCGACCCTTCGTCCCTTATTTGGTGAAAAGCGCATGTCTGGACCGTTAGGCAGTTTACTAGATGTGCTTGCGATTATCGCAACAGTGACAGGTGTCGCTGCAACACTCGGTTTTGGTGCGCTACAAATTAACCAAGGTCTTAATTTTATGTTCAACATCAAGCCTTCGTTTACAGCGCAGTTATTGATTATTTTGTTTTCAGCGATGGTCTTTACATGGTCAAGTTGGACCGGAATTAGTAAAGGAATAAAGTATTTAAGTAATATTAATATGTTACTGGCGTTTATTGTTTTAGTTTTAGTTTTTGTACTAGGACCTACGCTTTATATTTTAAATACTTTTTCTAATGGTCTCGGTAATTATATCGCCCACTTTTTTGATATGAGTTTACGCATGCCATTAAATAATGAACAGCAGAAAACATGGGTCAATAATTGGACGATTTTTTATTGGGCATGGTGGGTCTCATGGGCACCATTTGTCGGTATTTTTATAGCGCGTGTTTCACGTGGAAGAACGATTAAAGAATTTATTATTGGTGTATTATTTGTGCCATCATTCGTATGTTTTATTTTCTTTGCCGTGTTTGGCGCATCCGCGCTTGATCAACAACAACATGGAGTGGCAAATTTGGCAAAAGAAGCAACAGAAACAGCTACATTTGCCATGTATCAACATTTTCCTATGGGTTTTCTATTAAGCTTGTTGACATTGATTGTGATTTTTATCTTCTTTATTACATCTGCCGACTCAGCGAACTATGTACTGGGGATGTTGAGTACTAAAGGAGATAATAACCCAGCTTCGTTTGTCAAAGTCGCATGGGGAATCATGCTTGCGTTATTTGCGATTATTATGATTGTGACAGGTGGCACACAAGCGATTCAAAATATGTTAATTATTGCAGCACTGCCGTTCTCCTTTGTCATTATTTTAATGATTTGGTCTCTATTCCGCGCTTTAGCTCAAGAGCGTCCACGTCGACATGTGACAACAAAAGAAGATAAAAGTAAAAATGAATGAGTGATGTAGGACTAAGCTATATGCGGTATCATTTATTAAAATATATTTTTGATTCTTAGCAAAGCAATGAATCAATTTTGATACATTTCATTTCAAATAAACGTTATAAATTAGTGCTAATTTTGGGTGGGCGTGTAGTCCACCCACTTTTATGTTTTAATTTAAGTTAACTTTATATATTTATTAAAAATAAGATTGTATTGTGTGTTTTATTAAGTATAATATATCTATAATCAAGTAAAATTAGAAAGTAGCGTTTTTTCATGATCTCTCAGTTAGCACTCACACCACAGGTAGTCACACAAATACAAGTTATTTTTGACAGAGAACTGAGTTTTAACTCTGGTATACGTCATTGGCGACCACAATATCAAATGTCCACATTGCGAAAAAATACGCCTTCAACGAAATGGTTAAAGATGAATCAGCAATGTTTGAAAATTTATTTTCAAGTCAGTATTGATGAAGCCTATGAACCTATCATGGTCTTAAGAAAACTTCATCGCCACGTACAAATGACGATGAAAGAATATTGTATTCCTGTCGAAGTTGAATTACATATGCAAATCACGCATTTTTTGACTAAGCAATAATGACAACGCTAAAAAACCCATCGTATTCTCTATAGACGATGGGCTTTGTTTATAGTGTTCAATGGTTTTTAGGTTGCGGTTTTTTTAGAGAGAAGATTACGAGTAAACCTAATATCCCAATACCCATAGCCACATAAATCGTGGCATAGAGATTCATATGGGCGACAATGAGGCCACCAAGTAATGCGCCAAATCCTATGCCGGCATTAAGTGCGGACATATTCCAACTCATGATTTGACTGTTATCACCTTCGACTTGTTCAATTAAACCACTTTGTACAGCGGGGTTAGTACTCCATTGAATCAAATGCCACACAAATAAGGCGATAAGTAATAAAATACTGTAGGTCCAAAGTTGATTTAAAATAAGCATCATAATAGTAAAGAGGGTTCCACTAATCAGTAACCATTTTTTAAAAGATAAGATGTCTGTAAAAAAGCCGCCTATTGATGTTCCGAAGACACCTGCTACACCAATGATGAGAAGGGCAAGTGAAACAAACTGGATAGTATGATGGCCTGAAAGAATCAGAGGATTAATATAAATATAAGCCACTGAATTAGCAGTTAAAAAGATAAAGGTAATGGATAATAATTTTATGACTTCAGATTTATGACGAATTTTCATGCGGTAATCTTGAGTGGTTTCATAGTTTGTTTGTAATTGCTTTGGCAAATAAATACTTAACAAAATACCTGCGATAATGGCAACGAAAATAATCATACCAAATGTATAGCGCCAACCAATCCAGTCACCGATTAATGTTCCTATAGGGACACCAAATACATTCGCGCCGCTAAAGCCAGTGTAGACTAATCCTAGCATCCGACCACGATGCTGGGGTTTAGCAAGAATCACGGTGATGGCTAAAATTTTTACGACAATTAAGGCAGCAGCAGCTGAAGAAATGATTCTACCGATAACAATCATTGTAAAATTGGGAGCAATTGCAATCATGAAGTTCCCTAAGATAAAAGCAATGATTGTGATTAGTAGAACAGGTTTAGGTGAAAAACGTTCTGTTAATTTTACGAGTATGGGCCCTGTGATTGCGAAAGTAAAAGCATAAATCGTAACAAGTTGACCTATCCATGCTTCAGAAATTTGAAGGTCTGTACTCATTAAGCTGAGTATTCCTGCAACGACAAGCTCTACCATTCCTACAATAAAAATACTTAGCATAAATGTAATTGTACGCATGACGGTCATAATAAAAAACTCCCTTTTTATAGTCTCTGAGCTCAATTTTAATATACTTTTCATAAATACGAAACAGGACAAAAAGAGAAGTGACAAGAGACGTTCAAATGAAATGAAGGAACTCTTGCCACTTACTAAAATTGGAAAGTTATTTTTTTAATGGATTGTCTACTTTTATATACGTATACGCATGAGCTTCGTCTAATAAACGCATAGTTGTCACACATTTATAGTCGATTTGTGGACTGAAAAAGACAGCGTTAAACTTCTGAATTCGTGTACTAGAGACATTGTTTGCTTGAGCTTTACTCATCACATTATCTAGTCGATTGCGCACGAGTTGCCAGAGCGCTTCTTCTAATCCAGATGATGCGAAATGTTTTGAGATACATGCCACCAATTCACCGAGATGGTTTTGAATGGTTGAATAGAATGCTTTGTTAAATACAGTCGATTCACTTTGAGTTAAAATACGAGACTTTTCATGAAAGTGACTTGTGTCGTAACCTGTAGCGTTAAGCTGATGTTCGTCAATACGTAATCCTTCAAAGTCACGAATAAACATTTTTGAAACGGCACTTGTTTTTTTATTGATTGTAACAATCGTATTTTGCAAATGTGCTTCAAGCGCAATCCCGTATTTCACGAGAAGCGGCATGACATAATCAATCAATGAGTTGGCGTAGGTTTCAAACCAACTACATATACTAGTTTGTTCATCTTTTTGAGTGTACTGCTGATATTTTTTAATAATATCAATAATGAGCGGTAAAGATTGATTAGATGATGCTGAAACTAAGCTTGAAGGAATGATAGGGAATTCTTCCTCTGTCACTGCATGATAAATGTTTTCACGATAAAGGGTTCCTAATTGTTCGCTTCGTTGTTCTTGGATAGAGGCATCATCTGAAGAATCAAAAAAGTGGATCCCTGCCCATTCTGGTACAGATTGTGTATTGAGCGGTTGGAACCAAGCATCGTTTTTTTCTATCGACTGTAATATGTGTGTCATTAATGGTCCATTATGCGTCGTTTGTTCAGACAACGTTCGAATTTCACCTGTAATATGTACGTTAGTTGATAACTTAATATGTGGAGATTTATTCGGAAATTTTGGCATCAATGTTCTAAATGAAAGTCCTGCATAATAAGGCGCTTCATAACGTATCGGAATAATCTTCTTGGAATGTAATTCCTCTGAATAATCTCGGTTCATAATTTCTTTATATTGCCAAGGATGTATGACCATCACATCATACTCATCAAGAGAAATATCCTCAGAAAATTGTGCTTCAATGGCATCTTTTAGTCCAGAGAACATTTCAAAGACCAAGTCTTCATAAGATTTTCCAACACTTTGTTTGCGTGTTAATGAATGATGAATAAGGACAAATTGTAAATCCACTTCATGACCATATTCAGAGGCATAAGCAATGGTTTCTTCAGTGTTCATCCCTTTACGTAATTTGGCGCCAGGATGAATAGGATGGCCTTCCACGACAGACTGTTCTGAAGTAAGGTAGGGGTCTTGCTGAGATGTAATCAGGTCATATAAGGACAATCCATGTTGTTGATATTGTAATGATTGATAGCTCAATGCTAGAGACATGTGCGTGGCACTATTCTCCAAATCATCTGCAAATTGCTCACTATTGTCTCCCTCTAATGAAGGGTCTTCGCTAAGTATTACACGTAATAATTCATTAGGATGGAGCACGCGTGTAAACTGATCATGTTTTTTCCAGTAAAATGGCCCTTTAACATCAATTCTATTAAAGGCATGTTGCCCAATGATTTCTCCGCACAATGAAATATCTTGTTTTGGAAAATGGATGCTGAGCATCTCGCCCTCGTTTAAAAGGTCAGAACTGAGTAAATGGGGAGCGACAATTTGGCTATGGATATAACCTCCTACAAGGTTTTCTCTATATAGGGAACCCATTAAACGTGCAGTAATTTTGTCACGTCCATCGGGGAGGATATTTAAAAAGAGTTCAGCCCATTCATTGGAATGTTGCTTTAAATATTGGTAGCTAAGTTGTTCTTCGTTTGTCAGTGAAAGTTCTTTTTGACTTACTTTACTTTCGGAATTCATATGTGCACCTCATTCTTTTTATTTTACAAATGCAAAGATGATTCGTATAATCCATAATATCGGAATTGAGAATGATTATCAATTATAGAAAGGTGAGTATTTTGGCTAAATGGTATTTTTCTAGCACTTTTTTACTCTTTTTAGGCAACTGGGTCGGCCAAATTGCATTGAATTGGTACGCATTTCAAATCAATCATCAAGCAATGGATTTAGCATTTATAAATTTCTTTCGTCTGATTCCTATTTTCCTTTTGAGCTTATG
The DNA here is from genome assembly GCF_011394755.1 of Staphylococcus sp. 11511212. NCBI lineage: Bacteria > Bacillati > Bacillota > Bacilli > Caryophanales > Staphylococcaceae > Staphylococcus > Staphylococcus sp. 11511212. The sequence continues at coordinate 15,536 of NZ_JAANBQ010000017.1, read as the reverse complement.
GGCAGGTAGTCTTGCTGACCGTTACCGTCGGTGTAAGCTGATAAAGTTAAGCGTCTTTTGCTCTTTTATTATTACCTCTACGCTTACCATTTTGGTGTTGGTATTGGGAGAGGTTCCGATGATGCTACTCTATGTTTACGCATTGTTACGGGGGTCCTTAAGCGCGATTGAGACACCTATCAGACAAGCTGTTTTACCTGATTTATCTCACAAGCTCCCTGTCTCAAAAGCAGTCTCTTACAATTCATTTATTTTAAATATTTGTCGCTCTATTGGTCCTGCAATTTCCGGGTTTTTGATAGCGTTATATGGTAGTGCTTTCGCTTTTGTTCTACAAGCACTTCTATATTTCTGTTCACTTCTATTAAGTTTACCGCTTTATTTTAAATCGAAACAACAGAAACGCGTTCGTGGGATTTCATTTGCGGTGGCGAAACGTTATCTCAAAATACATATCGAAGGTAGAACAATTTTTATCACGTCGTTACTTATTATGGCTACAGGCTTTTCATATACGACACTATTACCTATACTCACAAATGCTCATTTTCCTAACAATGCCTCTGTATTTGGAACGGCGATGACGATTAGTGCCATTGGAGGCGTGGTCGCAACATTGGTGCTTCCTTATCTAATCGACTATGTGCATAATCAACGGATATATTTCATAAGTTCGATTTGTTTTGGTGTGGGTCTTATAATTATATTCAAAGCGAATATCATAGGATTATTCATTGCCATCTTTTTTATTGGATTATTTGGTCAATTTGCAAGAACATCCAATCGAATCTTTTTTCAAAATGATGCAGAAAAAGAACATCGAGGTAAAATTTTAAGTGTCATCATGATGGATCGAGGGATGATACCATTAGGGGCAATGTTGATGAGTTTATTAACAAATTGGTTAGGTATTACAACCACATTTTTAATCATGGGTATCAGTACATTTGTGATCGCAATCGTCGGTTATATCATCAATCAAAAATATGTCGGAGGTCAAATTTAAAATGAAAGTCACAGATTATAACTTTGCGGATCGTAATATCCAATATCGTGTGATTCTTGCAAGTATAAAGGAATCTTTATTTCCTAATCACGCACGTATTTCTTTTGAGGACAAATGGGTTGAAATACAACTCCATCAACATCTTTTATATGTGCAATATTCGACGAAAAGTGCGTTTTTTCAAATTCATTTGGAAGGACCGATTGTTTATCAAGTCGGGCAAAATAAGGAAGAAATTAATCATTTAGAAAGATTACTAGAACTATTAACAGATAAATTTAACATCCCTTTTGATGCAAGACTCATCGAAGAGCTTCAACATAGTCGTCTAGGACTTTCTCTCACTTATGAGCAATTTGAACAACGTAAGATTGCGATGCATCATGCCCTTAAGATTACGAGATTACCAGAAAAAATTAATTTCATTTCTTGGTTGAGTCATATGCAAGGGAACGAGCATACGAGCAGTCTTGCATATACGGAGGGCATGATATGGGAAGGTCATCCTTCGCATCCATTAACTAAGACCAAATTACCACTCAATGAAGCGGACATTCGAGATTATGCACCTGAATTTATGAAAACAGTGTTTTTAAAAATTGTTTTAGTGCATCGGAGTTATTTGGCTATTACCTCCATGGATGACAATGATCGATTTGTAGGTGAACATATCATTCCAGAATATAATAGTCGCTTAAAACAATTTTTAGAGCCCTTAGGTTGCGAATTAAGTGATTACCGTGTGATATTAGTTCACCCGTGGCAGTATGAGCATGTCATCACTGAACAATTCACCATCGCTATAAAAAATTTAAATGTCATTCCGACACCTTATTCTATTCCATCAACGCCGACACTCTCATTTAGAACGATGGCGCTTGACCATAAACCTTACCACATAAAACTGCCAGTTAATGTCCAAGCTACAAGTGCCGTACGAACAGTTTCACCTGTGACCACAGTCGATGGTCCTAAATTAAGCTATCAATTGCAAGGGTTGTTGAATATCTATCCTTCACTTCAAGTGGCTATGGAGCCATATGGTATGTATGTGAAAGAAGAAAATGACATAGCAAGACAATTTGCGATGATTGTAAGACAATCTCCAAAAACGTCCGATAACAATATATTACAATTTGTCACGGCAGCCCTCACACAAGAAAATCCAGTAGACGAGCAAGTGACGGTAGACAGTCTGATTGAGTTTTTATATGGAACTATTGATGCAAAGGCCATCGAGACCTTTATCCAATCCTATACAAAGACATTAATTCCACCTTTGATAGCCTATATACAAACTTATGGGATTGCATTAGAAGCACATCAACAAAATACAATTTTTCAAGTGAACCAACAAACACAAGAATTCTCATTTATTGTGCGAGATTTGGGAGGTTCGCGTATCGATATAGACACATTAGTCAAAGAGGTGCCTCACATTGAGATTACTAATGAAAGTCTTATTGCAGATAATATCGAAGCAGTTGTGGCGAAGTTTCAACATGCAGTGATTCAAAATCAATTAGGAACACTCATTGACCATTTCCATCATGCGAATCATATGGATGAGGCACTACTCTATAAAATCGTTCGTGAATGCGTTGCGCGTTCCATCGATGACACTTTAGCGCATTCTAACACCTTAAGAGACGTTCTATTTGGAGAAACTGTTACAGTGAAAGCGTTGCTCAACATGCGCATGCATCAACGTGTCAAATCCTATATGGAAATTGAATTACAAAACCCCATTCAAAAAGAGGTGTAACTTTTGGCACACATTAATATCCATCTCAGTAAAATTCAATATAATGCTTTAGTTTTAAAAAAATTGCTTGAGGATCGTAAAATCCAAATGATTCCTGTGTTGAAATGCGCAGGAGGAGACGTGCAAATCGCGAAACTCTTTGAAAAAATAGGATTTTATCTTGTTGCAGAATCACGTTTGAATCTTATTGAAGCCAATACGACGGATTTAGACTACATGATGATTAAGGGATCAACACCGATAGAAGTCCCAAAGCTCGTCCAAAATACAACTCTAAGTATTCAAACGGATTTAAATGTCATTCGAGCGATTAACGAAGAGGCCAAAAAACGCCACAAACCCCATTCTATTTTATTGATGGTGGACTGGAAAGATGGTAGAGAAGGCATTTTAACGTATGAGACGATAGATTATTTAAACGAAATTATGAAACTGGATCATATCTATCTAAAAGGTCTTTCTTTTAATTTTATGTGTTATAGACCTTTACCGCCGACCGAAGAAGATATTAGTTATATTGAGCACTTTATTCATAATATCCATAAAGAAACAGGGTTAAGTTTTCCAATCATTTCTGGTGGCAATTCTAGCATGTTGACGCTAGCCATGTATTATGATTTAGGTTGTATTAATGAATTGCGTATCGGGGAAGCTTTATTTAGAGGCTATGAAACAGCTCAGCAACAGAGATTACCCTTTTTATATACGGATACCATTGAAATTGTGGGTCAAATTGCTGAAATAAAACCACGGCTTAATTTATCGACGCATCATGCCTATATGCAAGCTTTAGTAGACATCGGAAACTTAGATACAGAGATATCTGACCTCACACCGCGAGATGAAAAGTTAAAAATTGTCGGTAGTACGAGTGATTTACTATTGCTAGACTTAGGGGATACCTATAGTTATCAAGTTGGAGATACGGTGACCTTTAACATGGGTTATGGCGCAATAGCACAAAGTATGCATTCTAAACAGCTGAACAAAATTTACTATCAGGACAAGGGTATAGAATTAATGGCGGAGCATTTTAACGGTGCAACAGAGCATAAATGTTTAAAACAATATTGACATTGAGAATCATTATCAATAAAATAAAAAAGTAAGGTGAATTACATAAGAAAAGGAGAATGTCATTGTGAACATGAAAAGAGCGATAAGTTTATTCACATTGGTAGCATTCATGGTGCTCCTCGCCGCTTGTGGTAGTGTGAGTGATTCAGGGAACTCTACCTCAAAAAATAAAGACGGTAAAGGTGTCGAAGTGAAGCATGAAGCGGGTACGACAACAGTGAAAGGTGAACCTAAACGTGTGGTGGCTCTCGAATACTCATTTGTCGATGCACTCGTTTCACTAGGAGTTAAACCTGTCGGAATTGCTGACGATGGGAAGAAAGGTAACATCATTGAGCCCATAAAAGATAAGGTTGGCAACTATAAATCTGTAGGTTCACGTAAACAACCGAACTTAGAAGTTATCAGTGAGCTAAAACCAGATTTAATTATTGCAGATAGCAATAGACATAAAAGCAATTATGAACAATTAAGTAAGATAGCACCAACGATTTTATTACCAAGTTTAGATGCGGACTATAAAGAAAACATCGAAGCATTTAAAACGATTGGTAAAGCATTATCTAAAGAAAAAGAAGCGGATCAACGTTTGAAAGCACACGAAGATAAAATAGAGAAATATAAAAAAGAAATTTCAATGAATAAAGATTTAAAAGTTTTACCAGCAGTTATTTCTCAATCTGGCTTCTTAGCCCATTCAGATAAATCCTATGTAGGTCAATTTTTACATGAATTAGGCTTTAAAGAAGCATTAACAAAAGAGGTTGCAGATCAATTACCTGAATATTTAAATGCGCCATATTTAAATATGAATGCCGAGCAACTGGCAGAAGTGAATCCTGAACGAATGTTTATTATGGTTAACGGCGAAAATGATCCACATTATGCTAAAATGAAGAAAGATCCAGTCTGGAAAGATATTGACGCTGTAAAACATGACCGTGTGCACATCGTTGATAGACAAACATGGTCTAAATTCAGAGGTTTAATCTCATCAGAAGAAATTGCAAAAGAGTTAGCTGAAATTTCTAAGAAAGAACAAAAATAACGACCTTGTGATAACTTCATTTCATTTTTATTAAAGGTGATTTCAATGTCAAAACATACACATGCTAAAATAGAAGAAGATCACCAAAGAAAACGCACAACGCTCACATTTATTGTGAGCGTGTGTTTTCTTATTATTGCAATTTATCTCAATCTTGCAATCGGTGCGACTAAAATTTCATTTCAATCTATGATGGATTATTTCTTTCATCTTAATCAAACGAAAGAAACTTTTTTAATACATAATGTGCGTATGCCAAGAATGGTAGCCGCTTTACTCATTGGAGCAGCACTTGCAGTCGCAGGTGTGCTAATGCAATCTATTACGAGAAACCCTTTAGCATCACCACAAATTTTTGGTGTGAATGCAGGGGCTTCCTTTATTGTTGTGTTAATTACGGTTATGATTCCTTCACTTGCAAATCATACTGTCGTTTTTGCGTTTATCGGTGCCTTTATTGGTGGCCTAACTGTGTATATGTTAGCAGGCTCTACTAAAGGAATGACCCCTATCAAATTAGCGCTTGCAGGGATGACCATCCATCTTTTTTTCAGTAGTTTGACACAAGGCATTATACTCCTCAACGAAGATGCTACGACTACAGTTATGTTTTGGCTTGTAGGTGCCCTACATACCATTAAATGGCCAGATATCATCCAAGTTTTGCCTTGGATTTTGGGAGGACTTCTTGTTGCTCTAGCGCTTGGTAAACAACTGGCGATATTAGAGCTTGGAGATGAACTGGCTAAAGGGCTAGGTCAACATACACAACGGGTGCGTGCCATTGCAGGATTCATCGTCGTGATACTTGCAGGTGCCTGTGTGTCCATTGCAGGTCCTATTGGTTTTGTAGGTCTCATTGTCCCTCACATTGTTAAACATTATTTGAATAGAAATTATGTTTTGATTATCTTGCTCTCGATGATTATTGGAGCCGATTTATTATTAATTTCTGATGTTGTGAGTCGATTCATTGCATTTCCATTTGAGTCACCCGTAGGTATTGTGACATCATTCATCGGTGCATTGTACTTCTTATGGATTACGATGAGAGGGGTGAAAGCACGATGACATTTCAGTTATCCAGACGCTATTTTTTCGTAGTACTGTTATTGATAATTTGTTCATTTTTAAGTTTAAGTGCAGGGGCTATTTGGATGTCTCCTTTAAAAGTATTGAAAGAAATATGGACGGGGGAGAACTTTATTTTAGTGGAGTATCGCATACCAAGAATGATTTTAGGGATTCTTGTTGGGGCGGCTTTAGCCATCTCAGGTGCAGTGATTCAAGGCGTAGTACGTAATCCTTTGGCATCGCCAGACGTCATTGGAATTACGAAAGGAGCGAGCTTAGCCGCAGTCATTGTGATTATCGTTTTCCCAGCGGCGCCTCTATTTGTTTTGCCATTTGCTTCTTTTGTTGGGGCGATGGTGATAAGTATTATCCTATCGCTACTCATTAGTTTTAAAGGTGTGAAGGGGTCTCAACTTGCGTTAATTGGGATGGCCATTGGAGCAATAGCGATGGCTCTCGTTCAATATTTACTCATTCGTAGTCCAATGGAGGCCAATATTGCACTTGTATGGTTAACAGGAAGTTTATTTGGAAGAAACTACCAACATATCATTTCAATCTTGCCATGGTTGATTGTAGCTATTCCAGTGATTATGCTATATAGCCGCAAATTAGATTTACTTCATCTCGGTGAAGACGTAGCCACAAGTTTAGGAACGCATGTCAAACGCACAAAAATGATTTTATTAGTTGCCGCAGTGATGCTCGCGGGTGCCGCTATCTCAGTAGCAGGTGGATTAAGCTTTTTAGGTTTAATTGCACCGCACATTGCACGGAGTATCGTAGGTCATAAACATGTTCATATTGTTATGATGTCAGGACTCATAGGGGGACTATTGATGGTGTTTGCTGATGGATTAGCACGTATGATAGCACCTCCCCTAGATATTCCAGTTGGCGTTTTAATTGCAATTATAGGTGCGCCTTACTTTCTTTATGTCCTTCGAAAAATGTAGAATTAAGCATTTTATCATATCATCTTTAAGTCAATACAAAAAAGCGAGCTAAGAAATTTTCTTAACTCGCTTTTTATTGTTCATAAATGTGAACGTCTATTTTATTTTGTGATTTCGTTATATACTTTTTTATCGTTTAATGTGTAAATGATGTATTGATGGTCATCCGTATCGATAATTACACGGTTCGTTTTGCCAAATGTTGATCCAATACGAGAAACTTCTTTTTCACTATCACAAGGAAATGCATGAATATCTTGGTCTTCAGTTACGTTTTTGATTTCGTCATTTGGAATACGGATATCTGCAACTCTCCATTGGATTTGTACTTCTTTGTCATTTTTCTTAACTGTCATAGCCATTTGACTGACACATCCTTTACCTAATTGATGATTACATTGTAACCGATTTCTCACAAGATTGCAAGTGTAATGTGCTATACCTAATATTAAATGTGTCATACTATTAAAAGCGAAAATACGTTCGTATTTAATGGAGAATTGTGATATACTATGAGCATATTTTATATAAGTTTGAAAGGAGTCTAAAATGACAGGAAAGACGCATTCTTCTGCAGGATTGCTCATCGGGTCGATGGTAGCTACACATTATCAATTAGATCTATTTGAATCTGTGACAGCTATTGTAATTGCGGGTCTTGCGAGCATTCTTCCAGACATCTGTCATTCACGAAGTATAATCAGTCAACGATTAAAATTGATAAACTTTATTATCAAACATTTGTTTGGCCATCGTACTTTTACACATTCTATTTTATTTATATTTATATGTTATTATTTATTAACCTTAATTCAAACACCAATTTACTACATGATTAGCATTATTTGTGGTATGCTTTCACATGTAATATTAGATATGTTGACTCCTAGAGGTGTCCGCTTATTATTTCCATTACCAGTGCGTGTTCGCTTTCCCATTCAATTTAAAACAGGCGGTCTTTTAGATGTATCTTTAGCTTCGGCTTTTAGTATTTTGACGGTATACATATTATTTGAAGCGCCGATTAAGCGTATTCTTACGACATGGATTTAATCATTGTATTCACGTTGTTCGCACATTAGAATCAAAGGAGCGTATCACAAATGCTTGAGAAAAATAAATTAGAAAAATATAATCAACAACACTTACTAGAATATGAAAAGTTAATGAGTCAGAAAGAAAAAGAAAGACTAAATGACAGTTTGCAATCTTTGGATTTAGCAGAAATTCAAAAACTATATGAAGATGTTTACGTTAATCGTCAGACCATTCGAGACGTTTCTTCTATTCAAGAAGTAATTTATACACGTAAAACAGACCTCAACGAAGACGAAATTGCAATGTATGAGCAAAAAGGGTTAGAGGCACTTCGCCAACATCAATTTGCAGTTTTATTAATGGCAGGAGGGCAAGGCACAAGACTTGGGTATAAAGGTCCTAAAGGCTCTTTTAAAATTGAAGGGGTTAGCTTGTTTGAACTTCAAGCAAGACAACTCATACGTTTATATGAACAAATTGGGACGTACATTGATTGGTACATCATGACAAGTGATATTAACGATGAAGAAACGCGACAATTTTTTAAAGATGAAAACTACTTTGGATATGACCCTGAGCATATTTATTTTTATAAGCAAGATACTGTCGTGGCTCTAAATGAAAAGGGACAACTTATCTTTGACAAAAACGCGCAAATCATGGAAACACCTAATGGTAATGGAGGCGTTTTTAAATCATTAAAAAAAGCAGGTTTACTCGAGCAAATGATTACGCGTGGTAATCGATTTATTTTTATGAATAATATCGATAATGTTCTCGTAAAAGTATTAGACCCCGTTTTTGCAGGTTTCACTGTCCACTTTGATAAGGATGTCACGTCTAAATCCATACAGCCTAAGCATGGCGAAAGTGTAGGGCGACTTGTGAGCCACGAAGAGAAAGATACAGTGCTTGAATATTCGGAATTAGACCCTGAAGTTGCAAATCAATTTGATAATGCTAATATCGGGATTCATGCCTTTAAAACCGAATTCATTCAAAATGTAGTGGAGGAGCCATTACCGTATCATTTGGCCATTAAGCAATTAGAACAATTAGACGAAGATTTTGGTATAGTAAAACAACCCACCCTTAAATTTGAGCTTTTTTATTTTGATATTTTCAAATACGCAAACTCATTTATTACGTTGCAAGTTCCACGTGAAGAAGAGTTTAGCCCACTCAAAAATAGAGAAGGCAACGACAGTGTTGAAACCGCAACGAATGATTTGAAACGAATGAATATAATTGAATAGAGGTGGCGAAATGTCACATTCGCAAGGCACAAAAGCAAAAAAGACGAAATCGAACGCTTTTAAAGATATCAACCCCCTGTCTTTTGGGGAGGAAATTGGAAATGCCGTTTCTCATGGATTTGCTGCTTTACTCATGTTGCTTGCACTTCCATATGCTGCTGTTTACAGTTATATCACTCAAGGTGTAACCATGGCGGTTAGTGTTTCAGTATTTGTAATCAGTTTGTTTTTAATGTTTATCTCTTCAACGGTATATCATACGATGCAACAAGCTTCTTCGCACAAATATGTACTCCGGATTATAGATCATAGTATGATTTATGTGGCAATTTCTGGGAGTTACACACCAGTGTCCCTTGTCCTAGTCGGTGGATGGTTAGGGTGGACCGTCATGATATTACTGTGGGTCATTACGATTTTAGGAATTTTATATAAATCCATCGCCACACACGTTAACCCTAAATTAAGTTTATTTATTTACTTATTTATGGGATGGGTCGGTGTGATATATTTCCCAATTATCTTAAAAGAGCAGGCTTGGTTATTTTTACTTTTTATCGTGTTCGGTGGTGTAGCCTATACGATAGGTGCATGGTTTTATGCTCAAAAAAATAGACCTTATTTCCATATGATTTGGCACATTTTTATCTTTATCGCATCAATTTTTCATTTTATTGCGATTGTTTATTTTATGTAGGTGATAATGATGAAGTTATCCAATTATAAATTAATCATGTTTGCTTTAGTAGTATTGTTACTCTTTCAATTTTACTTTGCGTTTTATTATCTCCTTGGTGAAGGTGCATCAAATGGTTCCCCAATTATGGGACTTTTATCTTTGATTTTAGCTTTTATCGTCATTGCGATAATGTTGTCAATACGACACTATTTTAAAAAGCATAAATAAGACAAAAACGAATCTCTCTGTATTTATCGGGGTGGTTCGTTTTTATTACTTTAAAAATTATCATATAGTTATAGATGAATAGAAAAAAGGTGGACGCAAAAAATGAAAATTAAACAGATAAATATTATCGTGTCGCTAGTATTAATTATGTTTATGTCAGCTATAGAGACGACAATTGTGGCAATTGCCTTACCTACGATGAGAAAAGCTTTACAACCAGATGCCTCCATCGCCCTTGTTTTTACGATATATTTTGTGGGTATTGTGACTGCGATTCCCGTGATTAGTGAGATGATGTCTCGTATCAAAGTACGTATGATTACGCTCATTGGTTTGTGCTTTTTTATAGGCGGAAGTTTACTTGCTGGGTTGAGTGGCAATTTTGAATTATTGCTACTTGCGCGTTTCATTCAAGGAATCGGTGCAGGTGTTAATATGTCGCTCGCTCAAATTGTCCCAAAATTAGCTTTTGAAATTCCATTTCGATATAAAGTTATGGGAATTGTAGGCAGTGTTTGGGGAATTTCAAGTATTATAGGTCCATTTATTGGCGGAGTGATTTTAGAGTGGACTACGTGGCATTGGTTATTTTTTATCAACGTACCCATTGGATTAGTCGCGATGATTTTAGTGGTTTTAAGCTATCATTTTGACAACGAAACAATTCAAAAACACCCCGTTGATTTCAAAGGTATCTTAGGGTTTTATTTCGTTATAGCGTTGTTCATGCTTTTAGTTTCAACTTTTAAACTTCAATGGATTTATTTAGTGGGTATCGCACTTTTTCTAATCAGTGGTTGGGGAATGATTCAATATTTTAAAAGACAGTCACGTCCATTTATTGCACTTAAAGAATTTACGCCAACGGTACGCTTAGCCTTTTTTACAGACTTGTTAATCGCGATGATTTTAATAGGCTTCAACGTCTTTATACCTTCCTATCTGCAAGATACGTTGAATTTAACACCCTTACAAAGTGGACTTGTCATTTTTCCATTATCCGTCGGTTGGTTAATTATCAATTTTACTTTAGACAAAATAGAAGCCCGGTTGTCATTGAAAATGTTATATATCAGTTTGTTGAGTATTTTACTTCTTGCAAGCTTAAGCGTGTTCTTTAATGTCATGCATCCTATTTTTATCGCGATAACCGTGTTCTTTGCGGGGATGAGTTTTGGAAGTGCCTATACTAAAGACAGTGTTTTAGTTCAGGAAAGCGTTTCAGCTGACCAAATGAAAAAAATGATGTCGTTATTTACGTTAACGCGTAATTTGGGAAATGCGATAGGTTCAGCAATTATGGGGACAGTTTATGGTCTGTCGATTGCAATTTTCCATTTTCCAATTCAACATGTGATGTTACTTACATTAGTTTTAATTATCATTTTAATCCTTTTATGGATTGTCAATGCTCGGCGAATAAATACCCATAATTAAATCTTGTATTTAAACAATTGTTAAATGAGGAGGCGTTGTAGTGAAAGGAAAATTTAATTTTGTTAATCTCATTACATTACTCGTCATTATTACAATATTTGTAATTTCAGGGGGTATTTTTTTAACTTTACTCGCTTTCGGCTTATTTGGGTTGAGTCGAATATTGATATATTTTCAATTAGCAGAGTTTACGTTTAACGAAGGTTTTTATGACAATCTATTTTACTATGGAAGTTACATTTTGTTAGGATATTTTCTTATCTATTGCATTGAGTATGTGATGGATATCTTGAAAAAGAAACTTTATCCAAACCCTTATTTACAAGGGATGACCTTCCATCTCATCACATATACACTCATTGTTTGTATGTTTTACTTTATTGTTCATATCCATTTTTCGCATATTCACATCGATTTTTGGGTGCTAATGATCATTATTGCTTTTCTATATTTGTGTAAGGAAATTTTTTATCCTGATTCTGAAGATTTATACCATCATCGAAAATAACTTTAATTGTCTATAAATGACGCTTCTTATTTTAAAGGTAAATGCCTACTTTAAAGAAGCGCTCATTTATAGCTTTTTTATATAGTATAATCAAAATTTTTGGTGATTATATTTTTGACGTGTAAACTAAAAATGATTCTATTTTTGAAAAGTATTTAGCTTTAAAACGAGTAAGATGTAAAGTCTAGTGACCATATATATGATGACCTATAGGGTTGTAACTGAATTTAATTAGTAAGTGAAATCCAAACTTTGAAAGAACTAGACGCTTTTAAAAAATGAATAGAATAATTGTTTTGTCAGAAGACGGTGTTTCAAATATATGAAGAAAAGGGGAGAAGCAGGATGTCGGGGATTCAAGTGAAAAAAGAAGAACGTAACATTATTGTTGCGGTGATGTTGATTAGTGCGTTTACTGCAATTTTGAATCAAACGTTACTCAATACCGCATTACCAGATATTATGCGGGGATTAAATATTGATGAAAGTACCTCTCAATGGTTAGTCACAGGGTTTATGTTAGTGAATGGGATTATGATTCCACTCACGGCTTATTTTATGGACCGTATACAAACAAGAACACTTTATATGATTGCAATGGGGATATTTTTATTGGGTTCTATTATTGCAGCGCTCGCCCCAAATTTTGCCATTTTAATGACAGCTAGGGTAATACAAGCGATGGGCGCGGGGATTATCATGCCATTGAGCCAGTTTACAATGTTTAGCTTGTTTCCTAAAAATCAACGTGGCTTTGCCATGGGGCTCTCAGGGCTTGTCATTCAATTTGCGCCAGCGATTGGACCGACTTTATCAGGAGTTCTCGTCGATCACTTTTCATGGAGGGTTCCATTATTTGTGGTCGTTGCAGTCGCAATCATCGGTTACGTATTTGGTTTTAAATATATGAAAAACTTTAGTGAGATCAAACAAGTGAAATTAGATAAAGCCTCAGTCGTATTATCGACGTTAGGCTTTGGCCTTATGCTATATGCGTTTAGTATTGCGGGAACAGTCGGTTTTAGCAATATCATTGTCATCCTAAGTCTCATTATTAGTATTATCATTATTATTGTTTTCGTTACACGACAATTGTCTATTTCGAACCCTATTTTACGACTGGAAGCGTTTAAAAATCGTATATTCACATTAACGTCGATTGCATCAATGATTGCATTCACGTCTATGGTTGGACCTGCATTATTAATACCTATATACATTCAAAATGTATTGCATTTATCTGCGTTTCTATCAGGTCTTGTCATATTGCCAGGTGCCATTATTAATGGTGCGATGTCAGTCGTGACAGGGAAAATATATGACAAAGTAGGGGCACGTGTCTTAATTATTCCTGGTTTTACTTTGTTACTTATTACGACACTCATGCTAAGCCAGGTTACAGCGCACACCTCATTTACGTATGTCATTATCGTCTTTACGATTCGTTTATTCTCAATATCCTTTATTATGATGCCTCTTAATACAGCAGGGATTAACGCACTTGATAATGATATGGTTTCTCATGGTACAGCAATAATGAATGCATTACGTACTATTGCAGGTTCAATGGGAACAGCAATTATGGTGACGGTTATGGCAATTGGAACAAAATTATATCAACCAGATCCATCAGTGAGTGCACAAATGATTCCGAGAGAAGCTATGGCATATGGTGTAGAACTGGCATTTTACCTCGCTTCCGGAATTATCTTTTTGGGCTTGATTTTAAGTCTATTTATTCATGATCGTTCGAAAAAGAAGAAAAACTTATCTGTAAGATAAGAGTTTGTAAATAATTTAAAGCAATAACCTTATTTTGTAACGACAAATTTGGTAAAATAAAAGCAAATTGTGCAATAAAGGAGATGGCGGAAGTGTTAACAGAAGTGCAAGTTAAACAAATAGTAGGTGAAATTATTGATCCTTCAGTTAATGTTCCATTAAAAGAAACAGATGGAATTTTAGAAGTTTCTATAAAAGAAGAAAAAGAACATGTCAGTGTAAAAGTGGCAATGGCTCAATTAGGTGGCCAACAGCAATTAGATTTACAAATGGCAATTGTAGAAAAGCTTAAAGAAAATGGAGCAAAAACAGTAGGAATTCGTTTTGAAGCATTACCGGAAGATAAAGCTAAACAATTTCAAAGCTCAAACAATAATCAGCAACAAACAATTGAAGAGTTTTTAGCAAAAGGGAATGACTTGGAATTTATAGCGATTGCTTCTGGTAAAGGGGGCGTCGGTAAATCTACTGTTGCGGTTAACTTAGCGGTTGCTTTAGCGCGCGCTGGTAAACGTGTAGGATTAATTGATGCAGATATTTATGGTTTTAGTGTGCCTGACATGATGGGTATAGATAATAAACCAGGCATAGAAGGTAAAACTGTAGTCCCCGTAGAGCGTCACGGCGTAAAAGTAATTTCAATGGCATTTTTTGTAGAAGAAAACGCGCCCGTTATTTGGCGTGGACCAATGCTTGGTAAAATGTTGACAAATTTCTTCACTGATGTGAAATGGGGCGAACTTGACTATTTAATTCTAGATTTACCACCGGGCACAGGGGACGTCGCTCTAGATGTTCATACAATGTTGCCTTCAAGTAAGGAAATTATTGTGACGACCCCACACCCCACAGCGGCTTTTGTTGCTGCACGTGCAGGAGCTATGGCAAAGCACACTGAACATAGTATTTTAGGTGTCATTGAAAACATGTCATATTTTGAAAGTAAAGAAACAGGAAATAAAGAATATATATTTGGACAAGGTGGCGGCCAAAAGCTAGCTGAGGAACTTCATACGGACTTGTTAGGACAACTTCCATTAGCGCAACCTTCATGGAAACCAACAGACTTTTCACCTTCTGTATATCAACCAGAAGATGAACTAGGTCAAATCTATTTAGATATGGCTCAAAAAATTATCAACAAAACTGAAAAATAAATAACGATTGAGAGTTTGGAAAATAGAGCCAACCCTTAATTTAGAAGGCCATCAAAATTTACTTTAAGATAAATTTTGATGGCTATTTTAGTACTCCTTAAGCGTTTAAACCTGCGTCAGTAAGAGCGATTTTATAACTTGATCTTATGGACGAATGATAATATTAAACGCTTCTTTTTATGTAGGTGTACGTAAGACACGCCTTTATGTGTAAATAAAGAGTTAAAAGTGTAAATAAAAACCTTGATATTCTTCATAAACATGATAGAATATTTTCTTGTGAGTGATAACACACACATATCTAACGAAAAAGTTAAAGTAAAAAAGTTGAAAAAACTTGTTGACTTTATACAGTTGAGTTGATATGATATAAAAGTCGCTGAAAACGACAGCAAACATTTAATAAAAAGATTTCGAAAGTGTAAAATTTACTGTTGAAATCACGAAATGAATGTTTTAAACTTATAAAAGTCTTGTAAATAACTTGTAAAGAACATTAAGTTGTGATAAGATATTCGAGACAAA
>NZ_JAANBQ010000016.1:0-89114 GCF_011394755.1 Staphylococcus sp. 11511212 | reverse complement strand
GAAAGTACGTTACGTACTCAAAATTATTGGAATTAACGTTGACATATTGTCATTCAGTTTTCAATGTTCATGTAAAAATAAATGGAGCGGGTGATGGGAATCGAACCCACAACATCAGCTTGGAAGGCTGAGGTTTTGCCATTAAACTACACCCGCAAATAATTAATTTTGAGGTTGATGCGGCCGAGAGGATTTGAACCTCCACGGGAATACTCCCACTAGGCCCTCAACCTAGCGCGTCTGCCGTTCCGCCACGACCGCTCGGTAAAAATCGAATGATTTTTTCGACAAGATTTATTGTACTATGTGTTATTCGCATTGTCAACACTCTTTTAACATTAAATTAATGTTTGTAACGTGTTGTTAATCTTATTTTCACAACGTATTTAATCATACATCAAATTGTATTCAATGTCAATCACTTATTTCATAAAAACCATTTATTTATTCCTATGACTTGTGACGACCTAAATTATTATACGAATTCAATGTTAAGATGTCAATAAAGAATTTAAAAATATTAGGCCCCTATCATAAATCTTATTTTTTAAGTCTTTACTAGAAGACTTCAATGAATATATTCATAAAAAACTCCCCACTGAGAAATCATTTCGTGGGGAGTCTCTATATGATATTTTTAATCCTCATCTACTATCGCTATACTTCTAGTTGGCACTACTTGAGTTACTTGAAACCTTTTGTTTGATAAGCTACTTTAATACCTTAACTAATTTTAAACTTCCTCCACATTGTCCGCATCTCATTTTATTCGTATTAACACGACGTATTCTTAAAAACGTTTTATGACATTTTTTACACATATATTCGTAATTCGCGCGCGTTTCATAACTCTCAATAGAATTACAAAAACGTGGCGCGCCTACTTTTAGTGCCAACTGTCGGAAATCTCTGTCTCGGTGTTGATACCCTTTTCCTTCTAAATGAAGAAAATAATGGCACAGTTCATGTTTAATGATATTGTCTAGTTCTTTTAAACCAAAGTGTTCATATTGCTTTGGATTTATTTCAATATCATGTGTTTTTAAAAGATATCGCCCTCCTGTACTACGTAATCTATGATTAAAATAAATCCGATGACGAAAAGGCTTTCCAAATAAGGTTAATGCTAGATTTTCAGCATGTTGTTGCAATTCTTGATTAAGCATGCGGATCTATCATTGTTAATGCGACTTTTCCTTTTTCGCTATCGATGGAATCAATCCAAACATCAACAATATCCCCTACACTCACAACATCCATCGGGTGTTTTACAAAGCGTTTTGCTAACTTAGAAATATGCACTAAGCCATCTTGTTTCACACCAATATCTACAAACGCTCCAAAATCAACAACATTTCGTACTGTTCCACTCAATTTCATTCCTTTGTTTAAATCTTCAATAGATAATACATCAGATTTTAATTGTGGTGTTTCATATTCATCCCTTGGGTCACGATGGGGAGCCATTAATGATTTCACAATATCTTCAAGCGTCGGAACGCCGACCTTAAGTTGTTCAGCATATGTTTTTATATCTATATTTTTTAAGGTTGCTTTACAACGCTCTGTTCCGAGTTCTGATACTTCTATTTTCAAAATTTTAAGTAAGTCATATGTTGCGGGATAACTTTCAGGGTGAATAGCAGTATTATCAAGAGGTTCGTCCCCATCCACAATTCTTAAGAAGCCAATACTCTGTTCAAACGTTTTTGCACCTAGGCGTTTTACATTATTAATTTCTTTGTGATGCTTAATTACACCATTTTCTTCCCTATACTGAATGATGTTATTTGCGATGGGTTTAGATAAACCTGCGACATATTGCAATAATGTACTTGATGCTGTATTAACATTAACACCTACTTGGTTTACTGCTGTTTCAACGACAAAGTTCAATGCTTCTCCTAATTGTTTTTGATTAACGTCATGTTGGTATTGACCGACACCTATAGATTTAGGATCTATTTTTACAAGCTCACTTAAAGGGTCTTGCACGCGACGGCCTATAGAAACCGCACTTCGTTCTTCGACTTGAAAATCAGGAAATTCCTGTCGTGCAATGTCTGAAGCAGAATAGACGGAAGCGCCTGCCTCATTCACAATAATGTATTGAATATTCAATTCATGCTTTTGAATCATATTCGCCACAAACTGTTCTGTTTCACGACTCGCTGTTCCGTTCCCAATTGCCACCAATTCAATTTGGTACGTATTAACCATCTCTAAGAAAATACGTTCAGCTTCTTTCGTTTTAGAGATAGGCGGATGTGGATACATGACCGATTTCGCTACGAAAGAGCCAAGTGGATTAATGACTGCCAACTTACAACCGGTGCGAAACGCTGGATCCACACCTAAAATCTGTTTTTCTTTCAATGGTGGCTGTAACAGTAAATGCTTTAAATTTTCACTGAAAACATCAATTGCTTTTTCTTCGGCACGTGCTGTTAAATCTCCACGAATTTCACGTTCAATTGAAGGAAAAATTAACCGCTTCATTGCATCTTCAATGGCTAAGATAACAATTTGAGATAATTCATTTGTATCTTTAATTTCTATTTTCTTAATTTCTTCCGACAGTTTCGTTTTATCAACATCAATTTTAACATTCAAAATTTTTTCTTTTTCGCCGCGGTTCATTGCTAAAATACGATGATTGGCAATACGCTTTAATGGCTCAGCGTAATCATAATACATCGCATAAGTTGCTTTTTCATCTTCGGCATTTTTCTTTTTAGATGTTACAATCTCTCCGTGTTTCAAGGTTTCTTTTAATATTCGTTGACGATATTTAGGGTTATCCGCAATACGCTCCGCAATAATATCTTGTGCGCCTAATAGGGCTTCATCGATTGTTTTTACTTCATCATTAATAAACTTTTGTGCTTCTTGATTTAAAGACTTTGTTGAATTTTGCGTATCAATCCATTTGGCTAGTGGTTCTAAGCCTTTACGTTTGGCTTCCGTCGCACGTGTCTTTTTCTTTTGCTTAAAAGGTCTATAGAGGTCTTCAACTCGTTGTAATTTAGTTTGCTTTAAAATATCGGCTTTTAATTCATCTGTTAACAATCCTTGTTGCTCTATATTATGTATCACTTCTTCTTTACGTTTTTGCAGTTGCAACATGTACGCATATTCGTCTTCAATTTTTTTAATTTCAACTTCATCTAATCCCCCGGTCGCTTCTTTACGATAGCGTGCAATAAAGGGAACTGTATTTTTTTCTTCGAGTAATTGTAATACCGCTTCTATTTGCTTTATTGAAAATTGGTATTCGTTATGTATTGCTTGAATTAATGTATTTGCCAAAAGGTTCACCACTTTCTTAAATCTTACTTTGTTTATTTTATCATTATTCATGGATAAAAATCATGCCGTTATTCAAGCACAATAAAAGAGGCATAGACTTTATCGTCTAGCCTCTCACCATTTATGATTAACCAATCACATTTTGATTGATAAATTATTTCTTTGCCGCTTCTTGAAGTTTTTTAATGGCTGTTCGTTGTAAACGCGAAACGTGCATCTGACTTAACCCTATACGTTCACCCGTTTCTTTTTGGCTTAAACCGTCGATAAAGGTACATTGTATAATTTCACGTTCTCTATCAGATAGAATTGGAATAATACGCTCTAAAATCATGCGCTTTTCCGTCAAATCATAGTTATCATCTTGACTTCCCATAATATCAAGCAATGTGACTGTAGAACCATCTTTATCAGCTTCAATGGAGTGATCCACACTTAAAGCGTTATAGCTCTGACCCATTTCCATTGCTTCAAGCACTTCTTCATCTGTTACTTCTAATCGCGCAGCAATTTCAGCAATTGAAGGGGACCGTTCGAGTTCATTTGTAAGTTCATCACTGACTTTTTTAATTCTTGGACCAATTTCCTTAATGCGTCTAGGAACGTGTACACTCCAAGTTTTATCACGTAAATATCTTTTAATCTCCCCGATGACAGTTGGAACTAAGAAAGCTTCAAACTTACGATCAAATGACAAATCAAAACGGTTTATCGCACCTATAAGTCCGACCATGCCGACTTGCACTAGGTCTTCGTGATGAGATTGGCCTTTTGAATATTTATAGGCCAATGATTCGATTAGCTTTTCATAATGTTTTACGAGTTTTTCTTGCGCTTCTTTATCTTGATGTTCTTGGTGTCGTTTAATCCAGTCGTTGATTTGTTCAGGTGAAACAGAATTAACTGATTTCGACTCTTTCGTCATTATTTCGCACCTGCTCTTTTTTGATATACTTGATCATGCTAATCGTTACCCCTGTCTCTTTGTCAACAGTGACTTCATCCATTAACGACTCAATTAAGAATAAACCTAGTCCACCTTCACGTAAAAAGTCGATGTTTTCATTATCTTGATAAGGTCCGAGTTGTTGTTTTGTTTCTTGATAATTAAAACTCTCACCTTGATCTGAAACGATAATCTTAATGTACGTATCGCTTTTTTCAAAACCGACATTGATATAACCGGTTTCTTTTTTATCTTTATACGCATGTTTAACCGCATTTGTCACAGCTTCACTTACTGCAATTTTAGCGTCTTCAATATCATCATAAGAAGCACCTACTTGAGTGAATACTCCGGATAAAGTAAGACGAATCAAACTTACATATTCTGCAGACGCTGGAAGCCTCATTTCGATAAAATCATTTCTGTTTGGCATGATTATTCGACCTCCGTCCCTTCGTTCACGTGCATCAAGTCACTTAAACCTGTAATTTCAAATAATCGTTTAATTCTATTATTAACACCAAGAATATACAATTCTTTATTATTTTGATTTAAAGATTTCAATGTACCCACAAAGAGACCGAGCCCTGTTGAATCCATATATGATAGATTTTCTAAATTTACATGTATATCATGTGTTCCAGCTTGTCTAATAGGAACTAACACTTTTTCTAATTCGGGAACAGTTGCGACATCGAGTTCGCCGCTTACGGTAACGTCATAATGTTTGTCATGTTCTTGTGATTCGATATTAAGGTTCATTATTGTTTACACTCCTACAAATATACTCTACTACGGACTTTTACCCATTTCTATGTTGCATTAATCTAAATTTATAGAAATTAATTGACTCTCTTAATAATTAATATTGTTAAATCGTCTCGTTTCCCTTCTTTATGTATACGAATCAGTTGTTCATATAGCAATTGGACAATATCTTGAGGATGTAATTGTTTATAGCCTTTAATAAATTCTAAAAGCTTTTCTTGATTAATAAACTCCCCATTTTCTCGACGTATTTCTGTCACACCATCTGTAAATATGATAATTAAATCATTGATATTAATTTTAATCTCTTTTTGGTCATATCGAATGTGCGAGCTCACGCCTAAAATACGCCCACGAACATCAATTTCCTCGAATTCATCTTTATCTGCTCGAAAAATATATCCTGGCTCATGCCCTGCTGAACTACAATATAAGATATGGTTCATTTCTTCGTATAAGCCATAAAACATCGTTACAAACATATTTTGATTGACGTTTTTTTCAACCACACGATTAAGACGCTTTAAACCGTCATTCGGAAGTTGTGAATGCCCGTAGGAATCCATACCAAACTTAATCATACTCATTGCGAGTGCTGCAGGAATTCCTTTCCCGATAACATCGGCGACAGCAAAACTCATCGTGCCATCTTTATGGTCAATCAAGTTAAAGTAATCTCCACTCACGCGTTGAGCTGCCACTGAAATCACGCCAATTTGAATACTGTCAAATTGCGGAATTTCAGTTTTTAACAT
Organism: Staphylococcus sp. 11511212; assembly: GCF_011394755.1. Classification (NCBI taxonomy): domain Bacteria; kingdom Bacillati; phylum Bacillota; class Bacilli; order Caryophanales; family Staphylococcaceae; genus Staphylococcus; species Staphylococcus sp. 11511212. The sequence goes on along the minus strand of NZ_JAANBQ010000016.1, from coordinate 83,336 downwards.
GGTTTGTTGGAGTCTGGAAGCCACATCCAATTCTTTATCATGAACTTCCATTCGATCGATTAAATCTTTATAATCAGAATAATTAAAACCAAAACTAGAAATCACTTTTTCTAAAACATCCAGACTTTCCATCAACTCTGACTGAGAAAGTTGATGCGTCTCTGCATATTTTTTATGCATGCGGACAATATCTTCAGGCGTTACCCCTTTACCTGTAATATGATCTGCATAGTTTGAAGCAGATTGAAGTGTTTGGGCTTTGTCTTCGTTCTTGATAAATGTTTCTACTAACTCAAAGTAGCGTACTTCATTTTGCTGCGTCAAATGGACGTTCCCCCCTTTTTTATCACAAGGTAAAAGGCTTTAGGAAATTTAAAATCCTAAAGCCTATTTGTGTTGATTCATGTGCAATCCTAAGCTAATTCCAAGTGCCGCATTGACCTCTTTCATCTTTTTATCAGAAAGAAAGGTGAGCTTTTCTTTAAGCCTCTTTTTATCGACTGTTCTAATTTGTTCTAACAAAATAACAGAATCTTTGTCGAGTTTATATTTTTTCTTATCAATTTCGACATGCGTTGGAATTTTCGCTTTATTGATGCGACCTGTAATCGCTGCAACAATCACGGTCGGACTGTATTTATTACCAGTATCATTTTGAATAATAACGACAGGTCTGACTCCCCCTTGCTCTGACCCTTGTACTGGTGATAAATCCGCTAAATAAACATCGCCACGCTTCATTTAGTCATCCTTGTGGTTAGAAAGTAAGTGTGATTCGTTGCAATCACATGCTTCACATTCGACAAAGTATGCTTCTGTTGCTAGGGAGAGATTTAAATCTGCCATCTGAACATACCCCTCTTTCAAAGATTGCTCTAAACTTTTCACTCTTGTTTGATTGAATGCTGACATAAGTAGGACCTCCATATCAATACAACAGATAAAATTTTCATCGATTCTATTACATGATAACAAAAATCCTATGTCTTAACCATACTATTTTAATAATTCGTTGGATATTTCACTCAATTGTTGATATTTGTAAACTCTAGCCACGCGTCGACTAATATTGCATAAAACTTCATAATTAATCGTATTTTGTTGTTGCGCTAAGGCTTCGACAGATTGAGGTGTGTTTGCCTTTGCTTCTATCAATGTTACTACGTCACCAATACGTGCGTGATTTGGGACACGTATCGCTACTTGGTCCATGCTCACACGCCCGACGATTTCACATTGATGTTCATTTAATTTTACATAACCCCCTTGCATATTACGTAAAAAGCCATCTGCATAGCCTACAGGTAATAATGCGATCGTCATCGGTTCATTCGCAGTAAATGTTTCTCCGTATCCTATAGATTCACCGGCTTCTAGATGTTTAACTTGTGTAATTCCCGTCGTCCATTCTACTGAAGGCGAAAGCTGTGCAGTCGCTTTTTCTTCAATAAATTCAGAAGGAAAATACCCAAATAATGAAATCCCAGGTCGAAAAGCATTACAAATCGATGGATCAAAACGTAGTGCCCCAGCTGAATTTTGAATATGAATATATTTAGGGCGGTATGTACTTTCTACGAGCGTTTTAAATCGTTCATATTGTTTTTTTGAAGTGTCATTATCTTCATCAGCTGAAGAAAAATGAGAAAAAACACCTTCAAATTCGAGGTTCGGATGCTGTTCAATCATTTCTATAACTTCATGATATGTTGCTTCGTCTTTAATACCTAAACGATTCATCCCCGTGTCTAATTTGATATGTACCCATGCTATTTTTTCTGCGTCATCATCAATGTTTGAAATGGCTGCTTCAAGCCATTCTTTTGAGGGAACACCTATCGCCACACGATGTTGAATTGCTTTATTGATTGCATGAGGGGGAACGCTCGATAAAATAAGTATTTTTTCTTTGATACCATGCATTCGAAGTTCGATGGCTTCATCAAGTGTGGCCACGCAAAAAAATTCAGCACCTAATTGCCTTAAATGTGTTGCAATCTGAATGCTTCCGAGCCCATAAGCATTCGCTTTCACGACTGGCATGATTAACTTATTCGGTTGTAAGCGTGATAATGCGTGGTAATTATTTGTAATCGCCTCTAAATCGATTGTAAGTTCGGTTGCACGATAATATTTTTCTGACATAACTGTCACCTTCCTAAAATAATCAAGATAGCTCTCCAATGACTTTTTAATCATTTTATTCTATCTTTATACGGTCTTTCTTTCAAATTACATCATACCATTTTTGAACGACGGATTAATACTCAATCACGACCTGACTTGTCGCATAATGTTCCGTATGAGAAATGGAGACGTGAATTTTATAATCTTTAAACTCAATCACAGGTTTTCCTTGTGCATCATTGTCACAATGAATATCTTTAAATGCGAGCTCTCTCCCGAGTCCAGTCCCTAAAGCCTTACTCAACGCCTCTTTACAAGCAAACCTTCCCGCTAAAAATTCAAGTTTACGTTGTTCACTTTTGAATGTATGAAATTTTTCGAGTTCTTTGACTGAGAGAATACGTTCAGGAAAACGCGCTTGTCGCTCTAATACATGCTTGATACGAGCAATCTCTACTAAATCTATTCCAATACCATAAATCATATTTTGGCCTCATTTTCATCATTAGGATTTTCATTTTCTTCAGACGCATCATACGTTTCCATCATACCATGTTGTTTGACAAAAACGTTTAATTTTTGCGCTTGAGTTTTATGAATTAATTCGATAGACACATTACCTCCTGCTGTGGAAAGTTCGATGTTTGCAAGATGAAAGCGCCGCATCAACCAGCCTTCTTCAATTTCTATATTTTGAACACGGTATAAAGGTACACGATATTGCTTAATAAAGCATATTCCATTTTGAATAAAGACGCCGTACGTATCATACTGGTATTTAAAATGAGCATATCGATATTTAGGTATAAGAAATACAAATACTAAAGGTATCAGAACAATTAAAACGACACTGATGATTCCTAAAGTCATTTGATTAGGCCATTCAAAAAAATAGGCAGCAACCATTTCACCTATAAATATGAGGATGAGGATGAGTGAATATATGATTCCCTTTATACGTAAAACTTTGAGTCCATCTTGATGCATCCTATTCATAACGTCTCCTCCTTCAAATACCATTCACGATAAGAGGATACATTTTTAATATCCTCAAAACGAAGACCTATCGCTTCATAAGTCATTCCTTTAGCCACAAAAAAATAAAAATGACTGAGTTCTCCCCGCAACATAAGGGGATGAGCCGACTCACGATAACCAATGACTTTTTCTCGGCTTAAATAGGTTGTTTGAAAACCAAAGAGGGTTAACTGCTTCACACCGATTTGCTCGCCTTTTATCGCTGCTCCCGCATGTTTTATGGCAAGAAAACTATGCATCACTAAGTATGCAATCACTAAAAGAACGGGCAGCCAAACCCATGCACTATAAAAATAATGCACACAAGCTGCAACGATAAGCAAGGCCACACTTATGATCCAAAATCGTCGATGAAAACCGCGCCAAGGTAATCCTGTCTTAATTTGGTGAAACATGATATGAGGCACAAGGTCTGTGATAATCAGCTGAGCTTCATTTTTCTTTATAAATGGTAAAATCATCACTTTCCCATTCGTATAATCCTCATTTTTAAGATTTTGATCGCTCGTAATGATGAATGAAAATGAGGTATAGCCAAATAATGTACGTAAAAAGGAACGATTTTCCACCACGGCTTGCACTCTCGTTATAGGCACTGTAATATGTCGAATATTTAATAAACCATATTGTATATGTAAATAATCCCCTTTTCGACGTAACTTATAGCCGTAATATTTAATAATTGTGAGTAGCACACCAAAGATGTAACAGAACAATAAAATCACGATAAACGACAGAAAAGTAGCCATAACTTGATTTTTGATAATCTGGTCGACGCTCCCAAACAACCATGACCAATTAATAATATTTTGAAGCGCGCTAACAATCGGCGCAAGTGTTACGAAGGCTACAAGTATTGCACCACTTGTCATCGACATTAACAATAAATTTTTAGGAGACAAATCGTATAACATTTCTTGTACTGATTCTGTATCTTTTGTTGGAGCGCCCGCTTCGTCTTCATTCTCATTATTTCCATTCGTAAGTGTCGTTTTTATTTTTTCTACAGCTTCCCGAATATATTCACTTTGTTCGCGCGTAATGGTGTTTAATTCAATGCCATCACTTGGCGTACGGATTTGTAAATTGACACCCCCAAATAAACGGTTAACCATCGACTGCGTCGTGTCCATCGATTGGATGCGACGAATATGCAATTCTTTCCTTTCTAAGTTAAAAACACCGGAAGTCATAATAAAATATTGACCTTCAATCCAGTACCGTGTTTTATAGACCCGTAGAAGATTTGCTATAAAACTGATGAGAAAGATCGCTGTAAAAATTCCTGGAGAGAGATAACTCCATGGATTAGACCAATCGAATTGGCGCATTTGGAAAAACACAAAAATAATAACTAAAATGATATTTTGTTTAATTGCTTCAATTAAGCCTGAAATATAGGAAATCGGATGTAATTTCTGAGGGTTATACATCTGCTTCACCTCTTTCTAAGCGTGCCAAACAATACCTTTCAATTTTTTCAGACTGCTGATGATTTAAGTATGGTAATACTATTTCGTGTCCGGCTGTCACAACTTTTATTTGTGATAAATGATGATATCGAGATAAAGGATTGAAATGCGATTCTAAGAACTGAATACGTTCAATTTTTACCGCTTCATATTTTCGAAACCATATTCCTCGCTGTATCACGATTGTATCGTTAACAATTTGGTAAGCGTAAAACGAATATATCAGATAAGGACGTATTAAACGTAAGATAATATCTATAACAAGTAAACCATACAATGCAAATCGCCACCCTTTGGCAACGTCAAAAAAATGCATTCCATATAACACTAAGCCTATAAAACATCCATCGATACAAAGTTGTATTATCTGATTTTGAATTAAATATGTTTTGTATTGTTTAGGCCCTTTTTCCATCCGATTAAGCATGCCTTTAGTTTCTCCTTTTGTTTTAACATTTTATAACGATTATAGCATATTGCCTCGTAGATATAACATTCCTAGTGTATCGTATCTTTCAATAATAAAATATGTAAAAAATCAATCAACTCTATGCACGTATCTCGACGATGATATGAGTTAATCTCCCATTATTAAATGTTTCTATGATAGAAAAAAAGGACAATACCTATACACTACAAATCGTTAAATTTGTAGGATAGCATTGTCCTAAAAATATGCATTATAAATTATTTTTGATGATCAGCGAAAGTGCGCCCTTTTTTCACTTTATTTTCGCGCTTGTCTTTAAAGCCATTGCCTTTTTTATTAAAGTTCGGTTTATTACCACGACGTGATTTTGAATGACGTTTACCGCCGCCTTTACGATTACCTTTAGGTTGACGATTTTTTCGTGCAAGTGGTTTTTCAAAAGTCAATTGAACTTCAACTTCATCATTAGATTCTACTAATTCTTGAAGAAGTGCTGTCACTAAGTCCGTTTGATCGTACTCTTCAAGTAACTGTTTGGCGATACTTTCAACACGTGGTTCTTTTGTCACAGCCATCCAGTTTTCAACTTTAGATTTAATTTCTTCTTCACGTGCACGTAAGACTTCTTTGCGATGTGGAGGACGTAATGCACGCATTTGGCGATGGTTGGCTTGTTCAATTTGACGAATATAATCCATTTCAATTGGATTCACAAATGTCACGGCCATTCCTTGTTTACCTGCACGACCTGTACGTCCAATACGGTGCGTATAACTTTCAGTATCTTGAGGGATGTCAAAGTTATATACATGACTTACACCAGAAATATCAAGACCACGTGCTGCAACATCTGTTGCTACTAAAATGTCAATTTGGTCATTTTTGAATTTTTTAAGTACTTCTAAACGTTTGGCTTGTGTAATGTCTCCGTGAAGGCCTTCTGCTTTATAACCTTTTGATAGTAAAGCACTTGTCAATTCATCGACACGACGTTTTGTACGACCGAACACAATCGCTAATTCTGGTTGATGAACGTCAAGGAAATTCGTGAATGTATCGAACTTTTCTAATTCTTTAACGATCGTATAATATTCATCAATTTGTGGATCTGAAAGTTCATTGTTCATCGTTTTAATAATTTCTGGTGACTTCATGAATTTTTGAACTAATTCTTGAATCGCTTTTGGCATTGTTGCTGAGAAAAGCATTGTTTGTCGATTATCAGATGGCAATTTATCCATAATGTAGCGCATATCATCGATAAAGCCCATATTCATCATTTCATCAGCTTCATCTAAAATTAATGTATCGATGTCTTGTGTTTTCAATGTACGACGGTTTAAGTGATCGATAACTCGGCCAGGTGTACCCACGACAATTTGAGGACCTTTTTTCAATGATTTGATTTGACGGTCGATCGGCATACCCCCAAATACAGTGACAACTTGAACTTTTTGACCACGGCTGAATTCTCTTAATTGTTCTGCAACTTGCATCGCAAGTTCACGTGTTGGTGCTAAGATGAGGGCACGTACACCTTCTTTACCAACTACTTTTTCAATTAATGGGATACCAAATGCACCTGTTTTTCCTGTTCCAGTTTGTGCTTGGCCCAAAATATCTAAATTTTTAAGAGCTGATGGGATGCTATCCTTTTGTATCGGTGTAGGTTCCGTAAATCCCATCGCCTCTAATGTTTCAGCTGTTCTTTCTGAAACACCTAAGCTTGTAAAATTTTGCAAAGTCATTCTCCTTTTTTTGGATCTTATTTCTCATAATTTATCTCAATAATGATTTTTCCAACTTCTCCATATTACCACCTGTATGCTAATTGCGCAATAAAGCAAATACGTATAATCACATATTCTTATTAAAATACTAAGTTTTTATAAGCAGTTTAAACCACGTGTAAAGCTATAAACTTACAACGATAACATTAAAAATTAGCTATAAAAAATAGCTATTTGAGACATAAATAATATTATTAATTCACAAGCGTAAGTTATAAAATTTTTTGACCAACTCAATTTCATCGAACTAAGTTGTATCAAAATAGCCATCAAAATTTATGCTCAGATAAATTTTGATGGCTTTCTAACTTTAGGTTTGGCATTATAAATCCATGCCCAAAGAAATATTGAGCTATCAATCACTTAATGCTCTTTGCTTTTTTGGATACAAATGAGTTATGTTTGTTCAATTAACGCATCAACAACTTCTTCTAACTTCATCCCACGCGATCCTTTCACAAGCACCTTATCACTAGCTGATAATATAGATGCAATATAACGCGTCATTTTTGTTTTATCATTAAAATGTATTGCTTCTTCCACATGACGTTTTCCTTTTTCATGGATGTCCAGGGCAGCTTCTCCATAAGTATACAACATTTGTATTTTTTTATTTTCTAGGTATTGTCCTACACTCATATGTAATATTTTAGATTGCTCTCCCAATTCTAAAACATCACCTAAAATCAATATTTTGCGCCCTTCCATTTGACTTAATGTATCAATGGCTGCTTTCATACTTGTCGGACTCGCATTGTAGGCATCGTTAATAATGGTCGCACCATTGTGTGCTTGAAATTTTTGCATGCGCATACCTGTCAATTGCAGATGATTCAATTGAGATTGTATTATCTTTTCATCAACATCTAATAATTGCGCAATCGTAATTGCAATCGCTGCATTACGCATATTATGTTCACCTATCACTGGCAAGCGGAATTGATTTTTACTATTGATTTCAAACGTAATGCCCTCATCATCATGAGACAATATGTGACAACTAACATCATTTGAAGTATTTAATCCAATACTAATACATTGTTCCTTTGCCAAAGTTTGAACATGCGGTGTAAGAAGGGGTTCATCACCGTCATATAGCAATTTCCCCTTTTCCTTTAATCCTGATACAATTTCGAATTTTGCTTTTGCAATGCCTTCTCTCGAACCTAAATCTTGCATATGTGATTCTCCAATATTTGTAATCACAGCATAATCAGGTTCAGCAATGTTGGAGAGTAGTTCGATTTCATGAAAACCTGACATCCCCATTTCTAAAATTGAGATTTCAGTATCATGATCCAATTGAAGAATCGTTAGAGGTAAGCCGATCTCATTATTATAATTACCAAGGGTCTTTTTCACACGATAATTGGTAGATAAGACATTTTCAATCATATCTTTCGTCGTTGTTTTCCCATTAGACCCCGTTACCGCAATCACAGTTGGATTCACTTCTTTAATATAGGCCTTTGCAAGTTGTTGAAGGGCAACCAAGGTGTCTTCAACAACGATGACTGGCCCATTATTAGGAACTTCAATTTGACTGTCTCGTTGAAAAAAGACCGCACCTGCGCCATCTCTCAAAGCCTGTTCTGTAAATTGATGCCCATCCACGTTTTCACCGACAAAAGGCACGAATAATTGCCCTTTTTCTATGTGGCGTGAATCAATAGAAACACCTTTAATAGGATGCCCTAAATAAGAAGTGTCAATTTCACAATCAATCCACTGCTTGATTTGGTTTAATGTAATTTCAATCATGCGGACACCTACTCATCAATTTTATATTTGTTTTTCTGCTTTTCTAGATGACGTTCTTTGGCGAGTGTAATTAATTTAGTAATCAACTCAGCATACGGAAGCCCCATATTTTCCCAAAGTTTTGGATACATACTATATGCTGTAAATCCAGGCATCGCATTCGTTTCATTAATATAAATTTGGTCATCTTCTGTCACAAAGAAGTCTGCACGCAATAATCCTGAACAGTCTGTAGCTTTAAAGGCTTCCACTGCCATATTTCTCAATGTCATTTGAACTTCTTCATCTAAGTCAGCAGGAATAGACAGTTGTACTTTTCCATCTTTATATTTCGATTTATAATCATAAAAAGCCACATCTTTAATTACTTCGCCTGGCCATGTTGTTTCAGGATAATCATTCCCTAAGACCGCGACTTCAATTTCTCTTGCATTAACGCCTTGTTCAATGACAAGTTTACGGTCATATAAAAAGGCCTCTTCTATCCCCTGAATCAATTCCTCTTCATTTTCACATTTACTGATTCCAACACTAGAACCTAAATTCGCCGGCTTTACAAAAACAGGGAATTCAAGTTTATCATGAACAAGTTTCAATATATTGTGTTGATATTTCTCATACTCACTACGTAAAAAGCTTACGTATGGGAGCTGAGGTAAACCGCGCTGTGCAAATAATTGTTTCATGACTAATTTATCCATAGAACTAGATGCCGCCAACACACCATTACCCACATAAGGAATATCTAGGACTTCAAATAAGCCTTGAATTGTGCCATCTTCACCATTTGGTCCGTGTAGCAATGGAAATACGGCGTCATAGCGACCGCCTTGGCTACTTTGTGTTAACATCGTTGAAATTTCACCTTCGTGAGATTGATCTAAATGCAACACATGAATGTCATTGATTTGATCTGAAATATTTTCTTTTTTTCTCCATACTCCATCATTAGTGATATATATAATGTCAATATGATACTGCTCTTTGTCAATGGCATTTAACACATTTTGAGCAGTTAAAATTGATACATCATGTTCGGCACTTTTACCGCCGTATATAATACATAACGCTTCTTTTGACATAAGTCCGCCTCCAAATCTTATTCTAAACTCCATATTACCATGAGAGCATTACGAAATGCATGTATTTTCAAAGGAATAGCAACTCATATTCGCAAAATAGTGCGAAGTTCTGTACAATCATAATAGATATAATATGATATTTTTTCGTAAAGGAGATTACTATGGCTTCATCTCGTCAACATACCCATAAATCTTTACGACACCGCTTAGATTGGAAACTCATCACATTGATACTTATCCTTTGTGTCATTAGTGTGATGACGATACACTCTGCGATGGGCGGCGGTCAATATAGTATGGATTTTGGGATTAGACAAATTTTTTATTACATATTAGGTGCTGTTCTTGCGTTTCTTATTATGATTGTCTCACCAAAAAAAATCCGAAAATATACCTTTGCTATCTATTTTATTTTCATTGTCCTTTTGATTGGATTAATTTTATTACCCGAAACAGCAATCACTCCAATTATTAATGGTGCCAAAAGTTGGTACCGCTTCGGGCCAATTAGTATTCAGCCTTCTGAATTCATGAAAATTGTGCTTATTTTAGCCATTTCAAAGGTAGTTGCTCAACATAATAGATTTACATTTAATAAATCTATAGAAACCGATTTTATGTTAATCCTAAAAATCATTGGCGTCACAATTCTTCCTGTCCTTCTCATTTTATTACAAAATGACTTGGGCACAACGCTCGTTATTATGGCGATTATCGCGGGGATTATTATCGTCAGCGGCGTTTCTTGGAAGATTTTAACTCCGTTATTTGGGGCGTTTATCTTTTTAGCTGCAAGCGTGATATTATCTATTTTATTTAAACCGAGTCTCATTGAAAATTTAGCAGGGATTAAAACGTATCAACTCGGACGTATTAATTCATGGCTCGACCCCTACACTTATAGTTCTGGGGATGGCTTTCACTTAACTGAATCTATGAAAGCAATAGGATCAGGTCAACTCATTGGTAAAGGGTTTAATCAAGGTGAAGTGTATATCCCTGAAAACCATACAGACTTTATTTTTTCAGTAATCGGAGAAGAATTTGGATTTATTGGGGCTGTCGTCCTTATCGTTATTTATTTACTATTGTTAATGCATCTACTTAAGCGCGCTTCTCAAACAGAGGACTTATTTAACAAATCATTTATTATAGGTTATGTGAGCTTATTGTTATTCCATATTGTTCAAAATATCGGTATGACGATTCAATTATTGCCAATTACAGGGATTCCGTTACCTTTCATTAGTTATGGCGGAAGTTCTTTATGGAGCTTAATGGCAGGTATTGGTATTCTTTTAAGTATGCGTTACCACGCTCCTAAAAAGTATGATGAGCTTAGTACCCATGAATCTTCTACGAAATATAAATAATTCAAATTTAACTTCTTATAATCAAAATAAGAGAGGATAGCATATGGAACACGCTATCCTCTCTATTTTGTTAGACTACCATTTAAAAACCACACACTTCGTTTGTACTTAGTGTGTGGTTTTCAATTTAATATATTAACTCATGTGTTTACAAATAGCGTAAAATTAAAATGCTATTTCAGTTTCTCTGTTGCAGGTTTTGCATTGGGTAGTGATCGCATAATATCCAATCGTGATTTTGTTTTTTTAACTTTAACCCCAATTGATGATAACATATGGACCACGTTTTGAATGCGTTCATTCTGTTTTGCCATATTATCACCCCGCATATGTCTAACTTCTCTCTAATCATACCCTACTTTACTACTTGTGACTACATAAAATTTAATTTTTTTCATTTTTATTTATGAATATGCTTAAGTCGTAAAGCGTTTAATACGACAGATACAGAACTGAATGCCATCGCAGCACCTGCCACCCAAGGGGCTAAAAATCCTAAAGCTGCTATTGGAATCCCTACGATGTTATAACAAAATGCAAAAAATAAGTTTTGTTTGATATTTCGTATTGTTAATTCGCTCATTTTTAACACTTCTGGGATTTGTGAAATGTGATTATGCACTAAAGCAACGTCAGCAGATTCAATTGCAATATCAGTACCAGAACCCATTGCAATTCCGATATCACTTTGTGTTAGAGACGGGGCATCATTAATCCCGTCGCCCACCATCATCACTTTCTTGCCTTGTTGTTGGATATCTTGAACAATTTTTGCTTTTTGTTCAGGTTTAACCTCAGCATATAGATGTGAGATACCTAATTCGTCCGCAATAGCTTTGACTGTCTTCTCACTATCGCCACTTAATAGTACTACGTCGCATTTCTTTCTTAGTTGTTGAATCGTTTCTTTCACGCGTTCTTTAGGTTCATCACGCAAGGCTATCATCATCACAAGTGCTTGATTCACTTCGACACCAATGACTGTGGCCCCCTGTGATTCCCACATGTTTTGTTGCGCTTTCATCGATGCTGTAACTTGAGATGTTGAGGACAAATAAGCAATCGAGCCAATTTTTATATGATTATTTTGGATATGGCCTGATATGCCATTGCCAATGTGTGTTTCATAATCATCGACAGTCACGTAGGGCGTATCTTCAAAATAATTCACAAGTGCTTTAGAAAGTGGATGTTCAGATTGTGCTTCCAAACTTTTTATAAAGGTCTCGATTGGAGACACTTTTTCAAATTCGACTACGCCAATGACTTCAGGCGTACCTGTAGTGAGTGTGCCTGTTTTGTCAAAAACAATCGTGTCAATTTGACGGGTTTGTTCGAGGCTTTCAGCTGATTTAAATAATATCCCTGCTTCAGCTGCTCTTCCTGAACCTACCATTATTGATGTAGGTGTAGCTAAGCCTAATGCACATGGACATGCAATAACAATCACCGAAATAAAAATTTCTAATGCATGTGTAAAATCAAAGGGCATCAAAATAAAGAACCACAACAGAAAAGCAAAAAGGGCAATTAAAACGACAGTCGGCACAAAAATATTTGAAATTTTGTCCGCTAATCTTTGGATGTGTGGCTTTTTCGTTTGCGCTTCTTCAACCACTTTTATAATTTGATTTAATACAAGATCTTCACCAACATGAGTGACACGTGCTTTAATGAAGTTTGTTTCATTTAATGTGCTCCCAATCAGTGCATCTCCTGTTTGTTTTTCTACAGGAATACTTTCTCCCGTAATCATAGATTCATTAACGGTTGTAAAACCTTCAATTACTTCTGCATCAAGTGGAATATAGGCGCCACTTTTCACACAAATGACATCATCTACACGAACTTGTTCAATGGGCATTTTAACTTGCTCCCCGTTGCGTTCAACAATGGCATCTTTTACTTGCAATGCTGCTAATTTTTTAATCGCATCACTCGCATGACCTTTTGCTCGTTTCTCAAAGTACTTTCCAAGCAAAATAAGCGTAATTAATACAGCACTTGTTTCAAAATAAAGTGGAATATGCCCTTCATGGCCACTATGAATCACCATTAAATAGATACTATAAAAGTAGGCAGCTGATGTTCCCATTGCCACAAGTACATCCATGTTCGCACTTTTATTTTTTAACGCTTGCCATGCACCAATATAAAATTGGGCGCCTAGTATAAATTGAATGGGTGTTGCAAGAATGAGTTGAAACCATGGATTCATCAACAGTTTCGGTACAGGTACAAAATTTAAAAATGAGAAATGGGCAAACATAGTATAAAGTAACGGTAAAGCAAGTAACGCAGAAATAAGGAATTTATATTTTTGTTTTTTTAATTCTTTTTGACTTTGTTGCTCAGTTGACGCATTGTCTTGTATTTCATGGGCTTCAAACCCAATTTGAGATACTTTTTGAAATATAGTTTCCTGATTGATTTGACTAGGGTCATATTTAACCGTTGCCTTTTCCATGACTAAATTCACAGTCGCTTCCTCTATAGCTTCTTCCCTGTTCAAAATACGTTCAATTCGTGTTGCACAAGCCGCACAATGCATGCCAGAAATTTGGTATGTCTCTTCTTTCATCAAGACGACCTCCCATACCCATAAGGGGTATAATAAAATTTAAAAATGAGAGGGCCAAGCACACTTATTTATATAAACGTGCGCCCTCCCCCGCTCTGTACTCTAATTATCATAAAACTTCACTCAGTGACAAGTTGTCCTATTTTACTTCGTAACCTGCATCATAAATACATTGTTTGACATCATGTAATGCGCCATCATCCATTAATTCTACAATGACATGATCTTCATCAGGTGTCGCCACAACAGAAAGTACCTCTTTATTTTCTTTAACCGCTGATTCCACCGCTTCTTTACAATGGTTGCATGTCATTCCTTCAACATTAATAGTATGTTTAGCCATTTTACATTTCTCCTTTTTCTGTACGAATCACCGTAATACCGGCATCGTAAATTTCTTTTTCTAACGTATTTAAATTGGAAGGTGTCTCATATTGAATTGTAATCGATTGTTGCTCTGTATCGATACTTATATCCTTAACACCTATCATTTGATGTAAACGTTGCGCCACACTCTCTTTACGTTCTGTTGAATGAATTCCCTCTACGTAAACTATACTCTTTTGCATGATGGCCTCCCACTAATCTTTCATTAATTTTTGGAAAGTCACTAACAACTCTTCCATAGCTTCAGTTTCTTTACCCGCTTCAATTTTTCGAGTAATACACCCTTTCATATGATAGTCTAACAATTTTGTTGCTACACTGTTGAGGGCTGAGCGCGTAGCTCTTATTTGTGTTAATACATCATCACAATAAACATCTTCATCAATCATACGATTAATCGCTCTCACTTGACCTTCAATTCGATTTAAACGTGAAGTCAAATTTTTTTTAATTTCTGTTGAATGATGTGCATGTTCTTCCATGGCTACACCTCCATTGAATGATTGCACTTTCATAATATACCTATACAGGGTATAAGTCAAGGCGTTAATTTTTTCTAAAATGCATAAATAAATGATATAATTGCATAAATTCGTATTTATAAGGAGGGTTCTAAAATGGTGGAATTAAGCAACGCCACAGTCATTGATGGCGACGTTTGGATTAATTACGTATTATTAGGATTATTTATATTAAATATTTCCTTCGTTTTTACCATTATCTTTATGGAACGTCGTAGTGCCGGTTCAATTTGGGCGTGGATTTTAGTTTTATCTTTATTCCCAATTATAGGGTTTATTTTATATTTATTATTCGGACGCCAAATTCAAAGAAAATCTATATTTAAAATATCTGAAAAGGATCAAAAAGGATTAAATCAATTAGTAAACCAACAGTTAGTTGCGCTTAAGAAAGATAATTTTGATCCAGATAACCCTCATATTAAACAATATAAACGTATGATTCGTGCTTTATTGTATAATAATGCGGCTTTCTATACGAATCAAAATAATATTGAGGTGTTGCTCGAGGGTAACGAAAAGTTTAATCGTTTAAAAGAAGATATCAAGAATGCTAAAAAATATATACACATTCAATATTACATTTTTCGAAAAGATACTCTCGGTAAAAGTATTATTGACTTACTTGAAGAAAAGCTCGATGAAGGTTTGGAAGTCAAAATGTTATATGATGATATCGGCTCTAAAAGTTTGTCATTACGAGATTTAAAAGATTTCAAACGTAAAGGAGGTCTTGCGGAAGCCTTTTTTCCTTCTAAATTGCCATTGATTAATTTTCGTATGAATAATCGAAATCACCGAAAAATTGTCGTCATCGATGGCAAAATTGGTTATGTTGGAGGATTTAACGTCGGCAATGAATATCTAGGATTATCTAAAAAGTTTGGCCCATGGCGAGATACCCATTTAAGAATAGAAGGCGCCGCCGTTCATGCGCTTCAACTACGCTTTATTTTAGATTGGAATTCACAATCTTCTAGACATGATATTGAAAATCAGCCTAAATACTTTCCTAAGGTTGAAATAGGGAACACAGAAAATGTCGGCGTTCAAATTGCTTCAAGTGGTCCAGATGAATTTTGGGAGCAAATTAAGTATGGCTATTTAAAAATGATTAATATGGCTAAAAAAGATATTTATATCCAGACTCCTTATTTTGTTCCTGATCAATCTTTTATTGATGCCTTACAAATTGCCGCGCTCGGTGGCGTTAATGTCCATTTGATGATTCCTTGTAAACCTGATCATCCCTTCGTTTATTGGGCAACATATAAAAATGCCGCAACATTGCTAGATGTGGGCGCAAAAGTGTATCTTTATGAAGATGGCTTTTTACATGCAAAAACTTTAACTATTGATGATGAGATTACGAGTGTCGGCACCACAAATATGGACAATCGTAGTTTTGCCCTCAATTTCGAAGTGAACGCATTCGTTTATGATAAAAATATTGCTAAACAAGTCCGTGAGAGCTTTGAAGAAGATTTAAAAGTATGTACTGAATTAACAAAAGAACGGTATGCAGAGCGCAGTTTATGGATAAAATTTAAAGAATCTATTAGCCAGTTGCTCTCGCCAATATTGTAAGAGGGTGTGAAATTTTGAAAGAACAGCTCGTTAAAGCTAAAAATTATATGGAACATTTTCATCAAGCCGATGTCACAGGTCATGACATTGCGCATATTCGTCGTGTCGTCGCGATGGCAAAATTGATCGCTCAAGACTATCCAGAAGCCAATATTTTTGTCATTGAGATGGCCGCTTTACTTCACGATACCATCGATGATAAACTTACAGAATCAAATGCAAGGACAGAACTTTTATCCTTCTTAACCAACATTCAAGTCTCATCTCAAGACCAACAACATATCTTATATATTATTGACCATATGAGCTTTCGAAAATCACAAACACTATCCACAATTGAAGGACAAATCGTCCAAGATGCCGATCGCCTTGATGCATTAGGTGCTATCGGCATAGCAAGAACATTTCAATTTGCCGGTCACTTTAATGAACCTATGTGGACCGGTAATGTGTCAGAGAGTGCGTTGAATCATATAGACATTACGACGTTACCCCCTTCTGCAATTAAACACTTTTATGAAAAATTGTTAAAATTAAAAGATTTGATGAACACACCAAAAGCAAAGGCCATAGCCCAAGAACGCCACACGTTTTTAAAACAATTTTTGTCCCAATTTTTTAAAGAGTGGGTAGAATAAACAATAAAGAACCGACTTTCAATTTTGAAGAAAGTCGGTTCTTTATTTTAATTATTTTTTCTTTTTCTTAGAAACTACTTGAGTATTTTTACCTGATTTGTTGCTGGCTTTCTTTTCTTGTTCAAACTTTTTAATCATTGGTTCAACTTCAGCTTTGGCTTTTTTACCATAAACGACGTTGGCAACGTAGGTTTGAACCACTAAGAATGCGGCAGATACTGACCAGTACAAACCTAATGCGGCTGCTGAACTAAATGAAATCCACACAATCATAATTGGTGAGATAATCATCATCATGACAGACATTTGCTTTTGCTCAGGTGGCATGTGCATACTTGAGACATAGGCTTGAATAAAATATAAAATACCCGCGATAATCGTAATCCAAATATCTGGCTTATCGAGTTGGAACCACAAAAAGTCTGAGTACTCTGTGATACCCCCACCTGTCGGATATTTTAAGACAAAGAATAAAGCCATGATAATCGGCATTTGCAAAATAAGCGGTAAACACCCTAACATACTTGCAACTGGATTCATATCATATTTTTTGTAAACTTGCATCATCTCTTGGTTCGCAGCCATTTTATCTTCTTGCGTACGCGCACGTTTTACTTTTTCTTGTGCTTCTGTAATTTCAGGTTTTGCAATCTTCATTTTTTCACGCATCATGTGCATGTTTTTGTAATTTGATAACATGAACGGTAATAATACAATACGTACTACTAACACGATGATGATAATTGCTAGGCCATAATTATTATTTAAATGGTCACCTAACCAATGAATTAAATGATCCATTGGAGAAACAAACGTGTTGTAGAAAAAGCCTGTACGGTTTTCAGGCTTACTATAATCACACCCAGCTAATAACAGGACGACCCCAAGTAGTGTCGCCAGTAGCGCTTTGTTCTTCATTTTTCCACCTCTAAAGATATATTCACATAAATGTTATTTTATCACACATCTTCTTAGTGTGGAAACATAAACCAGAATAAAAGCGAATTTAATTGAAATACTTTAAATATCGTGACACAGTTTTTTCAATATTTGAACTGTGTGTAATAGATGAAATTGTCGCAACACCATCTGCCCCATTCTTTTTCAAAGAAGCGACGTTTTCTTCTGTGATTCCACCTATGGCTACGATAGGAATCATTTCATCATATTCGCGTAGGCGACGTATCATTTCCACCCCACCTGGCTGCTTGGCGTCCGTCTTAGAAGACGTATGATACACTGGTCCTACTCCAATGTAATCGACATGTGTTAAATCGGACTGATCATACTCTTTAAAATTACTAATACTTAACCCTATAATTTTATCTTTGCTTTGATTAATAAACGTCTCAATTTTAGCATCATCTTGTCCAACATGAATCCCATCCGCTCCAATTTTTATAGCGAGTGCAACATCATCATTGACAATAAAAGGGACATGATACTGTCGACATAAGGCCATGAGCGAACGTGCTTTTCTTTCTTTAGCTTCTCCACTTAACGATGAAGGCCCTTTTTCTCGAAATTGGAACATTGTAGTCCCTGCTGCTAATGCTTTTTCTAATATCTCTTCAAGAGACCCTTTTTTCACATCTTGTGTCCCTGCAATAAAATATACTTGTAGTTGTTTACGTTGGAATTTCATGTTTTCATCTCTTCTCTATTTTTAATTCTTGATGCACCGTCGCTTCGTCAATTTGATGTAAGGCATCTATAAATGCAACGAGAAAAGTTCCCGGAAGCATTGCGCTTTCACTTAATTCTGCATGTTCTGCTGCAATGTTGTACGTGGAAACCGCTTCAATTAAAACATCTATATTAGGCACTCGTTGACGTAATAAAAACGATGCAACTACCGCTCCAAGCAAGCATCCTGCTCCTGTTATTTTAGTAAGGAGCTGTGAACCATTGTCTAGTACGACAACCTTTCCCTCTTGAACAATCACATCTTGTTCACCTGTGAGCACAATCGCGGTTTGAAAATGATCATAAGCTTGTTTCGCTATTGATACAATGTCAATGTCTGTTGAACTATCTGTTCCTTTCATTGTCGCTGTTTCATCAATTAATGCTAAAATTTCAGACCCGTTTCCTTTTATCACATCTACTTTCACTTGTGATAAAAACTGACGACAGAAATCTTTTCTGAACTGTGACGCCCCTACAGCTACAGGGTCAAATACAATTGGCACCCCTTGGTCGTTCGCTTGTTTCGCTATTTCAAGCATGTCGGCACCCGTTTGTCTCGTTAAAGTTCCAATATTAATTAATAACGCTTGGGTGGCTTTAAAAAAGTCTTTAGCTTCTTCTGGGGCTTCACTCATTGCAGGACTTGCACCTAAACTGAGTAAACCGTTCGCTGTAAAGTTTTTTACAACGTCATTGGTATAACATACAACGAGGGGTTGTGTATGACGCACTTGCGTTAATTGACCCATTTTAATCCCAACCTTTCTCTTGTTGATAGGCGAAATGATTGACCGGGCCTCGGCCTTGTCCTATTTCAGGAGTTTCTTTTATCGCTAGTGAAATAAATTTTTTTGCTTTCGCCACTGCGTCAAAAACAGATTTACCTTTCGCAAGTTCCGCTGTGATGACTGCTGAAAAAGTACATCCTGTCCCATGGGTGTGTAACGTATTAAAACGTGGACTTGAGAAGGTATGCATGTCTTCTTTAGTAAATAAATAATCGCATGCCTCGCCTTCAAGATGTCCTCCTTTAAGGATAACACCTTTCGTTCCAATTTCATTTAAGAAAAAGTGTCCCGCTTTCTTGATGTCAGCTTCTGTTTGAATCGTCATCTTTGTAATTTCTTCAGCCTCTGGAATATTGGGTGTGGCAATATCGGCTAGTGGCAATAGAACATCCTTCAATGATTGTCGTACACTCTCTTCCATTAATGAGTCTCCACTTTTAGCCACCATTACAGGATCAATCACATAGGGAATCGTTTGTTTTTTTACATATCGTGCAACAATGTCCATCATCTCTGGTGTCGGAATCATTCCCGTTTTTAGTGCCTGAGGTAGTTCATCGGAATAGACACTTTCAAGTTGTTCTTCTAACCAAGAAGGTTCTAAATGATGAATATGTTGTACGCCCAGTGAATTTTGAGCCACGATACTCGTAATCGTAGCCATACCATAGACGCCACAGGCATGAAACGATTTTAAATCAGCCATCACGCCTGCCCCTCCAGAAGGGTCTGTACCTGCAATCGTTAAAGCAATATTTAGGGATTTCATGTTATCTTCCTCCAAATTCCCAAGTTTCTTGATGATAAGACATATTAAAAAATTGTTTTTCATGAACTGTACTTTCTAAAAAATTAAGTTTTAATCGGTTTTTTTCCTCTTCAGTCGCATTGTCCGCACATTTATTGAGCCACTGGTCAATATGTTGCATCAATTCATCCATTCCTTTTGCATAAAATTCAAACCATGGTTTTAAAGGATGGTCGTTTGCAAAATCTTCTTCACGTAAAGCTTTCAACGCTACTTGTTGATACACGTACGGACAAGGCGCCATCGCAGCAATCGTATAAGCGACATTGTCATAATGATAAGCATTGAAATACATATGTTTTATATAATGATCTGCAGAAGGATACCACTCACCTTCTTTAATAATTTCATTATAAGGGACTTTTACGTAATCTGCGAGAATATGGTGTGCCTCTACTTCACCTGAAGCAGAGAACTCGATTTGTTCAGTTAAAAATTGAATTTCTTTTTTTGAAGTAACTTTAGGTATTAAAAGCGAATAGATTTTAGCAAACTCAAATAAATACCGTGCATCTGCACGTAAATAATGTTGAATCGCCGCTTTTGAAATATCCCCTCTTATCATTCCTTGAATAAAATCATCGTGATAAATCGCTTCAATTATTGGAGAGGCTTCTTGTTTTACACTTTCAGAAAATAACATAAAAAAACTCCTTTCAAAATGAAAAAAGACTACAATAAAGTAGCCCAGTCATGATAAAAGGTTTCAATGTCTACGCTACTTTCCTACGCGAGTATTAACTCAATCAGGTTCAAAGGGTCTGAATTCGATTCATCTCAGCCAAAAGGCTCCCCTAGTAGTCTTTTATGTGATTAATTTTAAATTAACAAATCTTAACTTGAATAGCAATAAAAAAAGCATTGACGTTCACTCAGAAATTGCTTTAATTTCTGAGTGAACATCAATGCCTGGAGTGATAATAAAATCTCTCTTACCACCAACCGTTAGCTTGACGGAATTGAATCGCACGTTCTACTGAACCATATCGCGTGTTAGCATAGTTAAGCATACCTTGAGTTTGAGTGGCAACGCTACCTGTACCCCATGCTTCTTTTGTTTGACCTAAACCTCTGTAGCCGTTAGGGCTTACAATATTTGGATTTCCGCCAGATTCAGGAAGTACGATTGCATTCCACATTGCAGCAGATCCGCCTGCATTAATAAATTGTTCATAGACTGATCCACTACCTGCAGTTGTTGGAGCTTGATAATTTGATGTTGCTTTTGTTGTTGGTGGTGCTTGATAGTTAGATGTAGTCTTTGTTGTTACAGTAGTATTTGTATTTGAAACACTTTGCGTTACTGGCGCTTCATAAGTTGTATAAGTATTATTTGAAGTAGATGCCGCCGGTGTTACTGTTGTATATGATTGATTGTAAGATGTAGGTTCAACTGAATATGCAAAATGATTATAAGATGTATAAGCTTGATTGTTATTAGAAGTTGGAACGATAAAATCAGAAGAAGCTGCATAACCATGAGCTGCCGCTGCTGCTTCAGTCACGTATAACTTATCTCCAGCATAAATAACATCTGATTCTAAGTTATTCCATTTTTTTAATTGGTCAACTGTTACATCGTATTTTTCAGAAATTTTATTTAAAGTGTCACCCCATTGAATGATGTGTACACCTTCTTGAAGTTGTGATTGAGTTTGAGGTGCTGCTTCTGCATTTGTTGCAAATTGACTAGCCGCTAATAAACCAACTGTAGTTGATGCTAAAAGTAATTTTTTCATTTAATAATCCTCCAGTATTCGGAATCGATATCTTTTATATTCACAAATAATATAGCACCAGTCTTTTTCAGTCCCGTAACAACAACATTAAATAAACGGGCATTTTTGTTACAAAAATATTACAAACGTCATTTAAAGGGGATTTAAAATGTAAGTTTTTTGGAAAATGGATGAAAAAACGCTCTTTTTACAATTGATTTTTTTATATCCCTCTTAAAAAACTATGTATTGAGCAGTAAGACAGGCTCGTCTTTTGACAATCTGTCTTACTACTTTGAAATATGGAGCAATTGTAAATACTGCAATTTTAATGGGAGTAAATGTAAAATAAAAGATGAAATAAATGAGAAATATTGAAGACCATAATGATATTTGTTTGGAATTGTTCGTTGAAACGATTTTGGGATAAACACAGGTGGATATTCTAATTGGGTATGGATTGGCTATTACTGGGTTTCTTAAAAAACGTCTATAATGGAAAGTTTTCTAACTGGGAGACCACGAGTTCTGTAGCATAGCGTCTCTCGCCTTGATATTCAAACCGTCGCGTTTGAATCTGTCCTGTAATCGCCACGTGGTCTTCCTCTTTACAAGTTTCATGTATATACGTGGCCGTTGCTCCAAATGCTTTACAACTAAGAAAATCATAAATCGGTTTGTCATTTTTGCTGTGATAGTTCCTTTTTACTTTAATTGAAAATGTAATAAACGGCGTCTCAGATGCGTCAAAATAATGGGGTGGCTTTGAAAACGTCCCTGTCACTTGAAATTGATTTATTAATGGCACCTCCCTTCTGGGTGACTTTATATTACATGCTAAGCTAAATAAATGACAAGTCACGAAAAAGCATAAAAGAGAGGGTTGAGTTCTTCATTTTTTTAGGTCTTTTAAGAAATTTTTTACGAATTACGGTATAATGGGAGTTAATTAAACATTTTTCGTAAACTTGAGAAAGTTTTTTAGGGGGATCGTCTAGTGAAAACATTTAAAGCGGTACGATTTCAAATCGTTTCTGAAAATGGGACTGTAACAGAGTATGAACTAAAAGATGGTGTCATAATTAATAAAGAAAATAGCGGGACGGGTTGGCTTTTGGAAATCGTCATTTCTGATATTCATTTAGAAGAAATGCAATCTTTCATGGAAAACGAAACTTTACTAGATATTCGCGTCGTTATTACAAGACCATCAAATGATCCTGCGCTTTTTGATGCAACTATTAAGCATATTACCCCACTGAAAGAAACTATTTCAATCGTTTTCGAATGTCACATTTATACTTTAAGACAAGTCTATGCCGAGAATTTATTAGAACAATTAGTTGGAGAAGGCCTTCAAGGAGAAGAGCTGATTAAAACATTTAATCGCATGATGCAATCTAAACCGCGTTTAAAAGACGAACGAAATGAAGAATAAAAAAAGTTGAGCAAACGATGCTCAACTTTTTTTATTGTGGATCTTGCAAAGCAAAAGTAAGTTCACATTGACATGCCACTTGACCATCAACTGTTGCTTTTGCAGTCCCTTTACCTATTGGACCTTTTATTTTTGTAATTTCGACCTCTAATTTTAAAGTGTCTCCTGGTACCACTTGTTTTTTAAAACGACACTTATCAATACCAGCAAATAACGCCAGTTTGCCTTTATTTTCTTCACTATTGAGCATGGCAACGGCACCAGTTTGCGCTAAAGCTTCTGTGATTAAGACACCCGGCATCACCGCATAATCTGGAAAATGCCCTTGGAAGAAAGGCTCATTGCCTGAGACTTGTTTGATTCCGACACAACGTTGTCCAGGTTCATACTCAACCACTTTATCAATAAGCAAAAATGGTTGACGGTGTGGAATAATTTGTTTGATTTCATTGTAGTTGAAAATAGTTTCCATTATGAACTGCCTCCAATTATTTCTTTAAAATGTTCCCAAAATTTAGGATTTAACGCATTTAATAGATTGTCATGATTAATTAAAAAACCTGTCATTAAACCAATAATAAAGCATAGACCCGCTACGATTATAAATAATGTTAACTGAACACTTACGGATTGTTGCAACCAATGCCATAGTTTTAAAGGCTTATTTTTTTGCATGAATACGTTTAATATCTGCGCCTAAATCTTTGAGTTTACCATGGAAGTTAACATATCCACGGTCTAAATGTTGCAACTCAGTCACTGTAGTCTCTCCCTCAGCAACTAATCCTGCTAAAATTAATGCAGCTGCTGCACGTAAATCAGTGGCCTTCACTTGTGCACCTTGAAGCTCGCTTTTCCCTTCGATTTTAGCACTACGTCCTTCTACTGAAATTTTCGCGTTCATACGTTTAAACTCACCTACATGCATAAAACGGTTTTCGAACACAGTCTCTGTGATGACTTTATGTCCTTCCGCAGTTAATAATAATGCCATCATTTGTGATTGCATATCAGTCGGAAAACCAGGATGAGGTAAAGTTTTAATATCAACAGGGTTGAGTTTTTCAGGGGCCGTCACTCGAATACCTTCTTCTTTATATTCAAGTTCTACTCCCATTTCTTCTAATTTATAGACAAGACTCGTCATATGTTCTTGGATAGCCCCTTTTACGAGGACGTCCCCTCTCGTTATCGCTGCTGCAATCATGAATGTACCTGCTTCAATTCTGTCTGGAATAATGGAATGTTGGACACCTGTTAAAGTTTCCACACCATTAATAATAATCGTGTCTGTACCTGCGCCTTTAACATCGCCGCCCATTTCGTTAATATAGTTTGCTAAATCAACAATTTCTGGTTCTCTCGCAACATTTTCAATGACAGTACGTCCTTTTGCCAATGAAGCTGCCATTACAATATTTTGTGTAGCACCTACACTTGGGAAATCTAAATGGATATCATTACCGATTAATCCTTGAGGACTTTCGGCATAAATATATCCCGCTTCTTGGTGTATTTCAGCACCAAGTGCCTCAAATCCTTTTAAATGTTGTTCGATCGGTCTAGAACCAATTGCACATCCCCCTGGTAAAGCGACTTTTGCTTTTCCAAGACGTGCTAAAAGAGGGCCCATCACTAAAATACTCGCACGCATTTTACTCACATACTCGTAGGGTGCTTCCTCTTTGAGCTCTTTTGACGCATCAACGGTCACTGCTTGTTTTTTTTCATTATATTTAACTTTAGCATTCAGTACGGTGATGACATTGTTTATCGTTTCAACATCGCTTAAAGCGGGCACATTTAAGAGCTCACTTTTACCTTTACTTGCGAGTAATGACGCTGTAAGAATAGGTAAAACCGCATTTTTTGCTCCTTCAACTTGTACTTCCCCTTTGAGGGTATTGCCGCCTTTTACAATAATTTTATCCATGTTATTTACATCCTCCACTATTTACACACTTGCATAATTAATTATAAACTTCTTGCAATACGCTTAAACTTATATAAAGCAATTATTTTAATAAGTATTGTATTTGAGTTGAAAATTGTAATAAATCAACAATAAAGTTACTCACACTCGTTCCCAGTAAAATTGCTACAAATATCATGGCAATTTGAACTTGTCGTGCATAGCCTTTTTTAAAAAATTGATCTAAGCGCACAGCATTTAAACACCAGTACGCAATACAAATACAGAGCACATGCATGATAAGATGTACAATTGCGAATTGTCCTATATATTCCATTGCATTTTATTGCTCCTTTTTAGATTATCTGACTCAATTTTACATGATTTGCGTATGAATTCCTAATCTAATCTGCCTAATAGACATTGAAATTTTATCTAAATTTAAAGATACACATAGATAATATCATACGACTTTTTGTCAGTTTTGTATATACAATTGATGCAATTTCAAATAATAAATAACTTAGAACTTTCTCACAAAAAAACAATAACCTACTGATTAACGTCAGTAGGTTATTGTTTATAGTTTATTTAAATTTTGCGACTTCGATGCGGTTTTCTGCACGTTTTAACGCGCGTTCTGCACGTTTATGATCCGTATCACTTTTATCACCATCTAGATAAAACGTCGCACGTTGTTTGGCAGATTTTGCACGCTCTAAGTCAATATCATCCGCAGATTCTGCAGACTGGACTAAAATATTAACTTTTTCTTGGCGTATTTCCGCAAATCCTTCAGTTACAGCTATATAATCAGATTGACCATTGCGGTTAACTTTAATATGTCCTATACGTAATGGGGCAACCGTCGGAATGTGACCATGCATCACACCCATTTCGCCTGCTGTTGTTTGTAAGACAACTATTTCTACATTGTCTTGTTTATAAACAGAACCATTAGGAGTGACGATATCTAAGGTTAATGTATTCATTATCCATACCTCCTAATTGTATTAAACTTCAACACCCATGTCTTTAGCTTTGGCAATAACGTCGTCAATACCACCTACAAGACGGAAAGCATCTTCAGGAATATGGTCATATTTACCATCTAAAATTGCTTTAAAGTCTTGAACCGTATTTTTAACTGGTACGTAAGAACCTTTTTGTCCTGTAAACTGTTCAGCAACATGGAAGTTTTGAGATAAGAAGAATTGAATACGACGCGCACGTTCAACTGTTTTCTTATCTTCGTCTGAAAGCTCATCCATACCTAAAATTGCAATAATATCTTGTAATTCACGGTATTTTTGTAATGTAGATTGAACTTGACGTGCCACTTCGTAATGTTCTTGTCCAACGACAGTTGGCTCTAAGGCACGTGATGTTGACGCTAAAGGATCCACTGCAGGATAAATACCCATTTCACTTAATTTACGTTCCAAGTTTGTCGTCGCATCTAAGTGCGCGAAAGCTGTTGCTGGTGCTGGGTCAGTATAGTCATCGGCAGGTACGAATACTGCTTGAATTGACGTAACAGAACCTTTATTTGTTGAAGTAATACGCTCTTGTAGTTGTCCCATTTCAGTAGCTAATGTTGGTTGGTAACCTACTGCTGAAGGCATACGACCTAACAATGCAGATACTTCTGAACCTGCTTGAGTGAAGCGGAAAATGTTATCAATGAATAATAACACGTCTTGTCCTTGTTCATCACGGAAGTATTCTGCCATTGTTAAACCAGAAAGTGCTACACGCATACGCGCACCTGGTGGCTCATTCATCTGACCGAATACCATCGCTGTTTTCGCAATAACACCACTGTCTTTCATTTCGTAGTACAAGTCGTTTCCTTCACGTGTACGTTCACCAACACCGGCGAATACAGAAATACCACCGTGTTCTTGAGCGATGTTATTAATGAGCTCTTGAATTAAAACGGTTTTACCTACACCCGCACCACCGAATAATCCAATTTTACCACCTTTAATGTAAGGGGCTAATAAGTCTACAACTTTGATACCCGTTTCTAAAATTTCAACCTCAGTTGATAATTCATCAAATTGAGGGGCTTGACGGTGAATTGGATCACGACGGACAGAAGCGTCGATTTCTGGCTCAAGGTCAATTTTATCTCCTAATACATTAAACACACGGCCTAATGTTGCATCTCCAACTGGTACACTGATAGGTGCTCCAGTATCTTTCACTTCAGCACCACGTTGTACACCATCTGTTGAGTCCATTGCGATAGAACGAACAACATCATCACCTAAATGTAAGGCTACTTCTAAAGTGAGTTGTTCCGTTTTACCATCTCTAGGTACATCAATTACAAGTGCGTTGTTAATGTTTGGAATTTCATTATGGTCAAAACGCACGTCAATGACTGGCCCCATGACCTGTGTTACACGGCCTAATCCCATGTTAGTTCCTCCTTATAAAAAATGTTATTCAAGTGCTGCTGCACCGCCAACAATTTCAGTAATTTGTTGTGTGATTGCTGCTTGTCGTGCACGGTTATATTGTAAAGATAAATCATCAATTAAATCAGTTGCATTATCAGAAGCATTCTTCATGGCATTCATACGTGAAGCGTGCTCACTTGCTTTGGCATCTAAAATTGTGCCATAAATCAAACTTTCAATATATTGTGGCAATAATACTTTTAAGATTGATTCTTTGTCAGGCTCAAATTCATAAGATGACATTGCACCATGTCCTAAAGATTGATCTTCAGGTGATAATGGCAGTAACTTTTTACTTTTTGGTGTGTTTTCAATCACACTGACATAATGGCTATAGTAGACATTTAATTCGTCAATTTTTTCTTCGTTAAATAAATCAACGGCACGTGTCGCAATAGATTGTATCGCTTTGAATGAAGGTTGGTCTGGAATATCAGTCAAAGCGTTTTCTATTTTATAGCCACGATTTTCTAAAAATGAAATCCCTATTTTACCTAAAACAATAAGACGATATTCATCCTGACTTTGATGACGCTTTTCAATATCACGAATCATTTTTTTGAGAACATTTGCGCTATAGGCACCTGCTAATCCGCTATCACTCGTAATGACCATGTATCCCACACGCTTGACTTCACGCTCGTTTAACATCGGATGATTACTAGACGAACTTGATCCTGCGATAGCTGTAATAGCATCTTCCATCTTTTCCATATAAGGACGGAATTTCTTCGTATTTTTTTCAGCCTTACGAAGTTTAGAATTGGATACCATGTTCATCGCACTCGTAATTTGTTTCATCTTTTTCGTTGATTTAATACGTGAATCAATTTCTTTTAAAGAAGCCACTATCTCACCACCTTATCTCATGTATTTTGCTTTATTCTGATTTTTTGAAGCTTTGTTTGAATGCATTAATTGCTTTTTCAAATTTTTCGTCAGCAGGTAAGCCACCTGTTTCACGGATTTCAGTGAAAATGTCATTTGCATTTCCTTTCGTCCATTCAATGATTTCAGCTTCAAAACGTGTAATGTCTTCTACTGGAATATCATCAAGATATCCACGTGTTAATGCATAAATGATGAGCACTTGATGTTCAACAGGTAATGGTTTGTTTTGATCTTGTTTTAAGACCTCAACTGTACGTTTACCACGTTCAAGTTTTTTGGCAGTCGCTTCATCTAGGTCTGAACCAAATTGTGCGAACGATTCTAATTCACGGTATGAAGCAAGGTCTAAACGTAATGTCCCTGCAACTTTCTTCATCGCTTTAATTTGCGCAGAGCCCCCTACACGTGATACTGAAAGACCGGCATTAATGGCAGGTCGAACACCTGAGAAGAACAAATCAGATTGCAAGAAGATTTGACCGTCAGTAATAGAAATAACGTTTGTAGGAACATATGCTGAGATATCTCCAGCTTGTGTTTCAACGAATGGTAAAGCTGTAATTGAGCCTCCACCTAAATCATCATTCAACTTAGCCGCACGTTCTAATAAACGACTATGTAAGTAGAATACATCACCTGGATAAGCTTCACGGCCTGGTGGACGACGTAATAATAATGATAACTCACGGTAAGCTGCTGCTTGTTTCGTTAAATCATCATACACAACAAGCACATGTTTTCCGTTAAACATGAATTCTTCAGCCATTGAAACACCTGCATATGGTGCAATGTATAACATTGGTGAAGGTTGTGCGGCTGATGCTGATACAACTATTGTATAATCTAATGCGCCCGCTTGACGTAATTTTTCAACAGAAGCACGTACCGTTGATTCTTTTTGACCAATCGCTACATAAACACAAATCATATCTTGGTCTTTTTGGTTTAAAATTGTATCAATAGCAACCGTTGTTTTACCTGTTTGGCGGTCACCAATAATTAACTCACGTTGTCCACGTCCAATAGGAACTAATGCGTCAATGGCTTTGATACCTGTTTGTAATGGTTCGTCAACTGATTTACGAGCCATAACACCCGTTGCTTTTTTCTCAATTGGGCGTGTTTTTGTTGTATTTAATGGACCTTGACCATCGATAGGTTGACCTAATGGGTTAACCACACGACCGATAAGTTCTTCACCAACAGGAACTTCCATAATACGTCCTGTACGTTTTACTTCAGCACCTTCTGTAATTTCATCGTAAGGGCCTAAAATAACAACACCTACGTTAGTTTCTTCTAAGTTTTGTGCTAATCCTAGAACACCATTGTGGAATTCTAATAATTCGCCAGCCATAACGTCGTTCAGTCCATGTACTAATGCAATACCGTCACCAATTTGGATAACTGTCCCTACATCAGTTACAGACATTTCTGACTCATAGTTCTCAATTTGAGAGCGAAGTAATGCACTAATTTCCTCAGCTTTTATGGCCATCTATGTCACTCCTCTTTCATCTCGTATTTAATGTGCTCTACTGAATTTTTTTGCGAGTTGCTCTAAGTCGTTTTGTACAGTTCCATCATATACTTTTGTACCAATTTTAACTTTGACGCCACCGATAAGCGCTTCGTCGACTGAAGTATGTAGATTAAGGTCTTTTAACCCTGTACGTTGAACTAAAGCATGTTTTAAATGTGCTAATTCTGGTTCGGATAAAGGACGCGCAGAAACAACGTACGCATCGTCAAAACCGTGGAAATGATTATATAAACCTTCAAATGCCTTGTACACGTCTCCTAACAAAGCTAAGTTACGATGTCCAGTCATTACTTTTAATGTATTCAACAAGTACGGATGTACACCTTTGAATACATTTGAGACTAAATTTTGTCTATCGTCTAATGTAAGCTTTGGTTCAAGGTCAATGACTTGTAATCGAGAACCTTCACTTTGGATACTTGTGTTAATTTCAGTGAAATCTTGATAAATATCTGTAAGGACTTCAGCTTTAACTGCAACATCAAAAAGTGCTTGGGCATATTTTTGTGCAACTTGTGCCATTATTTATCCCCTACCTCTTTAATGTACTTTTCAATAAGGTCTTTTTGGTCTTGTTCAGAAATTTCTTTACGTAACACTTTTGATGCAATTAATACAGAAAGTTCAGAGACTTGATTATTAATTTCAGCTAATGCACGTTCTTTTTCACTCTTGATTTCACTTTGCGCCGTTTCTAACATACCGTTCGCACGTTGATTCGCTTCATGGATAATTTCTTCTTGTTGGCGTTGTGCTTGTACTTTGGCTTCCTCAAGCATTTTGTGTACTTGATCTTGTGTTTCTTTTAAAGTTTTTCGATTTTCTTCTTCTAGACGTTGTGCATTCATTTTTGCACGTTCTGCATCATCAATATCTTGATTGATTGAACGCTCACGATCGTCCATAACCTTTTTAAGTGGTCCCCATGCAAACTTTTTAAGTAGGAAAAGTAAGATGACAAACGTTAAAATTGTAACAATGATGTCACCAATATTTACGCCACCCGCACTAGCTGCAAAGGTAAACATGTTGGTTGTCAATTTGCTGTACACTCCTTTCAATCATTTCATCACGAAACTATAAAATGAATGGGAGTGGGAGTAATTGTTTCTCAAATCCCACCCCGGCACGGATGATTTTTAGTGTTGACGTTGATCACCACTATACTTAATCATCAGTTTCCATTTTTTATCATTATAAATTTGGGGCGAGCACGTTAACCATGTCTCCGCCCGGACTCAATAAAATTCTTACTTTTGTGCTTATTGGAAAATGTCGTGATAAGTTATCAATACGAATCGTTTATTGGAATAAAACGATGAAAGTGATAACTACGCCGATGATTGGAAGTGCCTCAACTAAACCGATACCGATGAACATGATTGACATTAACTGTGTACGTGCTTCTGGTTGACGAGCGACACCTTCTACTGTTCTAGATACGATTAAACCGTTACCTACACCTGCACCAAGTGCTGATAAACCAATTGCGATTGCTGCTGCGATTAAATTCATTATATAAATCCTCCTAATTTTTTAAATGTGATTTTTTTATTTTTAATGGTCGTCTGCCACTTTATGTGACATGTAAACCATTGATAACATAATAAAGATATATGCTTGGATAGAACCTACAAAGATTGAGAAACCTTGCCATACAATTAAACCTGGAATACCAATAATCCAACCAAATGCACTAAACGTCACGCCCGCAAGTAAGCCAAGTAAAATTTCACCGGCAAAAATATTACCATACAGACGCAAACCTAAAGTTAACGTAGAGGCAAATTCCTCAAATACATTAATGACTACTAATGCAGGATAAGGTTGAACATAGTTGTGAAGATACGCTTTTGTACCTCGCATTTTCACTCCATAGTAATGAGTAAGAATTACCATCATTGTTGCTAGTGTGAGTGTGACATGCGGATCTGCAGTTGGTGACTTCCACCATAAGTAGTGATTTGCTACCAATTGTAAAGGTAAACCTAACATATTAGCCACAAAAATAAACAAAATTAATGTCACTGCTAAGAAGTGAAAATGACCTCCTTTAGACCAAGCCATGTTACTTTCAATGATGCCCCGCACAAAATCAAATACCCATTCGATAAAGTTTTGGGCACCTTTAGGTCTTTTCTGAAGATTTCGTGTACATAAGACTGCTAGCACAAACACGATAATTGCTGTGATAATCAACATCATTACCGTAGATAAGTTAAAGTTAATATCCAATCCTAGAAAATGCCAAGTTACTATTGGACTTTTATGATCCATTTTAAAATTTCACCTCTTTTCAATTAGAGTTACGTGTGTCCGGCTTGAGTAACGGACGAAAAACTATAAAAACATAAGAAACCATTAGCCCTATCAATACACCTAAAATATGTATCTGTTCCTGGAAAAAGCCCCATATTAAACAAGCAAGTATCGCATTTAAAAAACGCCAACTTCCGCCCGTTGAAAGTGAACCTACATTTATCGACTGAGCGCGATATAAATAAAGTTCAAAAATAAGCGTGTTAAGCGTAGATGCTACCATACCTACAATCAATCCAAGAACAAAAGCATGATGTATCCAAATATAAAGCATAATGAGGCCCACCCAGAGGCAACAATAATATGTCAAAAACGGCTGTGTACACTTTAGTAAACGTACCATAATGAACCCCTTTTCCACTTTTAGGAACATTTATGAAAGCCGTTCCATGCATACAACTTTCATGATAATATAGGGGCAAAAGTGTGTCAATTATGCATTTAAGAGGACTTCATTTAAAGTCACAAATAGTCACAAAATTGACACATTTAGTTTGCCACTATGCTTCCGGTTTAAATGATTCCGGTTTTGTTTGTGTTAAACCAAAATAATGTCGAATATGGTTGCAAATTCTTTCAGATGCATGTCCATCGCCATAAGGGTTTTGCGCTATACTCATACTTTGATATAATTCTTTGTCTGTTAATAGCTCTTTCGTGAGACGATAAACGTCTTCTTCTTCGGTTCCTGCAAGTTTTAATGTACCCGCTTCTACACCTTCAGGACGTTCTGTCGTGTCTCGTAACACTAAAACAGGTTTTCCTAATGAAGGCGCTTCTTCTTGAACCCCTCCAGAATCAGTTAAAATCAAATATGATTGATGTGCAAAATTATGAAAATCCACAACTTCAAGTGGTTCAATCAATTCAATGCGATCATGATCACTCAAATATTGACGTGCAATGTCTCTTACTTTAGGGTTTTTGTGCATTGGATACACAATAACAGCATCTTCGATCTCTTCCACAATACGTCTCGCTGCTTTAAAAATATTTTCCATCGGTTGCCCAATATTTTCACGTCTGTGTGAAGTTAAAAGAATGATGCGTTTATCTTGATGACGTTGAATAATTTCTGATTGATAATCTTGGTCGATTGTCGTGTGCATTGCATCAATTGCGGTATTACCCGTTACGACTACTGATTGTGGGTCTTTATTTTCGTTTAATAAATTCTTTTCCGCTTGTTCTGTTGGTGCAAAGTGTAAATCTGCCATGATACCAGTCATTTGACGATTCATCTCTTCAGGAAATGGAGAATATTTATTCCAAGTTCTCAGTCCAGCTTCAACATGACCAATACTGATCTCGTTATAAAATGCTGCTAAACTCCCTGCAAAAGTTGTTGTTGTATCACCGTGTACTAAAATCATATCGGGTTGTACTTCTTTAATAATATCTTCAAGTCCTGTTAAAACACGTGATGTGACTTGGGATAATGTTTGTCCAGGTTTCATTACATTTAAGTCATAATCTGGTTGTATATTAAAGGTTTCTAATACAGAATCTAGCATTTCTCGGTGTTGCGCCGTCACGACAACGACAGGCTCTAATTGCTCTTCTTTTTTTAACTGAAGAACAAGTGGCGCCATTTTAATCGCTTCAGGACGCGTACCAAATATCGTCATAATTCGTTTCATCAAATAAGCGCTCCTTAATTAAGACAATTATTTTGTACCAAATAAACGGTCACCAGCATCCCCTAAGCCTGGGATGATATAGGCGTTTTCATCAAGTTTTTCATCAAGTGCAGCAATAAAAATATCTACATCTTCGTGTGCTTCTTGAAGTTTCTGAACGCCTTCAGGTGCGGCAATTAAACACATAAAACGAATGTGCTTTGCGCCACGTTTTTTCAATGAAGTAATCGCTTCAATCGCTGATGCTCCAGTCGCTAACATAGGATCTACTACGATAATTTCACGTTCCTCGATATCTTGTGGTAACTTCACAAAATATTCTACGGCTTCTAAAGTTTCAGGATCTCTATATAATCCAACATGGCCGATACGCGCAGCAGGCACTAGATTTAAAATACCTTGTGTCATGCCTAACCCTGCACGAAGAATTGGAACAAAAGCTAATTTTTTACCAGATAAACGTTTGGCTTTCGCTTTTGTAACTGGTGTTTCAATTTCGACTTCTTGCAATTCTAAGTTACGTGTCACCTCGTAGGCCATCAACATTCCTACTTCATCAACAAGCTCACGAAAAGCTTTCGTGCCCGTATTGACGTCACGAATATAACTTAACTTATGTTGAATTAATGGATGATCAAATACATGTACTTTACCCATTGTTTTTTTGCCTCCAATATCATTAGTTATATAATGGGAATTTTTGAGTTAACGTTTGAACACGCTTTTCTGCTTTTTCAATAACGTCACTATCTTGATGATGTTTGAGCACATCGCTAATAATATTTGCGACTTCTTCAAACGCATCCTCATCAAAACCGCGTGTTGTTGCAGCAGGTGTGCCCAAGCGAATGCCACTCGTTACAAAAGGTTTTTCTTGGTCAAATGGAATCGTATTCTTATTACATGTAATACCCACACGATCCAATGCTTCTTCAGCATCTTTACCCGTGATACCAATAGAACCTTTAACATCTACCGCTACAAGATGATTGTCTGTACCGCCAGAGACAATACGAAAACCGTTTTTTTGTAATGTTTCTGCAAGTACTTTTGCATTTTTAATCACTTGTGCTTGGTACGTTTTGAAATCAGGCTGTAACGCTTCTCCAAACGCCACAGCTTTTGCAGCGATCACGTGCTCTAATGGCCCCCCTTGAATGCCTGGGAAAATTGTTTTGTCTATGTCTTTTTTATATTTCTCTTTACACAAAATCATACCTCCACGAGGACCACGTAGTGTTTTGTGCGTTGTTGTCGTAACAAAATCTGCAACCTCTACTGGATTTTGGTGTAATCCTGCCGCAACTAATCCGGCGATGTGCGCCATATCTACCATAAGTTTAGCGCCAACTTCATCCGCAATTTCTTTGAATTTTTTGAAATCAATTTCACGAGAATATGCAGATGCGCCCGCGACAATGAGCTTCGGTTTATTTTCTTTTGCTAAGCGACGAATCTCTTCATAATCAATGCGTTCTTCCTCTTTAGTCACTTGATATTCCACAAAGTTATAAAACTGACCACTAAAGTTGACTGGAGATCCATGCGTTAAGTGACCTCCATGGCTTAAGTTCATGCCTAAAACAGTGTCGCCATGATTTAAAGCTACCAAATATACAGCCATATTCGCTTGCGAGCCAGAATGGGGTTGTACATTGACATGTTCTGCATTAAAGAGTTTTTTCGCACGATCAATCGCAAGTTGTTCTATCGTATCGACATTGACGCAACCTCCGTAGTATCGACGATTAGGATATCCTTCAGCGTACTTATTTGTCATGACTGAGCCCTGTGCTTCCATCACTGCTTCTGATACAAAGTTTTCAGAAGCAATCAGTTCGATGTGCTTATTTTGACGGTGATATTCTTTTTGAATCGCATCAGCTACTGCTTTGTCTTGCTTAGAAATAAATGACATAAACTTAATCCCTCTTTCCCTTTTAAAGTTGATATTTCGCACGTTCACCACCAATTTTTTTAGGTCGTGTCGTTGCCACCGTTACGATAGCTTCTCCTATTTTATCGACAGATGTGCGGACAGGCACAGCGACATGTTTAAGATGCATACCGATTAACGTTTGGCCAATATCAATCCCTTTGTTTGCTGTGATATGTTCTACAACAATTGGATCTTTTAGGTGGCGATAGGCATAAGTTGACAACGAACCTCCCGCGTGAACATCCGGAACGACCGTTACTTCCTCCATTTGATACGGATCAAAGTCTTTGCGTTCAATCGTCAATGCGCGATTGATATGTTCACATCCTTGATATGCAAATGAAACACCCGTTTCTGTTGAAATCTCATCGAGTGCTTCAAAAATGTCTTTTGCTATATCTAAAGAACCTGTCGTACCTATTTTGTCGCCCAACACCTCTGATGTAGAACAACCAATAACACAGATTTCTCCGTCAACAAAAAATGATTGAGACTTGAGTTCTTCTAATAACTGTTTTAAACCTTTCATTTCCAAAACCTCCTAGGATTATGTATCAATACAAAACAAATTATCCAAAGAACATAGAAACGTGCTATATGCCATTTATTATAACTTATTTTCTTTGGAACTTATACTGATTATATAACTGAATTTAATCTATTCGGTCTTTAAGCTTGAAAATATCGGTTTCAAGGTGTTGAAATAATTGTAAATACATTTCATATGAACTTCCAAACGGGTCGGGAATATCAGAAGCACTATCTAAATAATCTTTAAGCGTATATACATGTGATTGTTGCCCAAAATAGTGGTCAATCCAACGCTTATGTTCTGATGTCATGGTTAATATTAAATCCGCTTTCATATCTTCTTTCTGAAATTGCTTGGCTAAAGAAGGTTCAGGATAGTCATGTATTTTTAATACTTCCTCAGTATGCGCAGATGGCGAGGCACCCTCACTTGCCATAAGTCCTCGTGATTCAATTTGATGCGTTGGCAACAGGCGCTTTGCAATACTTTCTGCCATTGGACTTCTGCAAGTATTTCCAGTGCACACAAAAATAATCCTCATAAACGCTCATCCTTTACAATTTGGTGATTGACTGCTTTTAGCATTCGATTGCGTAAGGCTTCGGTTTCTTCGCTTACGGGGTATCCATAAATATACGCACGCTGTATATTTGAAAGTGTGTCTAATTGATGTAATGCCGCGTATAAATTACGATTAGCGTGTTGGATGTCCCACTCATCATGACTTAAAACCATCGTTGTGGCTTCTTTAGGAATATACTTAGACATACTTTCTGGAACAATAAAAGCAATTTCTTGCCAATTTTCATGTGCATTCTCACGAATAGGGCCCTCAATATTTTCAATCATCACGAGTGGTGTATCCGGTGCATAATGTTTATATTTCATACCTGGAGCTATAGGCTTTTCGGTCATATCTATGACGGACTCATCTATTGAATTAGGGAGTATTTCATTCAACATTTGACGCGTAATCGTTCCTGGTCTCGCAATTCGGTATGGGAATGAAGTACAATCGATCACTGTACTTTCAAGCCCAGCATCACTTGGTGTCGAATGGATAATCCCATCCACCCGTCCATTTAAATCTTCGAATGCGTGTTCAAACGTTGTAGGTGATGGACGTCCGCTCAAGTTCGCACTTGGTGCTGCGATAGGAATATTAGCTATTTTCAAAATATATCGGGCAACTGGATGACTTGGCATGCGTACAGCCACCGAATTTAACCCTCCCGTTACACGTTCACATAAAAATCCTTTTTTAAGAGGTAAAATAAAAGTAATAGGTCCTGGCCAAAAAGCTTCCATTAATTTTAATGTTGTTTCTGAAACGGAGGTTACAAAATCATTTAATTGATCTGTATCATAGATATGAATAATTAATGGATTGTCTGAAGGGCGCCCTTTAGCTTCGTAGATTCCTTTTACCGCTTCTTCATTTAATGCGCTAGCACCTAAGCCGTATACTGTCTCTGTTGGCATTACGATTAATTTGCCTTCTTGATACATACGAACAATTTCTTCAAATTGAGGATAATCTTTGAGTTGATAAGTAAATTCACGTACGTCCCAAATTTTTGTGTTTATCACGAGAAAACACCTCTTTCTTACTTTTATTTTACTTCATAATAAAAAGTTATGCACTCTATATTAGAGACATAACTTTGAATTCAATTATTGGGCGCTCCATTTAAAACTTATAATACGGTCATTCCCATTAATATCTTTAATGACCTTTGGAACAAGTTGTGGATAAAGGCTCGTTATTAAACTTTTTAATGCGGCACCTTGTTGATATCCTATTTCAAAAACAACAGGCGCCCCTTCTTTCATTACTTTTGGCAGTTGTATGAGTATAGAACGATAAATTTTCAGTCCCTCATCTTCAGCAAATAGCGCTAAATGTGGTTCATAATTTAAGGTACTTGTACTCATCACATTTTGTTCAATGCAGTCGATATATGGCGGATTGGAAATTAATCCCTCCAACTTCAACTTTTTTTCTATAAAAGGGTGTAACGTATCACCACATAAAAATTGTATGGCGGCATCGTGTTGTTGCGCATTTCGTTGAGCTACCTCTAGGGCTTGAGGGGAAATATCAGAAGCATAAACAGACAACTGTGGATGTGCTTTCTTTATCGAAATAGCAATGATACCACTACCTGTCCCAATATCTGCAATCGTCCCTTCTCGAGGTAACTGATCCATAAAGTGAGCGACGACTTCCTCAGTTTCTGGTCTTGGAATCAAGACATCAGGGGTAACCTTGAAATCTCGGCCCATAAAGGAGGCAAATCCTACGACATATTGCTCAGGTTCTCCTTTTAACAATCGTTCTAAACCGTTTTGTAATAAATGAAATTCTTGCTCTGAGATGACTTGTTGTTTATTCATCAAATATGTAGTCCGACTCCATCCGAGCAAGTCCATGACTAACCAATCGACTTGAGCAGTCTCTAATCTTTTATCTTGCAGTTGCTGTTGCGCTTGGCTAATCCACTGATTATATTTCACCATTATTAAGCTCTTTTAATTTTTCAGTTTGTTCGTGCATTGTAAGCGCATCAATGATTTCATCAAGTTTACCTTCCATAATTTGATCCAATTTTTGTAAGGTTAAACCGATGCGATGGTCTGTGACACGGCTTTGCGGATAATTATAAGTACGAATACGTTCTGAACGGTCGCCCGTCCCCACAGCTGACTTACGTTGTGCAGCATATTTTTGTTGTTCTTCTTGGACTTTCATATCATATAAACGTGCTTTCAATACTTTCATCGCTTTTTCACGGTTTTGAATTTGGGATTTTTCAGATGATGTCGCAATAACCCCTGTAGGTAAATGGGTAATACGTACAGCAGAGTCCGTTGTATTAACGTGTTGACCTCCTGCCCCACTTGAGCGATATGTGTCTATTTTTAAATCCTCGTTGCGAATTTCAATTTCAACATCTTCGACTTCAGGTAAAACAGCCACAGTTGCTGTTGACGTATGAATACGTCCACCAGATTCTGTTTCAGGAACACGTTGTACACGATGCGCACCATTTTCGAATTTTAATTTACTGTAGGCCCCGTCACCTGAAACTGAAAAACTAATTTCTTTATATCCTCCGTGATCACTTTCAGTGGCTTCCACAATCTCTGTTTTAAATCGATTCGCTTCTGCATATTTTGTATACATTCTAAATAAATCACCCGCAAAAATCGCTGCTTCATCCCCTCCAGCAGCTGCACGCACTTCAACGATAACGTCTTTGTCATCATTTGGGTCTTTTGGAATTAATAATAGTTTCAATTCCTCTTCAAAACTTGGAATTTGCGCTTTTAATTCAGAGGCTTCTTCTTTTAACATTTCAATTTCATCTTCATCTGAGGTATCATTAAGCATTAAATCTATATCCTCTAAATCTTCTTTAACTTGTTTATATTGACGATAAACTTCAACAGTTTTTTGAAGTTCTGATTGTTCTTTAGAATATTTACGTAATTTATCTGAATCACTCACCACTTCTGGATCACTAAGTAATTCGTTGAGTTGTTCATAGCGTTCTTCAACAATATCTAATTGATCAAACATATTTTATTCCTCCTCTTTTTCATCACTCGGTAAAATGACATGGTGTGCACGACATCGAGGTTCATAACTTTCATTAGCCCCTACCATTATAATTGGATCATCATATTTCGCAGGTCGTCCATCGATTAATCGTTGTGTTCGACTTGAAGATGCGCCACAAACTGCACAAACGGCTTGAAGTTTAGTAATATGTTCACTTACCGCTAGCATCTCTGGAACAGGATCAAAAGGCTCCCCTTTGAAATCCATATCTAACCCCGCAGTAATCACACGATAACCTTTTTTTGCCAAATCTTGCGCAATATCGACGACAGTACGATCAAAAAATTGAATTTCATCAATACCTATAATATCTACATCCGACAAGTCATGTTGCTCTATTTCTTTCGCTTCAGTAATATTAATGGCCTCTATCGCATTCCCATTATGCGAAACTATTTTTTCTTTATGGTATCGATCGTCAATCGTCGGTTTAAACACGATGACCTTTTGTTTCGCATACACACCTCGACGCAAGCGTCTAATCAGCTCTTCTGACTTTCCACTAAACATACTGCCGGTAATGCATTCAATCCATCCTGAATGATACGCTTCGTACATGTTATTGCCACCCTTTTCAAAACATAATCGCTTAATTATATCATATAATGATGTTCCTATTTGAAGATTTCATGAAAAAGGAGTTCGAACATTTTTATGTCTCACTCCCTTATATCTTCTATGTATGCATTTATGATTGTTAACGTACTTATAATCAAAAAAGTGCTTTTGTCTACAAAAAAGGAGCAGAGACCAATGTCCCGCTCCCTTGTATTTCGTTAATACGATAATTAGTTGTTTGATTTGAGACCGAATTTCTTGTTGAAACGTTCCACACGACCATCTGCAGCAGCAAATTTTTGACGTCCTGTGTAGAATGGGTGTGAATCTGAAGAGATATCTAAACGAATAACTGGATACTCGTTACCATCTTCCCATTCCATTGTTTCGTTAGAAAACTTCGTAGAACCACTTAAGAATTTAAAATCTGTTGTAGTATCTAAGAAGATTACTTTACGGTATTCTGGATGAATGCCTTGTTTCATTATTTTCAGCTCCTTTGCCCTGAACCATCCGGAACAGAGTTATTTGTGAGTTTTCACCAATACTTAAACATTATAAAGGTTGCATTTTTAAAATGCAACCCTACTTTAACATTTATTCATTTTAAATAATCGGCTTACCTGTACGGGTGCTTTCTAGCGCACTTTTCTTTAACTCTTCAAAGAATTGTTTGTTGGTTTTTGTTTTTTTCAAACGACGAATAAATCGTTCTGCAAAATCAGGTGAATTAGAAAACATATTTCGAAGTTGCCATAAACTTTCTAATTCTTCTTTAGGCACTAACAATTCTTCTTTACGTGTAGAACTACGTGAAATATCAATCGCCGGGAAAATTCTACGTTCAGATAAACGTCTGTCTAAATGTAACTCCATATTTCCCGTTCCTTTAAATTCTTCATAAATCATGTCGTCCATACGAGAACCTGTATCTACTAGCGCAGTGGCTAAAATCGTCAAACTGCCTCCTGCTTCAATGTTTCTTGCAGCTCCAAAAAACGTTTTAGGTCCATGTAAAGATGCTGGGTCAAGACCTCCTGATAATGTTCTACCGCTTGGAGGTACGACAAGGTTGTATGCGCGCGCCAAACGTGTAATAGAGTCCATCAATACGATAACATCTTCTCCAATTTCAACTAAGCGCTTTGCACGTTCTAACAGTAATTCTGCAACCTTAACATGATGTCTAGGATGTTCATCAAACGTAGAGTGCACAACCTCAGCTTCCTCTACAGAACGCTCGATATCTGTTACTTCCTCCGGTCTTTCGCCGACGAGTAAAATAAACAGTTTTGCATTTGGTTTATTTTTCACAATTGCGTTTGCGATTTCTTTTAATAAAGAGGTCTTACCTGCTTTAGGTGGTGCAACGATTAAACCACGTTGTCCTAATCCGATAGGTGTCACTAAATCCATAATGCGTGTGGAGTATTTTTCGGGGTCTGTTTCTAATTGAATACGTTCATCTGGATATAGAGGCGTTAGTGCTTGGAAGTGGGGACGTTTTTTGACTTCTTCAGCATTGTGATCATTCACAAAATCGACTTGTAAAAGTCCATAATACTTTTCACTTTCTTTAGGTTGTCTAACTTTACCTGTGACTTTATCGCCTAATTTAATTTCAAATCGTCTTATCTGAGAGGCAGAAATATATATATCTTTTTCACCTTTAGAATAATTAACCGTTCTTAAAAAGCCGTAACCATCTTGTTGAATATCATCTAAGATACCTTCCATATAGTAGTTTCCGTCTTTTTCCATTTGTGCTTCCATTATGGCAAGGACAAGTTCTTTCTTATTCAACTTGCTATAGTTTGTCAGCTTTAGAGACTTTGCTTTTTCAGTCAAAGCTTTCGTGGTGTAGTTTTTGTATAATTCATGAAAAGATTCATACTGCGGTGACGTTCTTTCCTTGGTCGCCATATTTAACACTCATTTCATAATAAATTCTTTCATCGTAGCGATAATTGATACGATAACATCAATACTATAGCAAATTTTATGAATAAATACAAAACATGATTTAAAAAGAAACTAAAAAGATCCACGTCATTAAGTTTTATTGATAAATTTCTCAAAAAACTTAATAACGTGGTGCATCATCAGTTATGCTTTAAAATAACCTGCGATGGCTTTAACTTCTAAAAATTCTTCGATACCGTAGTCGCCCCATTCACGACCAAGTCCAGATTGTTTGTAACCGCCAAATGGTAAATCAGGTGTACGGCCTGCTTCGTTAATTTCAACAGTTCCAGCTTCTATGGAACGTGCCACTTTATGAAGTTGTTCTTTATCTTGACCAAAGACATAACCTGCTAATCCGTACTTAGTATCATTTGCGATGCGAATCGCTTCATCTAAATCTTTGTACGTAATGACAGACATCACAGGGCCAAAAATTTCTTCTTGCGCAATTGTCATTTGATTATCCACGTTCGCAAAAATCGTTGGTTTCACGAAATATCCTTTATCTAAACCTTCTGGATGCCCTTCGCCACCATAATACAATTCCGCGCCTTCTTGAATACCTTTTTTAATATAATCTTGAACTTGTCGATATTGTTTTTCGCTCACAATAGGACCCATTTCTGTTTCTTTTTGTTGTGGGTCTCCGACTTTTACAGCTTCCATATAGGATTTAGCTTTTTCAAGAAAGGCCTCTTTCATACTTTCAGGGACAAGTGTACGTGTTCCTGCAGTACAGACTTGACCTGTATTATTCACAACTTTACCCACAGCTGCTTTAGCCGCTTCGTCTACATCCGCATCATCTAGAATGATATAAGGTGATTTACCCCCTAGTTCAAGTGAAACCTTTTTAAAGTCTTTGCTTGCCTTTTCCATAATTTTTGAACCTGTTGGACCAGAACCCGTAAATGACATCATTCTCACATCTGGATGTTCACTCAATGGATTGCCGA
This sequence comes from Staphylococcus sp. 11511212, assembly GCF_011394755.1. Classification (NCBI taxonomy): domain Bacteria; kingdom Bacillati; phylum Bacillota; class Bacilli; order Caryophanales; family Staphylococcaceae; genus Staphylococcus; species Staphylococcus sp. 11511212. The sequence goes on along the minus strand of NZ_JAANBQ010000016.1, from coordinate 39,760 downwards.
CACCTTCGCCATCACCATTTACTAAATTGAACACCCCTTTAGGCACGCCTGCTGCTTCAAAAATTTCTGCTAAGATAAGTGCAGCAAAAGGTGTCTCTTCTGACGGTTTTAAAACAACAGGTGAACCTGCCGCAAATGCAGCTGCTAATTTTAATGATGTTTGGTTTGTTGGAAAGTTCCAAGGTGTGATAAGGCCAGCCACACCGATAGCTTCTTTCACTACTAAACTATCTCCACGTTGTTCCTCAAATTCAAAACGATCTAGAGCATCATGTGCTTCTTGGAAGTGATTAAGACCCATTTGATAATGGATGTTTTCTGATTTCGTCACAGGTGTCCCTAACTCTAAAGTCATCGCTTCAATTAAGTCATCTTTTCGTTTTTTATATTCATCGACGATGCGACCTAACATCGCTTGTCGTTCTTTTACAGGTGTATTTCTAAATTCAAGATAAACGTCATTTGCAGCTTTAACTGCTTGATCGACATCCTCTTTATTCCCTTTGGCAATATGACCAAAAACTTCTTCAGTCGCTGGGTTTATGACTTCTAACGTTTCACCACTTGCACTGTCTACCCATTCGCCATTAATATATTGCTTGATTTGGTCTCTCATTTATAGACACTCCTTTATCAAACTTGTTTACATGTTAATCTATTTCCTAAAAAGGATGTATTTAAACTATAACGCGCACTTAGACGTGATGCATTGATTTTGCTTATACCCTCACTTCAGCTCTATTAATTTTTAATGCAAAATAAAAAAGCAATATGTAATTAGAACAGTATCGTCTAATTCATATTACTTTTATAAGTTCAATTAACGTTTTTAAACTTTTTCAGGCAATGTGACGTGGTCGTGCGCCCACTTTTCAAGCGGTTTAAGCGCTATCGCTAAATCAATACCTTTTTGAGTTAATTCATAGCAAACAGAGGGTGGGTTTTCGGAAATGATATGCTTTGTAATAAGTCCCCATTCTGCAAGCTCTGTCACTTTTAACGAAAGTGCACGGTTAGTAATGGGGTGCAAATCACGTTTCATTTCTGAAAAGTGTGCTCGATGTTCTGGACATGTGGATAAATAATGTAAAATTAAACCATTCCAGCTCCGTCCTAGAATTTTAAACGTTTTTTCTAAATATGGACAAACTTCCATGACTCTCACCTCTTAATCAAGATATTTGAATGTCCAATATTTTATAGATTAAGCATCAACAGTTTCAGTCCATATATCTGCGCCTAGACGTTTTAAGTTATTTACGATATCAGTGTATCCTCTATAAATATGTTTGACATTATAAATCGTTGTTTCACCTTCAGCAATTAAACCGGCTATGATTAAACAAGCCCCCGCGCGTAAATCACTCGCATAGACTTCGGCACCTGATAGCTTTGATGGTTTAATGGTCGCTGTACCACGATCTGCATCAATGGCCCCATGCATTTTTTGTAATTCAGGAACATGTTTAAAGCGTTCTGGATAGATTGTTTCTTTCACAAAACTAGGTCCTTCAGCTAAAAAGAGCAGTGGGGTTATCGGTTGTTGTAAATCTGTTGCAAACCCGGGATAAACAAGTGTTTTAATGTCTACACTATGGTATGGGTGGCTCGCTTGAACAACCATATAATCGTCCCCAACATCAATTGTAACCCCTAGCTCTTTTAGTTTAACTGTTAACGGTTCGACGTGCTTAGGAATAATATTATCAATGACGATACGTTCACCACTCGCCGCAGCAATACACATATAGGTTCCTGCTTCAATTCGGTCAGGAATAATCTGATGTCTACTTCCATGCAGATGAGGCACACCCATGATTTTTATTGAACTAGTACCAGCACCACTAATTTTGGCACCCATACTATTCAAAAAGTTAGCGACATCGACAACTTCAGGTTCTTTAGCTGCATTTTCAATCACTGTTTGACCTTCTGCGCGCGATGCGGCCAACATAATATTGATAGTGGCACCTACACTGACGATATCAAGATAAATATTCGCTCCAACTAAACGCTCAGCTTCAATTTTCATTGAGGTCGTGCTTGACTCATCTACGACTGCTCCCAAAGCTTTAAAGCCTTTAATATGCTGATCAATAGGTCTAGGACCTAATGGACATCCTCCTGGGAGTCCAATGACACATTTTTTAAATCGGCCAAGCATTGCACCCATCATATAATAGGATGCACGCAAGGATTCAACTTTATTATTAGGTAAAGCAGCATTTTGGATTTCAGTAGGATCAACATGCAAAGTTGTGCCTTCCAACTTTGTTTGAATATTTAAATCCCCAAGTAAACTCACTAATGTTTCCACATCTGAAATTTTAGGCAAACCATCCAATGTTACAGGTTCTTCAGCCATTAATGTTGCAGGAATAATCGCAACTGAACTATTTTTTGCACCACTAATTTCTACCTTGCCTTTTAAAGTTTGGCCACCTTTAATTTTAATAACTTCTTGCGCCATGTGATTGAACTCCTTTTCCCTTGCTCAATTTCTCCATAAAATATCATAATATAGGCATTATAATGTAAAATTTTTCAAAATGCAAAATCGTGAGCATGATAAAAAAATCGTTTTATCCCTTAAAAAATCACACTAAATGCCCCGTTGAAAATAAAGGGTCCCTTTTCAACTTATTAAAAAAGGATGAGACCGCTCAGTGTCTCATCCCCACATTCCAAACATTTCATCACAAACGTCGCGTGATTAACCTTTAATATTTTCCGCTTTGTTTGAAGTACCAAATTCTTTAATTTTACCGATGACTGTTTCTTTAATTGCTTCACGTGCAGGTCCTAAATATTTACGTGGATCGTAAACTTCTTTATCTGCATCTAACACTTCACGCACACGTTTAGCAGAAGCAATTTGGTTTTCTGTGTTTACATTGATTTTAGCAGTGCCAAATGAAATGGCTTTTTTAATGTCGTCAGTTGGAATACCTGTACCTCCATGTAATACAAGTGGTAAACCAGTAGATGCACCAATTTCTTCCATTTCTTTGAAACCTAAGTTTGGTAAACCTTTGTATGGTCCGTGTACAGAACCTAATGCAGGTGCTAAAGTATCAATACCTGTATCTTTCACTAAGTTTTGACACTCGATTGGATCCGCATAGATCACACCGTCAGCTACCACATCATCCTCTTGTCCACCGACTGTACCAAGTTCAGCTTCAACAGAAACACCACGTGCATGTGCGTATTCAACCACTTTTGAAGTCACTTTGACGTTATCTTCATATGGCTCATGTGAAGCATCAATCATGACTGATGTAAAACCAGCGTCAATTGCTTCTTTACATTTTTCGAAACTTGAACCATGATCTAAATGAATCGCTACTGGAATTGTGATTTCATAGTCATGCATTAAACCTTCTACCATTTTAACAACAGTATAAAAACCACCCATATAGCGTGCGGCACCTTCTGATACCCCTAAAATAACAGGTGCATTCTCTTCTTGAGATGCTTGTAGAATCGCTTGTGTGAATTCTAAGTTATTAAGGTTATATTGGCCTACAGCATAACCATTTTCTTTTGCGTCGATTAACATTTCTTTCATTGAAACTAAAGGCATGAAAGTTCCTCCTTGGTGCATATCGCACATTAAATTTATAACCACATTATAGCAAAATTGAACGTAAAATGCATAAATAATCCTGTCAAAATGTGATTATTTCATCATTTCGTCAATGAAAGCGTAATCATTTTTGTATGAATATGCGAATATTGATAATTGAAGTATAATTCCTTAAAATAAAACACAATGATTTTAATAACGGAGGCACACATTATGTCCAAAATGTTAGCAACACAGTTGACTGGAATTTTCCAACGTATCGATAAACAAGAACTTGATATCCAAATGGCTGCACAATGTCTGATTCAAGCGATGGGTGGCGAAGGACATATATATGTCAAAGGATATGACGATCTACAATGGTTTGAACCTTATATTTTAAACAGTGAAGAAAAATTAAAATCAAGTCGTTCGCTTAGCGCAGTAGATACATTTGAGCAACTAGACAGCACAGATCGCATTTTACTTTTTGCACCTTTTATGACAGAGGCATTAGAAAAAGATTTACAACAACTCATAGACTTAGATAAAGAGGTCGTTTTAATTACAAATCCTTCAAAATCTTATACGGTACCCGAACACTTGATACATTTTATCAATTTATCCACCCCTAGAGCTATCGTCATGACTGAAGATTATGATAAAGTGGTCGTTCCACACAATATTGCGATGAATTACATTTACTATGATATTTATACACAAATGATTGAAATGATAAGAGACTTAGACTTATAAAATTGATAAAGCGACGGGGCATTCTTAACCTTTGAATGCTCCGTCGCTTTTTTGGTGTGCCAATTATTTATTTTGTTGTTGTATTGCAGCTTCGATGAATGATTTAAAAATCGGTTGAGGACGATTTGGACGTGATAAAAATTCAGGATGGAATTGACATGCAATAAAGAAAGGATGATCTTCAATTTCCACCATTTCCACTAAACGTCCATCAGGGCTTGTTCCTGAGAAAATCATGCCCGCCTCTTCTAATTTTTCTCTGTATTCATTATTAAACTCATAACGATGACGGTGACGCTCTTGAATATTTTGGGCGTCATAAATACGCTCTGCTAACGTATTTGGTTTAATTGTACATGGATACAATCCTAATCGAAGTGTCCCACCTAAATCTTCAATATCTTTTTGCTCAGGTAACAAATCAATAACTGGATATGGTGTGTTTGGATCTAATTCAGCAGAATGTGCATCAGTTAAACCAACCACGTGACGGGCATATTCAACTGTCGCCAATTGCATCCCTAGACAAATGCCAAAGAATGGGACTTTGTTTTCACGCGCATACTTAATCGCAGATATTTTCCCTTCACTTGCACGGAATCCAAATCCGCCTGGTACTAAAATACCATCAACGTCATGGAAATAGCTTTCCGCATTTTCATCAGTCACTTCACTTGAATCAATCCAGCGAATTTCAATATCTTTCATATGAGGGTATCCTGCATGTTTTAAAGATTCTGCTACAGAAAGATAGGCATCTTGTAAAGCAACATACTTTCCTACAAGCGCTATTGTTACTTTACCTTCCAAATTATTCACGACATTGATTAAATGATTCCACTCATCAAGTTGCGTTTCATATTGCGCTTCTAATCCGAGGCGTTCAATAACAATATCGTCCATATCTTGGCGACTTAATTGTAAAGGAATTTCATATAATGATTCTGCATCACGACATTCGATGACGCTTTTCTTATCAATATCACAAAATAGCGCAATTTTATCTTTTAAATCTTGCCCCATTTCATATTCTGTACGTACCACAATTAGGTCTGGTTGAATGCCAAGGCCACGTAATTCTTTCACACTATGTTGTGTCGGTTTCGTTTTCATTTCACCTGCTGCTTTAATGTATGGTAAAAGTGTACAGTGAACATACATCACATTTTCGCGACCTAAATCACTTCTGATTTGACGAATAGCTTCAATAAAAGGTAACGATTCAATATCCCCTGTCGTACCGCCGATTTCTGTAATTACGACATCTGCATTCGTACTTTCACCAGCAAGCAGTAATCTTGATTTAATTTCATTTGTAATGTGAGGGATGACTTGTACTGTTCCACCTAAATAATCTCCGCGACGTTCTTTTTTCAAAACGTGGGAATAGACTTTCCCTGCAGTCACATTTGAGTATTTGTTTAAATTAATATCTATAAAACGTTCATAATGGCCTAAATCAAGATCCGTTTCCGCGCCATCATCAGTGACAAAAACTTCACCATGTTGATACGGACTCATCGTACCTGGATCCACATTTAAATATGGGTCAAATTTTTGAATGGTTACAGATAATCCACGGTCTTTTAATAGTCGACCGAGTGATGCTGCCGTAATCCCTTTGCCTAGTGATGAAACAACACCACCTGTTACGAAAATAAACTTGGTCATTCTTATTCCTCCTCATTTCATATCAGAAGCTTTTGCTAAGGGGTAAATCCAATACAAACAGTAAAATGTAAGATACATTTATTATAAAAATAAAAAAGTTCCCTCTCACAATCATTTCATGTAAGGGGGAACGAGTTTACGTCATTTATTTTTGAACGCTTGCTTTGCGTGTGAACATCTCTTTGACGTATGCGTTTTTTCATTGTCCTATTTAAAGGAGCCCGAATAAAATTTTATCATGTTGTCATGAAAAGTCAATAAACTTTATATGAAATTCATATGAAAATCTAGCTTTAAATCGCAAGAACTTCACATGTGAATCTAACCAGTGTAATAGGTGAATATAACCTTTTAAGTTAAGTCACTAATGCTACTTTCATACAAGTCCTTATATTTTATTCTTTTTCCTCTAGTAAATCATCTTCTTCGTCTTCATATTCTTCATCTAAGTCTTCTTCGTCTTCCTCAACCACTAAATCAGACTCTTCGATTTCATCTTCGACGTGCTCATCTTCAGGGTCATTTAAAGTTTCTTGATCATCAGTAGTGCTTGGAATGTTGTCATCCCCTTCACTATCGTCTTCACCAAGTAATTTTAAATTTTTGTCTTCTTCGTCTTCTTCATCAAGAATTTCAAATTTTTGAATAGTTGGTGCTATTTTTTCTTCAATGTCATCCACTGAATACCAGTCACGTAGACCCCAAACATTGTCACCAACACTTAAAAAGCGTCCATCAGTATTTAAATCCGTATAAAATTGAACGATACGATCTTCAATTTGATTGTCTTCATAATGTCCAATTTGCTTAAATTCATCGATAATATCATAAAGATTCATCGTTTCATTTTTTTCAGTTAAAAGTGTATAAGCCATATCAATAAATGCTTTTTCATCAACCATTTCTTGTGTGTAATCTTGTAATTTCATCGGCACATCTTCCTTTCAAAGATTCACGTTACTTTTAGAATTGGATCATTCGCAGCTTTCGTCCAAATTCCAAAGCGCGTCTTATTACCATAACAAACATTGATTATAAATGACTCTTAGGAATTACGCAATGTTTAGCGAAAGGTTTTTTGAAATGACCTTAAAGATTTAGTAATTAATATATTTTTCAAACATTGTATAATCTTCTGTCATGATCGTTTCGACAAAATTACTTTTTTGGAACAGTGGTTTGAGCTCGTTTCGAGAACCGAATAGCATCACTTCAAGCACTTCAATTTTTTCATAGTTTTGACGCACATACGTCGATAATTGACGTAATGCATTTTGAGCGATGCCTAATTCACGGTATTCATCTTCCACTAATACCGCTCTAATGATAAGGCGTGTTTGAAATTGTTCGATCGCAAGAAAACCAACTTTTTCTTGATTTAATGTTAAATTAATAATATCAACAGGTCCTAAATCTGATTGATCACTTCTTTTTAATTTCAAAGACGAAACATACTTAGAGCTTAAATCTAAATAATACAAACGCTCTTTACCGATAGGTCCTTCTTCTTTAGTCGCCGTATGCATGAATCCCGCGCGTTCATAAACATTCCACGCCGCTTCATTTTCTGCATCAACGACAAGATATAAATGACTAAAATCTGGAAACACTGTTTGAACATACTCTGGTAAATTCATCATAATTTTCGTGCCATACCCATGACCTTGATACGCTTCGTTAATGGATAAAGAACGAATATAGACGACTTCTTCTGGTGTGTCATACCCTTCATGTTGATAGTGTTGGTGAAGGACAAAAAAACCTATAATTTCTTCCTTTTCATTGAACACGACATTGGCTACACGATTCGGGTCTTCCAAAGCATCATCAAGTACTTCTTTAGGGAGTGAAGAATAAATACGTTGACGTTCACTCAATTTAAATTGATATAACGCATCTCGGTATTGCTCTTCAAACAAATGTATAGTAATATCATCAAAACGCTTATTTTTAATCATTTACAGATTCATTCCTTTAGTTATTATGTTTTATCGCACTCTAACTATACACTATTTTCAGATTTTTCAAACTTGAAAGGGGATATTATGAAAAAATCAAAAGCAACATTGACGAAGAAAAAAAAGAACCGAAATTTCGTCTATATCGTTTCTTTTTCGATTATTTTATTATTTACACTTCTTGCCGCCTTTTTCCCTAAAGGGTTCGGTATTTACGCACAAAATACATATGATGCCCTTGCGCTCAATTTTGGGTGGCTATTTTTAATTATTGTTTTTGTATTAGATATCTTTCTTATCTTTTTAGCTCTATCTCGATACGGTCGCTTTAAGTTAGGGCATGATGATGAAGCGCCAGAATTCTCATTTATTTCCTGGATTGGAATGCTCTTTTCAGCTGGCCTTGGTGTCGGTATTGTATTCTGGGGTGTAGCAGAACCTTTAACCCATTACCTCCACTCGCCATTCCCTTCAGAAGTGAAAGGTCAAACCGCTGAATCGGCGCGTTTAGCCATGGGCTATACTTTCTTTCATTGGGGCATCTCTCAATGGTCAATATTTGCTATGAGTGGACTCATCGTCGCTTACTTTCAATTTCGTAAACAACGGGATGGCCTTATTTCTACAGCGATGGAACCCGTATTTGGCGAAACATACAAACGTCCATTTCGAAATATTATAGACATTCTCGCGATCATCGCGACGGTTATGGGAATCGCTACTTCTATCGGTTTAGGTATTTTACAAATTGCTGGAGGTTTGAATCATGTGTTTAGTGTCCCTAACACAAATATGACATTAATAATCATCACACTCATCATGACGTTTATCTTTTTAGGTTCTGCCTTATCAGGACTTAATCGCGGAGTAAAATGGTTAAGTAATTTAAATATTATCATTGGTGCCATTTTATTAGTGTTTATCTTCATTGTTGGTGGTTTGCGCTTCATCGTTGAAACATTCACTGTTTCCATTGGAGACTATATCTCTCATTTTGTTCAATATAGTTTAAGAATGGATCCTTATACGGGAGATAATTCATGGATTCAAAAATGGACCATCTTCTACTGGGCCTGGGTTATTTCTTGGTCTCCATTTATCGGTGGATTTGTTGCCCGTGTTTCTCGGGGACGAACGATTAGAGAATTTGTCGTGGGTGTGCTCATTATTCCCCCTATGATTTCATTTTTATGGATTGCAGGATTTGGTGGAACAGCTATTCATTATGCACTTCATCATAACGAAGGGATAGAAAAAGTGGTCGATCAAGATTATACTGTGGCGCTATTTGAGCTATTAAGCAAGTTTCCACTTTACGAAGTCACTAGCGCACTCGCTATCATATTAATTTTTACATTTATTGTGACAAGTGCGGATTCAACCACACACATTGTTTCTGGTATGGCTACCGGAGGCGTAGAAAATCCTAAACGTAAACATAAAATGGTATGGGGGATTCTTATCGGGGCCATCTCTGTCGCTCTGACGGTTGCCGGGGGCTTGACGAGTTTACAAACAGCTTCTGTCGTTACTGGGCTGCCGTTCTCTATCATTTTGCTATTGATGATTTTTGCGTTAATGAATGCCTTACGACGTGAACATACGAAACATTTCCAAATGTCGCACATTGATGATGAAAAAGATTTTTCACGTACAATTGAAGAACGCGAAAGAGATAACGAAATGTAAAAACAGTGCGTGCGGATGTACCGCATGCACTGTTTTTTTGATTTATTCTTCAACAAAGCAATTTAACAACCAATTGACACCATATCGATCTGTCACTTGACCGTGAATCGCATTGAAAAATGTACGATTTAACGGCATATGTGGATTCCCTTTAACACTTAAAGCTTCATAAATGCGTTGTTGCGTCTCTTTATTATTAAAAGTTAATAAAATTTGTGCCCCAGTGTTTGAGGTGTCTTTTCCATAATCATCTGATAAATGAAGCACGACATCCTCCTGTATTTTCAACTCAGCATGCAGTAATTTTCCCTGGTGCTCATTAAGCGGTATGACCTCCCCACCAAAAGTTGATTTGTAAAAATCAAGGGCCTCTTGCACATGATTCACCACGATATATGGACTCAATTTCATAAAATAATCCCCCTATTTTTAATTTCATTCAAATTTTAACTTGTATTTTTGTGATTATCATATAGTATATATTGTTGATAAACAATAATTTTGAGGTGACAATATCATGCGAATCGGAATCGATGCGGGTGGAACTTTAATTAAAATCGTAACTGAACATGAAGGTCAAAGAGAATATCAAACATTTCTTACGACTGAAATTGAACAAGTCGCGCAAAGTCTTAATGATAAAAAATGTTCAGATATTAGTATTACGGGTGGTAATGCGAAAGTGCTTAATGATTTATTGCACTGTGAAGCAAAACATTTTATTGAATTTGATGCGGCAGATAAAGGTGTAGACATCTTACTTAAGGAGCAAGGCATCGAACTCGATCGTTATATATTTACTAACGTTGGGACTGGCACGTCAATCCACTTAGCTGATCATCAGGGTCAGGAACGTGTCGGAGGTATTGGTACAGGTGGTGGCATGATTCAAGGTTTAGGATATTTACTTACAGAAATCAAAGATTATCAAAAATTAACCGATTTAGCGCAACAAGGGAACCGTGATATTATCGATTTAAAAGTTAAACATATTTATAAAAATGATACCCCTCCCATTTCCGGAGAGCTTACAGCTTCTAACTTTGGACATGTTCTACTAAATTTAGATAAAACGTTTACTGATGCAGATAAATTAGCTTCATTAATTGGTGTCGTTGGTGAAAGTGTTACAACAGTTTCAATTCATGTCGCAAGAGAACACGGCGCTAAAGATGTTGTCTATATTGGGTCTTCTTTCCACAATAACCCTTTACTTCAACAAGTCGTCACTGATTATACAATTCTACGTGGTTTTACGCCTCATTATTTAAACAATGGGGCATTCTCAGGTGCACTTGGTACATTATATTTATAAAGCTTGACCGATAATATTAGCCAAAAATGTCTACAAGTGTATCGCCTTGTAGACATTTTTGCCTCTTTTTGTTCCTTTTTACCGATATATATGGGATTAAAATAGCCACCAAAATTTATCAGCGTAAATTTTGGTGGCTTTGTGTACGTAAATAGTGATTGATTGAATTACGTTAAAATGTTAACTCATTCGCCAGTTTTTGTGCACTCACAATGGTACCCACTACACCAGGTTTTAAATCGATGGCCACGTAACGATTATCGTCACGCAATTCATCGAGCCATTCTGCAAAGACTTCTCCTTCAACATCGATTAATTCAAAGGATTCGAAGTCTTCGTGGGCCACACGTTTTGCGCGTTGGCTTAAGCTCCATACAGGCATAAAATGGGATTGTTCAAAATGGTCATTTTCATCACTCACTACCATGAACTCTTTCATCCCTTTTTGCGTTAAGCCATAAACCGTATCTGAATTTGAAACATCTTCGACAAACTCTCGAATACGTAATCGATCAATATCGGTCATTATGTCGTTAAATGCAGATAAGATACTAATTTCATGACCTTCAGCGTCCGTCGTCACATTAACAACCGCTTCATCTTCCTCATCAAACATATCGTCAAGTTCATAAGTTGTGAAACGATCAATATCCATCGTGATCAGTTTATCAAATGCGACATTCAAGTTTTCCAAATATTCTTTAGCAAAGCCTTCTCTCGTCCAAAAACAAAATAATTGTTTTCCATTGTGCTCATGCTTCACAATTTTTTTATCTTTGACAGCAATAAAAAATTGCTCATTAGTCAGAATATCTTTGTAAAATCGTTCATTTTTATATGACATACCTTTCTCCCTCTCTTAATGAGCTCTCTTTAAGTTGAATATAAACTACGGCATTCAATTCGTCAAACATCGTTTATAAAAGAACCGTCATTATGATGAAAGATTTGCTTCTTTCTTAAATGCTTCTTCTAAGCGCTCAATCTCTTCTGGATGTTCGGCGTGCCATATCCCTGCAAATCTCGAAGGTACAGGTTGTTGAAAATATTCCCCATCATAAAATGATAATGGATAAAGCACTTCTTTTTTGACATATTTTTCAATCGTTTGAAAGAATGCCTCTTGATCTTCTCCAGATATATAACTGTAAAATTTATGATATTTTCCGGTGAGCACAGGATCTAAAACTAATAAACTTGTCGATCCGTTATGTCTAAAGTTTAAATCAATCGCATAAATATTTTGCTCAGCATCAACGAGTAAATCAAATCCAGCGACACCAATGAAGCCTTTGTCGACGCCTATTTTCATAATTTCATAGCCCGCTTGAATCACGGACTCTGGAACATCAATCGCATTCACATTGCCATTGTAAAAACCGTAATCGTTTGTCAGTTGTTTAGCAGCCCCTAAGTAAATGATGCCTTTCTTTGGATGAAGGGCGTACTGGACACAATAATTGTCGACTGTCTCGATACATTGTTCGATAATCAAAGTTTGTGTGGCAGCTTTCGCATTTTCGATACGTGCAATCGCTTGTTCCAAATCGCTTTGATTATAGCAAATCATAACACCATAACCACCTGCTGTTGGAAGTTCATCTCCTGGTTTAATCACAAGAGGGAGGTCCCAGTGTTTTAACGCTTCGTGAAAATCTTCTATTTTGACGACTTGTCGTTTTGGCAAGTATTTTCCATCTGTCCACTCTGGAATGCGTGATTTGGTATTTAAATCAATAAACACCTGTTTATTCATCGCATAGTGTTCTGGCGCAATTAAATCTTCTCCGTGGACATATTGTGTGTAAATACGTTTTTGATCTTGTTGTGTTAAGGTTTGTAATAAAGCTTCATAGCTTGCTTTATCTTTAAAAGTATAGATATTCTCAGGTAGCGTCTGATTGACATGTGAAAATAACGTGCGTAATTTTTCAGTGACACTTGCTTCATGAACAATCACTGGCATATCGGCAATAAGTAATTCTCTTCCAGTTAAAAAATTAGACTGATGTTCATTGGGTTCTAACCATGGATTTGAAATGTATGAAGGTCGTGCTGTATAAACCACATCTTTCGCGTATAAGTCTCCCAGTTTTAAAATTGAGTCATCCAACATTTACAATTTCTCCCTTAATAATTGATGTTCCTTTTGAATGGTATTAAATAAATCTTTGTCTTGAATCAGTGTCGCGCCCATCAATGCAATGATTTTTGCCCCTTTAATTAAAGCTTTATCCCCCATAGGGCTTGCAGCGGCTTCTCTGAAACGATGCGTGTGCCCGACTAAACTTCGTGGTCCAATTTTAATATGTGGGTGAATCGTCGGTACAACATGGCTTACATTTCCTGTATCTGTCGAACCATAACCAAAATCATCATGACTGACTTCTTCACCTAATTCAGTAGCATAACGTTCAAACAGCGCATCAAGTTGCGGTGATTTGATGAATTCATTTACCCCGTTTTGAATTGGCGCAAACTCATAGTCACATCCGGTTTGTATTGCAGCCCCTTTTGCGATTTGATGCACGCGCTCTGTCAGTTGATCTAAAGATTTTCGTGTTGTCGCTCGTGTGTAAAAGCGAGCATGTGTAAAATCAGGAATAATATTGGCTGCTTTCCCTCCATCTAATATGACACCGTGCACCCGGTCTGATTTATGGATATGTTGTCGTAACTGTGCGACACCATTAAAGAAACTAAGCATAGCATCTAAAGCATTTCTAGCATCTTCTGCATTTTCTGAAGCATGTGCGCTGCGCCCATAAAATTTAATGTCTAAAACATCAACAGCTAAAGTTGGAATTGTAGGATATGTTTCGTTACCGGGATGTATCATGAGTGCGACATCCACATCATCAATAATCCCTTCTTTCACATAAGACGCTTTGGCACTCCCATTTTCTCCACCTTCTTCAGCTGGACATCCTAAAACAACCACGGAACCTCCTAGCTCATCTATAACTTGTTTTAATGCGATGCCGGCAAGTACACTCGACGTACCGATAATATTATGACCACACGCATGTCCTAATCCAGGTAAGGCATCGTATTCCGCTAAATAACTGATGGTGGGTCCAACTTGTCCACTATCATAGCGCGCAATAAACCCAGTAGAATGACCAGCAATATCTTTTTCTATCTCAAAACCATGGTCGTGTAACTGGTCTATTAAAAGTCTCGACGCAAATAATTCTTCATTTCCTACTTCAGGTCTTTCATGAATTTGATGACTCATATCCAAATAATGTAACCGATGATTATCTATATAATCTAATATGCGTTGTCTCACTGATACCATTAAAAAGTCTCCCTTCAAAACAAAAAAAGCATCCAACGATAAAACACTTCCACTTATCAATAGTAGCGTCTCAAACGTTGATTGCCATTTGTGTCATTTATCTTTCAATGGTCTTAACCATTGTTGGATTTAGCACCTTTATCGAAGTTCGATGAGGTTGCAGGGTTTCACAGGGCCAATTCCCTCCACCACTCTTGATAAATTCGTATTTAATTATTACTCATTTTATCGGAAATTCGATCATTTGTCATGTTATTTTCATTATTTTCACAATTTTTCGGAAGTAGTGCTATTTTATCTTAGATTTGGCCTGAAAGAAATCATTTTATTTTAAAGCATAACGCTTTTTTAAAGTGAAAGATTTGTAACTCATTACGGCTTTTAGAAGTTATGTTAAAATGATATCAACGAATGAAGGAGGATGAATTCGATGCCAAAAATGAACGTAGAAAGTTTTAATTTAGATCATACAAAAGTTGTTGCACCTTATGTACGTCTAGCAGGTAAAATGCAAGGTGAAAACGGAGATGACATTTACAAATACGACATTCGCTTTAAGCAACCCAATAAAGAACATATGGATATGCCAGGACTTCACAGTTTAGAACACTTAATGGCAGAAAATATTCGTAATCACTCTGATAAAATTGTGGACTTAAGCCCTATGGGTTGTCAAACAGGCTTTTATGTATCACTCATCAACCACAAAGATTATGATGACGTATTAAATATTATTGAAAAAACGATTCAAGATGTTTTAAATGCAACTGAAGTACCCGCCTGTAATGAAGTTCAATGCGGTTGGGCGGCAAGCCATTCCTTAGTAGGCGCTCAAACGATCGCAAGAGAATTTTTAGACAAACGCAACCAATGGCATGACGTGTTTGGTGAAGGCTAAAATGAATTAAGTCGTAAGAAAAATAGCCATCAAAATTTATCTACGGGTAAATTTTGATGGCTTTCTATTTATAGATGAGCGCTATACCTAGTTTTTTGTTATAAATGACGAATCCATTTCATCAGTAAAAATTGTAATGGAAGTCGTGCATATAAAAGTGGTTTTGGTACATTCATCCCTTCAATGTCATCAATACGACGGGCCATATAAATATTGGCTGGAAAAACTGCCCATAAAAAAGCGATAATCGCATGTTTAAAAAGATAACCTGGTTTGCGTAATAACAGCCCAAACCCGATGATTAATTCACAAACACCTGTAATGAGTACCGCTTCTTTTCTTAACGGCAAATAATGAGGAACAATT
This sequence comes from Staphylococcus sp. 11511212, assembly GCF_011394755.1. Classification (NCBI taxonomy): domain Bacteria; kingdom Bacillati; phylum Bacillota; class Bacilli; order Caryophanales; family Staphylococcaceae; genus Staphylococcus; species Staphylococcus sp. 11511212. The sequence continues at coordinate 24,238 of NZ_JAANBQ010000016.1, read as the reverse complement.
TTTCTAAATTTACCTTCATGTACAAAATGTAATAGTCCAACTATTATAAAAGGAATGCCCATCAAATAACGTTGTACTGTTTTCATCTTTATCTACTCCGTAATCATTTTATAAATTAATTGGGGTGCTTCTGCGGAATCTGAGATTGTAATGTTTTCATATAATTTTTGTTTCACTGCGGCGACATCTTCTTGGTTGGCATAAATGGTTAATAAAGATTCGCCTTCGCTCACTTTGTCACCTATTTTTTTGTGCAATACAAGTCCTACAGCCAAATCAATGTCATCTTCTTTTGTTTGGCGACCTGCCCCCAACATCATTGAGGCAATCCCAATTTCATTGGCTACCATTTCAGAGACAACCCCTGACTGTTTGGCTGGCAATTCAAATGTATATTTCGCAGTTGGAAGTTTTGAAGGGTCATCGACAACTGAAGCATCGCCACCTTGATTACTTAAAAACGTTTTGAATTTTTCAACTGCCGCACCATTATCAATCACGGATTGCAATTGTGCGCGTGCATCTTCTAACGTTTCCGCTTTTTGCGCCAATACCACCATTTGAGCCCCAAGTGTTAACACAAGCTCTGTTAAGTCTTCTGGACCTTGTCCTTTAAGTGTATCAATCGCTTCTTTGAGTTCGAGTGCATTTCCAATCGCACGTCCTAATGGCTGGTTCATATCAGAAATAATCGCCATCGTTTGACGTCCTACTTGATTACCAATTTTTACCATTGCATGTGCGAGCGCTTCAGCATCTTCTACTGTTTGCATAAACGCCCCTTTACCTGTTTTTACGTCTAAAACAATCGCATCAGCACCTGCTGCAATTTTTTTACTCATGATTGAAGACGCAATTAAAGGAATGGAATTGACTGTACCTGTGACATCTCTAAGGGCATAGATTTTTTTATCAGCAGGCGTTAAATTCCCAGTTTGACCAATCACTGCGATTTTAGCTTCATTTACTAATTGAATAAATTCGTCTTCAGAAATTTCTACATGAAATCCTTCTACTGATTCTAATTTATCAATTGTACCTCCCGTGTGACCTAAACCACGGCCACTCATTTTAGCAACAGGAATACCAAGCGCTGCCACAAGTGGCGCTAACACGAGTGTCGTTGTATCTCCTACGCCTCCTGTAGAATGCTTATCGACTTTAATGCCTTCAATATTAGACAAATCAATTTGATCTCCAGATTCAACCATTGCCATTGTTAAAGCTGCACGCTCTTCATCAGTCATATCTTGGAAATAGATTGCCATCGCTAAGCTAGACATTTGATAATCAGGAATTTCGCCTTTTGTGTACCCATCAATAATAAATTTAATTTCTTCTGATGATAAGGCATGACCGTCACGCTTTTTTGAAATCATATCCACCATTCTCATGGTAAATCCCCTCTTCTCTTTTTTAATCTATAATTATACATCCATATCTATTATACACGATACATTCATTTCAATAAATGAATCCCCTATGTTAAAACATAGGATTAAAATACGTTGTCACCAGTTAGACAAACATAGAATCCATCGACATTTATACAGCAATCTGTTATCTTTAAAAAGATAAAATATAATAAAAGGAGTTGCTTTCGATGACACAAGGCACACCACATATTCAACCGAATGGTAAAAAAATCGCAAAAACCGTTTTAATGCCTGGGGACCCATTACGCGCCAAGTTTATTGCAGAAAATTTTTTAGAAAATGTTGAACAGTTTAACGACGTTCGTAATATGTTTGGTTACACAGGAACTTATAAAGGGAAAGAAGTTTCTGTCATGGGCTCAGGTATGGGTATTCCAAGTATCGGTATCTACTCTTATGAACTATATAATTTCTTTGATGTTGATACAATTATCCGTATTGGTTCTTGCGGGGCCATGCAAGAAAATGTGAATCTGTATGATATTATTATTGGTCAAGGAGCTTCTACAAATTCTAGTTATGTTGATCAATTCCAATTCCCTGGCAACTTCGCCCCTCTTGCAGACTTTGATTTAGTTGTTAAAGCTAAAGAAGCGGCTGACAAAATTGGTGCGACAACTCATGTTGGTAATATTTTATCGTCAGATACCTTCTACAATGCGAACGAAAACTTTAATGAAAAATGGATTGAAATGGGCATTTTAGGTGTTGAAATGGAATCTGCAGGTCTTTATTTAAATGCGATTAAAGCAGGTAAAAAAGCACTTGGTATATTCACTGTAAGTGACCACCTATTAAGAGATGAAGCAACAACAGCGGAAGAACGTCAAAATTCATTTACTCAAATGATGGAAGTTGCCTTAGAAATCGCTGAATAACATCGTTTGATTACGGTGATAAATCACTGGCCTATTTATATAAAAAACAAACCTTTCTGTAACTTGAAAGGTTTGTTTTTCTTTTTGAAATCGATATAGGACTTCTTGGCATAAAAGTTTTTTTAATACATGTCCTTTTAACACACTTCAATAATAACGGTAATTTAATTTGATCGTTGGACTAATCCTTTGATATCGACATATTGTTCTCCGATAAAGTATTGTTGTTCTTCATGTGTTGCTTTAGCCCAAGTGGTTTTCCACATTTTATCTCGATGCTCTGCAAACCATTGATATCCAAAATTTCGAATAGGCTTAGGAATGAACCAAATAAGCATCGATAGCCATTTGTATCCCTTCAGCTGATAAATTAGTTTTATAATTGCTGTCGATTGATACGTTAACTGCGTCCCTTCCTGTAAAATAACGCTATTATAATTCAGTACTTCTGGGTTGACTTTCTGAAGTTGCTCGCCAGAGGCACTTTTCAAAGGCACGAATTGATAATTGCGTGGTAGTCCATGACGGATTAACCAAATGACATAATTGTAACAGTAAATACATCGGTCATCATAATATACTATAGGCAATATTTTCACCTCTTCATTGTATGATTTACCTCTCATTGTACTTCTTTTCAGTCACTTTTCAAATTTCACGTCTTATATATCACTATGTTTAAGTCCTCTTTAATAAGGGTTAAGTTAAACTTTCTTGAGCTTTATAATACGCTTGCTCTTCTTTAGTCAGTTTTATAATTTTAAAACCGGTAAAGCCATAAATAATCGAAATGATAGGAACGATAAAGTTTAATATGGCAAAAGGCGCATACTCTACGACAGATACACTTAATGTTGACGCAATAAATACACCACAAGTGTTCCACGGTACAAAGACTGAAGTTAAAGTTCCCCCATCTTCTAAAGCGCGCGATAAATTTTTAGGATGTAATCCCTTGTCAATAAATGTAGATACATACATTCTTGAAGGAACGATAATCGATATGTATTGTTCTGAACATGTCAGGTTTGTTCCGAAACAAGAAATGATAACAGAAGCAATTAACGTACCTGTATTTTTAGCCACTTTCAAAATGACTGAAATTAATGCTTTTAACATACCAGAATATTCAAGTAATCCACCGAACGTCATTGCGACTAATGTTAAAGAAATGGTATAAAACATAGATTCTAAACCGCCACGATTAAATAATTCATCAATCGTTTGATTTCCGGAGTCAATTTCATAACCGGTCTGCAAAGCTGTAACAGCTGCTGTAATAGAATCTCCTTGCACAAAAATTTGTACAAAAAAACCGAGCACAATACCAACCACAATTGCTGGTAATGCAGGTACTTTAAGAGCAACAATAACGATAACAATCAGTGGTACAATTAATAACCATGGTGAAATGATAAATGATTGATCAATCGCGTTCATTATTTTATCAATACGGCCTTGATTTAAATGATCGCTCCCGTACATTTGTCCTAATACAAAAAATGCAATTAAACTAATAATTAACCCTGGTATCGTCGTATAAAACATATGGCGAATATGCTCAAATAAATCCACATTTGTTAATCCAGCGGCCAAGTTCGTTGTATCTGATAGCGGACTCATTTTATCTCCAAAATAAGCGCCGGAAATTACTGCACCTGCCACCATCCCCGGAGAAAGTCCCATACTAATACCGATGCCCATAGAAGCTACCCCTACAGTTGCCATCGTTGACCAACTACTTCCAATTGCTAACGCTACAATACCACAAATGAGACAAACGACTGCTAAAAAATAAGCGGGTGAAATCAGTTTCAATCCGTAATAGATCATAGCTGCAACAATACCGCTTCCAATCCAAGCTCCAATAATCAGTCCGACAAGCATGATGATGACAACTGCAGGAAGTGCATGACGTATCCCCTTATACATCATTTCTTCAACTTCTTCCCATTGATAGCCATGACACATCGCAATGATAATGGCCACACAAGTTCCTATGAGTAGTGGAATGTGCGGGGCTTGTTCTAAGACGACAACGGTGTAAAGCATTGCGCCAATCATTGCTGCTAATGTTAGTAAGGCAAACCAGACATTAATTGGTCTTTTTTCTTGTTCCTTATTCATATTACTGCCACTCCCTTTGTTTTGTTCTCAGAAAATTGAAAACGCTTACAAAATATAATACTATAGCACATATCTCCATTCAAGTCGTTTTTCAATAAAAATTCAGAATATTTATAACAATACATTTTGGCCAGAGCGATTCATTTATTTCCTCAAAAATCAGAGTCAATTTAAACAAGACGATTTAGATTAGTTTTATATCTATCATTTTTAAAGGCTTCATATTTATATTTTATCTGGTTATCTTCGAGGTAGCTTTTTCTAAATGAGCGCAACGATTTTTCAAAGATTAAAAAAAGAGATACGAAAGTTAAAACATTTCGGTATCTCTCCCTTTTAAATGAGTGGAATGATTATATTTTTATTAATGTTTCACTTGAATAATACGGGCATATTTCAAAAATTGTGGTGAAAATTGTTCTTTAACCTCTTGAGGACTCAAATAGGTTACACCTACAATATGCCAATTAGGATTAAAACGATAAAATGAATCTTTACGCAAACTCCACTTTACCATACTGCCGTCGCGATTATAACGTGGCAACGTCATCTCGTAACCTTCTAGTACATTGATAAACATTTGAAAAATATCGAGGTCTAATCGTTCAAACTGGTCAATAACAAGATATTGACGTTCTGTTTTTGGCATCAACTCGGTGATAAATCCTTCACGGTAATACATCGCGCCTGCTTCATTTGGTAAATAACGCCCATACAACATTTCTTCCGAAAAATCAGGGTGAGCCGTTGTAATCACCGGTGTCGCATTGGCTTTTTCGACTAAGGATTCTGCTGCTTTTAACCCTTCTGATTTATCATTTGCTAATAATAGAATGAACGGTTTAATGTCATCGCCCGTACTTTCACCTGTTGAATGCCCTACTGTTTCGAACTGTCCTTTCATTCCGCCGTTTTGACTCATTTCCATAATCGCTTCAAATTGCGTAGGGGTTAAACTTGCAATAGCTTGTTTTGCATTTTCTTGTAAGAAATACAAATTTTTTAATTTAGGATGTTTATTTAAGGTCATTAGACTGACGGGTGGAATATCTTCAATATAGCGTATTTCGATCGCTGTACTATTTGTGCGGCCTGCTTCTGGTGGTCGTGTATGTATGTGATGGGCAACTTCTGCTCGACCAATGACAGACTGATTGCTATAACGATTGTAAATGAGTATCTGATCCCCTACCTCGAGTTGTGTATAATGATGATAGCCATTACGTTTAATTCCATTGACATTATGTGTATATATCGTATAAGTTTCACCGGGTTCAAATGAGATTGTTTCAGCCATATAAAAGTAACGCGGCACAGAAACATCTCCTGTCCCTAAACCTTTGATTAATTCAAATTCATCATAAGAAATTTTATTAAATAGGGATTCTTTCATATGATTCATTCGAAACTCTAAAGCTTCACTTCGTTTTAAATATTCGGTCGTGAGTGATTTAAACGTTTCTTTAAATTTAAATTGTACATGGATTTTATTTTGAGCGCCTGTGACGACATTGATAATTTCGCCCCAGCCTAGTAATCCCGCATCTGTTTGGACTTGATAAAAAACAACTTTATCTCCAATTTGAGCTTGTTTAAACGCACGATAACCTTGTGTTGGATTAAATTGTGCGCCTGATTCAAATACAGCGGTTTGACCTACTAGAGGTTCATTATGATTCCAGCGATTATAGCCACAGTTCAGCCAAAAATAGTTCGTTTCTGCTGTCATGATGATTTGGTTCTCCTTCATTTATTTAATACGTTCTAATAGTTTGAATGGATAGACAGTCGTCAGATTTATGTTTGAAATAATGTAATCACGCCTACTATCACAGGGAATAAGTTGACCATAATTCCCCCAAGCTTTAACATGCTACTAATTTCACGATTTGGAAATGTCCATATCGTAGCAATAATCCCGATTAAACCAATGATTACTGGAAAAACGGGGGATGGAAATAAAGGAACATTAAAAAATATGACAGCACCTGAAAGAATGCCGCATATTAGCGCAATATATAAACCACTTTTCAAATTCGAAACACCGCCCTTAGACATAGCTGATGATTAATGTAAATTCACCTTCAAATACATTGTCCAAATCTTCTGCCGTTAAAATAAAGTGATGGCCTTTCTCAATAGGATAAATTTCTCCATCAACAATAAGTTCCCCGCGTCCCTCTAAAACTGAGACTAAAACAAACTCTCTTGGTTTCATATAATTCAACGTACCGTCTATTTCCCATTTCACAACCGTGAAGAATTCATTTTGTACAAATGTGGTTCTTTTATGTGTTTCAATCACTTCGGTGGTAGGGATGAGATTGGGACTTTCATTTCCGTACTGAATCACATCTTTACTTTTTTCAATGTGTAAAGGACGCAATTGTCCATTTTGGTCACGGCGGTCGTAATCATAAATACGATAAGTCGTATCTGACGATTGTTGCGTCTCTAAAATCATGATACCTTCGCCAATACCATGGACTGTCCCTGCAGGAACATAAAAGAAATCGCCCGCTTCGACAGGCACACGTTTAAAAAGCTCATCAAAACGACGTTCATCTAGTAATTTTGCTAACGTTTCTTTTGAATCTGCATTTGTCCCATATATAATTTCCGCCCCTGGTTTTACATCCAAGATATACCAACATTCTGTTTTACCAAATTCGCCATTTTCAAATTCATAGGCGTACGTATCATCTGGATGCACTTGAACAGAGAGTTTTTGTGTTGCATCTAATACCTTTGTTAGTAATGGGAATTTCTTTGTCGGAAATTCCCCAAATAGTTTAGGGTACGTCGCCCAAACGTCGTCTAGCGTCATCCCTTGATATGGGCCATTTAAAATTTCATTCGCACCATGAGGATGTGCCGATATTCCCCATACTTCACCGATATGGTCACTAGGTAACACGTAACCGTATTGTGCTAAGTTTGTACCTCCCCAAAGTCGTTCCTGAAAAACCGGCTTTAACATTAAAGGCATGGGGATGTCACCTCACATTCTTATCTATAATTTCTATGTATTCGCGTAAGTATTTGCTAAGTTATACAGTGATTGTAACACAATTAAAAAGCGCGTGCCTAGGACATCTCAACGAAATTAAGTCTTTCATCCACATTTCAAATTCCTAGTACACGCCTCTGTTTTTCTATGATTCTACAATATAATTATCGACAAGTGTTTGTCGCACCTCTTGTAAATGGATTGTCATTTTCTGAGCAGCATCTGTCTCATTTTGTCTTTGGATGGCATCATAAATTTCCATATGTTCATGAAACAATTTTTCCATTCGTTTTTGACGACTATATAAATAAATATGACGCGTTCCTTTCATTGTATGTTGAATCTTATCCGCAATGTTGTTGAGTAACTCGTATAAAAAAGGGTTGTCCGTGGCTTTAGCAATCGCTAAATGAAAATTTAAGTCCGCCACTTCACCAGACGTATTATTTTGAATTGCGTGTTCCATTTCATCTAATGCTTTTTTCATGGCGACTAAATCTTGATCAGTTCGTCTTTCAGAAGCCAAACTTGCCGTTTTTACTTCAACAGCTTCACGTAATTCTAAAATATCTTTTACACGTTTTTGCGTTAACGCTTGATCTTTAAAATCAAATAACTGTGGCTGCTTTTGTTTGACAAACGTCCCATAACCATGTTTGATTTCGATTAAACCTATCATACGTAAAGCATTTAATGCTTCTCGCATAGAGGCGTTACTCACACCGTATGTTTTGGCTAATGCTTGTATAGAAGGAAGACGTTCCCCTTCTTGTAATTGTCCCTTTTCAATTTGCTCTATTAAATCATTAGCGATTTGCTCGTAAATCTTTTGATTTGAAATTTTCATCCCCCATCTCACCTCATATTTATTTTAACAAATAAGTTTCTCAGTCGCCCATTAAATTCAATAATCGTTGAAACAAAATATCATTTTAAAAAGGTCTAAAACGAATGAAATGACCCTTTTCTAGTTAATATCTTTATTTTTGAAGTTTAATCACCAGAAAAATAACTTATTTTTACCTTATTGATTTCCAAAACCAATATATTTTGATAATGTGTTAAGTATTGAAAGGAGTGCTCGCAGGTGTTTAAATTCACAAAATTATTTTGGCACAATTCCAAATCTCAAAGAAAGACGTTATTATTAGCGAACTTTGTCAACTTTTTATTAATGGCCGTTATACTCATGTTGATTTTTATTCCATTTCAACAATTGATACAAATGGCTTCAATATCAATGATGATGGGACAAGGAAGCATTCAAAACATTATCTTGACGATGATAGGATTTATCGTCCTTACGCTCATCATTTTTGTTTTCCTCATCTACCCATTATTTACTGGATCTATTCGCACTTTTTATCACGCGATTCATGATCATACATCAGTTAAATTTACAGACATTTTCAAGTCATTTACGGGTGGTCGTTGGTTGAAGGCCGTTAAACTTGGTTTATTTGTAACACTTTGTCTTGTACTTATGTCAGCTATAAATACACTTGTTAGCATGGGACTTAAATCATTATTAAGCACGTTAATACTATCTTTAAGAGATCTTTCACTTAGTAATGGGACACTACAAACAATCATCTTGATTGGGTTTGTGATTATCTCAATCATTAGTAGTATTATCATTTGGTTTGTATGTATATTTGTTACGAATATGACTGTCGCTTATGTTGAAGAGCCAAAACGTCCTTTAAAAGAACTCATCAAACTAGGTTGGTCTGGTATTCGCAACAAACAAAAAACATTTTTACCATTCTTTATTGGCCTTCTCATTTTGAACTTTATCTTAATATTATTTGCCTTGCCAATATTGCAGTTACTATCAAATTTAGTGAGTCAACTTTCATTAGAAACGTTAAACATTATTAAACTTATCACTGTGATTGTATACTTCTTACTGCGTTTCTTTGTTTATTTCTTTATAATCGGTACCATTGTTCAATATTTTGTAAGACGTGGCCAAAAACAAGAAAAACAAGTGAAATAATAGATTAATATTGATAGTAAAAACCAGGACGGAATAATTCCGCCCTGGTTTTTACTTTAATATGAGCTTGTTATTTTATGTAAGCAAGTGTTTTTCTAAAAACTTTGCTGCACCGTCTTCATTATTATCATCTTCTGTTTCATATTCAGTTAATGCTTTAATATGGGGCTTAGCATTTTTCATGGCTACAGTCACTGCACCTACTTCAAACATCGTACGGTCATTATCACTATCTCCCATCACAAGTGTTTCAGAGAGGTCAATATCGAAATGTTGACACATTTCTTGTATCCCAGTGCCTTTATTAATGCCATATTTCATCGTTTCTACATTATTTTGTGTTGAATTAGACACTTCAATTTTTAATGTTTCACTTTGCTCATGCATGGCATTACGAAAAGCTTCAATTTTATTTAAATCGGGGTGAAACAAGTACATTTTTGAATAGCCTAAGTCATCCGGAATATCGTGTCGCCATGTCAGTTTTTCCTTTATCGCTTCATGACGAGACAACCATTCACTCTCGGCGACTTGATTTGGTTTTTCTCCTTTTACAAGTTCTAAAATCCAAGATTGATCTTTAGTGAGCGCAAAACGAGATTCTGTAAACGGAAAAACCTCATAATAAATACCTGACTTTTGAGCCTGTTCTACAATTGTTTCGACCGCTGTGACACTTAAATCATGCTCAAACAACACTTGCTCATGAATATGTCCTAAAGTTCCATTGGAAGAGATGATTCCATCAAATTCAAGATCCTTTGGAATAAGTAAATGAATTTCTTCATAAGCTCTTCCCGTCGCTAGAAACACTCGGTAACCTTTGTTTCGTAGTTTTGTAATCACTGACGCAGTGTTTTCTGATGCACGGTTATTTTCATGCAGTAATGTCCCATCCATATCTAAAAAAATTGCTTTCACGTTTTTCATAATCCTTTTCCTTTCCACAATACTTTCTTCTATATTGTTTCATGTTTATCTTCATGAATCAATGCTCATTACAAACGCACGATTTGGTATCGATGATGGTGATGATAGACTTTAACAGGCATATTAAATAACTTAGAAAGGTGGTGTCCATTGAGTACATCTTCTATTTCACCTTTGGCATGAATGGAGCCCTCTTTTAACAATAGCGCCTGGTTAACATCACTTGAAATTTCTTCAATAAAGTGCGTGACATAAATTAAAGCTGTTTCAGGATAGTGATAATACATGCGTTTTAATGTATCTATAAATTGTTCACGTCCTACAAAGTCTAAGCCATTTGTAGGTTCATCTAACACCAAAACTTTAGGTCGGTTAATAATCGCACGTGCTAACAAAACGCGTTGTTGCTCACCTGAAGATAACTTACCTAAGCATTGAGATTCAAATTCGGCTATATTTAACTGTTCAAGCACATCTTTTGCCCGATTGATTTCCTCTTGTGCCGGTGTATGATATAAACCTATCGTTTGACGAAAACCGCTTAATACCACATCCCTGACGGTCTCTTCAGGTTGAAATTTCCCAGAAAGCTCACATGAAATGTAGCCCATTTGTGCTCTCACATCTTGCGCCGAATAGCCTATTTCACCTGGGCGATGTCCAAACAATACCACTTCTCCGGTTGTAGCAAACTCATAAGCATTTACAATATTTAATAATGTTGTTTTGCCGGCACCATTTAAGCCATACACTAGCCAATGCTCGCCTTTATTGACTTGCCAATTGATATCTTTTAGTATTTCCCGTCCCTCTATCGTTTTTGAGACATTCTTCAATGAAATTAACATGGCCACCACACCTTTTTACATATTACACTCATCGTACCAAAATCGGCTATTTTTGCATACAAAAAAGACGGCAAATCGCCGTCTTTAAGCTTTATTTAAGAATTATTCTACAGTCACTGATTTAGCAAGGTTTCGTGGTTTATCCACATCTAAATCACGGTGTAATGCTGCATAATAAGAAATTAATTGTAATGTAACGACTGAAACGAGTGGCGTTAATAATTCATGTACATGAGGAATAACATACGTATCCCCTTCTTTTTCTAGTCCTTCCATTGAAATGATACATGGGTTGGCACCACGTGCAACAACTTCTTTTACGTTACCACGAATAGAAAGGTTAACCCCTTCTTGTGTCGCAAGGGCAATGACAGGTGTACCTTCTTCAATTAATGCGATTGTGCCGTGTTTTAATTCACCGCCTGCAAATCCTTCTGCTTGAATATATGAAATTTCTTTTAACTTAAGTGCACCTTCAAGGCTGACATTGAAGTCAATTGTACGACCAATGAAAAAGGCATTGCGTGTTGTTTCTAAGAAATCTGTCGCAATTTGTTCCATTTTTGGTGCATCGTCCACGATAGTTTCAATTGCAGCTGTCACTTTCGCTAATTCAGGCAATAAATCAATGTTCGTTTCACGGCCATGTTCTTTAGCCACAACTTGAGAAAGGATAGATAATACAGCAATTTGCGCCGTATACGCTTTCGTTGATGCAACGGCAATTTCAGGTCCTGCATGTAACAATAATGTGTGGTCCGCTTCACGAGATAAAGTAGAACCCGCTACGTTCGTAATTGTTAAAGACTTGTGTCCTAATTTTGTTGTTTCAACAAGTACTGCACGACTATCTGCAGTTTCTCCAGATTGAGAGATGTAGATAAATAATGGGTTTTTAGAAAGTAATGGCGTGTTATAAACAAACTCAGAAGCTACATGAACTTCCGTAGGCACGCCCGCCCATTTTTCGAGAAATTCTTTACCTACAAGACCCGCATGGTAACTTGTCCCTGCCGCAATAATATAAATACGGTCGGCTGAACTCACATCTTTCACAATTTCAGGATCAATTTTTAGATTCCCTGACTCATCTTCATACTCTTGAATGATACGACGCATAACAGCAGGTTGTTCGTGAATTTCTTTTAACATGTAGTGACTATAAATGCCTTTTTCAGCGTCAGATGCATCGATTTCAGCTGTATAGCTTTCACGTTCAATCACTTGTCCGTTCAAATCTTTAATCACAACGCTGTCACGTTTCACAAGTACGATTTCTTGGTCTTTTAATTCTTTATATTCACTTGTGACTTGAATCATCGCTAATGCATCAGAGGCAATAACATTAAAGTCATCCCCAATACCAACTAATAATGGAGATTTGTTTTTCGCTACGTAAATTGTGCTCTCATCTTCACAATCTAATAAACCGAGTGCATAAGAACCGTGTAATAAACTAATTACTTTAGTAAAAGCTTCTTCTGTAGATAAGCCTTCTTCTGAAAAATGTTCAACTAATTGTACAATAACTTCTGTATCTGTTTCTGATTTCAATTCCACATGAGGAATGTATTCTTGTTTTAATTCCTCATAGTTTTCAATTACACCATTATGAACTAACGTAAAACGTTCACTTGATGATTGATGTGGATGTGAGTTTTCATAACTAGGGACACCGTGTGTTGCCCAGCGTGTATGTCCAATACCTGTTGAACCGTCACCTGCTTTTTCAGCTTCTTTACGTAATTCAGCAATTCTACCTTGCGCTTTAATAACAGTCACACCTTGTTCATCGCGTGTCGCAATACCTGCTGAGTCATAACCACGATATTCTAACTTTTCAAGTCCACGTAATAAAATTTCTTTTGCATTTTGTGTACCAATATAACCTACAATTCCGCACATAATTTTTTCCTCCACATTGAAATAACGGTGCTTTGAACACTCTTTTGATCAGGTCCCCATTCTGTTTTAATGGAGAGACTCACCTTTCGAGCAGTTAAGCATCGCTTTTCATCTCTATTTTTTATGTTGGCGATCTTATTAACTTTGTCCAACAAGTCACCTTGCTGATTTAATTAATAAGCTAACGAATGAGCCACATCCGGGATAGCATCCGCCGAAAAAGTTCGATCACTATCCTCCTCGTCTACAAGCGACATCAATAACCCTCATATATTTTCTGTTTTAAAATATAGAGTATGGTTGTATCACTCACTTGTGCTGGCGCTTTTATTGATGTACCCTCTATCCTCCTTTCAAAACAATATAACTTATTTTACACTTTCATCTTTACATATTGCAAATAATTATTCGTGCGTTCACACAAAATTTATTTGAAATTGTTACACATTTGTATCAAATGAATTGACTTCAATATTAAATCTTCGGGCATATGAATATCATTTTTGATGTAGATTGCTTTTATTAAACCTCCTCTCCCCGCGAAATTTTATTTTTGAATTAATCGCGTTCTCTCACTCAACGCATTCTTCTAAAAATATAATCCCTATAAAAACGACGTTAATTGTGATTTGTCATTCTCAAAGTGACAAACCCGAATTTAGTTTGCATTGCTGACGATAATGACAGCGCTTACGATGAAGAAGTAAGTTACTTACTTTATCGATTAAGGGGGTTGTCATATGTCACAACACACAGAACAAAAACCAATGAAAGAGCGTGTGCAAAGAGGCGTTCAAGCATTTGGCTCTTTTTTAAGCAGTATGATCATGCCAAATATTGGTGCCTTTATTGCTTGGGGACTGATTACTGCATTATTTATTCCTGACGGTTGGTTACCTAACAAAGATTTAGCCACAATGGTTGATCCTATGATTAAATATCTCATTCCATTACTGATTGCCTTCAGTGGTGGACGCCTCGTTCACGATATCCGTGGAGGTATAGTCGGTGCTACAGCTACCATGGGTGTCATTGCTGCATTTCCTGATACACCTATGCTTATCGGCGCAATGGTGATGGGACCATTAGCCGGTTGGCTCATGAAAAAAGTAGACCAATTTTTACAACCACGCACACCGAATGGGCTTGAAATGTTATTTAACAACTTCTCAGCAGGGTTTCTAGCCTTCTTTATGACCATTTTAGGTTATAAACTGCTTGCGCCGATTGTTGAAGGACTCATGAAATTACTCGGTGCAGGCGTTGATTTTCTCGTTTCAATGCACTTATTACCACTTGTAAGTTTATTGATTGAACCTGGTAAAGTCCTTTTCTTAAATAACGCCATTAACCATGGGGTACTCACACCTCTTGCGACTGAGCAAGTAAGTACTGCCGGTCGTTCGATTTTATACACATTAGAATCTAATCCTGGTCCAGGTTTAGGCATTTTACTCGCCTACATGTTATTTGGTAAAGGCACAGAAAAAGCAACGTCCTATGGTGCTGCATTTATTCACTTTATCGGCGGCATTCACGAAATTTATTTTCCGTATGTATTAGCACGTCCACTGCTTATTATTGCAACCATTGCTGGGGGCATGACAGGGGTCGCTACATTTAGTTTATTCCAATTTGGGTTAACAGGTCCTGCGTCACCAGGCTCAATTTTAGCTTATTTTGCGGTAACACCTAAGGGCCACTATTTAGTTATGATTTTAGGCGTTTTATTATCTACACTTGTCACTTTCGTCATTGCTTCATTGATTTTGAAATTTACGAAAGACCCTAAAACAAGTTTGGCAGCTGCAACAGCAAAAATGGAAGCGACAAAAGGGAAACCTTCTCGCGTACGTCAAACATTTATTGATCAAGAAGATAAAGAGGAACAAACACAGGCAACACAACAAACTCAACCTGAAGTTGCATCTGATGAAGATCCTGACGCTTTACTAGATCGTTACGATACGGAAAACGTTGCGGCGCATCGTTATGACCATGTCCAACACATTATTTTTGCTTGTGATGCCGGTATGGGATCTAGTGCCATGGGCGCAAGTATGCTTCGAAAAAAATTCCAAAAAGCAGGAATAGAAAATGTTGATGTTACGAATAAAGCTATCAATCAACTACCGGACAATGCACAACTGGTCATTACTCAAAAAAAATTAACTGACCGTGCAATAAAACAAGTCCCTAATGCGATTCATATTTCCGTAGATAATTTCTTAAATTCACCAAGATATGAAGAATTGATTCAAAATATTAAATCACAATCATAACGACATAATAAATTGATGTCCAAATCTAAAGGGAGTGTGAGACATCATGTATTTCAATATGAGAGAACGCCAAATTTTAGAAATATTACTTAAAAATCAAAATGTCCCAATCCGAATTTATGACATGGCACAGCATTTGGCCGTATCTTCAAGAACGATTCATCGCGAACTTAAATCTTTAGAAAAAAGTTTAGCAACTTTAGATACAGAACTCATTCGTCAAAAAAACAAAGGGGTTTTTATTAAAACAAGTGAGACAGGACAAAAAAAGTTAAAACATATTTTAAATAACGATGCCCCTATGGACCTCACGCTCGAAGAACAGAAAGTAATTTTACTTTATGCCTTAATTCAATCTTCAGAACCACTCAAACAATGGGGATTAGCCAGTGAAATCGGAACGTCTTTACAACAATTAAGTAAAGTTTTAGACGCCTTAGAAAAAGATTTGAACCAATTCAATATACAACTCGAGCGAACACGTGGCGTAGGCATTGCTATTCATGGAAGCGAGATGCATAAACGTGAGCTTTTAAGCCAACTCATGATGGAACGGCTCGATAGCCTAAGTGTTTACTCCGTCATCGAAAACCATTTCGTTTTTCAATCGTTAACACACGAACGTTTACCGCTCATGGATATGAAAGAGATTTTCCAAATTGAGCGTGTCTTAATGGATGACTTAGATGCCCTACCTTATACCTTAACGGAATCAAGCTATTTAGGGCTCATTGTTCATATCGCGTTAAGTGTAGAACGCATGAAGCACAAACAATTTGTATCGATTGATATGAGTGTGATGTCAGATGTGCAACAAACTTTGGAATACGAAGTAGCTGAAAGTATTGCCGAACGTTTATCGCACATTTATTCAATCACACTCGATGAAGCAGAGACGAGTTTTATCGCAATACACCTACAAAGTGCGAAAAGAAAACATGAAAAAGAATCTGCTTTCGTCATGGGCACGACTGCTTCGATTCAACAATTGGTCGATGCGGTGGAACAGTCCATGCAAATTGAATTTTCAAATCGTAAAGAATTAATTGAGGGATTATCCCTTCATATCAAACCCGCATTAAACCGGATTCAATATCGAATAGAAACACATAATCCAATGACAGAACGGATTCAATCAAGCTATTCATTAATATTTGAAGCTGTCACAAAAGCCGTTAAAACGATTTGGCCTTCCATCACTTTTCCAGTGCATGAGATTGCTTTTCTCGTTTTACATTTTGGAGGCGCCATCCAAACGATTAAACAAACTAAGCATGTCTTAGTCGTTTGTAGTAGCGGAGTTGGGACAAGTCGGATATTGGCCAACCGTTTAACAGAAAGTTTTCCGATGATTGATGAGATTAAACAAGCTTCAGTGAGCGACTTAAAGACATTACCACTCGAGACATTCGATGCAATTATTTCGACTGTCGAATTAGATATTCCTGAACCTTATCTCACGGTCAATCCGTTACTCCCTGAACATGAATTAGCACAAACATCAGCGTTTTTACATGATCAATTTAATACAGAGATGAAAAAGCCTGTGCAATATGCTCACGCAACGTCTCACACCTCACAAAATGTAATTCGCCACAAGCTAGAGATTATGCACTACAGTCTAGACATCGCAGAAAATTTTGAGTCACACACGTTAAAAAACGGTAAAAGCTGGGAACATCAACTCGCAAACCTGTTGGCCTCAAAACAAGTCATTAAATCAAACGAGGTTTCTGCTTTTGCCCAATTGTTGATAGCGCGACATGCAAAACAATCATTTGATTTATCACCCTATCCCATTGCGATACCGCATCTCATTGACGAACGAATAGAACGACCTTTTCTCGCAATGGTACATCTAGAAAAACCAGTCATGATGCAACATACCGAGGTTTACCTCTTATTATGTGCATTTTTGCCTCATCCCACACATCTGAGACCCCTTGTCAGCGAGATTTATAGCACATTTACACATCACCTCGATGATTGGCAGAATGCTCAACCCTCTCATTCAACTGTTGAGCAACTTGTGCAGTCAGAAGTTTTTAAATTTATTCAAAATTTATAAGGAGTGTTATACATGGAAAATTTATTAAAAGATGAAAACATTTTATTAAACCAAGTCATTTCAACACAAGAGGAGGCAATTGAAAAAGCAGGCCAACTGTTAGTTCAAAGTGGGGTTGTCACTGAAAGCTATATTCAAGCTATGAAAGCGCGTGAACAATTGGTTTCTACTTTTATGGGAAATGCCCTTGCGATCCCTCACGGAACTGATGAGGCTAAAAATGAAGTCCTCACTTCGGGCTTATCTTTAATTCAAATTCCTGACGGTTTGGATTGGAATGGCGAAGAAGTGAAAGTTGTTATTGGCATCGCAGGTAAAGATGGCGAACATCTTGACCTCCTTTCTCAAATTGCGATTGCTTTTAGTGAAGAAGAAAACGTTGAAAAAATTATTCATGCAAAAGATGGTGCTACGATTCGACGTGTCTTTGAGGAGGCGGATGCATAATGAAAGCTTTACATTTTGGCGCAGGAAATATTGGCCGAGGTTTCATTGGCTTTATATTAGCAGACAATGGATATGAGGTGACATTTGCAGATGTCAATAGCGATATCGTACAAGCCTTAAAACAAGAACAATCCTATACCGTCACCCTTGCGAATGAAGCACAAACGAAAAATAATGTAACGCAGGTCACTGCTTTACATTCAACTGAAGATGCAAATGCATTAGAGGACGCTATTTTAGAAGCAGATTTAATTACAACTGCTGTTGGTGTGAATATTTTACCGATGATTGCTAAGTCACTGGCTCCCGTGTTAAAAAGACGTCAAACTGCCGTCAATGTCGTCGCTTGTGAAAATGCGATTAATGCGACAGATCAACTCCAAAGTGCATTAGAAGCAGAAGTTGGCCCATTTGAAACACACATCCATTTTTCTAATGCAGCTGTAGACCGCATTGTGCCAATTCAACATAATGAAAATATACTTGATGTGACAGTTGAACCATTTTATGAATGGGTTATCGAAGCGGACACTTGGTATGGTCAAAAATTTCAAGGGGTTAAATACGTTGAAGCTTTAACGCCTTATATTGAACGAAAATTACTCACTGTGAATACTGGTCATGCTTATCTTGCTTATGCGGGTCAATATTTTCATCATTCAACGATTTTAGAAGCCATTAACGACACGTCGATTTTTAAAGGTTTAGAACGCGTACTTGAAGAAACAAGTAACTATATTACTACACAGTTTGATTTTGATAATGACACAATGAAAACATATAGAGAGACGATCATTGAACGCTATCAAAATCCTTATTTATCTGATGATATTACACGTGTAGGCCGTGGAGTTCTTCGTAAATTAGGCCCAAATGATCGCATTATGAAACCATTGAAAGCTTTAAACGCTAAAAACGAACCGTATACAGCTTTAACACAACTAGCAGCGTATGCATTACATTATACAGATCAGAATGATGCTGAAACCACTGAGAAAAACAAGCGATTACAAGAAGAAGGCATGCAAACATTTTTGATGCAGCATGCCGAAGTGAATAAAACACTCGCTCAAGAAATTGAATCAGCCTATCATGCTTTATAATTAAAAACGGATAAAGAAAAAGCAGTGAGCACTATACACGCTCACTGCTTTTATATTATAATCCCATTTTTTCTTCTACGACGTTTGCGATTGTTTGTGCAAAACGTTCTGCATCTTCATCAGTTTTTGCTTCAACCATCACACGCACTAATGGTTCAGTACCTGAAGGTCGTACTAAAATACGTCCTTCGCCATTCATCTCTTCTTCAACATCGCGCATGATCGCTTGGACATCTTGGTTGTCCTCCACACCATGTTTATCTGTTACACGTACATTGACTAGTGACTGTGGATATTTTTGCATTTGGGCGGCTAGCTCACTTAATTTTTTACCTGAGCGTTTCACAACTGCAGCTAATTGAGTCCCTGTTAAAAGACCATCACCAGTAGTATTATAATCCATCATGACGATATGACCTGATTGCTCTCCACCTAGATTATAGTTTCCACGACGCATTTCTTCTACGACATAGCGATCTCCCACTTTTGTTTTGTTAGAAGCAATGCCTTCACGCTCTAATGCTTTATAAAAACCGAGATTACTCATAACTGTTGAAACAATCATATTGTCATTTAATTCACGATTTTTCGCCATTTCTTGACCAATGATAAACATGATTTGATCCCCGTCAACAATATGACCTTGTTCGTCAACTGCGATGAGACGATCTCCATCACCATCAAAAGCTAAACCAAAATCAGCTTCTGATTCGACAACTGTTTTTGCCAATGTTTCAGGATGCGTCGAACCCACACCATCATTAATATTGTAACCATCTGGATTACATCCAATTGTCACAGTATCCGCTTCTAAATCACCAAATAAGAATGGCGCTAAAGAAGCTGTAGAGCCATGTGCACCATCTAGTGCAATTTTGAGGCCTTCTAAGTTGACATCAACTGTCGATTTCAAATAGCTTAAATATTTTTGAGCCCCTTCAAAGTAATCAGAGGTATGGACAATTTGATTTCCAGTTGGACGTGGTAAGTCTGGATGCTCTTGATCCAACAGTTGTTCTATTTCATTCTCTTGATCATCTGAAAGCTTAAATCCGTCAGACCCAAAAAACTTAATGCCGTTATCCGCCACAGGATTGTGAGAGGCTGAAATCATCACACCTAATTCAGCTTCCATCTCTCTTGTTAAATATGCGACACCTGGTGTTGAAATGACGCCTAATCGCATTACTTCTGCACCAATCGATACAAGACCTGCAATTAACGCATGTTCTAACATTTCACCTGAAACACGCGTATCTTTTCCGACTAATACACGTGGGTGGTCTTTATGTTGATTATGTGCAAGGACGTAGCCACCATAACGCCCAAGTTTAAATGCAAGTTCTGGAGTTAATTCTTGGTTTGCAACGCCTCTTACACCGTCTGTACCAAAGTATTTACCCATAATTCATTTCTCCTTTATATCTCATCATTAATTTACTTTAATATTCGCTTCCACTGCTGATGGTTTTGAATAAGTTACGCCTTGTGGTAAGTCTAATTTAACTTCCCTCTTTGTCGTTTCTGAAACGTTATTGACATCCACCTGACCGGTAATTTCGTCAATATCTTCTAAATCATTTCGATTGCCATAAATATCAATGGTCTCTTTATCTAGACTGACATCCGAAATAGAGGTGCCTTCTTGAGGATTGCCTTTACGTGTTACTTTAACTTTTACTTTTTTATGATAAGGTTCCACATCCACGCTCAAATCAACTGAAGCGGGTACAACTTGAACATCAAGTTTATTCATATTTTTATCAAACACTGCCACTTTCGCTTGCGCGGTCGTCTTTTCGGAAATACCTACATCATTTGTATAGCTTGCTTTTGCAAACGCAATCCGATCAAGTTGTTCTTTGCCTCCTACTACTTTTACAGTTCGTGGTGAGACAGATTCTTCCTTAATCATATAATTGGCATCGACAGCATAAGGGCTTGTATTCGGTTCAACTGTAACTGTTCTACTTTCTTTTTTCTCTATAGAAAGATTTGCCTCTTTAGGATAGACACGATAATTGATATCTTTATCTAATCCTCTCACTTGAAAGTCCACCGTTTGGTCCCCTGTCTTTGCATCAGATACATCGAGCGTCACCTTATAGTCTTCTACTTTTTGAGCTTGTAAAATTTTAGACTGAGGTCCACTCAACTCTACATCTACACTATCGGGCGCTCCTGAAACATATAAATTTTTATTGTTGTTAATGACTTCGACAGGCACGTTTTTGATAGTTTTATTGCCATCATTTGATATAGTATCTGTGCTAAAAGATTCGCCGAATACATTATTCACTGATAAAAAGAGCAACAGTGCGAGAATAAATGCAAAAAATCTCAGTCCCCATTTTGATTCAAACATTTAATTCACGCCCTTCTTAGAAAAATGTGATCCGAACCAATGTTCAGTGAGCAACTCTTCAAAAGCTTCAACAGAAATATCTTTACGTAATTTACCATCAAATGTCACGGAGATGGAGCCCGTTTCTTCAGAGACAACAACTGTAAATGCATCAGAAACTTCAGAAATACCCACAGCCGCACGATGTCTCGTTCCTAAACTTTTCGCAATTTTAGGACTATCTGATAAAGGCAAGTAACTTGCAGCCGTAGCAATTTTGTCACCTTGAATAATCATCGCCCCATCATGTAATGGCGTATTAGGAATAAAGACGTTTGTGAGTAGTTCTTGTGAAATATCAGAATGCATCGGAATGCCAGTCTCTATGTAATCTTGTAACCCTGTCTCTTTTTCAAAGACAATTAAAGCTCCAATACGACGTTTAGCCATATACTGGACTGCTTTTGACACCGATTCAACGAGTTTAGGTACTTCAACTGAAGATGTCATCGCATAACGTTTGAACAAACTCCCTCTTCCAAGTTGTTCTAACGCACGTCTAATCTCAGGTTGAAAAATAACAATAATGGCTAGAAAGCCCCATTGCATCACTAAGTCAAAAAGTCTTGAAGTCGTTGTTAACTGTAAATATTCACTAATCCCTTTACCTACCAGTATAAATAAAATCCCTTTTAACAATTGAATTGCTTTAGTTCCTTTAAATACGGTTATAAGGAGATAGATGACATACCATACAATTAATAAATCTAGAATGCCTGTAATGACCTCAAGCGTACTTAAATTTTGAAAGAGGTTAGAAATTTGCATAGCATCTCCTCCGGTAATCTATTCCCATAATCCATATTATAGCAAGCATTGCGGCCACTGTCATATATGAAAATAATGTTCTATTCATTTTCTTACATAAAAAAACACCTATTAAACGGTTAAACGTCTAATAGGTTGAATACGTTAAATTATTAGAGTAAACTCTCACCAAAGAATGAACCTAATAATGCAACAGCTTGCTCTGCAGTTTTATTTCCTATATCCAACAAAGGGTTTACCTCTACTAAATCCATAGAAGTAACCAACCCTGATTTTTGCAATTGTTCCAATGCAAAATGACTTTCACGATAAGTGAGTCCCCCGAGTACTTTTGTGCCTGTTCCTGGTGTTTCTTCAGGATCTAATGCATCAACATCTAACGACAAATGGATGCCATCTGTACGTTCTTTCAGATATTCTATCGTCTCTTGAATTACCTTTTTAATACCCATCTCATCGATTTCTGTCATCGTATACGTTTTAATTTGATGTTTCTTAATATAAGCGCGCTCCCCATAATCCAAATCGCGCATCCCAATTAAGACAATATTTTCTGGTTTTACTTTAGGTGCAAACCCTCCTAAATGAACAAGCGCCTCCTCACCTTCACCGGCAAGCACACGCAAAGGCATTCCATGAACGTTTCCTGAAGGAGATTCTTCAGGTAAATTTAAATCCCCATGTGCATCATACCAAATAATTCCTAGATTTTTATAATGCTGACTCACTCCAGAAATAGAACCAATCGCTAATGAATGATCACCGCCTAAAATAACCGGAAAATGTTGATTTTTAATACTATCTGAGACTTTATCCTTTAAATCATTTGAAAATGCTAAAATTTCATCATAGTTTTGTAAACCTTCTTGTTGGGCGTGAAATTTTTC
The DNA here is from genome assembly GCF_011394755.1 of Staphylococcus sp. 11511212. Lineage (NCBI taxonomy): Bacteria > Bacillati > Bacillota > Bacilli > Caryophanales > Staphylococcaceae > Staphylococcus > Staphylococcus sp. 11511212. The sequence goes on along the minus strand of NZ_JAANBQ010000016.1, from coordinate 1,146 downwards.
TAAATCAATTTCTGGTGTTTGCACATTTCCGCTGTCAATGACGCGGTGCCCAATTCTTTTGAGCCTTTCCACTGCCCCTGCATAGCGAATCGCATCAGGTCCAAAATTAACCCCTAGCTTTTTTTGTCCAAATGTTGTAGGTGCACCAATAATTTCAATAGTTTTATTCATATGTATAACCCCTTTGTGATTTTAGATTAAGACACGCTTTTCCCCTCACACGTGTGTTAAAGCCTTAAAATCATCATATAGCTTTCATTTTGTATTCGCAAGTGTGTGTCAAATAGCGGAAGTGTGCTTAAAATTATTGATATGACATTTTTTGAATGAATATCTATGTTTTCGTGTTCATTCATTTTAGTAACGTATAAAATATACAATGTTTATACATTAAATATTTTTTGAGAAATTGGCTGTATAAAAAGGGGGCAACGTCGGTTGGTGAAGATATAACATGCTAAGTGACAAAACTTTGTTACTTAGTACGCTTTTGTAGTATTCAAAACAATGGTGAGTAAATAACTCACCCACCGTTAAAAGTATAGAAGCAACAAAAAAAGGGTTCTATAATAAATCGGACTGATGTATAAATAATTTCATGTTTGACAGAGAACCAAAAAAAGACCCTATCCGAAGATAGGATCAATGAGTGAGCCATAGAGGATTCGAACCTCTGACCCTCTGATTAAAAGTCAGATGCTCTACCAACTGAGCTAATGGCTCTTATGGCTGGGCTAGCTGGATTCGAACCAGCGAGTGACGGAGTCAAAGTCCGTTGCCTTACCGCTTGGCTATAGCCCAATAAGATGGTGGAGGGGGGCAGATTCGAACTGCCGAACCCGAAGGAGCGGATTTACAGTCCGCCGCGTTTAGCCACTTCGCTACCCCTCCGATATGTAATTCAAAAATGGTGGAGAATGACGGGTTCGAACCGCCGACCCTCTGCTTGTAAGGCAGATGCTCTCCCAGCTGAGCTAATTCTCCATAAAATGACCCCTACGGGACTCGAACCCGTGTTACCGCCGTGAAAGGGCGGTGTCTTAACCGCTTGACCAAGGGGCCATGGCTCCACAGGTAGGACTCGAACCTACGACCGATCGGTTAACAGCCGATAGCTCTACCACTGAGCTACTGTGGATTAATAAA
>NZ_JAANBQ010000015.1:0-38344 GCF_011394755.1 Staphylococcus sp. 11511212 | reverse complement strand
TAAAAATAAAAATGGTGGAGACTAGCGGGATCGAACCGCTGACCTCCTGCGTGCAAAGCAGGCGCTCTCCCAGCTGAGCTAAGCCCCCATAAGGTGTTTTTAAGAAGTCGGGAAGACAGGATTTGAACCTGCGACCCCTTGGTCCCAAACCAAGTGCTCTACCAAGCTGAGCTACTTCCCGTTATTAAAATGGCGCGCCCGATAGGAGTCGAACCCATAACCTCTTGATCCGTAGTCAAACGCTCTATCCAATTGAGCTACGGGCGCTTTATCGAATGGTGCCGAGGACCGGAATCGAACCGGTACGGTGATCTCTCACCGCAGGATTTTAAGTCCTGTGCGTCTGCCAGTTCCGCCACCCCGGCAAAAATAATGGAGCAGAAGACGGGATTCGAACCCGCGACCCCAACCTTGGCAAGGTTGTATTCTACCGCTGAACTACTTCTGCTCAATAGTATTCGAATGATGAGCCATAGAGGATTCGAACCTCTGACCCTCTGATTAAAAGTCAGATGCTCTACCAACTGAGCTAATGGCTCACATAAATGGTGCCGGCCAGAGGACTTGAACCCCCAACCTACTGATTACAAGTCAGTTGCTCTACCAATTGAGCTAGGCCGGCTCATAAATGGTGGAGAATGACGGGTTCGAACCGCCGACCCTCTGCTTGTAAGGCAGATGCTCTCCCAGCTGAGCTAATTCTCCATAATTATTGCCTGGCAACGTCCTACTCTCGCGGAACGTAAGTCCGACTACCATCGGCGCTAAAGAGCTTAACTTCTGTGTTCGGCATGGGAACAGGTGTGACCTCTTTGCCATTGTCACCAGACAACTTATTTAATTCGCAGCTTGTTTTGGCTACCTTTTTATAATACACAGTTTGCAAACACTTTTCAATAGTTAATTTTACACTTTCTTAAAGTTTTTTACAAACATTTTAAATGTGTATGCCGCTTGTTTTGACGACTTTTATATATTACATAATTTCAAGAGAAGTGTCAACACTTTTCATTAACTTATTTAAAGTTTTTTTACTTTAAAATTCAGTCCGCTTATTTCGTGCTCACTTTGAAATATTTTAAAGGGTTTTGTCGTAAATAGCAAGCGTTTTTTAATGTTTTTCAAAATTTTTTATGGCTATGTTAAGAATAAATAAAGCACACGTTGCGTTGAAGGGTTTGCCCTTTGCAACATGTGCTTTGACTTCTAATTTTCTAATTATTTTTGACGCATATACGGGAATAATAATACGTCACGAATAGACGGTGCATTCGTCAATAACATCACTAAACGGTCTATTCCGATACCTAAGCCGCCTGTTGGGGGCATACCGTATTCTAATGCTTCAATAAAGTCTTCATCCATCTCATGCGCTTCATCATTACCTTGTTCTTTTTCAACAAGTTGCGCTTCAAAACGTTGACGTTGATCGATTGGGTCATTCAACTCTGTGAATGCGTTGGCATGTTCACGCCCAACAATAAATAATTCAAAACGATCTGTAAAACGTGGGTCTTCAGGATTTTTCTTTGCTAATGGTGAAATTTCGATTGGATGTCCATAGATAAATGTCGGTTGAATTAATGTTTCTTCGACTTTTTGTTCAAAGAATTCATTCAAAATATGGCCGTACTTCATATTTTTGTCTACTTCAATGCCATGTTCTTTAGCTAAAGCGTGGGCTTCTTCATCTGTTTTCACATCAAAGAAATTCACACCTGTGGCTTCTTTAACGGCATCTACGATATGGAGACGACGCCATTTTGGTTCTAATTCTATTGTATTATCACCGTATTGAATTGAAGTTGTTCCTAACACTTTACGTGCAACGTGCGCAACAAGTTCCTCTGTTAAGTTCATCACATCTTGGTAATCTGCATAGGCTTCATACAATTCAATCATTGTAAATTCAGGGTTATGGCGCGTAGATACACCTTCGTTACGGAATACACGACCGATTTCGTATACTTTTTCCATACCGCCGACAATCAAGCGTTTGAGGTGTAGTTCAATCGCAATACGCATGTAAAGTGTTGCATCTAGTGCGTTATGGTGCGTCACGAATGGACGTGCAGCGGCACCCCCTGCAATTTGGTGCATCATTGGCGTTTCAACTTCGAGGAAGCCTTTTTCATTTAAGTATGTACGCATTTCTTGAATGATGCGACTACGGTTGATGAATGTTTGTGTACTTTCCTCGTTCGTAATCAAGTCTAAATAACGTTGACGATAGCGTTGTTCGATATCTTGAAGACCATGGTGTTTGTCTGGTAAAGGACGCAATGCTTTTGATAGTAATTTAAATGATTTTGCCTTCACTGAAAGTTCACCCGTGTTCGTTTTAAACATCACACCTTCGACTCCGACAATATCACCTAAATCCGCTGTATTCCATATATGAAATTGTTCTTCTCCAACTTGATCTTTTCGAACATAAATTTGAATTTGACCACTTAAATCTTTAATGTGTGCAAATCCTGCTTTACCTTTACCACGTTTAGTCATAAGTCTTCCTGCAATGACCGTATGACTTTCTGATTCTTTGTCAGCCAATTCTTCTTTTGAAAATTGGTCCCATTGTGTTTTTAATGTTTCTGCATCGCCTGTACGGTCAAATTTTTCGCCAAAAGGGTCGATTCCTAAATCGCGTAATTCTTGTAATTTTTGACGGCGTACCTGCATTTGGTCATTCATTTCTTCTGACATGCTTACCTCTCCTTTTTGTCTATGCTTCTACTTTCGTTTGTTGTGCTAACATTTCATCGCGAAATTGCGTTAGGATTTCTATCATTTCCGCTTCAGTCTCAGCTTGGTTCAATGCTTTACGTGCTTTACCATTCCCTCTGACACCTTTTAGATACCAAGAGGCGTGTTTGCGCATTTCCATAACGCCGACTTTTTCACCTTTTAAGTCCACTAATCGACGTAGATGTAATAAAGCAATTTCAACTTTATCATCGACTTCTGGTTCATCGATGAGCTCACCAGTTTCTAAGTAATGTACCGTTCTATAAATCATCCATGGGTTCCCAAGTGCTTCGCGACCAATCATTACCGCGTCTACACCCGTTTCTTTTAACATTTTTTCAGCAAGTTCTGGGCTCGTCACATCTCCATTACCAATCACAGGGATGTTCACCGCTTCTTTCACTTGTCTAATAATGTCCCAATCAGCTTTACCTTCATACATTTGCACACGTGTCCGTCCGTGTAAGGAAATTGCCGCTGCACCTGCACGCTCTGCAGCTTTTGCATTTTCAACTGCGTAAATATGATCTTCATCCCAACCAATGCGCATTTTACATGTCACCGGTTTACTCACACGTTCTGTCACTGCAGAAACCATTTCATAAATTTTGTTAGGATCAAGCAACCAACGTGCGCCTGCTTCACATTTTATGATTTTAGAGACTGGGCATCCCATATTGATGTCGATAATATCAGCTGTTGTATTTTTATCAACATATTCTGCAGCTTCCACAAGTGTTTCTTTTTCTCCACCAAAAATTTGTAGCGATAGTGGACGTTCATTTTCATCAATATATAACATTTTCATCGTCTTTGGATTGTTAAATAAAATCGCTTTATCACTCACCATTTCAGCGCACACCAGTCCAGCGCCGAACTCTTTGACTGTGAGGCGAAAGGCTGAATTACATACACCCGCCATCGGTGCAAGTACGACTCTATTTTCTATTTCGACGTCTCCAATTTTCCACATATGTCGTGCCTCCAATAAATTAATATAACGAACTAGACACTGGTTTCAACATTTACTGTTGAAAGAAGGTCTAAATTTAAATCAACCTTTATATTTTACAACTGTTGCATCAGGTTGAACAAGAGATTGAATCGTTTGTTGGCTACGTGGTTCAACGACTTGTGATGCAATTTCGTTAAGCGGTATCATAACGAACGCACGCTCCGTCATTCTTGGATGTGGTACAGTTAAACGTTTTGTCTCAATAATACTATCCCCGTACAATAAGACATCAATATCCATTGTTCGAGGCCCCCAACGTTCTTTACGCACACGATGTAAAGCTTGTTCAATAGACAAACAACGGTCTAATAAATCCTCAGGTTCCAAAGTCGTTTGCACCTGTACACAAAGATTTAAAAAATCTGGTTGTTCTACGTACCCTACCGCCTTGGTTTCATACATGGAGGATACATGCTTCACTTCAATGTGTGCTTCAAGTTGAAGTCGCTCAATTGCTTCTTTGAGCTGTTGTTCACGGTCACCTATATTACTACCTAAACCTAGATAAGCTTCAACCACGATGATTCACCCTCACTATTTCGATTCCCACGCCATTATAAATGCCATGAATCGGTGGGTTTTTTTTCGTAATTCTAACTTTCGTTTCCATTACACGATTATAGTGTGAATTTATACGCTTTGCAATACGTTCAGCGAGATATTCAAGTAAATTGACAGGAGGCCCTTCCATAATCGCTTTTACATCTTCATAGACTTCTCCGTAATGGACTGTGTCTTCAACACGATCCGATTCACCCGCTTCAGATAAATCGACTTTCATTTCAATATCCACCATAAAAACTTGGCCTATTTCATTTTCAGCAGGGAGCGCGCCATGGTAGGCATAAAATTCTAATCCTTGTAAAAATATATTATCTCTCATCTTCATATCCTTTCAATGTGTCCATCGCTTTGGCGAGTCTTGCGTTCATCTGAACATGATGGACACGCACCCCATCGACACCTTTCATAATGCCATAGGCTGTTGTGGCTGCGGTCGCTTCATCTCGCTCAGTAACTTTGTTGTCGCCACCTAAAAGTTCTTTAATGAAACGTTTTCGACTGGTTGCGAGTAAGACTTTGTACCCTGTTGCGACAAGTTCATCTAAACGCGCCATCACTTCTTGTTCTTCTTCTCGTGTTTTGGCAAAACCAATGCCTGGATCAAGCCAAATTTTATCTTTTGGAATGCCAGCCAAAACAGCTTTATTCGCTTGTTTGAGTAACGTAACCAACATTTCTTCTACGACAGGCGTCTCACGATGTCCATCTCCATTGTGCATTAAAATAATCTCAGCATTATACTTCGCGACAACATCAAATATTTTTTCATCGTAAATTCCTGCCCATTGATCATTGATGATATGTGCGCCTGCTTTCAAACTCGCTTCGGCCACTTCGCTACGAAATGTATCAACCGAAATGCGCAACGGTAAATGGCTCAAAGCTTTGACAACAGGAATGACTCTGTTCATTTCTTCTTCCACGGTCACTTCTTCATGTCCAGGACGCGTAGAAACGCCCCCCACATCAATAATGTGTGCACCGTCTTTCATCATTTGTTCCGCATGCGCAACGGCTTTATCCACCTCATTATACTGTCCGCCATCAGAAAATGAATCGGGAGTCACGTTTAATATTCCCATGATTTGTGTGGTATGCATCATTGGTCATCCTTTCTCTATGAATACGTTCATTATAGCAAATTTAGACGCTAATCGTATCAATTGAACGTCAGTGCCAGATGCCCAAAACAAAGCCTATGTTTTTCAACACACCTTTCATTACTGTGACTATAAAATTGCATCATTTCTTGTTTTTATACTTTTAGGTGTTAGTCTCTTTACCCTTCAGTTCATTCCTTACGATGACGAACATGTCGTTTAAAAACTAGTGTTACGGGAAGGCTACTTTTGTTTTAAATACCTCTTCAACTAAAAAAACTAGGATACCCCCTGGCATCCTAGTTATTTATGATTATTCGAAGTTATATAATGGTGTAGATAAGTAACGTTCACCATTACTTGGTAAGACAGTCACAACTGTTTTACCTTTACCTAATTCTTTTGCTTTTTGAATCGCTGCATAAATCGCTGCACCTGAAGAAATACCACCTAAAATTCCTTCTTCTTTTGCAACACGACGAGAAGTTTCCATCGCTGTTTCATTGCCTACAGTAATGACTTCATCATAAATTTCAGTATCTAAAGTTTCCGGAACAAATCCCGCACCTAAACCTTGTAATTTATGCGGACCTGGTTCGCCACCGCTTAATACTGGAGAAGCTTCTGGTTCGATGGCTACAAGTTGAATATCAGGATATTTTTCTTTTAAAACTTTACCCGCTCCTGATAATGTACCACCTGTACCGACACCCGCTAAAAAGGCATCGATTGTTCTCCCTTCGAATTGTTCTACAAGTTCAGGACCTGTTGTTAATTCGTGAATTTTAGGGTTCGCTGGGTTTTCAAATTGTTGTGGTTCAAAATAACCATGTTCTTCTTTAAGTTCTTTTGCTTTTTTAATAGCACCTTTCATCGCTTCTGCGCCTGGTGTTAATACTAATTCAGCACCATAAGCTTTTAACAGGTTACGACGCTCTTGGCTCATCGTTTCAGGCATTGTGAAAACAGCTTTATAACCTTTGGCTGCACATACAAATGCTAAACCAATTCCTGTGTTACCACTTGTTGGTTCAACGATAGTGTCACCAGGTTTAATCTTACCGTCTTTTTCAGCTTGTTCAATCATCGCAAGCGCGATACGGTCTTTAACAGAGCCGCCCGGATTTTGATATTCTAATTTGACATAGATGTCTGCTGCATCTTCACCAGCTTGATGTCTTAATTTAACGACAGGAGTTTGACCAATAATTTCAGTAATATTTTCTACAGGCTTTCTTACCATTTTAAATAACCTCACTTTAATTTAATATTCATTTCTGGAATACATAGTTATCAAATCGGATTTACAAATAGTATACCATTTTTCTGACAATTAAAAAAGCGTATTGCAAAATTTTAAATAAAACAGTCTTGGCAACCTCACCATTCATCCCGTAGCTTCATATTATCTGTTATCCGCGTTGATGTTTTAGCTCATTCAAAAGACCTTGTAATTCATCTTCAGTGTATTGATATTTAGAACGACAAAAATGACATTCTGCTTCTGCACCATGATCTTCTTTAATCATATTCTCGATTTCTGCTTCACCTAAACCTCGCATCGCATTTAAAAATTTGTCGTGCCCACATTGACATTCAAATTCAGCTGGAATTGTTTCTAAAAATTCGACATTTCCTTCGCCTAAAATGTGCGTCAACATTTCCTCAGGTGTTACACCTTCATCGATGAGTGTAGAAACAGGGGTCATTGTAGCGATGGCTGCTTCAAGGCGATCAATCGTTTCTTCTTTTGCACCAGGCATCACTTGAATAATAAAGCCACCCGCTGCTTTAATGGAATTATCTGGATTGACGAGAACGCCGACACCGACAGAAGAGGGTGTCTGTTCACTATTCGCAAAATAATAGGTAAAGTCTTCTCCGAGTTCACCTGAAACAATTGGACTATTGCCTGTGTAGTAATCTCTCATACCCACATCTTTAACGACATTAATAGCCCCTTGTTTCCCTACTGCGCGGCGGACATCTAATTTTCCTGCTTCATTTAAGGGGAAATGGGTTTGTGGATTTGTTACGTAACCACGCACTTTCCCTTTTGCATTGGCGTCCGCTATAATTTTGCCGATGGGACCATCGCCATCAACTGTGACAGTTAATTTTTGATCACCTTTTAACATAGCCCCCATCATGAGCGTTGCTGTCATAGTACGACCTAACGCTGCAGAGGCTGTAGGCCATGTATAATGACGTGTTTGTGCCTCTTGTATTGTGTCCGTTGTAATCGAACTATAGGCACGTATTTCGCCATTATAAGCTAACGCTTTGACGATATAGTCTTGAGTCATTTGAATTCGCTCCTTCATATATTTCATTTTTTTATCATAATCGCATTAGGCTATCCACTCAACAAATATGACTTGAATTTAAGCTAACTTTAACATAAAAAGAAACCGTCTCGAAAATGATAGATTTCGAGACGGTTAACACGATTAACGAGGAGGTTGATTGTCTCCTGGACGATCGATGTTTGCTTCTCCTTCGTAACCTGTTGTATCCTCAGAAGATTGATCTTCGTGCTCATTACGACGTTTATCTTCTTCTGAATGATGTTTTTCAGATGGTGTGTCATCTTCTGGATGCGTTGTACGTTGTTCATCTTTATCACGTTCAGATACACCTGCACGTGAACGATTTGTTAATTCTTCTTGTTCACGTCGAATTTCATCGTAGGACTTTCCATATTTACCTTCTTCAAATTCGTCGTCATGACGTTCGACCACTTTGGCATCATCGTAATTCACGACAGGTAAATGACCTTCATGGAATAAGGATTGAATTTGTTCTGCGACTAATGTTTCTTCTGTGAGCAATGTTTCAGCAATTAATCTTAATTGTGATTCATGTTTTGTAAGAATTTCTTTACAACGTTCGTATTGTTCTTTGATGATACGTTGAACTTCTTTATCAATTTCATAAGCGATTTGACCAGAGTAGTCAGGTTGACCTGACATATCTTTTCCTAAGAACACTTGGCCTCCACTATGTGAAAATTGTAATGGCCCTAATTTTTTACTCATACCGTATTCAGTAACCATTTGACGCGCTAACTGAGTCGCACGTTCAAAGTCGTTAGAAGCACCTGTTGATACTTCGTTGAAGATAATATCTTCTGCAACACGGCCCCCTAAAAGACCACAAATTTTATCGAGCATTTCTGGTTCAGTCATAAGGAAACGGTCTTGTTTAGGTAACATCATCGCATAACCACCTGCTTGACCACGTGGCACAATCGTTACTTTGTGTACGACTTCTGCTTCATCAAGCACCATACCGATGACAGTATGACCCGCTTCGTGATGTGCAACAATGTTACGCTCTTTGTCAGAAATAACACGAGATTTTTTAGCAGGTCCGGCAATCACACGGTCCGTCGCTTCTTCAATATCTCGCATATCAATTTTTTTCTTGCCGCCACGAGCCGCTATTAATGAGGCCTCGTTCAGCAAGTTTTCAAGGTCGGCACCTGAAAAACCAGGTGTACGTTGCGCAATCGCCTTTAAGTCTACCGTTTCGTCTAAAGGTTTGTTTTTCGCATGTACGTGTAATACAGCTTCACGACCTTTCACATCTGGACGACCTACTTGAATTTGTCGGTCGAATCGACCTGGACGTAATAACGCAGGGTCTAAAATGTCTGGTCGGTTCGTCGCTGCAATCATAATAATGCCTTCGTTTTCACCAAAGCCATCCATTTCAACAAGTAATTGGTTTAACGTTTGTTCACGTTCATCATGACCGCCACCAACACCTGCACCACGTTGACGACCTACTGCATCAATCTCATCTATAAAAATGATACACGGCGCATTCTTTTTCGCGTTTTCAAATAAGTCACGGACACGACTTGCACCTACACCCACAAACATCTCAACAAAGTCAGAACCACTGATTGAGAAGAATGGGACGCCTGCTTCACCAGCAACGGCACGTGCAAGTAATGTTTTACCTGTACCTGGTGGGCCAACGAGTAAGACCCCTTTAGGTATACGTGAACCCATTTGTTTAAATTTCTTGTTGTCTTTCAAGAAATCTACAATTTCAATTAATTCTTGTTTTTCTTCGTCAGCACCTGCAACGTCTGTAAAACGAATGCGACGTTTTTGGTTGTCGTACATTTTGGCTTTTGATTTACCGAAGTTCATCATACGACCGCCACCGCCGCCACCTTGGGCTTGACTTAAGAAGAAGATAAATAGTAGTGCGATGATTAAGACAGGAATCAAGGTAGTCAGAATGCTTACGAATACACTTTGACCTTCTTCTTCTTTAACCGTAAATTCTAAATCTTTCTGATCTTTAGCGATATCAGTAACCTGTTCTAGCTCTTTGTCATTATTAAATAAAATCGTTGATGAATAATCATCTCCGTTGTTTAACTTACCGCTCACTTTGTACACATTATTAGATGGTTGTACTTCCAATGTTTTGAGTTTGCCATCTTTTAATTCTTGTGTAAATTGCTTGTACGTAAGTTCTTTAGGCACTTTCCCATTTCCATTAATCCAGGAAAAGAGCCCAAAAATAACAACGCCGATTAAAGCTATAAAGAGCACATTACGAAAAGCTTTTTGCATGCGTCGTTTCCTCCTACTTCAAATATAAAACTAACAAAAATTTTACCATAACTTAAACGCGACTGGCTAGTGATTGACATTGACTTCCAAGCTACTTCTATTAAATGTAGCAAAGTGCACAATATTGAATTGTCTTTTTTAAAGTTTATTATTCATAAATTGCTGGCTTTAAAGTCCCAATGTAAGGTAAGTTACGATATTTTTCTTTGTAATCTAAGCCATAACCTACAACGAACTCATCTGGAATTTGGCGACCTACATATTTTGCCTCGATGTCTGCTTTGCGACGGTTAGGTTTATCGAGTAATGTTACAATTTCTAAAGAATTCACACGACGAGACGCTAATAATTCAGTAATTGATTTCAAGGTTGTGCCTGTTTCTAAAATATCCTCAATAATAAGAACGTCTTTGTTTTCGATGGACGTACTTAAATCTTTTAAAATTTGGACTTCACCTGTAGATTCCGTCCCACCATGGTAACTCGAAACATCCATGAAATCGATAGAAAGTGGCGTGTCGATACGTTTGATTAAATCTGTCATAAACAATACAGAACCTTTTAAAATCCCAACACATAATAAATCTTTGCCACGATAATCTTCCGTAATGGCATGACCTAATTTATCACAAATATCATAAATTTCCGTTTCTGTAAGTAGTACGTCCTTCAAATCATTTCTCATATTCTTCATCTCCTAAAAAAACTATATTTAATAAATGGTTGTAATTGGCATGTTGATACAGCGTTCCGACGGCCAAAATCTGTCCGTTCGCATCCACCACTAAAGGGATACGTTCCCGATCTTCTTGCGGAATTTTGGCATCAATCATTAAGCGTGACACCTTTTTATGACCTTGTGGCATCAGTTCAACGCGATCTCCATTTTGACGTGTCCGTATGTAAAGTGGAAAACATATTTCTCCTTTTGAACTCAATTCAATTTGGTAGGCGCCAAATTTATAACGTCCTTCTTGATTCATTTGGACAACATCAAGCAATGGGGAACCCTCTTCCGCTGACAAAATTAATTTATCATACACGATAAGGATGCGCCACGTGTTTGTAGCATAAAGTAAAAGTTGCGAGATAGGTTGCGCCATTTTAGCAAACCAATCTTGATATTGCGCGTCGCTCATCGTTGCAAAAGCATCCCATTTTTGTATCAATTTGTCCAGAATCATCATTTTAACATGCTCTGGGCATTTATTGAATGATGACAGTGACATTTCATACTTTTCGTGCGTTTTTTTTACATGCGTTTGTATATATTCCTCAGCCATAGTTTCAAATTGAGCCAGTGCAGCTTTATGCATCTCATATAATTTGTTAAGATGTTCTGTTTTCAATTGAGGTTGTTCTTCAATCATCGGCATTAACGTGTTTCTAATTGCATTTCGTGTATATTTGACGTCTTGGTTACTTTCATCTTCAAAATATGGCACGTCGTGGGCTTGTTGAAACGCGCTAATGTCCGATTTCGGTTCATCAAGCAAAGGACGTACAATGCGATAACCGTTCCGTTGCTCGATTTTTTTCATCCCTAAAGGACTTCGAAACACTCTTCCGGTAAAAATGCGGTGAAAAATAGTTTCTAGTTGATCATCAAAGTGATGGGCAGTTAATAGCACATCTCCACCAACTTTTCGAATCATATTTTCAAACCATTGATAGCGTTCTTTCCGAGCTTCATTTTGAATACTGCGCCCGGCTTGTATTGTGGCGCTTAAGTCCAATCGATGCACATAAACTTCGATTTGATGCTGTTGACAATAATCTTTCAAAAAACCTGCCTCTCTATCTGAAGCACGGCGAAGTCCATGATGCACATGGAGTACGGTCAACTTTTGATAGGTTGATTTGTACTGATGGAGTAACCGATAGAGAAGAACCATACTATCAATGCCAGTTGAAACGGCCACAACTAGATGCTCCTCTTTATTCCATTGAATGTCCATGACGTCACCTCCACACAAATAGGGGTTGAGATTCAAAGTCAACCTTCGTCTCAACCCCTTGCATTAAATTTAACGACGTGCGCCTCTTCCACCACGTCTTGATTCTGTTTGACGCTTAATAGAAGTAAGTTTGTCCTCACTATCTTTTAAGAAGTTTGATAGTTTTTTCTCAAAGTCTTCTGGTTTTTGTGCCGGTTTTTGTCTACGCGGACGTTCTTTTGCTTTTTTGATGGATAAACTGATTTTACCATCATCCGCGATAGATAATACTTTAACTTCAACTTCATCCCCGACAGTTAAGTGATCTTCGACGTTCTCCACATAATTATCAGCAACTTCACTGATATGAACTAATCCACTTTTTCCTTCAGGCAACTCCACAAATGCACCGAATTTTTTGATACCAGTGACTTTACCTTTGACCTTACTTCCTACTTCGATTGACATTGTTTGAATGCATCCTCCCGAGTTCGATATTTAGTTCTATTATACGTATCTTTCTCCATTTTCACAATGACAAATTGATGATTCACTATTTTATTTACGTATTTTACTAAATCTGTCTCTTTATCGAATGAATAGACAAAAAAGCTGCCTCCCTACATCATAAGACTGGAGACAGCTCAAACAAATTAGTCCTTGCGCAATTTGTTCTATTGAATGAATTTATTCTTGTTTCTTTTTACTTTCTTTCGATTGATCTTCAGGCAACTTAAAGATGACTTCACCGTCATTACTTAAATAATACTCATCACGGGCGACTTTTTCAATGTACGATGGATCGTTTAAGTTATTGAGTTGTTCTTTAAGTTCAATCTCTTTATCTTGTAATTTTTGGTATTCTTCTTCTTTTGCTTGACGTTGCGTTGATGCTTCGTTATTACTTTTAATTTGTGCAAACACCATTAACAATAGAACAACAATAATCGCTAATAAGATGCCTCCAAAAACTGTAATACGTTTTTTGACAACCTGTTTTCGTTTTTCTTGACGGCGTTTTTTTGCATTTTTTTGCGATGTGTACTGATTGCCGATATTTTGAATTTTATCATTCATGCGGCGTCACCTTTCTTTGTTTCCCTAATCCATCCGTTCTTCTTTGACGACTTCATACATCCCTTTAGCATTTTCTTTCGTCGCGTGTTCATTGAGTCCAGTCACGTTAATCGTCACAATTTTTTGTCCAAACTGAATTTCAATGGTGTCGTCTACTTTAACATCTGTTCCCGCTTTGGCTGTTTGCCCATTCACTTTTACGCGTCCTTGATCACTAATTTCTTTAGCTAATGTACGACGTTTGATTAAGCGAGAAACTTTTAAATATTTATCGAGTCTCATGATGCCCTCCTCGTTCAATATAATCTTTCAATTGTGCTTCTGACAAATCTTGATTTTTGACTTCATCATACAATTTTAAAAAATGTGTCGCAAATACTTTTTCAAATTTCACACGTTCAGGTTTACCTTCTGCTGCTTTTTGCTGTTGCCAAATGTTTTTCACATCTTCGACGGTTTGTGCCTCACTTTCATCAAAAATGTGTGGATGACGGCGAATCATTTTTTCAGATAAGCTTGCAATAACTTCTCGCGTATCCATATATCCTTCTTTTTTGCCGATATTTGTATGCAAGAGCACTTGCAATAAGATATCTCCCAATTCTTCTATCATATGCCAATCATCTTCATGATCAATCGCTTCAAAGAGTTCGAATGTTTCTTCTAGTAAATAGCGTTTTAATGATTCGTGTGTCTGCACTTTATCCCATGGACACCCTGTCTCATCATCTACTAATTTTGCGATGACCTGATCTGCAAATTCGAAGTCTCCATATAATCCGTGATCTTCTGTGACCTTAGGCACAATGACACTCGTTAAATTTGTAAACACATCTTCATGATCGAGTTCATATAATGCACACGTATAACGTTGAGCCGTACTTTGACGTGCTCCGTCTACAATATGCACCTTAAAATCATCTGGATAACGTTGCATTAATGTGAGTTTTAAATCCCCTGCCACCATAGCACTGTACACTTGCGTGATTAATGTCGTCGTTCTCGGATTGAGTGCCGCTTCGGATAACGCAGTGGCATCTAACATCGTAAACCCGTCATTTGGATCCACTTCGACCGCTTCAAATACATCATCAATGAAACTTCTGCCACCAATGACTTTCACTGACACATGATGGGCATTTGCTTTTTGAAACAACAATTGTGTTGTCGTTTCTGCCACTCTCGGATGTCCAGGAACAGCATAAACGATATCTTCAGATTGTGCATACTTAAGTAATTCGTCTGTGATTGTGTCATAGACGGGCTCAAACGTATCAAACTGTTCATAAATTGCATCAAAACTTTCGATGTCGATGCCTTCAAGTTCAGAAAGTACGGGGTGTTTTTTCGTTCTTACGTAAATTTTTGATTGCGCTTGTAAAAAGCGATACACGCCTAACGGCAAATCGTCTAAACCATAATTGCCTAATCCAACAATTGAAATTTGATGTGTCATGACTGTCTCCTTTTCATCATCTCTATGATTTTATCGCCAAATGGTAAATGAATCCATTCTTTTTCGTTTAAAATGCGTAACCACACAAGGCTGACAAGCATCGCTGTGACACCTATCGTGGCACTGATTAACAACTCAACCAACCCACCAAATCTTGACATAGACGGAATCAGGTAATGTGTTAATTGTACACTAGCTGTCATGACCAATAAAGCGACAACTAATTTTAAATAAAACTTTCTTAATGCGATGAGCGCATAGATGAGCATAATGTGACGATGAAGATATAGCGTAAAGACGATAAGCGCGAGCACAGTAGCTAAACTCGCCCCTAAAATCCCCATAATTGAAATAAAGAAGAGATTAAAAATCACTTTTATGAGTAGCCCAATGCCAAACCCAATTAAAATCACACGATAGCGATGTTGAACTTCAAGTAATGCAATATACATCATAATGAGTGATACAAAAATCACTGTTAACATATAAAGGGATAAGGTGCCAATCAAATCGTTACTTTTAAAGAAAACCTGATTAAGTAACGGCAATAAATTAATAAGGCCAATCGCACTGGCACTACTGATAACGATGGTGATTTTTAAGGAGGCATTCGCATAACTATGCATTTGTTCGAACTGCCCTCTTTTTTGGGTATCCGTCAATAACGGAATCAAGACAAAACAAAATGTCGTCGTCACAATTAAACCCATTTGTATAAATGATGCCCCACGATCATATATCCCTTTTTGGGTGATGGCATGATTAAATGATAAACCTTGTCCATGTTGCAACAGGTTGATAATCGTAAAACTGTCGACCACCTGCCATAAAATCACGATGAGTTGACTGAGCGCAAAAATCACTGTCGCAATGACAAACTGCCTCCATTGGATAGTTTGATTGAGCGATGGTTTAGGTAATTTGACACATCCCCATAAGAAGAGTGTCGCACCTAAAAAACCCATCGTAGAAGCGAGTATGGCCCAAGTCCCCGCTTGATAAATTGATAACTGATGTTGTGTGAAAAGCAATATAACGATACCAATCATACCGACCCGAATCATTTGTTCAATGACTTGTGAAAATGCAGGCGGATTCATTTCAAATTTAGCTTGAAAATATCCTCGTAACACCCCAAGCATCCCTACGATTAGAAAAGAGACGCTCGCCGCGCGTATCATCGGCGTGAGGGCTTCATCTCCCATGATTTTCGCTATGCCTTCTGCGCTGATAAAAAGAACTATGCAACACAGCGCCCCTATTATTTGTAGGACCATCATTAATTTTTTTATAAAGGGGCGTTGGGCTTCGGCTCCCCCCAGTATTTGTGTCAATGCGCTTGGAATCGCATTACTCGCAAGCACGACACCTAGGGCGACAATGGGATATATTTGTTGATACGCATATAACCCTTCATCTCCTAGAATATTTTGGTAAGGGACGCGGTATAACGCACTTAAAATTTTTACAATGATGAGCGATAGAGTTAAAACGACGACGCCATTAAATGCAGATTTAGTCGACATAATCTAACTTCAGACTTTCTTCCATTGTTTTCGCTAAATATTTTAGGGATTCAAGCCATTGCGCACCTTTTGTGAGCGTTACTTTCATACAACCGGCTTCTACGCCGACTTTCATACTTCTTCCTAACGCTTCTGTGTTTTTAAAGAGCGCTTCTCCATCGATACGGTTTGTACCTTGTTCTGTTAACACCACTTCTACTGTTTTCCCTTTATCTTTAACATATTGCACGCCGACATTTAGGAGATGTACTTTAATCTCAACAGAATCTAACAGTTGGGCCACTTCTTTCGGATAATCATTAAAACGATCCAATAATTCGTCTTTGACATCCATGAGTTGATCAATCGTTTCTGTCGCCCTCAATTTTTTATAAATTTCGATTTTGGCTTGCTCATTTCGAATGTATTCAGCAGGCAAGTAAGCATCTAGGCGTAAGTCCATCTCAAGTTCAGGTGTGGCTTGAACTTCTTGGATGCCCCGTTTTTCATTTACCGCTTCTTCTAACATTTGAGAATATAAATCAAAACCAACAGAATCGATAAAGCCATGTTGCTGTTTACCTAGTAAATTACCGGCCCCTCGAATGTTTAAATCACGCATAGCAATTTTAAAGCCGCTGCCGAGTTCTGTGAATTCTTTAATGGCTTGGAGTCTCTCTTCTGCTGTTTCATTGAGCACTTTGTTTTGCGCATGTAAGAAGTAAGCATAGCCAATACGACTTGAACGTCCAACGCGTCCGCGTAGTTGGTACAATTGACTCAAGCCGAAACGGTCTGCATCTTCTATAATCAGTGTATTCGCATTAGGGACGTCTACGCCTGTTTCGATAATCGTCGTTGTGACTAAAATGTCATATTCTCCATTAATAAAATCCAGCATCGTTTCCTCTAAATCACGTTCTGGTAATTGTCCATGCGCAACACCAATAGACGCTTCTGGCATCAACATTTGAAGTTGCTCTCGTTTTTCATAAATAGATTGTACTTTGTTGTATAAATAGAAAACTTGCCCTTCACGTGATAATTCCCGTTCTAAAGCCTCTTTAATAAAATTGCCATTTTGTTCTAAGACATAAGTTTGGACAGGAAAACGGTTTTCAGGAGGAGTTTCAATGACAGATAAGTCTCTTACCCCTAACATACTCATATGCAACGTACGTGGAATCGGTGTTGCGGTTAACGTCAATACATCCACATTGGCCTTTAAAGATTTAATCTTTTCTTTGTGACGCACACCAAAACGTTGTTCTTCGTCGACAACCAATAACCCTAGATCTTTATATTCTACGGTTTTACCTAAGAGTTTATGGGTACCCACAACGATATCTACAAACCCTGACTTCAGTCCTTCTTTCGTTTCGCGTATTTCTTTTGGTGTTCTAAAACGACTCATCAAATGTATTTCTACAGGGAAATCACGCATACGCTCAATCAGCGTTTCGTAATGTTGTTGCGCTAAAATAGTCGTAGGCACGAGAAAAGCCACTTGTTTTCCAGACATCACTGCTTTAAAAGCAGCACGCACCGCAACTTCGGTTTTGCCGTAACCTACATCTCCACATAACAATCGATCCATAGGTCGGGCCCGTTCCATATCTTGTTTAATTTCATCAATGGACTTGGCTTGGTCTTCTGTTAATTCATATGGGAAATCCATTTCAAACGCATGTTGTTCTTCTGTATCTGGCCCAAATTGGTAACCTACAGATTTTTCACGCTCTTTATATAAAGCAATCAGTTCATCGGCAATATCTTCCACGCTACTTTGAACTTTAGCTTTTGTTTTCTTCCATTCGCTGCCACCAAGTTTATACAATTTTGGCGTTTTATCTTCGGAACCGACATATTTTTGGACTTGCTCCATTTGGTCAACTGGAACAAATAATTGGTCTGTGCCTTTATATTGAATTTTAATATAATCGCGGTGGACGTCTCCAACTTCTAACGTCTCAACCCCTAGGTAACGACCGACACCGTGGTGAATGTGGACAACATAATCTCCAACGTTAAGTTCTTGATAGGATTTAATTTTTTCAGCATTACTAATGGTTTTTCGACGTTTTTTGGACGCTTTCTTTTGTTTCGATTTGAAAAGTTCACGTTCCGTTATCACCACTAATGACATGTACGGCAATTCAAATCCTTCTGACAAACTCCCATCAATGATTGCCGCATGCCCTTCTTCGAGTTGTGTGATATCCGCATTCAACAATGTCGGAACATGAATCTCATTTAACATGGCTTGAATACGGTCTTTTTTTGTTTCAGATTCTGCAATAATAACCATACGGTAGCCTTGTTTCATATAACGCTGAAATTCAGAGGCCATAATATCATATTGACCATAAAATTGTTGCACAGGCTTACAAGAAAACTTCACCATATGATTTAGTTTGACAGACATAGAAGCTGTAAATAACGTGAAATAGGTCACTGCGCGCTGTGAAAGTAAATGTTCAATTGTCTCATGTACCATAAATCGTTGACCAATAAAGCCTTTACCAGATTCAATTAAGTTTTGTAAAAACTCTTCCGATTCAGCCAGTAATGTTTCTTCTGTCTCTTTGATACGATTAAATTCATCAACCATCACAACGGCATTGTCTTTAAAATAGTCGAATAAAGTTGTTTCTTCGTCATACATGAAAGCAATCAAACGTCTTAACACTTGAGGGTCAAATAACTCATCCTCAACAATATTAAAACCGTCATATGTGTCTTTCAATTCTTGGCGTACCGATTTATCAATTTTAGGACGTGTCATTTCATATGCTTTTTTAAGCTCGAGTATTAAATGTTGGCGCACTTCTTTCGTCATAATATAATCGTGTGCTGATGTAATATCCACTTGTTGCATGTTCTCAGAAGAACGTTGCGTCTCAACATCAAATTTACGAATGGAATCAACTTCTGTATCAAACAATTCAATGCGGACAGGTTCTCCTAATAATGGATAAATATCGATAATGCCGCCTCGTAAAGAAAATTCTCCTATATTAGAAACTAAGGATTCACGACGGTAACCCATGTTGACGAGACGTGTTAAAAGCGCATCAACATCTATATCTTTACCAACTTCAAGTTGTAGTTGATGCGCTTGCCACATTGCTTTGGGCGTCACTAATTTTTTTAAACCGTTAAGGGGTATGACAAATAACCCGCGACGCTCATGAGCCAGTGCCGTTAACGTACGGACACGTTCGCTCATCAGTTCCGGGCTTTGCGTTGAAAATTCTTCGGTCATAATGTCTTGCACAGGATATTTATAAATTTCATCATCTGGAACGAATTGCAGTAAATCAGCTTCTAATTTATCCATTTGGTATAAATTATTTGTAATGAGTAACACTTGACGATGACTGCTTTGGTACGTTTCTGCAATCATCGCGGCTTTCGCACTCGGCATAAGCCCTGTCACAAGCACATTATCTTCTCCAACATGATCTATCAATTCATTAAATTGTGTATCTCTATTGATTATTTCATTAATTATTGATTTCACTAGACTTCACCATTATATCGATTCATTATATTTTCAAACTTTTCATTTTGAATGAAAGCTTCTACTGCATCTGCTACATGTTCAATGACAGGTTGCATTGTTTTCATTTCTTCTGTAGAAAACTTCTGTAAAACATAGTCAACGACAGGTATGCGCGAAGAACGATCAATCCCTATACGAATCCGTTTAAATTGTTGAGTTCCGAGATGTTGAATAATAGATTTAATGCCATTATGGCCGCCAGCACTGCCTTTTTGGCGTAACCTAATATGCCCTTGTGCAAGATCCAAATCATCATATAAGACCAATATATCTTCTACATCAATTTGATAGTAGTCCATCAACGGTCTCAAGGCTTCACCTGATAAATTCATATATGTGAGCGGTTCTAAAAACAGTACTTTTTCACCAAACAAAAATTCAATCGTATACGCACCACGAAATTTTTGTTTATCTAATTTAAATTGATGCCGTTCTAAAAGATAATCTATCACTTCAAAGCCAATATTATGGCGTGTTTGTTCATATTTTTTTCCGACGTTGCCTAATCCAACGATGAGTTTCATTAAGTAACCTCCTTGCACTCGTCACGCGCTTTTAATCACTATTCCATACTAACATATTTCAAGTAACACCGAGAGCTAAATACTACAAAAAAAGACATAACAACGGCACTCGGCTCGTCATTATGTCTTACAGAATGATAAAGATTATTCTTCGTCTTTAGACGCTTCTTTATCTTCTTCTTCGCTTTCTTCAGTAGATTCACCAACAACTTCTGGTTCTTCTGTTTCAGCGTCGCTTTCCATCGCAGCGATTTCTTCTTCAGTTGGTTCTTCAGTTGGAACAACAACTGATACAACTGTTTCGTCTTCAGCAGTTTCGATTGTGAAGTCGCCTGATACTTTGATGTCAGCCACAGATAAACTATCGTTAACATCTAAGTCTGTAACGTCAACTTCGATTGCTTCAGGAATGTTGTCAGGTGTAGCAGTTATTTCAAGGTTGAATAATGGTTGTTCAACAACGCCACCTTCGTTAGCACCTTTTGCTTCACCAACTAAGTTTACAGGTACTTCTACAGTACGCTCTTCGCTCATGTTGATTGCTAAGAAGTCGATGTGTGTGATTTGGTTTTTAAGTGGATCGTATTGGTAATCAGATACCATAACTTTGATCTCTTTTGAACCTACGCCTAATTGGATAACACCGTTACGTCCAACTTCACGAATTAATTTGATGAATTCAACTTCATCAACTTTTACAGATACGTTTTTAGTACCGTATCCATAAACGACTGCAGGGACTTTACCTGCTTCACGGATTTTACGTAAATCACCGCGAGTTTGTTTACCTTGACGAATAATAGACTTTAATGAAGCCATATTTCGTTTCCACCTTTCTTCATGCACCTATGTGCAAGCACTTGCCCATCAACGATACGTTGCTTGCAAGTGTGTATTTGTCCGTAATGACACGAACAGAAATATTTTACACAAATTTTACATATAAGTCAACATCGATTAATCAAATAATACACTTACAGATTCACGTTCATAGACACGTACAATCGCTTGTGCTAATAGTTCAGCGACAGATAGCTCAATGATATTATTTGGTTTTTGTTCCTCTTTTAATTGAATTGAGTTTGTCACAATCAGTTCTTTAATAGCTGATTTTTCGATACGTTCTTTAGCAGGACCAGATAGTACAGGGTGTGTACAACATGCATAAACTTCTGTTGCCCCTTTATCTTTTAAAGCTTGTGCAGCTAATGTAATAGTACCCGCAGTATCAATGATGTCATCGATAATAATTGCAGTGCGTCCTTCAATTTCACCGACAATATTCATAACTTCAGCCACGTTCGGTTTTGGACGTCTCTTATCGATGATAGCAATCGGTGCTTTTAAGAAGTCGGCTAATTTACGTGCACGTGTTACTCCACCGTGGTCAGGTGAAACAACAACATATTTGTCTGGATCAATATCTTTATTTTTCAAGAAATAGTCTGCCAAAATCGGCACACCCATTAAATGGTCGATTGGAATATTAAAGAAACCTTGAATTTGAGGCGCATGTAAATCAAGTGCAATCATGCGATCTGCCCCAGCAGTTTCAAATAAATCTGCCACTAATTTTGCAGTGATGGGTTCACGACTACGCGCTTTACGGTCTTGTCTCGCGTAACCATAGTATGGGACAACAATAGAAATATTCGCAGCTGATGCACGTTTACACGCATCAATCATAATCAATAATTCCATGAGATGAACGTTCACTGGATTAGATGTCGGTTGAATAATAAAAACATCACAACCACGGATACTTTCCTCAATATTAATTTGAATTTCTCCATCGCTAAAACGTTTCACCGTACATTTTCCTAATTCTACACCTACGTGATCTGCTACTTCTTGAGCAAGGGGTTCATTTCCTTTTAACGAGAAAATTTTTAAAGACGAATTTTTATATTCGGTGTTTAACATGTTTTATCCTCCAATATAATTTAGGGTTTGGTAATTGATATTGATCCGTTTTGTTCATACATAGTCGTTATATATTTATTTTTTATCTTTGTTTAAATAACCAGGTTTCGTAGTTTGTCTTACTCGGGCTAACGCCAAGCTATCTTCAGGAACATCATCTGTAATCGTAGAACCTGCTGCAATTAGCGTGCCATCTCCAATAGTAACCGGTGCCACTAAGTTCGAATTACAGCCAATAAAAGCATCTTTACCTACGACGGTTTTAAACTTGTTAACGCCATCATAATTGACTGTTATTGAACCACAGCCAATATTAGTGCGCGCACCAATTTCAGCATCGCCAATATAACTTAAGTGAGAAACTTTAGCCCCATCGTCTAGATGAGCTTTTTTAACCTCTACAAAGTTACCAATTTTAGTTTCAGTGCCAAGATGAGTACCTGGACGTAATTGTGCAAATGGGCCTATTTTAGACTTTTGACCTACAATAGCTTCAGTAATCACAGATTGTTTAATTGTGACACCGTCTTCAATGACACTGTCGTGAATTTCAGAGTATTGACCGACCACAACATCTTCGCCAATTTTTGTATGTCCTGAAATTTTAACTCCCGCTTCGATAACGGTATCTGCTCCTATCGTGACATCCGCACCAATATATGTCGTGTCAGGGTCAAGTAACGTGACACCGTTCTGCATATGTGCCTCATTCGTACGACGACGGTAGAGACGCTCTGCACGACTCAGCGCTACACGGTCATTCACCCCAATAATTTCATCAAAATCATCGGTTTGAAAAATCGCCACGTCTTCGACATTTTGCTGAATTAAGGTTAAGACTTGTGGCAAATAATATTCACCTTGCGCATTGTCATTGTCGACCTCATGTAAAAGTTTGAATAACGTTGCATTATCGAAAGCAAAAATTCCAGAACTGATTTCAGTGATTTGTTTTTCTTCATCGTTCGCATCTTTTTCTTCCACGATGCGATTCAATGCACCTGTATTGGCATCACGCACAATGCGCCCATAACCAAACGGTTGCTCTGTGATAGCTGATAATACAGTGGCTTTTGCATTTGAGGCTTCGTGATGTGTAATGAGTTGAGATAATGTGTCACCTGTAATGAGTGGTGTGTCACCACAAACCACTATCGTTGTGCCGTCTAACTGACCTAAGTGTGTTTCTGCTTGCTGTACAGCATGCGCTGTGCCGAGTTGTTCTTGTTGAAAACTGTACTTAGAAACATCCCCTAATGTTTCTTTTACGCTTTCAGCACCATGACCTACAATTGTGACAATATCGTCAATGCCTGCCACTTTGACTTGATCAATGACGTGCGCAATCATAGGTTTTCCAGCAACTTCATGAAGTACTTTATATTTTTTGGACTTCATGCGTGTGCCTTTACCCGCTGCTAAAACGACTGCATGTTTTTGCATGGAATGAACCCTCCAGTTTTTTTACACTTCTACATAATTATAATTTAAGCGAAGTGTCACTTTCAAGACGTAAACAAAGAATTGAAGTGACTCTCCAATATTTGACTAAATCTTTTCATCATAATCACCTATTTTTTCATTTTTTGAAGTGTTTATGTATCAAAAATATTGATGATGTATCAATCTCTTCACACCTATAAAAGAAGGGTTTTATGGCTGTTGAGACCTTCAACCATAAAACCCTTTCTATCTTTTCGGAATTTAAGCTTCCTCGTTATTTTCTGATTCTTCTTGTTCCTGGTCATTTTGACTCGGAATGACTTCATCAGTTTCATCATATACTTTCATTACGGCATCTTGAATTTCTTGACGCATGTCTGAATTGATAGGATGCGCAATGTCGCGGAATTCACCATCTGGTGTACGTTTACTTGGCATTGCTACGAAAAGTCCTGAGTTACCTTCAATTACGCGCAAGTCATGGATGACGAATGATTCATCTAATGTGATAGACACTAGTGCTTTCATTCTCCCATCCGTTTGTATTTTTCTAAGTCTGACATCTGTCACTTTCATGTAGTGAGCCCCCCATAGTATATAAGTTAAAAAATGTAGTTAATTAAGAAGTTCAAGTCTGTATTATATATCCTTAACTTCAGCGATGACTTCGATTTCAATTTTAACATTTTTTGGTAAACGAGCGACTTCCACCGCACTTCTCGCTGGTTTATGCGATGTAAAGTACGTGCCGTAGACTTCGTTTACCTTTTGAAAATTTTCCATATCTGATAAAAATACGAGAACTTTAACAACATGCTCTAAATCTGAGCCTGCTGCTTCAAGTACAGCTTTCAAATTTTCAAACACTTGTTTTGTTTGAGTTTCTACATCATCACTGACAATGTTTCCTTCTAAATTTAAAGGGATTTGACCTGATGTGTAGACCAATCCATTCACAACGGATGCATGTGAATAAGGTCCTACAGCTGCAGGTGCTTGTTGGGTGTTAATTGTTTTCATGTTGAATCGTCACTCCTCTAATTTTCGAATTTAGAAAGGCAATTCCCCGCTTCGACTTTAAATGTTTGATTATACTCGTCGACATCGGATAAGCGTACTAAGGAAGTATAGTCCTCGATTAAGCGTTGCTTGACTTCTTTAGATTCTACAAGTACCGATACCCCTTTTACTTCTGCCTTAAACTCATTCATTAAATTGATAACCCCGTTAATTGAACCGCCCGCACGCATAAAATCATCTACGATTAATACTTTGGAATGTTCTTTTAACGTTCGTTTGGACAAAACCATCGTTTCAATTTTTCGAGTTGAGCCTGAAACATAATTAATCGAAACGGTAGAGCCTTCTGTCACTTTGTTGTCTTTTCTGATTACCACAACTGGCAAATTCAAAACACTAGCTACAGCATTTGCGAGTGAAATCCCTTTTGTCGCAATTGTAACCACTGCATCGAGTTCTTCTTGCCTATATAATGTCGCAATCAGTTTACCCACACGCTTCAATAAAGGGGGATTCCCGACAAGATCGGATAAAAATAAGTAGCCTCCTGGTAATAGTCTTTCTTTTTCTTGAAGCAAGTGAATGAGTTCATTGATCACTACTTTTGCTTCTTCTTTTTGCATTTCAGGACGATAGCGTACGCCACCACTTGCACCTGCGACTGTTTCTATCGTTCCTAATCCTTCCTCAACTAGCGTATCTTTAATAATTTGGACATCTTCACTAATAGAAGACTTCGCTTGTTTGAATTTATTTACAAAGAACGTTAATGGCACTAATTTATTGGGATGATTGATTAAATATTGTGTCATAAAGACGATACGTTCACTTCGCTTATATCTCATGTATCATCAGTTCCTTTCGTCGTTATCCTAACGTACGCACTAAGTAGACATCATTACAGCAGCCACAAATGGCATTATAAATGTGGCGTGCTTGTCGCTCACGTTGGGCAAATCCATACACAGTTGGACCACTTCCGCTCATGAGCGCACCATCTGCTCCGTTATTCAACATATTTTCTTTTATTTTTTGTATTTCGGGTTGTAAAGCCATAGACACGGGCTCTAAACGGTTCGATAAACTTTCACAAACGCCGATATAATCATTGTTTTCAATGGCACGCATGCAGTCTTCCGTATGAACTTCGAACGGTTGATTCAAATCGAGTCCTTGATAAATATCCGGAGTAGATAATCCCGATTGAGGTTTCGCCACAATCACCCAAGATGAAGGGGGGCGATCAAGTAGCATAATCTTTTCACCACGTCCCTGACATAAGGCTGTTGTTCCATAGACACAAAACGGGATATCCGAACCGATTTCAGCTGACAATTCGCTCAGTTCATCTAAACTGCGATTCAACTCAAACAAACGGTTCATCCCACGCATCGTAGCTGCTGCGTCACTAGACCCCCCTGCTAACCCTGCAGCCACCGGAATATTCTTTTCTAACGTAATTGTCACACCTTCTTTTATTTGGTACGTTTCTTTCATCAAAAGTGCTGCGCGATAGGCTAAATTACGTTCATCAGACGGAATATAAGTTTCGTCGACATGAAGTACGATTTTACCATCTTGACGTTTTTCAAATGACAATCGGTCATTGAGATCAATAGTAGTCATAATCATTTCTACTTCGTGATAGCCGTCTTCACGTTTAAACAATGTATCTAAAGTTAAATTGATTTTAGCTGGAGCCGTTTCATAAATCATACTATCATTTCCTCTTTTTATATGGTATTACTGTGATTTTACCATAAGTCTCATAGGATGCGTGTGACTCATAACGCTATTTTATAAAAAAGATCTCCTCGCCTCAACCTTATCTATTAAGACAGAATCAGCGGTTCAAATATACTGTTATCGCACACAAAAAAGAGTGCGACATTGCAATCTGATACGACAGATTACACGCCCACTCTTTAATATGTACAACTTATCAATTTAATAAGTATTATTGCGCCGTCGCTTCTTGTTGTAAGTCTTCCTCTACAAAGGATACGTGTACATTCTCTGTGAGTACATCCGCATAAGTATAGGACACACGTTCAAAATTATGTTTATCTTGGTCTAGTTCAACAATGAACACAGATGGATATGTTTCTTTTAACACACCAGAACGTTCAATTGTTTTTTTACGTCCCCCATTAGCTTTAAGTACAATACGATTTCCTAAATGACAATCAAGACTATTTTTGATGTCTATAATAGATTTTGGCATATTGCTCCACCTCGCTACTAGTGTAGTATAACACATTTAGGGCGCCTAGGTCAAGCAAAATTTTAATTTTATCAATGCGAGAATAGAAAGTCAATCATTTTATAATATCAATTTTGGGAAATTTTCCAACTCGTCATACAATCGTGCATATTCTTGTATTGAAAGCGTTTCTCCACGACGCTTAGGGTCAATCCCCGCCGCTTCTAACCATGCCATAATATCCGATTTCACACTTTTCCCCTCAACAAATAAGTTCTGGTAATTGTTGAAAATGGTTTTACGTCGTTGACTAAAAGCCCCTTTCGTCATTTTGAAAAACTGTGCGGTATTTTCTACTTGAACGATAGGTGTGGGTCGCTTCATTAATTTAACGACAATAGAATCTACATTAGGTGGAGGCATGAATACCGTTTTTGGGACCGTCAACACGCGTGACGTTTCCGTGTAATATTGTGCCACAATGGACAATGAGCCATACGCTTTCGTTCCCACTGTCGCGTTAAGGCGTTCTCCAACTTCTTTTTGCATCATGACAACATAGCCATCAATATTTAAATCCGCTTCGAGGAGCGATAATAAGATAGGCGTCGTAATGTAGTAAGGTAAGTTGGCTACGACCATGATTTTATCACAGTCACTTAAATGGGTGTGAATCGCTTCGGCCACATTCGCTTTTAAAATATCTTCGTTAATAACCGATACATTATCGTATGGGGAAAGTGTTTCTTTTAACACTGGTATTAAACGCTGATCGATTTCAAATGCGAGCACTTTTTTGGCATTTTTTGCCAATTGCTCGGTGAGTGACCCCATACCTGGACCTACTTCGATGACACCTGTACGTTCATCAATGCCACTTGCATCGATAATTTTGTTGATGATATTCACATCAATCAAAAAGTTCTGTCCCAAACTCTTTTTAAAACTAAAACCGTGTTGTTCTAACAATGCGCGGGTTCTAGATGGTGTAGCAATATCTTTCTCATGCATAAATGTGTTACTCCTCTTCTCCTAATGCGCGACGCACGTCTTCTTCTGTATATCCAAACGCATTGAGTTTCTTTAATAATTGTTTCCCATTTGAATGGCCGATATGTAGTTTCCGACCTATAATATCTCGGCGATGTCTTGCATCTGGCCCAATAATAAGCCCTAAATCAATCAAAACTGCTTTATCTATCGTTTCATGCGATTCAGATAATGGAGAGGAGACATGCATGAGCGCTTCACGAATCGCCTCAAATGACGCATGTTCGACTCCGATTTTTCCTCTTTTATTTTTGGCTTTTTCACGGTCAATATAGGCGTGTTTGACGCCCGGTACTGCATCTCGTATGATGGTGCGAATTTTATCACCTGGGAAATCAGGATCAGTTAACACAATTACCCCTCGTGTTTCTTGCGCTTGACGGATGACATCTAACCGTTCACGATCAATTGCACTCCCGTTCGTTTCAATCGTGTCGCATTCTACAGCCCGTTGGACACGCTCTGTATCGTCCCTACCTTCTACAACCACAAATTCATTGATTTTCACTGAGACACCTTCTTTTATCATAATGACGTATTTAAATGAAATAATCGTTCGGCGTTTTCCGTTGTTTGTTGTGCGACCTCTTCGTAGGTGATGCCACGAAGTTCAGCAATTTGTTGTGCAACGAGCGTGACATGTGCGGGTTCGTTACGTTTGCCTCGATAAGGGTGTGGGGTTAGAAATGGCGCATCTGTTTCAACGAGCAATCGCTCGAGGGGCACGTGTTTTGCGACCTCTTTGGGTTGCTTAGCATTTTTAAATGTCACTGGACCTCCAAGAGAAATATGGAAGTTTAATTTATGAATCACCACATCAGCAATTTCAGGTGAGCCACTAAAGCTATGCATAATTCCTCCAACTTCTTCTGCATGTTCTTCCATAAGTATATCCACGCAGTCTTGTGTCGCTTCTCTATTATGAATTACGATAGGCAATTTCACGCGCTTAGCTAAAGCAATTTGTTTTCTAAATACTTCTTTTTGAATCTCTTTAGGTGATTTGTCCCAATGATAATCCAAGCCCATTTCTCCAATACCGATGACTTTAGGGTGTTTTGCCAATGATTCAATCCACGCTAAGCGCTCATCCGTACAATCAATAGCATCCACTGGGTGCCAGCCAATTATGGCATAGATAAAATCATACTGGTCAATGAGTGCCATCGCGCGTTCAATCGTTTTCGTATCAAATCCCACGACAAACATACGATCCACCCCAGCTGCACGTGCGCGTTCAATCACTTCATCCAAATCTTCATCATATTGGTCTGCATTTAAATGTACATGTGTATCGATTAACATCCTCATTCCTCCTCTTTCGTCAAAAAAGAGTGAGACTGCGCTCAAATTGAATCAATTTGAAATTGCGTCTCACTCCTAAGTGTCGTTTCACAAGTCTAACTGCAATGTGTCGTTACTCGAATTATTTGATGATTGCTCCATTTGGAACTGC
The DNA here is from genome assembly GCF_011394755.1 of Staphylococcus sp. 11511212. Classification (NCBI taxonomy): domain Bacteria; kingdom Bacillati; phylum Bacillota; class Bacilli; order Caryophanales; family Staphylococcaceae; genus Staphylococcus; species Staphylococcus sp. 11511212. Next base: position 9,163 of record NZ_JAANBQ010000015.1, on the reverse strand, counting down.
ATTCGGTAAGCTAACGAGAGTGAGTACACCGTCTTTTTCAGCAGATAAAATCATGCCTTCTGACTTTTGTCCCATTAATTTTGCAGGTTTTAAGTTTGTAACAACAGCCACTTTTTTACCAATGATATCTTCAGGTTGATAAAACTTAGCAATACCGGAAACAATCTGGCGTTGTTCGTGGTCTAAGTCGACTTGAATTTTTAATAGTTTATCTGATTTTTTTACGTGTGCAGCATCAATAATGGTAGCTGCTTTAATTTCAACTTTGTCGAAATCTTTAATGTCAATTTCTGCTTTAGAAGGTACATCTTCTTTCTCAGGCTTCGGCGGTTGCATACTTTCTTTAATATATTCTACTTCCGCTGCAACGTCTAAGCGTGGGAAAATAGGTGTCGGTTTTTCCGTCACAGTGATAGGCTCCGTCAAATGACCATATTGAGATAGACTGTCAAACTCATGGAGCGCCTGATTGTTAATGTTCAGTTGTTCAAAAATTTGATATGGCGCATTCGTTAAGAACGGTCGTAGCAATACCGCTGCAAAACGTATATTTTCTACTAAGTGGGTCATCACGTTGCCTAACATGTCTTTTTGCGTTTCATCTTTTGCTAAAACCCATGGCGTAGTTTCATCGATATATTTATTAGTCCGACTAATAAATTTCCATACGGTCGCTAAAGCAACTGAGAATTGTAAGTTTTCCATGCTTTCATGGTAGGCTTTCACTGTATCTAACGCCATTTGTTCCATCTCGGCATCAAGCTCATGTTGAGGGCCTTGGTAAGCAGGAAGTTCACCATCAAAATATTTATTAATCATTGAAATCGTACGGTTCACTAAGTTCCCTAAGTCATTCGCAAGGTCATAGTTCGTACGTTCCACAAAGGCTTCAGGCGTAAAGACACCATCTGAACCAAATGGCAACTCACGCATGAGATAATAACGCGCCGCATCTAAACCGTAACGATCGATGAGCACATTAGGATCCATCACATTACCTTTTGATTTACTCATTTTTCCATCTTTCATTAAAATCCAACCGTGCGCAAACACCTTTTTCGGTAATGGTAAATCAAGCGCCATTAAAATGATTGGCCAAATAATCGAATGGAAACGTACAATTTCTTTTGCCATGAGATGGATATCTGCCGGCCAATATTTTTGGAACAATTCGTCATCGTCTGTCAAATAACCGAGCGCTGAAATATAGTTAACTAATGCATCTAACCAAACATAAACCACATGTTTAGGATTTGATGGAACTTTGACACCCCAATCAAATGAGGTACGGGATACCGCTAAATCATCAAGTCCCGGCTTAATAAAGTTATTAATCATCTCATTTTTACGTGATGGAGGCTGAATAAACTCAGGATGCTCATCATAAAATGCCAACAAGCGGTCCGTATACTTTGAAAGTTTAAAGAAGTAACTTTCTTCTTTCACAAGTTCAACTTCGTGGCCTGAATCTGGGCTTTTTCCACCCACGATTTTCCCATTTTCATACACAGGCTCTACGAGTTGCGTTTCTGTGTAGTAAGTTTCGTCAGGGACGGAATACCAACCTTCATATTCTCCAAGGTAAATATCCCCTTGTTCTAATAACTTTTCAAATATTTTTTCAACGACAACCGTATGACGTTTTTCTGTTGTGCGGATGAAATCATCATTCGAAATGTCCAACTTTTTCCATAACGCTTTGATGCCATCAATCATTTCATCTAAATAGTCTAATTCAGACATGCCTGCTTTTTGAGCTTTTTCTTGAATCTTTTGTCCATGCTCATCTGTTCCCGTTAAATAACGTACATCGTACCCTTGTAAACGTTTGTAACGTGCGATAACGTCTCCTGCAACCGTTGAGTATGCATGGCCAATGTGTAAATTACCGCTTGGATAATAAATCGGTGTAGTAATATAAAATGTATCTTTTACCATCAGCGCTCCTCCTCATTTCTTATCTTATTTAATATAACGAAATTTACCGTCTTTTTCAATCTTACAACTTGACATCTTCTCTTGTTTTCGCCAAGTTTACGCTTCTATATCGTGGTAAATATTGTAAACTGATTTACTCGACATGTCGCGTTCTTTTGCCACTTGTTTAATCGCTTGTTTGGGTTTCATATTTTGATGGATATAGTGGTCGACATGTTCAACAATCGAAAGCGTTTCAAACCACTGTTCGGCAACCTTTGCTTCTGCACCTTCAATAATAATGACAAATTCCCCTTTTAAAGGAATCGTTTCATCCAATAGAGGTAAGAGGTTTCTCACTTGATCCGTCGAAATTTGTTCGAATTTTTTAGTCAACTCTCGTCCTAAGGTAATGCGCCTTTCCGGGTCAATCTCTTGAATCACTTCTAACGTTTCTTTCACACGAAATGGAGATTCATATAATAACAACGTACTCTCTTGAAACATCCGTGTTTCTAAAATTTCCGTTTTTTCACGTGCTTTTCGCGGTAAAAACCCTATAAAGGTATACACAAATGAAGGCAAACCACTCGCCATCAACGCTGTTAGCCCTGCATTAGCACCCGGGATAGGTGTGACATCTATTTGTGCCTCACGTGCACGTACGACCAACTCATAACCAGGGTCTGAAATCAACGGTAACCCTGCATCTGACACGAGTGCCACCGTTTTTCCTTCTAATAAACTTGAGATTAATGATTCCGTTTTTTGTGCTTTATTATGTTCGTGATAGGACACAAGAGGTGTTGTAATCTCAAAATGATGACAGAGTTTTTTAGTGACACGTGTATCTTCACAAGCGATGACATCAACACGTTTCAATGTGTCAATCGCACGAAATGTCATATCCTCTAAATTTCCTATAGGGGTTCCCACTAAATATAGATGTGTCATGCTTGTGCTCCTTTAATCAGACGTAATTTATCGTGACGGCTAAGTTGTTTAATCGCATATTCTCGCTTTAGCGCTTCAGATTTTGTTTCAAATGATTCCTCATACATTAATCGCACAGGACGACGCGCCTTCGTGTACTTGGCTCCTTTACCTTCATTATGTTTCGCGATACGCGCTTTGACATTTGTGGCATACCCTGTATAAAGCGAATCGTCACTACAACGTACGATGTAGATATAATGTTTAGCCATAATAGATCGCCTTCATTTCATCGGTATAGTGCCCTGAGGCATCATACATATAAAAAGGCGGTGCCAGTTTTAAACCTTCATTGCCACCTTTCCGCCCTTCTACGACAATGGTCTGCGCCTCTTTACCCACTTTGCTATAAATCATATGTAATTGTTTTGGTTCGATTTGGTAGCGGCGCATTGCTTCAAAAATGTCCAACAAGCGTTCCGCACGGTGTACCATCGCCAGTCGTCCCCCTTGTTTCAATGCATGTCCGCTCACCCGCACACAATCATCTAACGTACAATAAATCTCGTGACGTGCAATTTTGTGTGCTTCAATTTGATGTTGGTTCACTTGGTTAGCTTTAAAATAAGGAGGGTTACACGTGATTAAGTCAAAAGATGAAGGTTTATAGCGTTGCGTCACATGTTGAATATCGTCGTGAATGATGTCAATTCGGTCGTCTAACGCATTATAGGCCACACTACGCTGTGCCATATCCACCAATTGTTCTTGGATTTCGATGCCAGTTATTTGGTTGTTCCCTTTTGCAGATAATAACAAAGGAATCACGCCATTCCCTGTGCACAAATCTAAAATACGGTCACGTTTTCTTGGAATCGTAAAATGTCCAAGAAGTAACGCATCTGTTGAAAAAGAAAATACGGCATCATTTTGAATGATTCTTAAATTTTCTTTCATTAAATAATCTAATCGTTCCTCTTGTGTTAACACGTTGCCACCTCTACTTCATTACAACCCAACCTCGTTTTGTTACTCGTTGTCTTTCATACTATTTAAAACATTTAAACAAAAAATGCAGTCTTCACCTTTTCGATGTTTCCCGAAGACGTCATGACAAATGTGAAATCCTTCATGGTATAACTTTGCGAAATATTCACGACTTTGCAGTTGCTTTGTTGGCCGCTTTTTCGTCTTTGAGGTTTCTTGTTCAGGAACTGTTTGTTGTTGAAGTAAAGACTTTAAATTATCATTTTCTGTTTGTAATGCCACGTTTTCTTCAACCAATTCTACCGTCAATGCTTTTAAAGCTTGCATATTATCTTGAATCATCGTCACGTTTTGCTCCAATTGCATTAAACGGTCGAAAAGTTCATTTCGATCCAATGGGCCTCTCTCCTTATTTAATTGTATTCAGTTCTTCGATATGATATTCAAGTGGTTGCTCCAATCCTTCCACCTTTACATGCATAGAAACATTGATGACATTCAAACTCACAACTTCTCCACGGCCTTCTGGTGTGTCGACGATTTCCCCAACATCTGGTAATTGTTCACGCGCTTCTTCGTACATATCATCTTCGTATTTAAGACAGCACATGAGTCGCCCACACGCGCCAGAAATTTTCGCCGGATTTAAAGAAAGATTTTGATCTTTCGCCATTTTAATAGAGACCGGTTCAAAGTCCCCTAAAAATGTTGAACAGCATAGGGAACGGCCACAAGGCCCAATGCCACCGAGTAATTTCGCTTCATCTCGAACACCAATTTGTCTCAATTCAATACGTGTTTTTAATTTTTGAGCGAGTAAACGGACTAATTTACGGAAATCAATGCGTTCATCGGCAGTAAAGTTAAAAATGACTTTCGAGCGATCTAATGTATATTCACAGTTAACAAGACGCATATCTAAACCGAGTTCAGCAACATACGTTTTACATAACGATAAAGCTTCATCGGCCGCAGATTCGTTAGACATTTGCGTCTCCAAATCTTGTTCAGATGCAATACGCAACACAGATTTTAATGGTTGCGCGACGTCCTCTCCGTTAATGGTTTTCGGCTCATGTTTGACACTGCCAAGTTCAAAACCACGATGAGATTCTACAACGACATGTGTTCCTTCACATAAATCCCCTTCACAAGGCGCATAATATTCTAGGGTATTCGCTTTTTTAAAATAGATTCCTACCACTACACACATGCGCTTCACCCCTTTACTTTAATTGCAATTTGCTCAAATACCAGCGTTGGATTCACATTTTGATTGAGCTTTTTATGTGCTTCTGTAATTTGTTCAATAATATACGTTAAATGCGGATAGCTTAATTGTTGTGCACGCATTTCATAATACGATTGAAGCTCTGAAAACGTAATACGTGCTATTAAACCTGATTTGGCATACATCATATCTTGGAAAAAAGCATTAACGGCTGCCAACGTTAACAATTGCAGTCGTCGGTTTTTTGCTTGTTTTAATAAATCTACAATCCCAATTAAGGCCATTTCACGTTGCTTAAGTAACCGATCACACCATTGTAAAATAGTTTTTCGCAATGTCACTAAATCCGCTTCCTCATTCAGTTGTTGCGCTTCTTCAAATTGGGTGGTATAGGTACTCAGTAATTCTGCCACCGGTTTAGTGATGTCTTCTTTTTCAGAGAGTCGCGTGACAAACGTCTCTCTCGGCATCGGTTTAAAATAGACATGTTGACAGCGAGAATGTATCGTATCTAAAATTTGTTCAGGCTTAGAAGAAATTAAAATAGCTACTGTATTCGTTGGTGGTTCTTCTAAAAATTTTAATATGCTATTTTCCCCTTGCACGGTCAACCGCTCAAAATCTTGAATCACATAAACTTTATAATCACTTTCAATCGGTAATTGATTCATGTGATGTACGAGTTGTTCAATGCGCTCTTTTTTTATCGTCGTTTCATCCGTTTTAACATAATGAAAATCAGGATGATTCATCTCTTTAACTTTAGTAGCACATTGGCTATTCGTCTGACATAAAATATGGGTCGCAAACGTAAAAGCGGTTGAGGACATCGCCTCTAGATCATCCCCTTCAAATAAATAGGCGTGCGAAAGTTTTTGATTTTCGTAGGCTTTAAGTAATTGATCAATCTCCTTCATGTCACGTCTCCTTTATTTTTTCTCGATGATAGCATTATGTGTATGTAACAGTAGTTTAAACATACCGATTTATGGGTGTTGCTTCAAAATGATTCTTCAAATAAAAAAGGTTGTACAGTCGTACACATTGCCTTAAAGACCCGCATACGCTGCCACAACCTTCGTTATCATCTAAAATTGGTGAAACGATTCGACTGGCATTACAAAAACGGTTGCCCCGCCAACTTCGACTTCAACTGGGTATGGAATGTAAGAATCTGCACTACCACCCATAGGGGTAATTGGAGAAACCAATTGTTCGCGGTTTCCACATGTATGGCCAATGACTTCTAAAATTTCATCTACACGATCATCATCGACCCCACTCAAAAATGTGGTATTCCCTGCGCGTAAAAAGCCCCCTGTTGAAGCAAGTTTCGTCGCTCTAAAGTTATTTTCGACGAGTCGGTCTGAGAGTTCTTGACTGTCTTGGTCTTGAACAATAGCAATTATCATTTTCATAGTCTCATGCACCTCTTGAACATTATTATAGCATATGTCATTCGCTTACTTCACTGAAGAATTATTAAAAAATGGGTGTGTATTTACAAATCATTATATACCATTTTAACACGCGATGACATTCGTTAAGGTCATGACATCTATGATTTAGAAGCAAGATGCGCTTGAATCACCGTCATGACGTCGGCAACAACATTTTCAATCGATTGCGTCGCATCAATCACTTCATACCGTTCTGGATGTGCTTGAATTAATTGTTGGTAACCTTCAATCACCCGCGCATGAAAAGCTTCATCCTCTTTATCAAGACGATTTTGTTCACGTTGATTTTGTAAAATACGGGCACGACCCACTTCAGCCGGGATATCTAAATATAATGTCACGTCCGGATAATGTCCTTCTAACGCAAATGCATTGATGGTTTCAATAGCATTCACACCAATTTCTCGAGCAAATCCTTGATAAGCTAATGAACTATCGATGAATCGATCACAAATAACAGTCGTTCCTTTGTTTAATGCGGGTAACACTTTTTCAACTAAATGTTCACGACGCGCCGCTGCAAATAATAATGCCTCCGTCCGCGCGTCCATCGTATCGCCTTCTAATAAAATGTTCCGAATGGCTTCAGCTGTTTTCACGCCACCGGGTTCGCGTGTCGCAATTACATCATAATCTTTGGATAATTGTTCTACAACTGCTTTAAGCACTGTCGTTTTACCTGAGCCTTCAGGGCCCTCTATTGAAATAAATAATGCCATTCTAGTCATCCTTCACTTTAATTTTGTCTTTATAGAGTCCTTCAACGCGTAACCCTTTATCATACCAAGCATTGATTAACGCTATCATAGATGCTGTCAACTTCTCTCCTTTTAATAACGTAGGCACGCCTGGCGGATACACTGTTAAATGTTGTGCTAAAGTGGCCCCTTCTGCCTCATGGAAAGAGATTGTGCGCGTTTGTTCAAATGTATCAGGCACATACTGCCCTTCTCCTGTGTATAAAGTTTCAAGCGCGAAAATATTTTGTCGCTGTTTGTCTGGAAGTTTCATTTGTTGAAGTCGTCGCAACAAATCCTCCATTGGAAACGTATCATTCGCATGCCACAAAGGAAGTATCCAAAGGACATGTTGATCATCTGCAAGCTCTGCATAAATATGCAATGATTCCATCCGCTTTTGCAGTTCATACCCTGATAATCCCGAATGATAAATGAGTAGTTTTAATGGATCATCCACAGTTTTTACGTGTAATCCTTTTTCTTTTAATGCCTGTATCACTTGATGACGCCGTTCAAAAAAGCGCCCACTTTCGTACGATACATAAAATGCATTTGCAGATTCTAAACTTGTCATCAATAAATAGGAAGGGCTTGAAGATTGAAATGTTTGTAATAAATGAATAACTTGATCCCGTCTAGGCGCCTTTTTATGTATATATAACACTGAACTCATCGTTAAACTAGGTAATGTTTTATGAAACGATTGGACGACATAATCGGCCTGAGCATTTAATGCAGAGGACGGGAACCCTTTTAATCCAAAATGAGCTCCATGCGCTTCATCAACTAAAACAGGAATGCCACCTTGATGAAATGCTTCAATCGTACGCGCAACATCAAATGTTTGACCATAATAATTAGGATAAGTGATGACCCCTAATTTACCATTATCTAGCTTTATATTTTCTGGGCGCGGCGTTAAATATTGATAAGTTTTTTCGTGAATCTCTGTCGGTAAAATGAATGCCTGTTGATGTCCTAAATCCAGCGCATTAAACACCGATTTGTGGACATTGCGTGCCATTATGACTTGTCCTGGTAAAGATTGAAACGCATGAATCGTCGCCAAAATACCACTCGTCGTCCCATTGACTAAAAAATAAGCATCATAATCCGAATGGCGTTGAATCGTCGCCATACTGTCTTTCAAAACATCTTCTGGATGATGCAAATCGTCAAACCCTGTTATTTCAGTAATATCATAGTGGCCTGATAAAAAAGATAAGTCACCAATCGTTTGATTTTTATGTCCAGGCACATGCATCGAGATGGGTTGTGCTGTTGCCCACGTCTCTAAACGTTGATATAAAGGACCTTTCATCTTTTATCTCCTTCAATTTATTTGAATATCTCTATCCTATCATTGATTGATAAACTTGACTATAGTAGGGCATCTCATCTATCATTACAGCTTAGTTCCCAAATACGTACATATGTTCTATAATAAAAGTGAGGTGAAATTCATGCACATTAATTTAGATTGGAATAAAGATTTTCAAGAGTTCCAAGACATTTTAAACTCTGGTATTCATCCTAAATGGCTCTATGCTGCAACGACGAATTTACTTTTAGAACCCGCCTATACTGGGCAAGGCAAACAATTCTTTTATACGAAAGATATCATCAACGCAAGTAAACATATGCCGTTTTTTTGAAATCATATACATGAAGGTGTTACGAATAAAATGAGTGACATTTTCAGTCCGACTATGCACAAGGGTGAATAGAAGGTCTTTAGTTTGAGTTCTATTAAAATAGCCACCAAAATTTATCTAAAGGTAAATTTTGGTGGCTATTTCATTAGAAAGGAAAAGGATAGTCTCTTCTATGTATATCCATTTTCAAACAAAAAAGAGACCTCTCGGTCTCGATTCGGCTCATCGCATCACTTATGA
>NZ_JAANBQ010000014.1:0-1082 GCF_011394755.1 Staphylococcus sp. 11511212 | reverse complement strand
ACTAGTGAGCTATTACGCACTCTTTAAATGATGGCTGCTTCTAAGCCAACATCCTAGTTGTCTGGGCAACGCCACATCCTTTTCCACTTAACATATATTTTGGGACCTTAGCTGGTGGTCTGGGCTGTTTCCCTTTCGAACACGGACCTTATCACCCATGTTCTGACTCCCAAGTTAAATTATTTGGCATTCGGAGTTTGTCTGAATTCGGTAACCCGAGAGGGGCCCCTCGTCCAAACAGTGCTCTACCTCCAATAATCATCACTTGAGGCTAGCCCTAAAGCTATTTCGGAGAGAACCAGCTATCTCCAAGTTCGATTGGAATTTCTCCGCTACCCTCAGTTCATCCGCTCACTTTTCAACGTAAGTCGGTTCGGTCCTCCATTCAGTGTTACCTGAACTTCAACCTGACCAAGGGTAGATCACCTGGTTTCGGGTCTACGACCAAATACTCATTCGCCCTATTCAGACTCGCTTTCGCTACGGCTCCACATTTTCTGCTTAACCTTGCATCAGATCGTAACTCGCCGGTTCATTCTACAAAAGGCACGCCATCACCCATTAACGGGCTCTGACTACTTGTAAGCACACGGTTTCAAGTTCTCTTTCACTCCCCTTCCGGGGTACTTTTCACCTTTCCCTCACGGTACTGGTTCACTATCGGTCACTAGAGAGTATTTAGCCTTGGGAGATGGTCCTCCCAGATTCCGACGGAATTTCACGTGCTCCGCCGTACTCAGGATCCACTCAGGAGGGAAGATGTTTTCGACTACAGGATTTTTACCTTCTCTGATTAACCTTTCCAGGTTATTCGTCTAACATGTTCCTTTGTAACTCCGTACAGAGTGTCCTACAACCCCAACAAGCAAGCTTGTTGGTTTGGGCTCTTCCCGTTTCGCTCGCCGCTACTCAGGGAATCGATTTTTCTTTCTCTTCCTCCGGGTACTAAGATGTTTCAGTTCTCCGGGTCTACCTTCTCACATGCTATGTATTCACATGCGGATAACACGACATAACTCGTGCTGGGTTCCCCCATTCGGAAATCTCTGGATCACAGCTTACTTACAGCTCCCCAAAGCATA
>NZ_JAANBQ010000013.1:0-3220 GCF_011394755.1 Staphylococcus sp. 11511212 | reverse complement strand
GACAAAATGTACTTCAAAATGGACTACTTTTTTCATTTTAACTTACATACCAAATTACATACAAAATGATTTATAAAATGCAATTGAAAATGATAATTGAATGAAAATTTGTGATTTTGTGGTATTATGATAATATAACTTATAGAAAAAATTGCTTATTCAACTAACGGGCAGGATAATGAGAAAAGGTTTTTTGATAGAAATAAGAAATTAGATGGTAAATTAGTTAAAAAGGCTGTGTTATAAATGAAAGTTTCTTTGATTGCTGCGATGGATAAGAATAGAGTGATTGGCAAAGAGAATGACATTCCTTGGAGGATTCCCAAGGACTGGGAATATGTTAAAAATACTACAAAGGGACATCCGATAATATTAGGTAGGAAGAACCTTGAATCAATCGGAAGAGCCTTACCTGACAGAAGAAATATTATTCTGACGAGAGATAAGGGGTTTACCTTTAATGGTTGTGAAATTGTTCATTCAATAGAAGATGTTTTTGAGTTATGTAAAAACGAAGAAGAAATTTTTATTTTCGGAGGAGAACAGATTTATAATTTGTTTTTCCCTTATGTTGAGAAAATGTACATCACAAAAATACATCATGAATTCGAAGGAGATACTTTTTTTCCAGAAGTGAATTATGAGGAATGGAATGAGGTATTTGCCCAAAAAGGGATAAAGAATGATAAAAATCCGTATAACTACTATTTTCATGTATATGAAAGAAAAAACTTATTGAGTTAACGGGTGCGTTAATTGAAGAAGAACAGTAAAGATAAAGCACAAGAGCTTGGGATTACTCCAAGCTCTTTTTGTCATTTGAAATAAATTATATCTTTCCAATCAAATTGTTTATCTGTAATCCCTAATCTTTGAGCAGGTGTCAAAACCTTTTTATCCGCTGATTTAAAAGGGCGACAAAAGTTGTAGTAAGTTCTTAGAATTGTAATCGCAAATTGAGCATACTTCGGATTGAAGTTAGCGTAAATATAGCTCTTCTTATCACCACGAGCTGTTGTTAATGGTCTTTCAAGAGATGATATATAACGTCTTATCTGTTGAATAAAGCTATTGGTCGAATGGTCATTTACATTTAATAGCATCTTTGCGATTTCGTTTGGTTCCAGAGCAGATAAATCCGTTCTACAATCAACTGAATAAAATCCTTTATCCTTAGTGGCTAATGGATGTTTGATAGGGTTATCGGCATATTTGCGATATCTTTCTCCATCTTTACTAATAGCCTCTTCGTGGAATTGATGACTTGTTAGTAATTCAGTTAGATAATGAGATGCCAAAGTCCGTAGAAACTTTGTTTTGAATCCTCTGATATCTCCCCAATCGAGCAGTTCTGCTTTTGCTTGTCCGAATTCTTTTAAGCATTGTTTTCTGCTTTTCGTCTTGTTAACTTGGCAAATAAAATGATGTGCATCGCTCAACCTTAATTCTTTCGTGAATACTCTATAAAAGGCGTTTCTAATAGAGAAGTCATCATCACTAATCATTCGCCATTCGTCGGCATTAACCATTTGTTTAATTAACCAATAGTGAGCAGTTGTAGTATAAGGAGCATCAACATTTAAACCATCGACAAATCTACTCCTATTAGTAATTTTCCCTAATTCGTGAAGATAAGCATTCCTATTTTCGCTATCGTTAGCGGATGGTTCTTGTGGATAATAAGACCAATCTAACCTATCATTTTTACGACTAAAAGTATTGAGATGGTCTTCTTTGAATTTTCTTGTATCTTCATTTAATTCATCCATTGAAATATTCCAATCATAGGCAACATCAGAACGGAACACATATCTTGATAAGACCTCAGCAGATACAACTATATACGTTTGCATATTAAGGTCTTCAAACCCCGTATATTTCTTTGAACCTTGTCCTTTCTTACGGACGTTATTTAGGTAGTAGTGCATCTTGTCCGTATTAAGCCACATCTCGTTAAATTTCTTTGTTTGAAGGGGTTGTGTCTCATATCGTTCTAAAAACTCCAAACAACGCCTATACAGCCACTCCAGCTTATGATAGTAGGTTCCAACTCCAATTCCTAAAATATCACAAGTACGACTGACTGAAACCCTTCCAACAACCATCTTAGCGAACATTGGAAGAATGGTGTTCTTTTGTTGGTGATAAGTAGTGGTTTCTTCTCTTTTTGGTAGAACATTAGTGAACTTCTTACACGCCTTACATTGATAGCGTTGAGATTTGCCCCTACTTTTCCCCCTTTTGTAAAATTGCTTCGGCTCATTGAATGGGGTTGATTCTTCTTCCGAGCAGCCTTCTTTATGAAATTGATAATCTGGCTCAACATCTTGGATGCTATTGATTTCTATAAGGCGTTTAATTTCTTCAACAACAGACCAATTAGATAAAGGGGTTACTGTACAGTTTTGCGATACACCTCTGCCAATAGGATTGTCATTGCAGTACATACCTTTATGACCTTTATCTTTGGAACTACCAGTCATTTTATATCGACTTGGTTTCCCTTTTACATCTTTGAATTTGTGCTGTTCTTTCCCAAAATTACAACAAAACGGATTGATGCAGTAATTATATTGAATGGGATATTCAGAACCGTTCCATTTAAAAGACGTTGGCAAGAACAACATTTTGTTATACCTTGTTGCAAATCGTTTTGGAGTTAATAAATCATATTGTTTAGCCCTATCTTTTAATTCTTCGTTTGAAATCGGAATTTTAACATCTACAATTTCATCTTCCTTCGTGGCTAATCTTTTAAGCTTGGTCATTGTCTATCAACCCACTCTATCTTTGATACCCATTTTTTCAACAATCCGCTTATTACTTCGCTTGTTGGCAATCCATTCAATAAACTTCTTATCGTCTAAAATGTTCAATAAGAATTCATCCACTGCTTCGCTTTCAGTACGCTCTGCATATTCAGCGTATTGCTTAACTATCACCCTTACTTGCTCTGATATTTCCCAATCCACAGACTTAGCGTTCTTATTTTTTGGCTCAAGAAATTGCATAGGAAAATGCACCCCTTTTTGCTTAGTAAATTGTAACCATTTTAACACACCAATTTGCATTCCTACAATAATTATTTCACGTTCGCATTTTTATATACATTTTAACTTACATTTTGTGGTGTAAATTAACAACAAACGTTGATTTAACAATAAAAAACGAGTATCAAATTCAGTTGCAATTTGATACTCATTTAGGTTTACATTTTCAC
>NZ_JAANBQ010000012.1:0-126841 GCF_011394755.1 Staphylococcus sp. 11511212 | reverse complement strand
AACCCCAAGTACACGATGTACTTGGGGGTTTTTTGATTTTATATGAGTAAGGAATAAAGCATTTTGTTTTCATTAATATAAATGTGTTTGGGGTCAAATTGATGGATATGGTCTTTTAATTGAGCCAAATCTTCATGAAATTTCAGTTGGATGCCGATGATGACGGTACCTGTATTTTGTGAAGCTTTTTTAAGATATTCAAATTTTGTGATGTCGTCATTGGGTCCTAAGACCTCATTGACAAATTGTTTTAATGCGCCCGGTCTTTGAGGGAAGTTTAAAATAAAATAATGTTTCATTTCTTCATATAAGAGTGAGCGCTCTTCAATTTCTTTCATTCGATGAATATCATTGTTTCCACCACTCACAATACAAACAACATTTTTACCTTTGATTTGAGTTTTATATTGTTCTAAAGCACTGATACTTAATGCCCCAGCAGGTTCTGCGACGATGGCTTGTTTAGAATACATATCTAGAATAGTAGAACAAACAGCACCTTCATCAATTTGTACATAACCGTCAAGAAGAGATTTACATATATTAAATGTATGTCTTCCTACCTTTGCCACAGATGCACCGTCAACCAATTTATCGATATTTTCTAATTGGACAATACGGTTTTGCGATACGGATTGAAACATACTGCTTGCGCCTAATGGTTCTACACCTATACAACGTGTTGATGAAGAATGTGCTTTAAAGTAAGTAGAGACACCTGACATTAAACCTCCGCCTCCAATCGCTCCAAATACATAGTCAAAGTGAATAGCATCGTCATTGGCCTGGGCAAATATTTCTTTAGCTATAGTTCCTTGTCCAGCAATTGTATCAAGGTTGTCAAAAGGATCGATAAAGGTCATATTGTGGGCTTCGGTATATTTTAAAGCTTCTGTTAGACAGTCATCAAATGTATCACCGACGAGTTTAATCTCAACATTATGATTTCCAAAAAAAGTGACTTGATCAATTTTTTGATTGGGTGTTGTAATCGGCATGAAAATCACAGCTTTTAAATTTAATTGACGGGCAGTATAGGCGACCCCTTGTGCGTGATTTCCAGCGCTTGCACACGTGATTCCTTTTGCTTTTTGAGATGTATTAAGAACGGCAATGGCATTATAGGCTCCCCGTAATTTGAATGAACGGACCCATTGTTGATCTTCACGTTTCAAGTAGACGTTGCATTGATATTTTAATGATAAATAAGGGTCACGCTCAAGTGGTGTTTGTTTCACCGTGTCTTTTATACGTAAAAAAGCTTCATCTATTTCTTTTGAACTTAATGTGGGTGTTGTCACTGACATACCGTTCACTCCTTTAGTGGTTGAGCTCATAGGCTTCAATTTCTTTTTCGTGAGATAATGTCATGGCAATGTCATCAAGACCATGCAATAATTTATATTTCCATTGTGCTTCAATATCAAATGAAAACGTATGGGCGCCCGCTATTATTTTTTGATTAGGCAGATCAATCGTAATATCACCTTTTTGTGCGATAATTTGTCGTGCCTCATCCTCCATTCGAATAGGTAATAGGGCGTTTTTCGTACAATTCATATAAAAAATATCACTAAAACTTTTAGCAATTATCACTTGAAATCCAAAATCTTTGAGTGCCCAAGCCGCGTGTTCTCGACTTGAACCACAGCCAAAATTATCTCCGGTGACAAGTATTGTAGCGTCACGGTAGGCTGATTGATTTAAAATAAACTCTGGATTTTCTTCTCCGTTTTTTAAATAACGCCACTCATCAAATAAATAAGGACCAAATCCAGTTTTTGTAATGCGCTTGAGATGAACTTTCGGGATTATTTGGTCTGTATCGATATTGTCATGGAACAAGGGGACAACTTTACCTGTGAATTGGGTTATTGGTTGAATCGTTGTCATTTTATTTTGCCACCTTTCTAACGTCAACGAAGTGCCCATGAAGGGCTGCGACTACTGCCATTGCTGGCGAAACGAGGTGTGTCCGTGCACCTTTACCTTGACGTCCTTCAAAATTACGATTGCTCGTTGAAGCGCAGTGTACGCCATCTGGTACTTGGTCAGGATTCATGCCCAAGCACATACTACAACCGGGTTCACGCCATTCAAAACCAGCTTCTTTAAAAATACGATCGATACCGAGGGATTCTGCTTGTTTCTTAACTTGCCTAGATCCTGGTACCACGATGGCTGTGACGTTTGGATGGACTTTTTGTTTTTGGATATAGCTACTTGCTTCAATTAAATCTGACAATCTTGCATTAGTACATGAACCTAAAAAAACATAGCCTAAAGGGATATCTGAAGCATATTGACCTGGTTTTAAGTTCATGTATTGGTAGGCACGCGCATCATTTTGATTACGTATTTCAGGAAAAGGTGTTGTGACACTGACCCCCATTTCAGGATTTGTTCCCCAGGTTACTTGAGGTTCAAGGTTTGAAACGTCCAGGGCGACTGTTTTATCAAAATATGCATCATCATCACTATATAAACTGTCCCATTGCTCTCGTAATGTTTTGCTATCTTTGAAGTAGGGGCGTCCCTTTAAATATTCATAGGTTGTCATATCTGGACGAATTAAACCATATTTTGCACCAGCTTCAATTGCCATATTACAAAGGGTCATACGTTCTTCCATAGAAAGTGTATCGATGGTGTCACCAGTAAATTCTAAAGCATAACCCGTTCCGAAATCGACGCCATATTGCTGAATTAAATATAGAATAATATCTTTCGCATAAACCCCCGTCGGTAAAGTGCCGCTCACTTCAATTTTTAAGTTCTTCGGTTTGATTTGCCATAAAGTTTGTGTTGCAAAAACGTGCTCTACCTCACTTGTTCCAATTCCAAAGGCGATAGCGCCAAAGGCACCATGAGTGGCTGTGTGGGAATCGCCACAAACCACCGTTTTTCCTGGTTGTGTTAATCCCAATTCCGGTCCGACCATATGTACAATACCTTGTTCATCTGATCCGATATCAAAGAGTGTGACATCAAATTCTTGACAGTTTTGTTGGAGTGCGTGAATTTGTTGATTCGCAATATCATCTTGAATATTGAAAATGTCTTTAGTGGGTACATTATGATCTAATGTGGCAAATGTTAAATCTGGACGACGTAAAGTTCTATGATTTAACCTCAGTCCTTCAAAAGCTTGTGGGGAGGTCACCTCATGAATAAGATGTAAATCGATATATATAAGTTGAGGTTCTCCTTCTTTTCCAGTGATGACATGGTTTGCCCAGAGTTTGTCAAAAAGTGTTTTGCCCATAAATTACGCCTCCTTAATATACGTTTTAATGCATTCGAATACTTCAGTTGTCGTTAACGTCCCGCCAAGATCAGGTGTTGTGCTTCGTTGAGAAATGAGGTGATAGACACATTGTTCTAAATACTTTGCGACCTCATATAATTGAAAAGATTCTTTTAAACATAAAGCTAATGATAAAACCATGCCAAATGGATTGGCTTTGTTTTGTCCAGCAATATCAGGTGCGGAACCATGAATAGGTTCATACAAAGCAAGTCCTGCTTGATTTATACTTGATGAAGGTGATAGCCCTAATGAACCGGGTAACATAGAAGCTTCATCACTTAAAATATCGCCAAAAAGATTTTCAGTTACGATAACATCAAATTGTTGCGGGTTTTGAATGAGTTTCATGCTACAAGCATCGACTAGTAAATGCTCAAGCGTTACATCTGGATAAAGGCAGGCCACTTCTTCCATCGTTTGGCGCCAGAGTTTACTGCTTGCTAAAACGTTTTCCTTATCTACGGATGTCACCTTAGTTCGACGGGATTGTGCAAGCTGAAAGGCGACATGTGCAATGCGTTCAATTTCTGCTTTTGTATATTCAAGCGTATCTCTCGCATAGGATGGTTCTAAACGACGTGGTGAACCAAAGTAGATGCCTCCCGTCAATTCTCGTACAATAATAAAATCTGTGTCTTTGACGATATGAGATTTTAAAGGTGAGAAGGGGATCATCTCTGTGGTTACTTTTGTAGGGCGAATATTGGCAAACAAGCCAAGTTCACTTCGTAATTTTAATAGCCCTTGTTCCGGACGAATTTTACAGTTTTGCCATTTAGGCCCGCCTATCGCGCCTAAAAGAATTGCGTCCGCAGATTGACATGCTTTTAACGTATCATCTGGAAGTGGACTTTCTGTAGCATCAATGGCACTTCCTCCGAGTATATGTGTTTCAATTTGATATGAAAAGTGAAAGGTTTCTGCTAATAAATTAAGAATGTCTAATGTCCCACGCATTATTTCCGGTCCAATACCATCACCAGGGAGTGCGACAAGTTTAAACGTCATGTTGCGTCACCTCGATTCTTCTCCTGCAATGCCATTGCTTTAGATGATGCTTCAACATAGGCTTTACAAGAAGCATAGAGAATATCATGATCGAACCCAACGCCATGGAACGTTTGATTTTGGACTTGAATCGCTACACGTACTTCAGCTTGAGCATCTATGCCTTCATTAATGGCTTCTATTCGATAATCTGTTAATTCAGGATGTATCTCAAAAATTCGATCGACGGCATTATATATCGCAACGATAGAGCCTGTCCCAATACACGCATCTTGATACGTTTGTCCAGTTTTATCTTTCAATACAACAACTGCACTTTGTAAACCTTTGGATACAAACTGTAATTGAAGCGTTTCTAATTGATAATAAGATTGTAATTCGTGTGCGGTGCCTTGTACGAGTGCATGAATATCTTGATCAGTCACTTGTTTTTTCTTATCTGCAACTTGTTTAAAAGCTTGAAATAGCACTTTTTGGTCTTCGGCTTCGATGGTGTAACCCAGTTGGCTAAGTTTTTCTTGAAACGCATGCTTACCCGACAACTTTCCTAAAGGAAGCTCAGTATGTTGAACACCGACTAATTGAGGGGTCATAATTTCATAAGTTTCGGGATTTTTAAGAAATCCATCTTGATGAATGCCTGATTCGTGACTGAATGCATTTTTACCCACGATGGCTTTATTACGTGGAACCGCAAGACCTGAATATCGAGAAATCAAATCTGAGGTCGCTTTCGTAAGATCAAGTTTAATTTGTGTTTGAGATGCATAATGATCTTGACGTACATAAAGCGCTAATGCGATTTCTTCCAGCGCCGTATTTCCAGCACGTTCTCCAATGCCGTTAACGGCACCTTCGATTCGTGTAGCTCCATTTTCAATGGCAGAAAGACTATTTGCAACGGCAAGACCAAGGTCGTCGTGACAATGAGCACTGTAAATAATTTCAGTTTCTGAAATAATAGATTCTCGCAAAGCTTTAAAAATATGACCATATTCATTTGGATAACTGTATCCCACAGTATCCGGTATATTAATAACTGTAGCTCCAGCATTTACAGCTGTTTGAACACTTTCGATTAGAAAAGGTAAGGGTGTTCGTGTGGCGTCCTCTGGTGAAAATTGCACAACATCAAATAATGACTTGGCATAGGTGACATGTTCATTAATCGAAGCTAGCACCTCACTTTCGGTCATATTCAATTTCGATTCCAAATGAATCGGGCTTGTGGCAATAAATACGTGTATGGAAGGGTGGACGGCCTCTTTTGTGGCTTCATAAACAGCGTCAATATCCGCTTTGTAACATCTTGCCAATCCAGTGACGGTCGTACGTTTGAGTATTTGTGAAATGGCTTTAACAGATTCAAAGCTGCCTAGACTAGAAGCGGGAAATCCCGCTTCAATGACATCCACACCCCATCGTTCTAGTTGCTTTGCAATCTCTAAACGCTCGTCAAATGAAAAACTGACGCCAGGGGTTTGTTCACCATCTCTTAGAGTAGTATCGAAAATTTGAATATGACTTGTCATTAGGAACAACTCCTTTGATGTAGAGTGAAATATTATTTTTGAATTCGCTTTTGTTTAATAAAGGGCATCATCTCACGTAAAGATTGTCCCACTTCTGTAATCGGATGGTTTTGTTGTTGCTCTCGTAACGCTTTAAATTGTTCAAAATCATTTTGGTTATCTTTAATAAAGCGATCGCTAAATGCGCCTGATTGAATATCTTTGAGAACAGCTTTCATATTGGCTTTGGTATCATTGGTAATTACGCGAGGTCCAGAGACATAATCACCGAATTCTGCAGTATTTGAGATGGAATAACGCATATTTTCTAATCCACCTTCATACAATAAATCCACAATTAATTTCATTTCATGGAGGACTTCAAAATAGGCGATTTCTGGTTGATAGCCTTCTTCCACTAAAACTTCAAATCCACTTTGAATTAAACGTGTGACACCTCCACAAAGTACAGCTTGTTCTCCGAATAGATCGGTTTCTGTTTCTTCTTTAAATGTTGTTTCTAAAACCCCAGCACGTGTGGCACCAATCCCTTTTGCATAACTGAGCGCAATCTCACGCGCTTGACCTGAGGCATCTTGATGAACAGCAAATAGTGCTGGCACTGCAGAACCTTCTTGGAAAGTACGTCTCACAAGATGTCCAGGTCCTTTGGGTGCGACTAAAAATACATCGATATCACTAGGAGGTTGGATCACATTAAAATGAATGTTAAAGCCATGTGCAAACGCTAACGCATTATGTGATTTTAAATGAGGAAGAATTTCTTTTTCGTAAATATCACCTTGAATTTCATCGGGTAAAAGTACCATGATGACATCTGCTTGTTCAGTTGCTTCACTTATGGGAAAAACGTCAAAACCATCTTCTTTCGCTTTGTTAAATGATTTGCCTGGACGAATACCAATCACAACATGATAACCATTGTCTTTTAAATTTTGCGCGTGTGCATGGCCTTGAGACCCATAACCAATAATCGCAATCGTCTTACCTTGTAAAGCATCATTTTTAATGTTTTGATCGTAATATACGTTTGTCATAATAGAATCCTCCAATTTGTGAATTAATTTTGTTTAAACAATATTCGCTGTTCCTGTGCGTGAAACTTGTTCGAGCTCTAATGATGATAATTCATTTAAAAGTTGATCTAACATAAGTTGAGGACCAATGGCCTGTAAGTACATCGCATGATCATCTTCTTTTAAAATGGAAACAAGCGCATCATAAGAATGGAGTGTTTTTTCGAATGCCATTTTATCCTCAGGAACTTTTAATTTTATGAGTAGTAATTCTCTGTTAAAGGTATTGGTTTCAGTAATATCTTCAACAAGAAGTGTATTTATTTGTTTTTTTAACTGTTGAATAATCGTACGTGTGACTTTTTCGTTAGGAACTTCTGCGACAAATGTAATCTCTGTTAGGCCTTCTTCACGTGTGGGGCTAGCTGAAATATTTACGATGTTAAATTGGCGTCTTACGAATAAACTAGTTAATCGATTCAACGTGCCTACTTTGTCAAAGACTTTTAATTTAAATGTACGCCTCATAACAACCCCTCCATTTCGTGATTTGCTTTTCCACTAGGAACCATTGGTAGTACCGGTTCAGTAGGGGAGATTCTAATTTCTATAAAAGCAGGGCCATCGTATTGAAACGCTTCATCTAATGTTGTCTCCAAATCATTCGTGTGCTCTATTAAATAAGCCTTAACACCGTATGCTTCAACGAGTTGAATAAAATTGGGTTGATCATTAAACACAGAATGAGAAAAACGCTGTTTGAAAAATTTATCTTGCCATTGTTTTACCATCCCTAATGTTCCATTATTGATGAGTACAACTTTTATATTGAGTTGATATTCTTTTAAAAGTGCCAATTCTTGATTCGTCATTTGAAAGCCACCATCACCTACAAAAGCGACAACTGTTGATTGAGGAGAAGCAAATTGAGCCCCAATCGCCGAAGGAATTCCGAATCCCATTGTGCCTAAACCACCGCTTGTGATAAATTGTCCGTGGGTTCTAAAAGGATAAAATTGTGCAACCCACATTTGGTGTTGTCCGACATCTGTCGTCACGAGGGCTTCTCCATTTGTAAGTTCTCCAATATATTCAATCGCGCGTTGAGGTTTACTTAATGGCGTATCTTTCTCTTTTGAATATTTAAAAGGGTGTTTTTCTTTATTCTGTTGCACTTGCTTTAGCCATGCCTCGTGTTGAACTGTTGAAAACGGTAAGTTTAACAACTGGTCTAAAACCGCTTTAACATCTGCTTCAATGCCTAAATCAGTGTCGATGATTTTATTGATTTCTGAGGGATCAATATCTACGTGAACAATCGTGGCATTTGGGGCAAAATTTTCTGGATTACTTGCCAAACGATCATCAAAACGAGAACCTAAATTGATGAGTAAGTCACAATCTGTAAGCGCCATGTTACTTGCATATGAGCCGTGCATGCCACCCATTCCTAAAAATAAAGGGTGTTCATAAGGAATCGCACCTAAACCGTGTAAAGTCGTGACAACAGGGATTTTATGACGCTCAACAAATGTAAGTAAAGCCTTATTTGATTTAGAAAACTGTACGCCAGCCCCTGCTAAAATGAGTGGCTTTGTAGCGTGTTCTAAATACTTTTGTAATTGGTTGATGTCATCTTGACGTGGCGCGTAATTCACTTGATAACCTGGTGTTTCAACAATCGCTTCATGAGGGCTATCCGTTGAGAGCACGCCCATATCCTTTGGAAAGTCAATCACGACAGGGCCTTTCCTTCCAGAATTCGCAACGTAAAATGCTTCTTTGACTATTTTAGGAATGTCCTTAACGTCATTCACTTGGTAATTATGTTTGGTAATGGGTGTCGTCATAGAAAGTAAATCAGCTTCTTGAAAGGCATCCTTACCAATGCCTGGTGTAGCGACTTGACCCGTAATAACTACGAGAGGTAAAGAATCACTATAAGCATCGGCGATTCCTGTGAGTGTGTTTGTTGCCCCTGGACCACTCGTAACAACGACAACGCCGGGTTTACCACTGACACGGGCATATCCTTCAGCTGCATGAACTGCACCTTGCTCATGACGATAAAGAATATGGGGGATGCGCCCCTCATAAAATGAATCGTAAAGGGGAAGAACAGCACCTCCAGGGTAACCAAAAATATAGTCTACATTTTCCTCTAAAAAAGCATCGATAAGTAATTCTGTTCCTGACTTTAAGGTGGTTGGTTCAAATTCTGTGTTAGACGAATATGACTCAAATTCAATTGTGTCTATCACGTTTTTTTGATTAACCATAGAAATCCCTCCAATTTTTAAAGTAAGTGCTCGGGAACTTGCATAACACCGCCCGTATTTGCACTCGTCACTAATGCGGTATAGCGTGCAAGATATCCTGTTTTGACTTTCGCTTTAAATGGCTGTTGTGACGTGCGACGTTTTTCTAACGTTGTTGAGTCGACATGAAGTTCTAAACGACGTTGTGTTAAGTCGATAGTGATGTCATCGCCATCCTTTATAAGGCCAATAGGTCCGCCAGAAGCGGCTTCAGGTGAGATGTGACCTACTGCAATTCCACGTGTGGCTCCAGAAAAACGACCATCTGTAATTAAGGCGACCTCTTTTCCTAAGCCACGCCCCACAATAGATGAAGTAGGGGCTAACATTTCTGGCATTCCAGGCCCCCCTTTAGGTCCTTCATATCGAATGACTACGACATGGCCGGCACGGACCGTGTGGTTGTCAATGGCTTCAACGGCTTCATCATGACTATCAAAACAAATAGCTTTTCCTGTAAATGTTTTGATTTCTGGGTCGACTCCACCAACTTTAATCACAGCACCATCTGGGGCAATATTGCCATAGAGAATAGATAAACCGCCTTCTTTGTCATAAGGTCGATTTAGAGTTCTAATGACATCTGTATTTTGAATGGCTTTGCCTTCGTTATTTTCACGTAATGTTTGTCCTGTCACTGTGATACGGTCAGCATTTAAAACATTTTCTTTTTTTAACAATTCATTGATGATAGCAGGGACGCCACCCGCAAGATGTACATCTTCCATAGAATAAGAAGAGCTTGGTGCGATTTTAGAAAGGTACGGTGTTTTTTGAGCAATTTCATTAATACGTTCAAGGTCATAATCAATGCCAGCTTCATTAGCAATCGCTAACGTGTGTAACACTGTATTTGTGGATCCGCCCATCGCCATATCTAAGGCGAATGCATCATCAATCGCTTCTTTGGTTACGATATCTCGTGGTTTTAAATCATTCTTTACATTTTCTACGAGCTGTTTGGCGGCGCGTCTAATCAGTTCTCGACGTTCATCGCCGACTGCTAATGCTGTTCCGTTATAGGGGAGGGCTAGTCCAAGGACTTCCATTAAGCAATTCATGGAATTTGCGGTAAACATGCCTGAACATGAACCACAAGTGGGGCATGCATTTTGTTCCATTTCTAAAAATTCTTCTTTTGTCATGTGGCCTTCTTTAAATGCACCGACAGCCTCAAACATTGAAGATAGGGTGAGGGCTTTCCCTTGAGAAGATAACCCCGCCTTCATAGGTCCACCTGAACAAAAGACAGCAGGTACATTGGTTCGTACTGCAGCTAATAACATGCCGGGTGTAATCTTGTCGCAATTTGGGATATAGAACACCCCATCAAACCAATGCGCATTGATGACAGTTTCAGCAGCATCTGCAATGATTTCTCTACTTGGTAAAGAATAGCGCATGCCAATATGACCCATTGCAATTCCGTCATCCACCCCAATCGTATTAAATTCAAACGGAATGCCACCTGCTTCTCTAATTGCTTCTTTAGCAATATCCCCGAGTTCTCTTAAATGAACATGACCAGGGACAATATCTATATAAGAATTACAAATCGCAATAAATGGTTTATTCATATCTGTAGGTGATTGGACTTGACCTGTGGCGTGTAAAAGGCTTCGTGCGGGTGCTTGATGATCACCTTTTTTTATTTTGTCACTTCTCATAGAATGACCTCCCTAAATCGATTTGAAAATAAAAAAATGCGCCCCAATTTTTAATTGGGACGCATCGTTTAAGTCCCATTCAAGTAGAAATAGGACTTAAGTGATTAGTAAGAAAATTTACTAATACTCCAGTCCTGAGCGTAATAATAAAATAATGATATTTTGTTGTTGTTGGGCTGTTCCATTTGTGAATGACATAGTATTACGCTCCTCTCCTGAATGGTATGTAAGTCAAATTGTTTGAATTGAAAGAATTGTCTAAAAATTCATGTACCTAATTTACCGCATCTAAAAAAGGTTGTCAACAAAAAATTCGAAATTTCCGAAAATTTCCTTTGTTAATCGCTTAAGAACTCTATAGAGTCAGAGTTAAAAAAATTTGTTACAATAGATAAGAAAATTGTATCAGGAGTAAAATCAATGATAAAAATAATAACCTTAGATGACTTACAATTATTTGCTGAAAAATTGACGTCCCAATTAAAGCCAGGGGATGTCATCCTTTTAGAAGGTGATCTTGGTGCAGGTAAAACAACGTTAAGTCAAATGGTCGGGCGCGCTTTAGGTGTTAAACGTACCATCAACTCACCGACTTTTAATATTATTAAATCGTACCAAGGGTCGGATATGGCATTTCATCATATGGATTGTTACCGATTAGAAAGTTCTGATGAAGATTTAGGTTTTGATGAATATTTTGAAGACCATGCGGTGACCATGGTCGAGTGGAGTCAATTTATTCAAGAATACTTACCAGAGCATTGTTTGAAATTAATCCTTCGTGTGATGGAAGATGACGTTAGAACGATTGAAATTGAAGCTTCTGGAGAACATTTTAACGAAATGAAGGAGTATCTCGAACATGATTAGTTTACTTTTAGATAGTTCAAATCAACCTTTATCGGTGGCCGTGATGGAAGACGATGATGTATTGGCTTCAAGAACGAATGGCGAAAAAGTTAATCACTCTATTCAGCTCATGCCAACAGTAAAAATGTTACTAGAAGAAGCAAATCTTACGCCAAAACAATTAGACGCAATCATTGTAGCCAAAGGACCTGGCTCCTATACAGGCTTAAGAATTGGTGTAACGACTGCTAAAACGTTAGCGTATACATTAAACATCCCTTTGTACGGGGTCTCTTCTTTACAAGCTTTAGCTGCCACTATCGATGCACAAGAAAAAACGATTGTCCCGATATTTAACGCACGCCGTGGATTTGTGTTTGCGGGAATTTACCAATGGCAAAATGGCAAGTTAAAGGCAGTGATGGAAGATCAATATATTGCTTTAGAATCCTTACTGTCAAAACTTGATACTTATTCCGATGCCATTTTTGTTGGGGAAGATGTGCGTGTATTTGAAACTGAATTACAACCTTTTGACACCATCGCCAACTTACCGAAAGCAGAAACAATGTTTGCTTTACGGGGTGAAGCAGTGAATGTTCATACGTTTGTGCCATCTTATTTAAAATTATCGGAGGCGGAACAAAATTGGATGAAGCAACAATCAAGCAAGAATTAAATATTCGACGTATGACAGTGGCTGATGTGCCAAGTGTTTTTGAAATTGAACGTCTCAGTTTTAATGATAGTTCATGGACAAAAGAAGCCTTTTACCATGAAATCGAAGAAAATAATTTTGCGCATTATTTTGTTGTCGAATATGGAGATTTAATTATAGCGTATTTAGGGGCTTGGATCGTTGTAGATCAAGCACAAATCACGACGATTGCCGTTAAACCTGAATTTCGTGGCTACGGTTTAGGTCAACACTTATTAAAATATGTGATGAACTATTGTGCACAAGTGGCCAATATGATGAGTTTAGAAGTTAGAGTTGAAAATACTGTGGCACAGCATATTTACCAAAAATTAGGTTTTGAATATGGTGGGAAACGTGTTAATTATTATGGAGAAGGAGAAGATGCTTTAGTGATGTGGGTGAATCTAAAATGACTCAAAATACAAGAATTTTAGCAATTGAGACCAGTTGCGATGAAACAAGTGTAAGCGTGATCGATAATGGAACACAGCTCATCAGCAACAGTGTTTTAAGTCAAATCGATAGTCATAAACGATTTGGGGGTGTTGTACCAGAAGTCGCAAGTCGACATCATGTTGAAAATATGACTTTAATGATTGAAGATGCGCTACAAAACGCTGGATGTCATATGGAAGACATCGATGCGATAGCGGTGACTCAAGGGCCTGGACTCATCGGCGCCTTACTCGTAGGCGTGAATGCTGCCAAAGCGCTTGCATTCGCACATCAAAAACCATTAATCCCAGTACATCATATTGCAGGTCATGTCTATGCCAATCAATTAGAAGAGGGACTTCACTTTCCATTAATTGCCTTGATTGTCTCTGGGGGACATACAGAATTGGTTTATATGAAAAATCATCTAGATTTTGAAATTATTGGAGAAACGCGTGACGATGCTGTAGGAGAAGCTTATGACAAAGTCGCTCGGACTATTAATTTACCTTATCCTGGAGGTCCACATGTGGATCGTTTAGCTCATGAAGGGGAAGATACTTACGATTTTCCACGTGTTTGGTTAGAACAGGGAAGTTATGACTTTAGCTTTAGTGGCTTGAAAAGTGCTGTGATTAATAAACTGCATAATTTAAAACAAAAAGGTGAGACGCCTATCCCAGAAAATGTAGCCGCAAGTTTTCAAAATAGTGTTGTCGAGGTGCTTGTGGGTAAAGCTATCCGAGCATGTGAAGCTTATGGTGTTCAACAACTCATTGTTGCAGGTGGCGTGGCCAGTAATCAAGGATTAAGAGAAGCATTGACTCAAGCGACATCAGAAAAAGGCATTCAACTTACGATTCCTCCGCGTGCGCTCTGTACGGATAATGCGGCAATGATCGGAGCAGCAGCTTATTACATTTACCAAAAAGGCATCACCGCTGATTTAGATTTAAATGGAAAAAGTCAAATGGACATTGAAATGTATCGTTAAAAAAACACCGATGCACGGTAATCAATACTGTGCATCGGTGTTTTTGTGGTCAAACGACTCAACATGTTGTTTTGCATTTTGATAGATTGTGAGCGGAAAGTCCATAATACGGATTAATTCAAGTGCGTTACGTGTATTTGCAGGCCCTTTTTTAATTGTGTAATCAAAATGAATCGCATTTTGCTGAATTGTTTCGTTAAAATGATAATTTGCATAAATAGGATGAAGTTGACGGGTTAATTCAATATCATGTGTGGCTGCGATGACTTTAATTCCTTGAAATTGCGCCAAATATTCAAGAACGGCTTGTGAAGCGGCGATACGTTCTGCAGTATTTGTGCCTTTAAAAATTTCATCGATAAAAAAATAGTGTGGAATGGACGCATCGAAGTTTAATAAACGCCTTAATGATTTAATTTCTGCCATAAAGTAACTATCACCAGAAAGTACGTCATCAGCGTTTGCCATAGTCGTTTTCACAATGCCAGGCTGATAATGAAATTGTTGTGCCGTAACAGTTTGAACCGCTTGGGCAAGAATTAAATTTAGGGCGATGGCTTTCATAAACGTCGACTTTCCAGACGCATTAGAGCCTGTCAGTAACACATTTTGGGTAAAGTCAAAGTCATTTGGTACAGCTTGTTCAATTAACGGATGTGTCAAACCTTTAAATTTTAAATTGGATTTAACGATGGGGGTTTGGCAATTTTCATGATGATAGCGCCATTGTTTCACAGATAACAACGTATCTAATTCTCCAATATATCGATAACAAGCGTGTATTGTTTCTTCGTTTTCTTTAAATCGACGAACTAATAGGTGATATAAATGAATATCAATTAAAAAAATGTATTTAAATAATAAAACAAAATACCCCGGAATCGTCGTCACTTTTACGAGTAAAAAGCGCCAACGATTAACACGATTGAGTTGATTTAAGGAATAGTGAAAAGGTAACGACAAATTTAATTTAGTTAAAGCATTAACAGTATAGATTACACGTCCTGTAAAAAATAAATTTTCCATATTTCGATCAATGACGTGATTAAATCTCATACTAATGACCATATTTAATATTAAAGAAAATAAAAAGGCAAAAATGCTTGTCGGTATATGAATAAAGCCAATAAGTACACTAAGAATCGGTAAAAAAGATAAGAAATAATAGATCCAATGAAACCGTGTCACGAACGCTTTCCAATGATATTTAGGGTAATGTTGCTTACCAAATTGTGCGAGCAACGTGACAATTTTTTCATGAAGTGTTGCATTCTTCTCAACTTGTGACCATATGTCAAACTGTTTTAATGTCGTTTGTAAGCGCAATACATGATATAAGTGATTTTCTCCAATAGAAGTATATGTATAATTCATCTTATGAAAAAGGGCATCCATATTTAAGTCGGACCATGTTTTATCATCTATCCAAAATGATTCATTCTTAGCTTTTTTTGTAAGTGAAGGATACATCTGATAATAAGTATCATAGAAAGCGTATGGACGTTCTAAATCATCAAAAATATGTTTATGTTTTAAATGAGATTGAATAGACTTGCGAAATAAAATGCGCTGTCTAAGTTCTGTAATCCCCATCACAGAAAGCATGAGTAAAATTAATATTGATAAGAAAATATAATTGGCCATATAAATTACAATCCTTTGCAATGAGATAGAAAAATTATTGATGTATATATTTATTTTAACATAAGAATGTTCACGAAGTTATTCGTAATTTGTCAATAGGGAACATGCGTACTTATGCACAATTTGTTAACAAGTTGTGCATAAAATAGTTAATTTTAAATGATGTTCTGTTGATAAGGTGTGTATATACAAGAGGTAGAGGATGTGAAATATTGTGGATAACTAGGATAAGTGTGTGGATAGCTTTTATATCAAGTAATCATAAAGTAGTTGATTGTCTATAAAATGTGAGGATAAAAAAATCCAGAGTATAAAATTTTACTCTGGATGAGGGGTTAATTTTCATATTCGCTTAACATAAGTTGTAATTCTTCCCATTGTTGCATCGTTTGTTCTAACTTTTGTTCGAGGTCAGTTCGCACATTTGCTAATCGTGTTGTTTCTTCATAATTATTAATGACCTCTTCTGATGCCATAAGCGTATCAATAGAGGCAATTTCACTTTCGTAGGTCGTAATGAGCGCTTCGTTTTCTTCAATTTGGCGTTCTAATTTTCGTTTTTCACGCCTTAACGCTTTTTGGTCTTGATAATCGTTTGTTGGTTGTTCGGTCGTCGCCGATTCAGTAACATCTTGTTGTGCGTGATGCTCTGAAAAAGCACGTTGTTGTGCGATTTTTTCTAAATAATAAGCATAATCCCCTTGAATAAATTGACCGCCATTAGCATCTAAATCAAAAATTTTATTGGCTAAGGCATTGATAAAGTAACGATCATGTGAAACGAAGATTAAGGTGCCTTCAAAGTTTTGTAAAGCTTGTTCTAACATTTCTTTGGAATCAATATCCAAATGGTTTGTAGGTTCATCCAGTATTAAAACATTATTTCTTTCCAACATTAAAAGGGCGAGTTGAAGGCGTGCTTTTTCTCCACCAGATAAATCATTGATGACCTTTTTAACATCTTCTTGTGTGAATAGGAATCGACCTAATACGGCACGCACATCTTTTTCTGGCATTTCTCGGTATTGGTCCCACACAAAATCTAGGATGGATTTATTAGATTTGAATTCTGCTTGTTTTTGATCATAATAGCCTACTTTTAAATTAGAACCACGTTGAATCGTTCCAGCAATTGCAGGAATTTTTAAAGCCAATGTTTTGATAAAAGTAGATTTTCCTACACCATTAGGGCCGATGATACCAATACGGTCTCCTTTACTAATTTCTAAGGAAATCGGTTGTGTAATAGGGGAGGAGTAGCCGATTTCTAAATCTTTAATGTGCATCACATCATTACCTGTATTCCGATCAAAATCAAATTGGATATTCGCACTTTTAGCATCAAGCATTGGTTTTTCAATAAGTTCCATTTTTTCTAATTGTTTTCTGCGACTTTTAGCCATACCACTTGTGGATGCACGCGTAATATTTTTGTCAACGAAGGTTTCAAGCCTTTTAATATCTGCTTGCTGACGTTCATACTCTGCCATACGTTTTTCATAGTATTGATCACGAAGTTGAACATATTTTGCATAATTCCCTTTGTAGTGTTTCACTTCACCTAAAGCGACGTCATAAACTTGTGTCACAATTTTATCTAAGAAATAACGATCGTGTGAAATGATGACTATCGCACCACTAAAATATTTTAAATAATCCTCAAGCCATTCAGTCGTTTCCATATCAAGATGGTTCGTTGGTTCATCTAATAGAAGCAAATCAGGTTCACTTAATAGCATTTGTGCAAGTGACAGACGCGTTTTTTGCCCGCCACTAAAATCGTTGATAGGTCGATGATAGTCTTTCTCTGTAAAATCTAAACCATTCAAAACAGTCTTGATTTTACTTTCATATTGGTAGCCTTCCATTTTCTCAAATTGATTTGATAACAGTTCATAACGTTTGAGATGTTCTTGATAGTCTTCTGTCTCATAACGATCGGCATTTTGACTTAACCAATCGGTTTCTTGTTGCATCTTTTGTGCAATTGACTTAACTTCTTGGAAAGGCTTTGCCATTTCTTCAAAAACAGTTTCATCTGTATTTAACGTCATTTGCTGAGTAAGATATCCTAATTTTAAGCCTTTTACTTTTGAAATATGCCCACTATCATAGTCATCAACGCCCGCAATTATTTTCATAAGTGTAGATTTACCTGCGCCATTTCTACCGACAATGCCGATGCGTTCTCCTGTTTTTACTTCGAAATTGACATGACTAAAAATTTCTTCCCCATCAAAGGATTTTGAGAGTTGACTTAATTGCATTAATATCATGTTCTAACTCCTTTCATTCTTGTTTATTGTACAACAAAGTAAAAAGGTATCAAATAGATTAAGTTCCTTTAAAACGGGAATTCGGGTATAATAAGTAATGAATAAAGTTGGTGAATTTTTTAACAATGCTATGATTTTAAGTCAAATTGTAATTGCAATGATAATGACTTCATGTGCCCCTTCATCATTCGATGTTTATTTGTGATACATGAAAAGGTTAGTTAACCTTATTGACTTAACGTGTGTTCACACTTTATTGAGTGTGTAAAATATGGAGGACTGAAAATGACTAGAGATACAAATAAAATACCACGAGCGACTTTAAAGCGATTGCCACTTTATTATCGGTTCGTGAATAGTCTTAAAGCGAAAGGTGTATCGCGTGTTAACTCAAAAGAAATTAGCGAAGGATTAAATATAGATTCTGCTACCATTCGACGTGATTTCTCTTATTTTGGTGAGTTAGGTAAAAAAGGCTACGGTTATAACATTGAGAGTTTATTAGAATTTTTTAAATCTGAGTTGAGCGATTCAGATATTATCAAGATTGGCTTGGTAGGGGTAGGTCATCTTGGAAAGGCATTAATTTCATACAATTTCTCAATTCATGATGATATGACAATCACAGAAGCATTTGACATTGATGAAAAACTAATTGGACAACAATTTGGGGAAGTCACGATTAAATCAATGGATGAAATGAAACAAGTGATACAAGATCAAGGTATTGAGGTGATTATTATTGCAACGCCTGTAAAAGTGGCCCAATCTGTTACAGATCAACTTGTAGATGCAGGTGTGAAGGGAATACTAAACTTTACAGCATCCCCTGTACATGTGCCTAATGATGTTCAAGTTCATCAAATTGATTTAGGTGTCGAGTTACAATCATTAATTTTCTTTATGAAAAATTATGGTAAAGAACAGGAATAAAGGTTGACAATAATCAATTTCATACAACAAGCCTTACGGGTTGAGTACAATCTCAACCCATTTTTTTATAAAATACACATGATGATACAGGTTATCATAAAGAAACTCTTGATTAATCAAACATATTTGATATAATTCTTATCATAATTATCGGGATAAGGAGAGAGTGACATGGTATGGACAATTTTTAGTGGACTTATTGTAGGAGTTCTCCTCGGTTTTGTCATGCAACGTACCCGTTTTTGTTTGACAGGGGGATTCCGAGATATGTATGTGCAGAAAAATAATAAAATGTTTTATGCCTTACTCATCGCTATCGCAATTCAGGCGTTAGGGATTTATATATTAAATATTATGGGCATCATTACAATTGATAACGGCACATTTCCTATTATCGGCACAATTATCGGTTCATTTATTTTTGGCATTGGGATTATTTTAGCAGGAGGATGTGCAACAGGAACGTATTATAGAGCAGGAGAAGGACTCATTGGAAGTTGGATTGCGCTAGTGATGTATGGTCTTTTTGCTGCGATTACGAAAAATGGCGTATTGGCGCCTGTTTTAAATCAAATCAATAGTCAAACTGTAACGAATGCGGATATGGCACAATCGACTGGAATACCAGGTTGGGTGTTTTTACTCATTTTAATTTTAGTGACACTATTTGTCGTAGTAAAAACATTACGCCAACCGAAACCTAAGATTGCTATCCCCAAATTAAAGCCTAAGTTTAGTGGCGTACGATATTTTCTGTTTGAAAAACGTTTTCACCCGTTTGTCGCTGCTATAGCAGTGGGACTTATTGCATTACTTGCTTGGCCTATGTCAGGGTCAACAGGGCGAGACGGAGGTCTTGGAATTACGACGCCATCTTCTAATATTGTGATGTTTTTAACTACTGGAGACGTGTCAGTTGTCGATTGGGGAGTGTTTCTAGTTATAGGTATCTTCTTTGGCTCTTATATTGCGGCACGAGGTTCTCGTGAATTCGCGTGGCGTTTACCTGATAAAAAAACAATACGTAATAGTGCAATTGGTGGTACTTGCATGGGCTTTGGCGCGGCAGTAGCTGGAGGTTGTTCTATTGGAAATGGTTTAGTGGCAACAGCTGCATTATCATGGCAAGGATGGATTGGGTTAATATTTATGATTTTAGGCACTTGGTTTATGAGTTATTTCATGTTTGTTCGTCCAATGAAAGCCGCACGACGTCAAAATATGACAAAAACACAAACGGTCAGTGTTTCTTAATTAAAAGAGGAGGTTAAAAGTATGGTACATGAATTAGGAACAGTTGGAATGGTTTGTCCATTTCCACTGATTGAGGCACAAAAGAAAATGGAAGAATTGGCCATTGGTGATGAATTGAAAATCGATTTTGATTGCACGCAAGCCACAGAGGCAATTCCAAATTGGGCAGCTGAAAATGGCTATCCAGTCACAAATTATGAGCAAGTCGGCAATGCTGCTTGGACCATTACAGTTCAAAAAGCTTAATCAAATTTAATTTTTAAGAGGACAAGAGTGTCCTTTAAAGTTAGAAAGCCATCAAAATTTAGCCTTAGATAAATTTTGATGGCTATTTTCGTATAAAAGTAGGATTGAAAGACATTTGAGCATAGATTAATACAAGCACTTCCTTATTATTAATTATTGATCTTTGCAACGCACTCGTATGTTATAAAAGAGACGACGTTAAAAAGATTTCATTGAAAAACCAAAGAATATGATAAAATAACATAGAGCTTGAAACGAACGTGATAAGGCGTCCATTTCAGTACATACATAAACACCCTAGTATGAAGGGGTGCGACAATAGTTTTAAAGGAGGCAACTTAGTTTAATGGAACAATGGAGTCGCGAAAAGCGTTATCAAAAATTAGAAGATGTGCGTCAAGAGGAGTTAGATGAACTTAAAACGCGTGTGGCCGCATCTCCATTTCGGCAACATTATCACATACAACCCGAAACAGGGTTACTCAATGACCCCAACGGCCTCATCTATTTCCAAGGTCAATATTTACTCTCTCATCAATGGTTTCCTTTAGGTCCGGTACATGGTTTGAAATATTGGTTTCACTACAAAGGAAAAAATTTGGTTGATTTCAAACCACAAGGTGTATTACTACGTCCAGATACGGAATATGATCGTCACGGCGTTTACAGCGGGAGTGCATTTGAGTTTAATGGGCAACTTTACTATATGTATACCGCTAACTTGAGGACAGCTACATGGGAACGAAAAAGTAGTCAAATGCTTGCGAAAGTTCATCCAAACGGTACGATTGAAAAGTTGACACAACCTGTAATTTCAGGACCTCCTGAAGGCTATACCGAACATTTTAGAGACCCTAAAGTATTTCTAAAAGATGGTCGTTTATATGCTGTGATAGGGGCACAAAGAGAAAATAAAACAGGGACAGTATTGGTTTATGAAGCGGTACATCCAGAAGAAACTTGGATATTTAAAGGTGAAATCCAAACGGACCTCTCTTCCTTTGGATATATGTGGGAATGTCCTGATTATTTTCAAATCAATCAAAAAGACGTCCTTTTATTTTGTCCTCAAGGTTTAGAATCTGAAGATAACGATTATCAAAATATTTATCAAAGTGGATATATTATGGGGACGTTGGATTTTGAGACGCTACACTTTAAACATGACGGTTTTGTTGAGTTAGATAATGGATTTGACTTTTATGCGCCACAAAGCTTTTTAGATGAGGCCAAACGCCGAGTTATCATTGGTTGGATGGGGCTTCCTGATACAGAATATCCTACTGATAAAGAAGGATGGGCACATTGTTTAACCGTGCCACGTATTTTAACGTATGAGGCAGGAGTATTGAAACAAAAACCACATATGGATTTACGTAAACTACGCCATAATAAAGAAACAGCGCTCGGTTATGCGAATAAATTTATCAAACAACTTCATCCCTATGAAGGGGAACAATATGAACTGATTGTCGATATATTAGAAAATGAAGCCTCAGCCATTGAGTTTCACTTAAGAGCATCAAAACAAGAAGCCACCATTATTCGTTACGACTCAAGAACAAAAGAAGTCTTATTAGATCGTTTTGACAGTGGTGAGCTCCCACATCCCGTAGAAGGGACAGTACGTGTGGCAAAGTTAAAATCAGACTTACAACAGTTACGCATTTTTGTAGATACATCAAGTATAGAAATCTTCTGTAATGAAGGTGAAAAAGTGTTAACTTCACGGATTTTCCCAAAACCAAATGCGAATAAAATTAAAGTTGTGACGGATTCTGGGCAAGTTTATTTGAAAATGACGAAATACGATCTTAAAAGCAAACAATAAAAATAGTTTCTATAATAAATCGAACTGATGTATAAATAATTTCATGTATTTGATTATTCCATAAAGCCTCGCTTTTCTAGGCGCCTCACCTCTGCATGAAAACGTTACGAATGAAATGAGTTACGTATTCAGTACACCTATGAACATATGTGAATAGGTGATCCATAGTTTAAGATTGAGATAATCTCAAGCTTAAAATGGATTTTCGGTTTCGGCTAGATGCCTCAGAAGTCTCGGCTTAGGAACCAATCAAATACGCTATATTTATTCACAAGCGTTATAAATTCTATTTTACGACTCAGTTTTACAGATTTAAGTAGTATTGAAATAACCAATAACGTTCAAGAATTTATACTCTCACAACAAAAATGGAGTTAAGCAATTTATTATTACCTTAATTCCTTGATTTAATGTGACCAGTCCGATTTGACAGAAAACCTAAAAATACCCCCTTTTACTTGAAATAAGGACAAGTAAAAGGGGGGGTTAATATATTCATTAATTTTTGATTTTCTTAATGTTTCTTACAGAGACATAGCAAAACTCATCATTTTTAAAATAGACAATTCTATCTTTTGCATCCACATGCGTGATATTGTGGCGATTTAAGACAAAACTATTATGACAACGGAAAAAACGATCATCGATTTGTGCTAATTCTCTTAAATTCCCATAAAATTCAATTTGACGATTATCTAAATGTGCAATAAGACGATGTGATTTTGGAGAGGATTCAAAAAACATAACATCGTCGTAATTCACATAAACAGAATTGCTCCCTTGTTTTAATTCCATTGTTTCAACCGTATTATCTTTAGTAAGCAAATCAAGACGTTTTAAAGCTGTTTCAAGACAATCAATGACTCGCGTGCGTAACTCATCGACATCATCTTTAAAAATAAAATCCATGGCCGCCAATTTGTATACGAATGTTAAATAGGTTAATTCACTATGACTTGTAACGAAAATAATATTACCAACAGGATCATGTTTTCTAATTTCGCTTCCTAACTTAATCCCATTAATATCAGACTCGAGTTGAATATCTAAAAAATAACAACCAATATCATTCATGTTTTTAGAAGCTTCGAGTAAAGCATAGGGATCACTCGTCGAAATTTCAATTTCCATAGGTTTTTCTTCAATCATAATATAATTTCGAATGATGGATTCCATTCGTTCTCTTTGTTTAGGATCATCTTCACAAATTAAAATTTTCAAATGGGTTCACATCCTTAATCATCACTATTCATGATTTCTAATTTTTGAATAAAGTAGTTATTTTCAATCGTAGTTTCTAAAAATACATTCCTTTTACTATCTGTAATTTCTTTTAAAGTAGATAAACCTAAACCTCGATCTTTACCTTTAGTTGAAAACCCTTCTTGGTACAATGTATGTAATTTTGGAAGGTTTTCGGGTGCTTTATTCATAATAATGATGAGCACGGATTGATCAGTTTTAATGAATGCAATTTGAATCATAGGTTCTTCGACATTCATGGAAGCTTCAATCGCATTATCCATAATGATCCCTAAGACACGACTTAAATCAATCATTTCCATATTAATTTGATTGATTTCATCAGCGACTTCAACACTGATTTCAATTTTACGTTCTTGTGCTTGTAAAATTTTGGTCGTTATTACACCTTTAATTTCTTTAACTTTTAGATTTTCAACACCGTTCAACTTCAACGTATTTGCTTCAAAATGATCTTTTAGTGGGATAATATGCTTGTCGTAATAAGCTTTCAATCCTTCGAGATCATCCTCACGCAAATACTCTGACATTGTAGACAAAATGTTAATATAATCATGTCTAAATTTACGCATTCTCTTATTGACTTCTTCAATGCGAAGTGTGTAATTATAATAATCTTCAACTTCTTGACGACTTCTACGATAATTAATTTCTCGTGACGTTGTGATTGTGACTAATAATAATATTGCGATAAAAATAGCGACAAAGGTGAAGTAGAAAATACCGATGATTTTATATTCCGCCATTGTTTCTACTTGAGTAGGGAGAAATATAAATAGAACAACGAAAAATGTTAATAAACAAATCATCAATGTCATTAAATATATTTTGTTCCCATATAGCCATGTATATTTTAACTTAGTCATTAATAGTCTTACTATTAAAGCAGTAATAAATGCTAGTAAAGTGAAGACAAATGAATAAATTAAATATAAGATAGTAGGGTGTACCGTTAATTCATTGATATAATAGTAAAACCAAGTTGCCATAAAGTCACAAACGACAAGAATTAAAACACTCGATAAAACAGCAATTAAACCAATAACTTTCTTTTTGTAATAAAAGAAAATGAGGTAACCTACCACTAAAGCAATTAGACTATTTCTTCCAAAAAATATGAATAAAACAGTACTAGGGATTACCACTCCTATAATAATAGAAAGATAATCCCTGAGATTGTAATTTATTTTTTCGATTATGATAATATTTATTACAGCAAAATAGACACAAACTTGGAAAACGGTAATAAAAATAATATTTAGAATTTCCAATTCTTACACACACTCTCTAAATGGTTATAAATTATTCTGTTTCTCTTAACTCTTGAGGAACTTCAGGTTCATCAAAAAATCCAGTACATGGATCCATAGCAGCAAAGTTACCTAAAGTTTTGAAAAGTGCAGTGAATAAATTAAAAAGTGTTTCGAAAATAGCCATTTTTACTCCTCCTTAGGAAAAAATACAGGTAATAGTGTTGCTGATTGTAAAAATGCTCCAAATGCGATTAAATGGTTAAACGGCTCTGGAACGAATAAAAACAATATAAAATAAAGCGTCATCAAACTTAAAGACTTTATTTTAAGGGCTCGTTTACGAGAGTGTTTAATCGGTTGTTTACGTGTTGCAGCAGGAGCATAGTAAAAAACAAATATCCATCCTAATATAGTTAAGAATAACATAAACCAGAATGGTATGTCATATTTAACTATTAGCCATGGTACTAATATAAAGAAAATAATATTTTGAACATGGCATAATAGTGAATTTTTCGCATGAGCCCCATGTGAAAAACGTCTTAAAAGAAAATAAGTGATATGAACTGTGAGTGTGTATAAGAATATATGGAGAAGGATTGCCAATCCATAGGTGACGATACCTTTAAAGAGATTCGTGACGAACACTTGCATACCTAATCGTACTTTTAGATAGTCAATGTGATCTAGATTTTGTCTCTTTTGAAGTTTTAATGCTAAGTTTTCGATGGCTGTATCAACAAATCTCATGGCTTTCCCCCTTATTCAATATTATAAAGTACAATTAATTCAAAAAAATGCTTTTTGCGTAACTGTTATGTTTTTATGCCTAACTGTTTTATTAACATGAATTTCATATTAAATTAACATAAATAATGTACATCTAAGCATGTTTTTCTGCAATCTAGGCACTCTCTCACACAAGGGGAATGTTAAGTGTTTTAATATAACCATAATCACATTAAGTGGTTCGGTATTACGCCCTTGTGATACCTAAGTGTTTATTTAGCACGATGTGTTGTATTCTTCGCTCAGCTTACTTCACTAGTGCAAACTCTAATGTCTTGGAATACTTTATAATGAGGAGGTGCTTTACTTATGGCTGGAGATATCGTTAACACAGTTTTTGCTTTCATTAAGTTAATCGTCGAAACTATTGAAAAATTCACTAAGAAGTAATCATTCTCCCAAATGCTAAAAATCTTTTTCCATTAGTAATTGAAGCTTAAAATCAGGTTTCTATATTGAGACTATTGTAAACATTTAATAATCGGTAAATTCACTAAATTTTTTCATAATTAATAACATCCCCAATTAATTAAATAGAATAACTGTAAACAAATAAACATTCCCTTAATATTAAATTTAAAGGCGAGCCCCTCCCAAGCTCGCCTTTTTTAATGCTCAAAATGTTGATAGATATCCGGACGCAAGTTTTCAAAAACTGGAATTTTTTTACGTTGTTCGTCGACATCTTTCAAATTCAAAGTCACACTAAGAATTGTTTCCTCATTTCCAGCTTCTTCAATTATTTCTCCGTTGGGGCTCACTATCATTGAATGGCCTGCATATTCTGTATTTCCGTCATTTCCACATGTATTTGCGGCAATCACATACATATCATTTTCGATGGCTCTTGCTTGTAATAATTTTCGCCAATGATCTTGTCTCGCTTTGGGCCATTGTGCAACATAAAATAAGATTTTAGCACCGCTAGCAGCGGGATAACGTGTTAATTCTGGAAATCTCAAATCATAACAGATGATTTGTGAGACAGGTGTACCATTACTTAACTCATAAACGTATGGGACGGTTGAACCTGGATCTAAATAATCAGGTTCATTTAACATAGGTACGAGATGAATTTTATCGTATTCGTATAATTTGGCACCATTGCGGCTAACTGCAAATGCTGTATTGTAAAGCCCCTTATCATGATGATTAGAAACAGAACCTGCAACGATATCGACCTGATATTCTTCAGCTAATTGGCGGATAAATGTAAATGAACGTGATAAATCCTGGTCGGCGTGGGTCGCAAGTGCTTCAAGTGCATAACCGTTATTCCACATTTCCGGCAAAACAACGATATCTGTATCTGACTGGATATGTTCTCTAAAAAGTGTTTTTATTTTTTCTTCATTGATAGAAGGAGACTGAGGCGTGACATAAAATTGTAATAATTGTACCTTCATCTCATAACCCCCTTAGTATAGTTAGCATTATTGTACTAAACTTTACAAATGCATACAAAAGACAAAAGCATTAACATCTTTAAAGCGAGGGGACTTAGAAGTATGTCCATTGGTATTTAAAGTCTCTTTTGTTTATACTAGAACTGATTAAAATGAATGTAAGGGAGGTGTACGACCGAGTGCTTAAATCAAAAAGAAGAAAAGGGCTAAAAATTTTAAATATCTCATTATTCATGGCCGGAACGTTATTGTATGCGCCTAGTCATATGATATCCAATCTAAATGCTGAAGATAGCGTGACACCTAACAATGCCACCCAACGTACTGTCCAATCATCGACCGAGGAACCATCGACAGAACAGCCATCGACGGAAGAGCCATCAACAGAACAGCCGTCAACAGAGGAAGCATCAACAGAACAGCCGTCAACAGAGGAACCGTCAACGGAACAGCCGTCAACAGAGGAACCGTCAACGGAACAGCCGTCAACGGAACAACCGTCAATAGAGGAACCGTCAACGGAACAACCGTCAACAGAGGAACCGTCGACGGAACAACCATCGACCGAGGAACCATCAACGGAACAGCCATCGACCGAGGAACCATCAACAGAACAGCCATCGACAGAGGAACCATCAACAGAACAGCCATCGACAGAGGAACCATCAACGGAACAACCGTCGACCGAGGAGCCATCAACGGAGCAGCCGTCGACAGAAGAGTCATCAACAGAACAGCCTCCAACGCCAGGGCCTTCTCAACCTAATAAACCGACATCAGACAATGGAACTTCTCATGGGCAACAAGCTCCTTCAGGTGAAAATCCTAGAGGTCCAAATTATCCAAGTGAGTCAGGAGAAAATGACACATCAACTCAAAATCATGATGGCAACAACCAACAACCATACGATCCAAGTCAATCCGGTAATAGAGGAGATTTTCAAAATGCAATGAACAATGAACCAATCAATCGTGATTTAATCAATAATGATTTCTTATTGCCAAGTTATTATCAAAATAATACCTCTACATCCCCTGAGATACCTCAAGGTAGGAATGACATAAGTAGTGTAGGGTTTTCTGATAGAGAAAATGAATTTAACCCATTATCGACCGACCGTTACTATCAAAATTTAGATCGTAAAATACTTGCACTCATCACTGGAGAGATTGGCGCTTTGCCAGATGATCGAAAAATGTCAGGGAAGATAAGTGCAACTCATCATAATGATGATAAGGTTCGTGAAATTAACCAAAATGGAGAAAATTTAGAAGCAAAACAAAATGGTAATGGTCATAATAGGGCACGTGAAGGATTAAATTTTTTAAAGTATATAGGGATAGGTTTAGCGAGCTTGATATTGATTGCTGGATTTAGTTACCTCATATGGAGAAGAATTAAAAATGGAAATTAATAGAAAAGGCGACCCTCTCTTACAAAAAGAGAAAGTCGTCTTTTTCTTTGGCTTTTAAATAAAAGCTAAATATAGAATTAAAAGAAGATAAGGAAATAGTGAATCAATTGTGCATTTTTTAAAGATTCCTCAACTACTTTTTCAGGTATCATGAACTGCACCAATGCGACGAGCCCATTTTGAGCCATATGAATCCCAATTGAAATACTTAAACGCTTTGTATAAAAATAAAAACTAGAGAAAATAATTCCCATAATAAAGTAAGCTAAAAAATGAGAAAAATCCATATGTGCGATCGCAAAAATAGCTGAACTGATGATACTCGCTATGATAAAACGTAATGATTTAGACCCTTTTAGCAACTGATATAATTCACCAAATAACACTTTTCTAAAAACAAATTCTTCAAGTAGCGGGCCAATTATAGCAATGAGTAAAATAAAGATCGGCATTTGTTTCGCAATCTTCATTAAGCGCATTGTATTTTCGCTTGCGGGATTGCTACCTAATAAGAAGACGCTAATCACATTCACTATAATCTGAGCGATTAAGACAATGGCAAGACCTGCAAGAATCCAAGGAACAATATAGCGTTTAGGTTCTTTAGGTGGAAGCTCAAATTGTAAAGGGTTTTTAACCCGGATTTGCATGATTAAGATAAGTATTGCGGCAATAATAAAACCAATTAATTGAATATGTATAAGTTGTTTCATAAGTTCTAACTGATTTTGATGATGAGAAATTAAGCCCAATTGATTAAGGATAGCAGGTGCAAATTGAGCAAGTAAATATAAAACGATTGTTAGAACAGAAACGAGAATTCGATTCATATTTGACCTCCTAGTTTGATAATCTTATCATAACGTATCTCTATAGTTGACTCAACAAACTAAGGTTTAATACTTGAAGTTTTGACTAACTTTGATTATTATTGGAAGTGTATTAGCACTTAAGTGTTTCGAGTGCTAAATTAGTATCAACTCAAGGAGGCAACAACACATGCTTAAACCAATAGGAAACCGCGTTGTAATTGAAAAAAAAGAACGTGAACAAACTACTAAAAGTGGTATCGTTTTAACTGATTCTGCGAAAGAAAAATCAAATGAAGGTGAAGTCGTAGCAGTAGGCACAGGTCGAGTTTTAGATAACGGACAACGTGTTGAACCAGAAGTTCGCGTTGGCGATCGTGTTGTGTTTCAACAATATGCAGGTACCGAAATTAAAAGAGGCGAAACAGCTTATCTCGTACTCAATGAAGACGAAATACTCGCAATTATTGAAGAATAAATAGTCGAAATAAAATTTGAGTTTGTTTAGTTTATTAATAATTTTTATGATGATGGAGGTTTATGCACTATGGCAAAACAATTAAAATTTTCTGAAGACGCACGCCAAGCAATGTTACGTGGTGTAGACCAACTTGCAAATGCTGTTAAAGTGACGATTGGTCCTAAAGGTCGTAATGTTGTTTTAGATAAAGAATTTACTGCGCCTCTTATTACAAATGATGGGGTGACAATTGCTAAAGAAATCGAACTTGAAGATCCTTATGAAAATATGGGAGCAAAACTTGTGCAAGAAGTAGCGAACAAAACAAATGAAATCGCTGGTGACGGTACAACAACAGCAACTGTCCTTGCACAAGCAATGATTCAAGAAGGTCTTAAAAACGTGACAAGCGGTGCCAATCCTGTAGGTATTCGCCAAGGGATTGACAAAGCAGTGTCAGTAGCTATTGAATCACTTCATAATATTTCTCAAAAAGTTGAAAATAAAGAAGAAATTGCACAAGTAGGTTCGATTTCAGCTGCTGACGAAGAAGTAGGACGCTTTATTTCAGAGGCAATGGAAAAAGTAGGTAACGATGGTGTGATTTCTATTGAAGAGTCAAGCGGCTTTAACACTGAATTAGACGTGGTTGAAGGTATGCAGTTTGATCGAGGTTACCAATCTCCATATATGGTGACAGATTCAGACAAAATGACGGCTGAGTTAGAAAAACCATATATTTTAATCACAGACAAAAAAATCTCTTCATTCCAAGATATTTTACCTTTATTAGAACAAATTGTTCAATCTAATCGCCCAATTCTTATTGTGGCTGACGAAGTTGATGGTGATGCTTTAACGAACCTAGTCTTAAACCGTATGCGTGGTACATTTACGGCTGTTGCTGTAAAAGCACCAGGTTTTGGTGATCGTCGTAAAGCAATGTTAGAAGATTTAGCTATTTTAACAGGCGCACAAGTCATTACCGATGACTTAGGTTTAGAATTAAAAGAAGCGACGATTGATATGTTAGGTACTGCGAACAAAGTAGAAGTGACAAAAGATAACACGACAGTCGTTGATGGTGATGGAGATCCAACGAATATTGACGCACGTGTAAATCAACTTAAAGCGCAAATCGAA
The DNA here is from genome assembly GCF_011394755.1 of Staphylococcus sp. 11511212. Taxonomy (NCBI): domain Bacteria; kingdom Bacillati; phylum Bacillota; class Bacilli; order Caryophanales; family Staphylococcaceae; genus Staphylococcus; species Staphylococcus sp. 11511212. Next base: position 96,290 of record NZ_JAANBQ010000012.1, on the reverse strand, counting down.
GAAACAGATTCTGATTTTGATCGTGAAAAATTACAAGAACGCTTAGCAAAATTAGCAGGCGGAGTTGCAGTGATTAAAGTTGGCGCTGCTTCAGAAACTGAATTAAAAGAACGTAAACTCCGTATTGAAGATGCGCTGAACTCTACACGTGCAGCCGTAGAAGAAGGCATTGTCGCAGGCGGTGGTACAGCGCTCATGAACGTATACAAAAACGTGAGTGACATTGATGCTGAAGGTGATGAAGCTACAGGCATTAATATCGTATTAAAAGCTTTACAAGCCCCTGTACGTCAAATTGCAGAAAATGCTGGCTTAGAAGGATCTGTAATTGTTGAACGCATGAAAAATGCTGATCCTGGTGTAGGTTTTAACGCAGCGACTAATGAATGGGTGAATATGTTAGAAGCGGGTATTGTTGACCCAACGAAAGTGACACGTTCAGCTCTACAACACGCAGCAAGTGTCGCAGCGATGTTCTTAACTACAGAAGCAGTAGTCGCAAATATTCCTGAAGAAAAAGGCAATGAAGCCCCTCAAATGGGTGGCATGCCAGGCATGATGTAAAAAGACCACTGAACACCGTTATATCAACGTTTGTCATGCTCAATGGTCATAATTTGGTCATAGAAATTTTAAAATAATTCTTTTGAGACGTTTTCCATGAGTTGGCTAAACTTTTGGGAAGCGTCTTTTTTGTATGAATTTGTGATTTTAGCATAGATGTTCATTGTGGTATTGATATCTTTGTGACGTAAGCGTTCCTGAATTTCTTTAATATGTACACCAGCTTCTATAAGTAAAGCGCAATGTGTATGACGGAATGAGTGAGTGGAGATGTTTTTATTAATATTAGTCTTTTTAAGTATCGCTTTGATCCATAACTGCAACTTTTTAATCACAAGTGGATACCCGTTATTATCTGTAAATACAAAATTATTATCTTCATACAGTTCATCTTTCCAATTGGCCTGCACATTTATCTTATACTCACGCAACATCTTTATTACATTTGGATCTACTGAAATTTTACCGATAGAGCTTTCAGTTTTTGGTGTCAGTATTTGATACTTTTTCTTATTGTTATTAGGATTGTAATAAGTTTTAGTAATGTTAATCGTGTTGTTCTCAAAGTCAATATCAGCCCATTTTAATGCTAGTAATTCACCAGCACGCATGCCTGTATAGGCTAATGTGGTAAAGACTTCAAAACTATTTTGTGGTGAATGATTATATTTTGCCACTTGTAAGAACTCAAATAATTCATCTTTTTCAAGAAACTTTTTATGTATCTCAGTATCTTCTAATTCCTCAACAGTGCGTTTCTTTTTAGGTCGTTTAATACCTTCACTAGGAAGCGCCTTAATTATCTTCATATCATAAGCATATCTAAATATCATGTTTGTAGATGCCACAATACTATCAACATAGTTCTTACTGTACTGAGCGCTCATATCGTCCACAAAGCGTTGATAATCATGTTTCTTGATACTTTGTATCGGATAAGTCCCAAAACGTTGTATAGCGTGATGTATGGCTTTCTCACGAGCTCTCACACTGCTTATTTTCACTTCATTAGCATATTGTTTAAGCCAATCATCAGCCACTTGTTTGAATGTAGATGAAGAAGGTGCTATATATTCACCAGTGCGCAATTGTCGTTCAATCATTTCAGCGTGGTGTTTAGCATCTGATTTACGTTTGAAACCTGAATTAGAGATATATTTATATTTGCCGGTAATTGGATTCTTACCTGCAGAAATACGATAACGCCATGTGTTGCCACGTTTTTCATATGTTGCCATAAGGTTCACCTACTTAACATTTAAGTACGATTTTAAGAATTTATTAAAATCATTCGAAATGTCTTTGAACATTTCGTCATCATTAGAATGTTTATTTTCAGTTAATATTTTAAACAAGGAAGCTATAAAAATTAAAATATCTGTATCTTCTTCATCTTTTATTTTTAGATAATCAGAATCTTTTTCTTGAATATAAAAATTATATAAATTTTGCAAAAATATACTTTCGCGATAACTTAACTTTTTTGACATAATATCAAGATAATTTTCTTTAACAATAAGTTCTGTATCGTTGAAATATTCTCTAAATCTTTTCTTCATTTTGTTAATTTCTTCTTGCTTAACTTCTTTAGGTGTATCTTTAATTGATACAAACACACCTGCTAATCTGCTTAAATCAAAAAAATCAACATTATAATATTTTGATAGTTTATGGATTACTTCAATTGTAGGTTTTCTTTCTTTGCCAGTTCTTGGATCAATGCCTTTTTCTAAACTATCTAAATAAGTGTGACTTATACCAATATTCCTAGACGCTTCTCTAATTGATTGGTCGCCTCTTAATTCTTTTAATTTCTTTCCAAAGTCATTCACAGAAATCACTCCTTAAACAAATTATTGATTTTATTGTAAATCATAGTTGACACAAATTTCAATATAGATTATTATATAAAACAGGAGGTGTTATTCATGGTTAACAACGTCAAAAGAATACGAAAAAATAAAAAAATTACCATTACTGAATTGAGTAGAAAAAGTGGGATAAGCAGAACAACTATATACAAATTAGAATCTCAAAAATCAAATCCCAGCTTGGAAACCATTCAAAAAATATCTTCTGGTTTAGATGAAAAACCAGAAAAAATTTTTAACCTCAGTGTTATTCAAGAATTACAAAAGGAGGCATAACCAATGTTCAACATAAACATTGATGAAAACGAAGCACGTGAGATGTTACAAAAGGCTATTGATGAGCGTGTGGAGGAATTGGCGCATGACAAATATTTCATGACCTACAAGGAATTATCCGAATATCTTAATTTGAGTAAACCAACAATTGAAGAACTACTAATTAAAAACGGTCTCAAATATTACATGGTCGGTTCAACGTATCGTTTCAAGAAATCTGATGTCGATGAATTTATGGATCACATCACATCTCAAATGAATATTCACGATAATGATTTAAAAAAACTTAATAAGGTGGTCACACGATGAAAGAACAAGTCATTATTACAAAGACGATTCTCAACTGGTATAACATCAAGGATACAAATCACAATTTGCTTTTAAATGTATCACCACAAGTATTTGAACAAAACTTCCCTGAAGTGAATAACGATGTTCAAATTGCAGTGTTAGAAATGGATTTATCACGTATTACAGAAATCAAAAATAAGAAAAAGGTAGGTAGTTAAAATGAAAAATTTAAACGGCAAAGATTTTAAAAATATTAAAAAAGTTTTAGATGGAGGACGTATTTTCAAAAATAATTCCATCAATAAAAAAATCATTAAACTTTTTCAAAAACAACATGCTAATGACGAATCAATTTTAAGTAAAGAATATCCTAATTTAAATGCTGATGATCGCTCACAGATTCTTGCTGATTATAGAGAGTATAGAGAACTAATCAATGCAATAGAAGTTTTAAGAGACTTCCCTACAAACTATGCAGAATCAAATGTAAATCGATTTCTAACTGAAGATGATATCGAAGATTTAAAGGGAGCAGTTGAAGAAATGGAATATTACGTTGAAATTATGGAGGAAGAAACAAATGAATAATGAGATTGTAAATGCAATTGCAGAGGTAACACTATCACTTGCTAGCCTAAGTGTTGCACAAGGCGAATTAGAAAGACTTTCCGAATTATCCGGAGGCTTAGAAGAACAGGTAAAAGCATATAAAGAGGAAGGTGACCATGATGGAGCTAGAGCAATAGTGCATGTGCTTAATGATCATATTCGTTCAGAAGTTCTATATCTGTATCCTAAATATGAAGAATTATATGAGGATTATAAAAATAAAATGACTAAATTTAAAAACTTATGTACTTTTTATGGTTATCCAATTCCATCGGATAATATTATCAAATTTCCAAAAGGAGACAACGAATAATGAATTTTGAATTAGCAAATTTAAAAGCAGATTTAGAAGTATTAAAACAGAAATATGATTTTCTTTTAAGCACACACTCGTGGTTCGGCGATGATATGTATAAATTCGAAAAACAGCCAGAAACAAAAAGTGATTTGATGTTATACGCATACGGCTATCATGAAGCTCAGGTTCACCATCAACAAACATTCGATCTAATGCATTGCTACTTAAAAGAATTTGAGGAAATTATTCAGAGATTAAACGAAATAGAAAAAGCGCTATCTGACGAAAGTTTGCCGACTGAATCAGATAACGCATAGAACGAAGTATTTAATTAAATACTCACAAAAATAATAACACAAATGAAAGGTTGATTATATGAATGAAGTTGAATTATACAAAAGACATTTAGAGTTTCATTCTAAATTAGATTATGTAAATACAGCAAATTTGTCAAGAATTAAAGAGATTAGCAAGCGAATTAATTTCGCTTCTATCTCTACTGAAAAACAAATTTTTGATAATAAAGGTAACCTTTACCACAGAAAAAAAGATGATGTAGCAGGCGATTATATAAGTAATCTTACTTTAGATTATACCATAATACCACGTGAATTAGGAATGATTTACGGTACAGTTTTTGTGAAAACTGAGAACGAAGAAGAAACAGCTCGTTTTAAGGCTGATAAATTCAATAATTACGCAAAGTTCATCGCTGACTTAATTTCTGAGAAAGTTATTTACTCGAATGAGTTGGAACAATTTTTGATGGTTAAGAAAAATAAATATATTGCTATTGATGAAACAAATTTTGCGCTTGAATATCCAGTCGATAATAAACATCAGATCAATGATTTTATCGAAGTAATGCTTGAGTTGTATCGAGAGCATTTAGGAGAAAAACACGAATTCAAAATATACCCTTTTGCATTTGCTGGGAATGATTTTATATATGATTGTCGAAATCTTGAATTGACCGAAAGACAACTTGATGAAAATGAGTTGTTCATACTCAAATATGATGTGAAGTTATCAGATATTGATACTGAAATTCCAAAAAAGTTTTTCAATCTAGTTACCGAAAATAACAAAAGTAAAAACAATTTAATGCTTTTGCATGCCTATGTGATATTTCGAAAAATGAAATTAGTTCAAGCTGAAAAATGGTTCTTGATGAAAGATTTTGGACGTTCAGGTAAAGGTTTGCTTATGGAAACATTTAATGAATTGTTAAAAGTGAATAAGGTTAATTTTGATAGTCTTATTGCGGGTGGCTTTGAATCGGCGAATGAGTGGATGAGTTTCTACGGTGCAGACTTAGCACACGCAAATGAAACGGGTGAAATCACTAAACCTATGATGCGTATATTAAGAAAAATAGCAACTGGTGAAATTATATCTGGTCGAGGTATTGGGAGAAATGCATTCACTTTTCGAAACAAATCTGTTTTGGTGTTAGATACAAACGAAAACGTAGATACTGGAGAGATTACCGCAAACACGACACGTACAGTCAAGATTTCGCTTAAAGATAGACCGATACACGAAACAGACGAGGAACGTTACAAAGTTTTTGAACCATATTGGAATTTTGTTAAACCTAACGACAAATGTTCAGTGGCTTCTGCTATTTCATTTCTAATTGCAAGTTTAGATCACCTTAAATCAATAGGCGGTGAATTCAAGTTCAATGATGTTACATTGAAACATTACTTTAGTGAAGATGAATTGACTGAAACGCAAGTCGTTATATTGAAGATGCTTAAAAAACAAGGGTTTGTTCCTGCAGGCGATGATACATTGCAACGATTAATTCAAGAGGATTATAAGAATTTACGTTTTAAAAATGCTAAGCAAGATATGAAGAGAATCGGCGTTGATATTAATAGTCAGCTATGGTTAGAAGGGCAAAACTGCAAAGTGCATAAAATAGGAAATCAAGAATTATTTGATATGGCATATAAATTATTAACATAAGGGTTAGTCTAACTCTCACTAACTCTTAAACTAACTTAAAATAACCTATAATGACAACTCTCTAACTCTTATAACTCTATTTTTATACAGTGCATTAAGGTATCGAAATATTTTTCTTATTATAGAAAAAAAGTTGGTTATAAGGGTTAGTCTAATTCTCGAATAAAAGGAGGTTACCAATTGTCAGGTTATCATGTTGCGAAACAATTATTAAAAAAGAATATTCAAGTTATACCGCTCAACAAATATAAAAAACCTAGTGTTACGTTTGCAGATGTTGATATAACTGATGATTTTATTGAGCAACACAAAAATTTATATCACTACGCTCATGTATTAGGTGTCCTTACAAGAGAGGTGTGGTGTATCGACATTGATATAAACCATGCAAATGGAAATGATGGTTTTGATAGTATTAAGCACATTCCTTATTACGATGAGATTGTAACTAACGCACAAAGTACACTTGTTCAAACTACGCCGAGTGGTGGCAAACATATTATATTCAGGAAACGTAAAGGGATTGAATACGGTCAGAAAATAAGTTATTTACCGTCTGTAGATATAAAAGCACATCGCAATAATTATTTTGTGCTTGCAGGCAGTCGGACATTAAAAGGAAAGTATAAACATAACGGGATAAAAGTTAAAGAATACGAAGGAGATTTTGAGAAACGTATCTTTTCAACTCATGGCAATTACACGCAACAAACACTTGAACCTTATTCAGTAAAAAACGTGTTACCAAATAACAACTTCGAGCATTTAGCTAACGGTAAAGGCGGAGAGGGTAAACGTGCTTACCAAAGAATAGTAGACGGTACAAGTGAATACAGAAATGATGACCTATATAAAGCAGTTAGTTATGCGGTACAATGTAACGTTGATATAGATCCTTTAAGGATATTAATAGGAGATAATAAAAACGGTGATGTAATAACCGAGAGAGAGTGGGAGGCGACTGTTAGAAGTGCAAGCCGTTAATAAAATTTACAGTTTAGACGAGCAGGCGGAAAAAATAGGATTAATCACAGGAATATCAGAAGAAATATACTTTTGTTCAATAAGTAAAGTGTCACAAGTATATTTTGAAAAAATTGATAGCAACTGGGTAGCGTGGCGTGAAAGTTTTATACCTAACACTAATAAAAGGACTAATTATAAAATTATAGCTAACGGTGATTACGATTTTGTGTTAGCACGACTAAAAAGTTATCTAAAATACATTAAAAGAAACTCAGTTAAATAACCCTTAAATCCTTACCACAACTAGCTTTATATACCCTAGTGTGGTATAATTTAGATGTATAAAACGAACGTATGTACTTATTAAACGAACAAACATTCTATAAAGTAGGTGACAAAGTGCCGAAGTGGATTAATAAGATGCTAGGACTTGATAAGTTTGAGCAAACGACTGCACAACAGTTTGAAATGCTAACGGGTGGCTTTAAATCATTATCTCAGTTTTCAGGAGATGCATATTCAAACGATGTATATCGCAGTGCAGTAGATACGATTGCTCGCCATATAGCGAAGTTATCAGGTAAGCATGTAAATAATACGAAAGACTTTAACAACTATAAAATTAACAGAATTTTACAAAATAGACCCAATCCTTATATGAGTGGTTATGACTTTCTCTATAAAGTAGCGACTCAATACTACTTATTTAATAATGCGTTTATCCTTGTACAAAAGGACGATAAAGGCAACTTGAAAAACTTATATCCGTTAACGCCGAGCAGTGTTGAATACGTGGTTGATGGTGCAGGCGAAATGTATCTTAAATTTTTATTCAATGATGGTGAAATCGTTCATTTCCATATTTCAGAAATTGCGGTATTACGTCGACACTTCAATTCTAATGAATTACTAGGAGATAACAACGATGCGATCATGAATACGTTACAACTTGCCTATACGCAAAATGAAGGTATGACTGAGGCAATTAAAAATTCGGCTCAAATCAGAGGTATTCTGAAATACAATCAAGCATTAAGTCCTAGCAAGTTGAAGCAGGCAAAAGAAGAATTTACAAGCAATTATTTATCAATGGCAAATAACGGTGGTGTTGTTCCATTAGATACGTCGATGGATTACCAACAATTAAACATATCAGATGTACAAATAGATACATCACAAATAAAAGTAATTAAACAAAAGATATATGAGTATCTAGGAGTCAATGAAGCTATTGTGACAGGTAACTATGATGAAAACACATTTCAAGCGTTCTTTGAATCTGTGATTGAACCTTTTGCCATTCAGTTATCCTCAGAGCTTACCGAAAAGATTTTTACTGAACGTGAACAGTCTTTTAGTAACCGCATCATATATGAATCATCGAAATTACAGTATGCAAGCACTCAATCGAAATCAACGATTATAAGAGAATTGTTGCCACTCGGATTACTAACCATTAATGAAGCACGTGACTTAATGAACTTGCCTCATGTTGAAGATGGAGATGAACGCATACAAAGTTTGAACTATATTGAAAAAACATTAGCAAAGAACTATCAAATGGCAGATAAGGAGGTTAAGGCAGATGAAGGAAATTAGAAGTGCAGAAATACAAACAGATTCCCAAAGTAACGAAATGGTTCTTGAAGGTACAGCAATTGTATTTGATAAACCCGCACTTATTAATACGCCAACAGGTTCATATACCGAAGTTATCAAACGTAATGCGCTGGACGGAGTTAAGTTTAATGATACACGACTTTTAGTGTCTCATGATCATAACCGTTTACCATTAGCAAAATCACCAAAAACGATGGATATATGGAAAGACGATGCAGGCATGCATTTTAGGGCAAAGTTGGCAAACACAGAAGAAGCCCGTTCCGTCTATGAATCTATCAAACGTGGTGATATGTCAGGAGTTTCTTTTGGTTTCACCGTATCAGACGGCAGTCGGTACGATGTAGAAACAAGAACCCGCACAATAACCAAAATTGATAAAGTATTAGAATTTTCTGTAGTAAATTTCCCTGCTTATTCTGAAACATCTGTTGAGGCTAGAAGTCAAATGCAGGAAGCAGAACTACGACAACAACAAATTAATAAAGCGAAAATCAATTTAAATAAACTATTTATGAAGGAGATTAAATAAAATGTTCAATACAGTACAAGAAGCATTTAACCATTATCGCAATGCCTCGCTTGAAGATATTGAAACACGTGCTGGTGAAATTAGAGGCACAATCGAAAACGACCCAGAGGCAGATGTCACAAAGTTAAATATTGAAATTGAAGGCTTAAATCAAGCAAAAGAAAATATTAAAGAAAAGGAGCAAGAACAAGTGGAAAACCGTTCATATAATCCAATTACAGGACAACAATTTAAAACTCAAGATGTACCAAAAGAAAATATCTTTGGTTCAGATGAATATAGATCAGCATTTTTTAAAACCATGTTAGGACAAGAATTAACAGATGTGGAACAACGTACATTCAATCATGCAATGGATCAACAAAAAACTGAACATCGCGCAGATGAATTTACTTCATCATCTAACGCATCGGCAGTAATTCCTGAAACTACTCTTAATGAAGTCATTCGCCGTGCTAGAACACAAGGAGGATTACTTGCTAATGTACGTTCATTCAATATGCCTACTAAAATTCGTATTCCGATTTCAACGCCTCAAGAACGTGCAGAATGGCATCAGGAAGGGGCATATGTAGAAGCAGATAAGGCAGTTACAACAGCCGTATCATTTGAAGCGAATGAGATTATTAAAATTTTCAGTATCTCAGTTAAAGCTAAAACAATGAGTATTTCGGCATTTGAATCATATCTTGTTGAGGAATTGACTAACTGTGTTGTAGAAGCTATTGAATACGCATTAATCAATGGTACAGGTACAAACCAAGGGCAAGGTATCTTAACAGGCATTACATGGGACGATACAAACAGCTTATCATTAACAGGTAAATATACAGACTTCACAGAAGCGTTAGGTATGTTAGCACGTGGTTATGCACAAAATGCGAAGTTTGCAATGAGCAATGCGACTTTATATAACACTGTGTATGGTGTGATGGATAATAACCAACGTCCTATTTTTATTCAAGATGCACAACGTGAAAACGTAGGGTACATCTTCGGTAAACCAGTTATTATTGATGACAATATCGAGGACGGCACAATTCTTTTAGGTGACTTTAATTATATTGGTTATAACTTACCGCAAGGCATTATGCTTGAATCATCACGTGAATCTAGTTTCCGTTCAGGTTTAATAGATTATAGAGCTATGGCGGTAGCAGATACACGTGTATTAGTAGATGATGCATTTGTTAAACTATCAGCTTCAACAACTACGTCAGAACCAATCGCATAAACAACATAAACCAGTGAGGGCATCAGTGATATAGCTGGTGTCCTTTATTAATAAAGGAGTGAACATAATGATCATAACAATTGAAGAAGCACGTAATGCTTTACGGATAGATGGTGATTACAATGATGAGATTATCGAGCCACTCATTGATGCAATACCTAATTACTTGTATATCACTACTGGGCGTGATTGGTTGGATAAGCCAGTGCAACCATTAGCGCAGACTACGGCAAAGTTTATATTGCAGTTATGGTTTGACCCACAGACACAGGACAGTGAGCGTTTAAAGCGTACCATCGACAGTTTATTGGTGTCTTTAACTGCATTAGGACGTGAATATAATGGCTAGAAGTATTCCGCATTCATTTTACAAGTCTACAAAATGGATTAAGTGCAAAAATAGCTATATGGCCAAACAAAATTATATTTGTGAAAGATGCGGGGCGTTGGCAAGTATATGCCATCACAAAGTATATTTAAACGCTAATAATTATAAGAATCCGTATGTATCTTTGAACCATGACCATTTAGAAGCATTGTGTCAAACGTGTCATAATCAGGAACATTTCGGGAGCATAGCAATTGGTGAAGGATTACAATTTGATGAAAAAGGTAACATTATAAAAAGTTAATAAAATAAAAATAGGATACCCCCTATAACCTTGATATGAAAGGAACGCTTGGGAAACGGTGCTGGGGCTTTCTTTTCCTCCATCTGATATTTTGAAAGTTTAGGGGTGCCTAAAAATAAAGTTAGGAGAATTTATAGATGAAATATATTAATTTAGAAAAACTTAAAACATATATTGATAAAAATGATATAGAAAATAAACATGTAGCCTACGATTTACTTGAAGAATTGATGTTCATGAAAGAAACGATGGACGAGCTTAAACAGACTGTACGTGAACATGGCGCAACATACGTTTTTACTCAAGGTGAACAATCCTACCTCAAGGAGAATCCCGCAATGAAAGCCTATAACGCTACAATGCCTAAATATAACGCTACGTACAAACAATTGTTGTCATTGTTCCCTGAAAAAGTAGATGAATCAGATAGCTTTATGGAGTTTGTGAACAATGGCTAATCCAATTGAGGCCTATTATCGTGCAATTGAAAATGGCGATATAGTTGCTTCAAATCGTGTACGTAAGCAGTATAAAAAGCTCATAGATGACATGAAACATCACGATAAATATATTTATGACGAATCTAAAGCAGAACGCCCTATCGCTTTCATAGAACGTTTCTGCCGTCATTCTAAAGGGGAGCTGGCGGGTAAACCCCTAAAGTTAGATTTGTTCCAAAAAGCCTATATTTCGGCGCTATTTGGCTTTGTAGATAAAGAGACGGGTTACCGACGTTATACAGAATCCTTTTTCTTTGTTGGGCGTAAGAATGGTAAAACAACCATGTTAAGTGCTATTGCATTATATATGATGATTGCAGACGGTGAAAGTGGCTCAGAAGTGTACTCAGTTGCATCGAAACGTGACCAAGCTAATATCTTATTTGACCAAGCGCATGAGATGATTATACAGAGTCCTGATTTAAATAAAAATATCCGTAAGCGTAAAAGTGATTTATATTTTGCGCATAACTTCAGTAAAATGCAATCACTAGGCAAAAACTCAAATTCACTTGATGGATTGAATGCACATCTCGTTGTGATTGATGAATTACATTCTATTCAAGACCGTAATTTGTATGAGGTTATGAAACAGTCTCAATCAGCACGTACACAACCGTTACTGATAATGATTACAACAGCTGGCACTCATAGAGGTACAATATTTGATGATTTATATGAGTATGCCTGCAATGTTGTTGACGGTAAATTTACAGATGATAACTTTTTACCGATTATGTATGAGTTAGATCATAAAGCAGAATATAAGATACCTGAATGCTGGCAAAAGGCAAATCCTGCTTTAGGTGTATCAAAAAAGGTCGAGGACTTAGAACGTAAGGTTACACGTGCTAAAAATAATGTGAATGATTTAACAGGAATCTTAACGAAAGATTTTAATATACGTGAAGTCACACATAGCGCATGGCTCACATTTGAGGCGATTAATAATGAAGATACTTTTGATATAAGTGACTTCTCAGGTAGTTATGCGATAGGTGGTGCTGATTTATCCATCACTACAGACCTTAGTTGTGCCACGTTGTTATTTGTAGAACCTGAAACAGAAATGCGTTATGTACATCAAATGTATTGGTTGCCTGAGGATAACCTCAGAAAGCGTGTAGACGAAGATAAGATACCGTATGACAAATGGTATGAACAAGGATTACTTCGTTTGTGTAGGGGCAATACAATTGATTATAGCGACATCACAGAATGGTTCTTAGAGATGCTGAATGAATATGACATCACGCCACTATGGATATACTACGATAATTATTCTGCTCGTTACTGGGTTGACGAAATGGAAGCTAACGGCTTTAAGATGGTACGTACGCCACAAGGCGCTAGAACTTTAAGTTTACCGATGCAAAATATGGGTGCCGATTTAGAGAAACACAAAATCAATTATAATAACAATCCGATTTTGAAGTGGTGCTTAACAAACACGGGTATAGAAACAGATCGTAACGGAAATATTGTTCCTGTTAAGAATCAATCACCAAAACGCCGTATAGATGGCACAGCTTCATTATTAGATGCGTATGTGGGATTGTTTGATAACTATGAACAGTTTTTGAGAGCTATGTAAGCGCTGGGGTAACGATTCGTTACGTCGCAAATCACGACGTTAGATATAGGAGGTGTATTTATGGCATATCGTTTTAATAATAGAATAGAAATAGTTGAAAGAGTAAGTAGCGGACCAATGCCAAATAATTTTAAAGAGAACGTTATTGCAAAACCATGGGCAGATATAAAAACAATTCGTGGTAATGAGTATTTAAGTTCTGGACTTACAGCTTCAGAAATCCCTGTGAGGTTCATTATTAGATACAGAGAGGGGATAACCTCAAAACAACGTATCAAGTGGAAAAATTTAGATTTTAATATTGAATCTGTTCAAAATGATGATGGAAAGAATGAAACATTAACTATTTTCGGTAAAGCATATAAATAAGACGCTGAGAAACGCATTGTGTTGCAAGATAATATTAATTAAAGGGTGTTGTGCACCTCAACGCAAATATTGGAGATGAGAATAGATGAATAAAGAATACATTTCAGAGTTATTAAAGAAAGATGGTTTAGATCATATTGAGTTGAAATTAATTACTGGCGATAAAGTATCAGTTTATAGTATTGAAGAGGGTAGTTTAGAAAAAGAATTGATTGAAGTGTTAGAACCAACAAAAATTAAGGTGAACCTAAAATATATAGTTACGATTGAAGAAATTTATCCCCCAGATTTTGAGGCTTTAAATAAAATAAATTTTTAATTAACAACACTTCACAAGGTTTAGAATACTAAATTCTAAGCCTTTTTTTGTTGGTCTGAAAATAGAATGGTGGTCATAATTTGGTCATAATGGGATAAAAAAACTAAAAATAATGGTATAATCTAAATACATAAATGTTGATTTAATAGGCTTTTATGAATGTATTTTAGCTTGTTTTAAGCAGCACTTAATGCCAGGCATGATGTAAAATAGCTTATAAACATTGATTTGACAGTGTTTTAAGATTCTGCATGACATAATAATGACATAAAAATCTAAAAAATAAAAATGCCCCCCAATTCAGATGAACTAAAAGGACATTTAAAATAATTCTTTTGAGGCGTTTTCCATAAGTTGAGTAAACTTTTGGAAAGCGTCTTTTTGGTTTAAGTGATGAATTCAAACATTAGTGTGATTATCTCGTGAATTAAAGATATTTAAGTGAACCTGCCAGTCTCATGTGATGACAAGCGTGTATCATCACGATTTTTGTCTAAAGCTATTTGCAAAATACCGTCTTACCATTTCAATGACCATCATCCAAACGATATGTCCAAAAAACTCGGAAATATGTTCAGCAAGAGGTTGTTGAAGAGGACTAGGGACGACATGCATCACTGGCATGAGTATTAAATGAAATGCTATCCAGATGAAAATACCAAATATTGCCCCATAACCTAGTGTAATTTTTGAATATTTAGTCGCTAGAAAAATATAAATAATGGCGATAACAATTGAAAAACTGTAATGTACAATAAAACTCACCCAAGGGAGTGCATGTTCAGAAAATTGATAAGTGAAATGTGTGATATCAGAAGGTATGCCGAACAATTGAAGTAATTGTTGCGGAGGATTCGTTGCGTCTCTCATCGGTGTTCTTGGTGGAAACATCACCTCCCATCCTAACTTAACAATCCCAGATAAGAGTCCACCTATGATACTTGCCCAAAGCAGAGTTGTCCAATTTTGAAATACTTTTGCTTTCATTCTAATCAACCTCTTTCATTTTTAATTTTGAATCACATAAGTCCATACTCAAACGCTTTTATACAAGTAAAGTATATACCTTAATAAGATGAGTAAATTATAATAAATAGTTACAACTTTTTAACAAAATTAATAGAAATGTTCATATGTGAAGAAATAAATGAAAACGATTGAAAATTTTTAGTTAAGATAAACGTTCATATAGGACGCTATTCTAACACGTTTCTGTAAAGTCATCGTTTATGCTAAGATGAAGATAAAAGAAGTAAAACACGCAAAGAATCTCATAATACTTCGATGTAATATTTTCGAATCCGAGGAGGAAGTTATGGAAATTATCTTTAAAATTATTGAGTTTGTTTTCATTCAATTATCAAATTGGATAGGCGTGTTCTCCTCTTTTAAAAGAAAATGACAGCAAAAGAAGGGATGAACGATGATGAATATCAACGTATTTTGGGAGAAGTTCGTTGAAAAATATCCAGAATATCAATCATATACTTATACAGCATGGCAATTTGGAGTTGATGCGACGCATTTAGCAAATTTAGTGATTCAAGGTAAGAAAACAGCGACGACAAGCGCTTATGCACTTTATGCCATTGATGCTGAACCTTTGCCAAAAGTTGGAGACTTAAGTATCGTTTTGAACGAGACAAACGAACCGATGTGTATTATTAAAACGACGCGTGTTGAAAAAGTACCTTATCGTGAGGTGACTGCGCTACATGCTTTTTTAGAAGGGGAAGGCGATCGCACATTAAATTATTGGAAAGACGCGCATGAGAAGTTTTTTAAAGAAGAGTTTCAGAAATATGGTTTAGTATTTAATGAACATGAATTGATGATTTGTGAAACTTTTGAATGTCTTTTTCATTGATATTAATCTCACAGACCTTCATTTTTTACTCTATTTTTTAGTTGATTTTTGTTTTCCTTTAGGAGTTTATGTAATTTTGCGAGACGCCTATAGATAAACATATTCATAAAAACAGACAAACCTTTCTTTTTAAAAGTTAGGTTTGTCTTTTGTCATCTGTTGTTCATGTTCGAGTAATTGAATCTTACGATGTAGACCGCTATTAAATCCACCGAGCCCTCCATCTTTACGTAATACGCGATGACAAGGGATTACAATAGAAATTGGATTTTGTCCTATTGCAGTGGCGACTGCACGCGTACTTTTAGGTCGCCCAATTTTTTGTGCGATATCACTGTAATTCACAGTTTGACCTACATTTAGCGCTTGTAATGCTTGCCAAACACTATGTTGAAAAGGGGTCCCTAAATCAAATTGTAACGGTGTTGTAAACGTGTGATACGCTCCGTGTAGGTAAGCAGTTAATTCATAAATTAGTTGATCGATTAAAGGTGATATGGAAACTTGGACAAGTCGCCCGCGCTGAGTTAGTTTTTGAAGCGCTTTATTGTAATCTTTAGCATCTTTAAAACTTAACAGAACAATAGCTTCTTCAGTGGCCACTGCGCGCATTTCACCTAAGGGTGTCATAAAATCTTTATAATAGTATTTCATCTTCATTCCTCACATTACTTGGGCTTAAATCCATCGACACTGATAGAGACATTTTGTTTGCCAAAAGTTTGTGTCATGAGATTTTGTACATATTGGTAGGCATCACGCTGATACCAGTCCATTTCATCAATAGACGCATAAATGTTTTCTATATTTAATGATTGCGTTCGATGCCCGTTAGAACCATCTCCCATAAAATAATCATCGACCGTTACGCGTTTTGTATAGTTTTTCAAACGTTCTCCAAAATGAGAAGTGCAGGGTAAGATTGGGGCGATGGCAACTTGTACGGGTATTTGTGCCTCATTTAATTTTGATAGCGTCTTGAGTCGTGCTTGGATACTTGGGGCGTGAGGAGTGAATTGCCGAATCACATCTTCACGATCTGTTTCGATGGTCATGCTCACAATAAAACGCCCAGGGTAGGTTGATAAGATATCGATATCACGTTGTATTAAGGGGCCTCGCGTTTGGATGAATAAGAAGTCGGGTGGCGTTTTGTGCATGATTTTAAGTAATTCGCGCGTCACTTCGTACTTCTTTTCTAACGGTTGATACGGGTCTGTCGATGACGACATAAAAATCGTTACTGGCCCTTTCTTTTTAGCGTTTACGAGTTCTTTTTCAAATTGCGTCGACAGATTTTGTTTAACAGTGACCCATTCTCCCCACGTTTTTCCGGAAAATAATGATATCGGTGACTTACGGACATAACAATAAAGACATCCAAATTGACAACCCATATAGGGATTAAGGGTATGGGTGTAGTCTGATAAAAAGCCACTCGCTTTCGTTAAAAATCGTTGAGGCTTTTTAAAATCAATATCCATGGTCATCCCTCCTTAAAAGGAAACGACGAAATCCATCTGATGATTTCGTCGCTTAAGAATAGATGCGCTATAGATGTTTGTTCTTAACATTGAAGTTCTTGAATAGCTTGTGCAATCGTATTGAAAACATGTTCAATATCTTCTTTTTCAATACAACTAAAGGCGATGCGAATATCTTGATCATTTAATGAAATAATGCCAATAGAGTATTTCTCTAATAAATGTTGGCGTAATGTTTCAGCATTCACTTGCTTAACTTGAAGCGCCATAAAGTAGCCTGAATTAAAGTCATAAGGTTGCCATAAGGATTGATAGGCGTCGCGATACACGATTTCTTTAGTGACTTCATATCGTGCGCGTAAAGTTTCAATATTTTGTTGGATTTCATGATCAAATTTATCATGATTTTTTAAGACGTGTTGCACGGCCGCTTGGGAAGGCGAAGCACCACTTGAATTGTTACTACGGATTAAACCTTTTAGTTTTGCTTCTAAGATTGCTTTCGTTGAATCGTCTGACAAACCAAATGTCATGAAGCCAACCCTAAAGCCCCACGCGAAAAATTCTTTTGTGGCCCCATCTAAACGAACGGGCAACACATGTGGGTTATCTAGTTGCGTTAATGCAGTGAAAATAGATTGCGTATAAACCTCTTCAAAGAAAAGGCCATAATAAGCATCATCCACTACAACAACAACGTTAACGCCACGTTGACCAAGTTGATCAATGGCTGAAACCATTTTTTGAACTTCTGATTGTGTCGGCGTGTAGCCTGTTGGGTTATTTGGATAATTAAGTACCATAATGACTTTTTCTTGAGTAACTTCTTCTAATTTGTTAATGAGTCCATCAGTTGTAAAATGGCCATCCACGTCAAAAATAGGGTAAGTTTCGATATTCGCTTTGTGACGTACACCAAATACGAGTTTGTAATTGCCCCAATTATGATGAGGTAATAGTACAACATCATTTTCATTTACGAATAAATCACCGACTAAAGAAAGACCATGTGTCAATGCATTTGTGACAACAGGCATACTAATAGCCTCTTCGGAAAGCTCAGGATTTTCTTTTAGCATTTTGTCTTTCCATAATTGACGTAAGGACTCCATCCCTTGAGGAGGAGCATATCCGAAGACTTCGTCCGTCGACATATCGTTGAACATATCGTATAAAGATGCAGCGTACATTTTTCCATTCTTTGTTGTGGCCATGCCAATTGTCGCATTGTAGTCCGCTGATTTTGCTTCAGCAGATTGTGTTAAAATTCCCTTAGGATAATACATGCTTTTTCCTAAATCAGAAAGCATATCTAAGACTATGGGATTGGAACGATTTAATTCATCATTTAAGGATAGGGCTAAAGGGTTCATAAGCGTCAACCTTTCGTTATTATAGATATTCTTACTATAACGTGAATTGCATAAAAATTAAAGGGAAGGAAAGCGTATTCAATGAGGAACCTTCATAAAATCTCACATTTATCTTATTATGTATCTTTGTTATACTGTGATAAATGAGGTGAAGGTATGATGAAGCATCTGACTAAAATCTTTTTAATTATTGCGATTATCGTATTTTTCGTAGGGCTCTTTTTTCAGTATCAAGGTGAGGAACCCTCTGCAATAAAATTATTTATAGCATCCATTATGTTTATGATTTGTGCGTTTATTAGTCGAAATAATGACCGTAAAAAAAGAAATCAATAAAGCATCAAAAGTGAAGTTTCATTTTGAAGTTAGCATTTTGTTCAATATCAAATTTTATGAGTTATCGATATTTTAAATGAATCTGTATCATGTGTATGATATCAGGTTCTTTTTTTGTTTATATAAATAGTATTAATTAAAGGGGATTTACATAAAATTAAGATGTATTTGATTCACTTAAAGTTGAATGTTGTGTATTTTGTATATATACACTGTTGGAGGTGTATTATGAAAATAATGTTAGAAAAACAAAATGAACTCCCTATTTATGAGCAAATTAAGCAACAGATTAAAGGATAAGTGTTACAAGGAGAACTTGCCCCAGGAATGGTTTTGCCTTCTATGAGAGAGCTCGCAAGACAATTAGACATTAGTTTAATTACGACAAAACGTGCTTATGAAGATTTAGAAAAAGAAGGCTATTTATGTACTTATAGAGGAAAGGGGACGTATGTGAACACTTTCAATACAGAGCGGCTTAAAGAGAGACATTTGAAAATGATTGAAGAAATGTCTCAAAACTTAGTGAAAGAAGCCAAAACTGTGCACATGCCATTAGAAGCGTTAACCATGATGATAAGGAGACGTTATAAGTAGTAATTATGATGTAATTAAATTATGAGCGCATAGAACAGAAAGCAATAACACAATGACACAACTCTTGATAAGTTTCTTTTATTTAAGAAAGTGGAGAGTTGCGCTTTATTTGATAATTTTGTTATGGTTACCTTGGTATATGATTGCGAAATCAGACTACCCTTTGTTTTAGCAATCATTCATATTTATCCTATCAATCATCATGTTGTTTGAAAGCGTAAATGCATTTAGGTAAATTAACCGTATTGGTTAATAAGCGTTTTTGGCATAGTTTACCTGTATCACGTTTACAACTGCTTAATAGCCTTTACATATCAGTTTTGGGAGCAACTGAGGCTATCATTGATTTTCCCGTTACATAGGGAATGCGCTTTTGTAAGTGGTATTGTTGTACATTTTAGTTTTGTATAAATGTTTATTACAGTGATTGTTTATCTTGATTTTGGGGTTATCTCAGTGTAGTAAAAAATGAATTTTAACATACCGATATTTGTTTATTCGTAACTAAAAAACTCTGAAATTCTTAATGAATAGGTGAAGTTCTTTTAGCAATAGGGTTCATTTTTATTAAAAATTCCTCCGTGAGGGGCATATAGAGCTAGGGTTTTCATACTTTGTTGTAAGTATACTATCAACAATGAATATGTATCTTAAATAAATGATACATTTAAAGAATTTTTAGGAGGATATCAGGCATGCAGTTAAAACAAATTACAAAACGTTATGGTAATAATACTGTACTTGATGCGATCAACTTTGCGTTTGAAGACAGTAAAATTGTAGGTTTAATCGGTAAAAATGGTGTAGGTAAAACTACAATTATGAAAATAATGAACGGAAATATCGTGAATTATTCTGGTGAAGTTTCAGTTAATAAGGAAGACAATATAGGGTACCTCATCGAGCATCCAAAGCTTTATGACAATAAATCCGGATTGTATAACTTAAAGTTGTTCGCCCATGTGTTAGGAAAAGGGTACGATGCGGAGTATACAGAAGCAATTATTCGAGCATTTGGAATGGAAACGTATATTAAGAAAAAAGTAAAAAAATACTCAATGGGTATGAAACAAAAGCTAGCCATTGCTGTTTCATTAATGAATAAACCGAAATATTTAATTTTAGATGAGCCAACTAATGGGATGGATCCCGATGGTTCCATCGATGTTTTAAAAACAATTGAAAAACTTGTGCGAGAATTAGATATGAAAATATTAATTTCGAGTCATAAATTAGAGGATATAGAATTAATCTGTGACCGTGCTGTATTTTTACGTGATGGTCATTTTGTTCAAGATGTTAATATGACTGAAGGACAAACGTCAGATCAAACAATTCTGCACGTGGAAAGCAATGATTTTGATAAAGCACTTACATATCTAAAATCGAACTTTGAGGTGATTCAAAGTTATAAAGAATCTGGAGAAATTATTCTTCATGTGCAAACGAGTTACCAACCTGTATTAAAAGGATTAGCGACAGAAAACATTTTCCCGAATTATATCGAAACACGTCGCGCATCATTACGTGATACGTACTTTAATATTAATCAGAGAGGTGACAAATAATGAATATTGCACAATTAATCAAATATGATCTTATTAGTATTCTTAAGAGTCCATTAACATATATTGCTTTATTATTAGGCATCGCACCCTTAGCCATTACAATAGGTATCTTAATAGGAAACCATAAAGATGTTGACCCTGGAACAATGTTTAGTGTGGCTAAGTGGTTTTTCTCACTTATTGGATTAATGTTTGTCATCAAAACGATTACACGAGATACTAGCCAAGGAACTATTCAACTCTTTATTAACAATGTAAGAAATCGTGTAAGTTATTTTGTTGCCAAATTTGTTTCAATTATCCTTATTTCTATTTTAATGTCCGGTGTTGTCATTTTAGTCACTTATATTATTAGTTGGACAACAAAAGGTCCTGATTTTGATAGTAAAAATATTTGGGAACTTATCGTTTTCTATCTCATTTTATTTTTGGTGTATGGTTTATTACTATTTTTAATTAATTTATTTGTTCAAAAACCATCATTAGTCTTTACACTAGGCATTTTATTATTACTGTTACTGCCTGTTGTGAAACCTTTTGTACCTTTAATTCCTGAAATAGGTGACGATATTAATAAATCACTTAAGTACATCCCATTCAGTTACCTCAGTGAAAAATCCATGAATGATGGTTTAGATTTTACACATTGGCAATGGTTCATTAATATAGCTTCTATTGTTGTTTTATTTGTAGCGAACCTCTTTGTTATCAGTAAAAGAGATATTTAAAATAAATTCATAAAAGTACTCAAAATTCATTGGAAAATGAATTTTGGGTGCTTTTTTAATGTGAGGGTGTTCATATCTGAAAATACCCAGGCTTTTAAAGATATACTTATTCGCAAAAGAAAGCGTTTACACAAACCGGAAAATGTTTTAGAATACTTGTATACAAGTTGAGGTGAGTTTATGAATATTCCTGAAAATTGGTTGTATCCCTTATCAACGGGAGAGAAAATTGCAGCGCAAATTCGTTTGAATATTATCAATGGAGATTATAGTGAGAAAACCGTATTAACGGAAAATCAAATCGCCAAACAGTTTGAAGTGAGTCGATCACCTGTGAGAGATGCTTTTAAAAATTTAAATCAAGAAGGGCTCATTCAACTAGAAAGAATGGGGGCAGAGGTTAAAGCGTTTGATAAAGAAAAACAGCAAGAATTAACAGATATCCGATTAATGATTGAATCTTTTGCATTTACTAAGGTCATTCAACATGAAGATATCGAATGGCTAATTTCAAAAATGTATCAAACACTTGAAATGATGAAAGTGTGTATACAATTCAACGACGCGGCAGGATTTTCTGAACATGATTTATTATTTCATGAACATTTAGTTTTTGCGTGTCACCATGAAGCCCTCCTTAATTTGTGGACATCGATTCGTGAAAAATTACTTTGTGTTATTTACATTGGCATGTCGACACGTATGACATCAGATAAGGCTGATTTTGAAAGAATTGTACATAACCATCAACTTTATATTGAAGCTATCCAAAAAAGAAATAAAACCTTGATGTACGAAGCGTTTAAAGTTAATTTTAATGATTTAAATGATGATATTGGCGCATTTTGGAGATGAGAATTATAGAAAGGATGAGGGGATGACGAAGTTAAGTATTGGTGTCGATATAGGCACGACAAGTACTAAAGCAGTGATTTTTGATGCTCAGGGTCAAGAGCGAGGAAAGTCACAACAAGCATATCCGCTATTAACACCGAATACAGAGACGGCTGAACAAAATCCTGAAGACATTGTTTTAGCGGTGATGCATACGTTAACTGAAACAATTGAGAAAGCACAAACGCTTGGCACGCTTTCACATATTGCTTTTAGTGCACAAATGCATAGCTTATTGCTAGTTGATAAACATATGCGACCGCTTACAAAATCAATAACTTGGGCCGATAATCGAGCAAAAACGATTGCGGAACGTTATAAACATTCTGATAAGGGGGCGACGCTCTATTACAATACCGGAACACCTATTCATGCGATGTCGCCTTTTTGTAAATTAATATGGATAAAAGAACATCAACCAGAAATTTTTAATCAAGCCTATAAAATGATTGATATCAAAACTTTTGTGATTTTTCACCTTACACAAAAATGCGTGATGGATATGTCCATTGCCTCTTCAACCGGTTTATTCAACATTCATCATAAAAAATGGGATGCTGAAGCTTTAGAACAAATTGGAATTGATGAGATGAGCTTACCAAAGGTTGTATCAACCCTGCACGTTTTATCTATAGAACCAGAAATAAGCCAAAAGTTACATCTAACCTCTAGTGTTCCGTTAATCATAGGTGCAAGTGATGGTGTCTTATCAAACTTAGGTGTGGATAGTTTTAGACCAGGAGAAATCGCGGTCACAATCGGCACATCAGGTGCCATCAGAACGGTAGTGAATACGCCTCAATTAGATCCTAAAGGGCGTACATTCTGTTACATATTAGATGAAAATCATTATGTCATTGGTGGTCCTGTGAACAATGGGGCAGTCACGTTACAGTGGCTACGTGAACAAATATTGCAAAGACAGACAAATCATGAGGATGAACAGGTGAGCTTAAGTTACGATCAAATGTTTAATATGGCAGAAGAGATACAACCTGGTGCTGATGGCCTCATCTTTCAGCCTTATTTGTCAGGAGAACGTGCGCCTATTTGGTCTTCCAATGCGAGAGGGGCTTTCATCGGCTTTACATTGGCGCATCATCAAGGTCATATGATACGCGCTGTGTTAGAGGGTGTTTTATATAATCTCTATTCGGTTTTAATGACTTTAACAGAAATGACTGGAACCTTACCTAAAACGATTAAAGCGACTGGGGGTTTTTCAAGAAATTCACTTTGGCGACAAATAATGGCAGACATCTTTGACTGTGAAGTCGTGATTCCTAAAAGTTATGAAAGTTCTTGTTTAGGCGCAGCAACCCTTGGATTTAAAGCGCTTGGAGATGAACGGGCTTATGATTATCTGTCGAACTGGATAGGAAACGTCAATCGTCATGAACCTAATGATGAAGCTGTACAACAGTATCGGATCTTAAGCTCTATATTTATGGAAATGACTCAAAATTTAATGACGACTTACGAAAGAATTGCAGCTTTTCAAAATCAAAATAAATGAATTGAGGGATGAAAATGGTACAAGAATTATGGCCGTTGATAAGTATTATTTTGGGTATTCTTATTTTGCTCGTGTTAATTATGAAGATTAAGTTAAATACGTTTATTGCATTGATTATTACCGCCATAGTGACTGGAATTTTATTAGGCATGCCACTTGATAAAATTATTACAACTATTGAAACCGGTATGGGAGGAACACTAGGTCACATTGCCCTGATTTTTGGGTTAGGCGCAATGTTAGGTAAATTGCTTGCAGATGGTGGAGGTGCCACTCAAATTGCGGATACTTTAATTGCAAAATTAGGACGCCGTTACGTCATGTGGGCGATGGTCCTCGCTTCATTTATTATAGGTATCGCGTTATTTTTTGAAGTAGGTCTCGTATTACTCATACCACTCGTTTTTACAATTGCAAAGCGCATGAAAATCTCTCAATTGTCTATAGGTTTACCAATGGTCACAGCGCTCTCAGTGACGCACGGATTTTTACCCCCTCATCCTGGACCTGTCGTCATAGCTAAAGAGTTAAATGCTAATATCGGAGAAGTTCTCATGTATGGCTTTATTATTGCGATTCCTGTGACGCTTATAGCAGGTCCTTTATTCATTAAAATCGCACCGAAGTTAACCGCTCAAGCATTTCAACGTGAAGGGGATATTTCTTCATTGGGTGCTTCAAAAGTTTTCGAACCTTCAGAATTACCAAGCTTTAAAATCAGTACTTTTACCGCGTTATTACCCGTTATTTTGATGTTAATTGCAACGATTTGGCAATTGATATCTGGGCATCAGGAGGGTGCAACAAATATTTTTGAAAGTTTTTTATATTTTGTAGGTAGTGCTGGTTCAGCTATGTTGATTGCTGTTCTCTTTGCGATTTATAGTATGGGATTTCGTCAACAACGTAAAATGTCTCATATTATGGATTCGGTTTCTGAAGCGATTTATCCTATTGGCATGATGTTACTTATCATCGGGGGTGGGGGTGCCTTTAAACAAATCCTAATTGATGGAGGGGTTGGCAAAACAATTGAACATTTCTTTACTGGCTCTACATTATCACCTCTTCTATTAGCATGGATTGTGGCTGCAGTGCTCCGTCTTGCATTAGGCTCAGCAACCGTGGCTGCGATTTCGACGACAGGTATCGTTTTACCATTACTCCAAACAGCGGATGTCAATCTTGCTTTAGTAGTGCTTGCCATTGGGGCTGGAAGTGTTTTTTGTTCACATGTTAATGACGCAGGGTTTTGGATGTTTAAAGAGTATTTTGGTTTAACAATAAAAGAAACATTTCTTACATGGTCATTAGTTGAAACAATTATTTCAGTGTCTGGCTTTATTTTTGTATTTTTATTAAGTCTATTTGTGTAATAAAAATCAGTGAGGGTATGAAATAAAAGAGGTGATTTTCATGCCATGGACAATGAAGGATTATCCTGAAAGTTGGAAAAATCTTGACCGTTTAGAACTTAGAAAAGCAATTGATATCGGAAATGCAATGTTAGAAGATGGCTACAAGGAGTCTGAAGTGATTCCTATCGCAACTTCACAGGCAGAGAAATGGTACAAAAATGCTTCAGAAAAGGATTTAGAAAAACTACAACATCAATCTGTAACGCAACACGAAAAATCTTCTTCAGCCAATCCTAAGCTCAATAAGCATGACGTACACGTCTATTATGAAGACGATATGTGGAAAGTGAAAACTGAAACTGCACAACAAGCCTCTGATACATTTAGAAATAAAGAAGAAGCGGTAAAACGCGCGAAAGAGATTGCGGAAAATAAAAACACAAATGTTATCACACATCAAAAATCCGAATGAAAATGAAAGCTAGTACACAAACAAAAAAGTTAAAAGACATTGCACCCAGTAATTAAAAAGCCATCAAAATTTATCAATGCGTTAGTTTTGATGGCTATTTTTATAGCATTTCAATAAGTGAAAAAGAATCAAAAAGACAGATTATATGAGGCCCATTTGAGAATCAATGAAATTAATTTTATTTCAGCATTATTCGCTTATTGAAGTGTTTTGAGAATGGATTCGTACACATCATTCCAAAATGTATGATCTGTTAAGTATCGATTACGAATCGTTTGATGGACTTCTTTTTCTTTATCTGAAAAGTCTGGATGTGATTTGTCTGGTAATGCTTCGCGAACAGAAGTTACAAATTTTTGTACAGACTGCGCGCGTGGTCCCCAAACTGCCAGTTGCTCAAATTGTTCATTCATAAAAATAAAAATTGGAATAGATCGGGATTTTCCATTCGTTAAATATTGGTCGATGAGGTCCGTGTTTTCGTCACGATAAAAAGCACGAACTTCTAAATTTAATCTTTCTGAAATGTGTTTTAGAATCGGGCTATTCATCATGGCATCCCCACACCAATCTTCGGTAATAATCAGTACATAACGATACCCTTTCGCTTGTATCGCATCAAATCTTGAATCATTTTGTGGCATTTCAAAGCCTTCATAGATGCTTAAAAATCCCTCTTTATTGACTGACATATCTTCAATATATTGATCGATAGGCTTTGCTTGCTGATAATATGTTTTTAAATGCGTCATCGTTAACACCCTCCTTCGTTGTTTCTATTATAGCAACATGATTATTGAAAGAAAATTAAAAAGATTACAACAAATTAAGTTTATGACATTTAGAATACAAATAATGGCACGAGGTTTTAATTTTTATTGTTTCAAATTATAATTTTAAGTGTTGAGATAATATGTTTGCAAAAGGGGGGGAATAGATGGACAAAATCACATTTTTAAATGAGTTAGAACATCAATTGCATCGGTTACCGAATCAGGTGGCGGATCAAATTATGAATCAATATGAAAATCACTTTTTTAAAGAGAATGAAAAAGGCAAAACCGATAGCGAAATTCTCAAAACACTAGATTCCCCTAAACAAATTGCAAAGAAAAAGTATGCAAAATATGCGGTCAAAGATGCTGAAAAGAAACCAGATTTTAATCACTTAAGACGTGCGGTGGCGGCGACCATTGGTATGAGCTTAATCACACTTATTTTTGTGGTTGTGCCATTAATTTTTCTCATACTTTTAATTATTGTCGGTATGTTTATTACGTTAGGTATGGTGTTAGCACCACTTATTGTATTGATTACAAATCTCTTTGCAGATTTACACCAAATTTCAGTGAGTAATTACCTTTTTAGTTTTGCGTATTGTGGTTTAGGTTTGATGTTTTTTGTTGTCATTGTAAAATTCGTTTGTCTTCTACGTGATGCATTGATTCGTTATTTAAAATGGAACATTAACTTTATTAAAAAAGGAACATTTCAATCATGAAGAAATTATTTATAGCAGGTTTGATCATGTTTTTAGTCTTTTTTGCACTTGGCTCTGCGATATGGTTTGGCGTAGAAGCCCATGGCAACCAAGTCAAAACTATAGAAAAATCGTATTCTCAAAATAACATCAAACGAATTAATGTTCACTCTGACGGTACAAATGTCATAATAAAAAAAGGCCAACGTTTTCATGTACATTATGAAGGAAAGTCGAACATCAACTTTTCCAATCAAAATGAAACTTTACAAATTTCCGACTCTCAAAACGATAAAAAACGCATTCTAAATTTAAACCCGTTTGATAGTTCACAAGAGCAGTTAATCATTACTGTACCGCCACAAAAATTAGATGAACTCAATATAAATACGCGTGTTGGTGATGTGGCATTAAATGATGTACAAAGTCACAATGCGACCATTTGGAATGAGGCTAACGGAGAAATTACTTTAAATCATTGTAAGTTTGACGAAACAAACATTAATGCGAATGAATCGTTTGTTAAGATGAAAAACAGTCAACTTTCAAATTCAGAAATCAACGTCGATAAAGGTAAAATTATGATGAATAATGCGCTCGTGCATAAAAGCGTCTTTAAAGTTGAAAGAGGGAGCATGGAGCTCAACAAGATGAAACCAGAGTGCGATTTCAAGGGATCTGTTAATCATGGTAATATCACAATGCGTTATTTAGACGCTCCAAAAGATGTGATGTTAAAGTTAAGCCCTGAAAAGGGGAAAATTAATGTCAATACGCCGGGATTACATCAAGGAAAAAATGGAACAGGCAAACACTTGATTGAGCTCTATACGAACCATGGAGATATAAGTATTGATTAATATAGAAAAACCGTTTTACGTAAATTGACACGTAAAGCGGTTTTTTTGAACTATTTTGAGGCAAATTGAATGTCGGTATCAATCACACCCTCAATTTTGTTGACTTCGAGTGGGTGTCCGTTTAACCAATTTTGAAATGAAATGGCGATGGGATGTTGGTTTTCACCTAAACTTATCCATGCAGTTAACGTTTTAGGTTCATACATGGTTGTATGAATGGTACCACTCCAACTTTTAAAGAGTTTGCTATAAATCCCATATTGTGGATCATTGAATCTCTTGAAAATTTCAAAACGATCTGAGGGTTCATTTAAATTTTGATTTAAACGTTGTAATCGTTCTTGGGACTCTTTGATGTAATTTCGATTTTCATGTTGCAAAAGTTTGAAATGATTAGTACAAGTATGATCATATCGGACGTCAACACGTCTTGGCGTCACCTCTACTATCGCATGTGCCCCTGTTTTATCTTGTAACATATATGTAAAAGAGCTTCGATGGGGGAGCTTTTTCAACATTTGAATGCCTTCCTCGACATTTCGACAAGTTTCTAATAATATACGTCCTACCATATAACACACAAACCCATTCGCAGGTTTTTTTCGATGCATAAAATTATAAGCCATGACGAAGCCGTGTTCATTCATACCATCCATTCTGCCTGTCGTCCTTGACATTGGGCCGATTTGGGCATACCCTGTATCCGTTGGTCGAAAAAGTTGATATCTTCCATCGTATGTTGCGGGATGATAATCATAATTGCGAACCATATAGTCATCGCCAACGTATACGGTGCAACCACTCTCCGGCAGTTCAGTGAAGCGAAAATGTGCAAAATTAAGGATGGCTTGCTTTGTTGGGATATTTAAAGTGTCTTGAATGCCCTTGATTTCATCCCATATACCAGGAGCAAAATTTTGGAAAGCATAAAACGTTTCTTGTACATCAATATCGAAGCGAGGAACACGTTTTTTCCATTCTTTCTCTCTATTTTTAAGCATTTTTGTTTGTTGCATCCAGTGCGCAACAAAGACACCATAATCATAATGTGTGCCTTCAAATGTTTCTATATCTAACGTTACTTTTTGCATGTGGAAAAGCCCCTTTAAGTGAAATCTGTTTAACACAATTTGTTACGATGTTGTAATACATCGTTAATAGTATTTAAGTCATAATGCACTTATAATATTATTATCTTCAGAAATGAGAGAACATCACAATCAGGGAGTGATAGGGATGTGGGTAGACACGTATGTCGCTACGAAACGATGGTTGTATCGGACATTTTATCGTTAAAAAATGTACAGAAGAAAAAAGATTGTTACTAACTTGAGCTCTGTAATTCAAGTGGGGTAACAATCTTTTTTATTATATATCTGTCACATTTGGTGTAATATAGACTGATTTAATTTGATTAATATTATTTCTAGGATTTTCACCAAATGTCATCGTTAAAAGTGTTTTGGGAGTTTCGCGATAGTCTTGATTTTCTTGTGTGTACGCATAAAACATAATCATTTGATTTCCATGTATGTGCGCACGATGAATCATTTCGAAATTCCATTGTAATTTAGGATCTGCACTTACTGCAGACATTCGTGTTGCGAGTAACTGGATAAGTCTTTTTTTATTGAGTGCAACAGGAACACCTAAATCGTTAATATAGTACGCAGAAACTGTGTCATCAATCATTTCTTTTACACGTTCTAAATCATGATTTTTCCAAGAATTGAGAAATGAGATATAAGGCATTGACGTAACCTCTTTCATACTGTTGTTGTAATAAATGTAACATATTTTTGTATTGATATGAATAATTAGGATTAAACATCATTTGATAGGGTATAAGTTTTATAAGGTATGTTGTCTATGTTATAATTCACTTAGACAGACTAAACAATGGGATTTAGAGGTGAAACAAGTATGTTAAGATTTATCGGTGGTATCTTTAAAGTATTCTTTGCTTTAATGCTTGTATTGACTGTACTTGTAGGTGCAACAGTGGCTGTTTTAGCTGTTGTATTTAAAAAAGACTTTGAAGATATTGAGAACAAAACAAAACAAATTATTGCTGATATTGAAGCTAATCAAGCTTAATCTTAAACGAACACGAGACCGTGTTCGTTTTTTCTTTTGAATTTAAAATTGTTCGTTTGCATAACATTTTGTCTACACTAATTAAGTTTAGTTGAATATTTTAAAATTTTAGTGATAGGGTGATGATTTTGTATCGAAATCAAAATACATTAGTCTCATACAAATTAAATCAACAAACGACTTTTCAAGTTAAACAATTAGATAGACAACTGAGAAATTCGCATTTAGAAGAAAGCGTCCCTTTAAGTTTGATTGACACTATATTCAAATCACATCTTTTCGCTAGAAATATTACAATTGGGGTAAGCCAAGACCCAGAATTATTAAAGTGTGCTGAGAGATTTAAAAGACAGCTAGAAGATTATTTAAGTTATGATACTTTAACCCCTTCGATTGTCCAAATAGTGACGTGGAATGACGATAGTAGTAATATGAAAAAATTTGAACGTGCTTTTGTTGAAAACGACCCTGATCTTTGGTTTGTGTTTTCAAATGCGTTGGGCTTTTCTAGACTCTTAAAAAGGCTCTATCGTAACGAGCGTTTTGATGCCTCACGTACTTATTGTATAAGTAATCTCTGTTCACATTATTTATTAGAATTACTTGGTAATAAATATTTTGAGGGAATAAAAGGGTTAACGCCGAGTGGCAAAGCATGGCATGTGCATCAAGGGGAAATTCAGATTTTATCTTCTTGATATCAAGAAAGAATGAATATTTGTTAAAATAGAAACGAACACTGAAAAAACTCGGAAAAAGGAGGGGTTCTTATGACTGTACAAGGTTATATTGGATCCTATACAAAAAAAGAAGGTAAAGGTTTATATTATTTTGAACTTGATGAGAATCAAAATCGAATCACACAAATCGACACAGCTTATGAATTGAACGCTTCTACATATTTTGATATTTATAAAGATACACTTGTGGCGATTACTAAAAATGATACGTATAGTGGCGTAGCGACATTTAAAATCAAAAGTGATGGACAATTAGAAAAAACAGGAGAATGCCTTGATTCATTAAAAGGCTCCGGCTGTTACGTTGCATTTTCACCAGATGGTCAATTTGTCTTCGAAGCGGTATATGGTGATGGTATTGCACGGATTTATGAATTTGATGAAAAAAATCAAAAAGTCGTACGTTTAATTGAAGAAGTTTATCACGAATATCCAAAAGGTCCAAATGTTGACCGTCAAGATCAATCACACGTCCATTATTTAGAAGTCACACCTGAAGAGAAGTACGTGGTAGCGGTGGATTTAGGGTCCGATTTACTCGTGACTTATCACTATGGCACAAAAGGACTAGAAGTCGCACACCGTACTGAAATGCTCCCTGGTGACGGACCACGTCATATTGCTTACCATCAATCAGGTCGATATGCTTATGTGGTTAATGAGTTATCCAATACTGTAGTAGTCATGTCATACCACGACGGGCAATTTCAACCTTTAGAACGTCATTTGACGATTCCAGAAGCCTTTTTACAACCTACAAAACTTGCAGCAGTGCATCTTTCAGAAGATCAAAAGTTTTTATATATTAGTAATCGTGGGCATGATAGCATTGCGATATTTAAAATTTTAGAAGATGGTGCAAAATTACAGCTCGTGGATATAGTCTCAACGGGCGATGTATTTCCACGTGACTTTAACATTTCTCCATCAGGAAAACAGCTCGTTGTGGCCCATGAGCAGGGTGATTCTAAAGTTGTCGTATTTGAGAGAAATATTGAAAATGGTACTTTAACTAAAAAAGATGATGCAGCATTTGCCGCTGAAGGTGTTTGCGTGAAATTTAATGCATAGAAATACTCAGTTACAAACAGTAAAGATTTGCAAAATATAAAGGGTTAGAAGTTAGAGCGCGCCTCAATTGAGAAAGCCATCAAAATTTATCTTAGCATAAATTTTGATGGCTATTTTGATGCAACTTAATTCAGGAAATTTGAGTGGGTAAAGAAACATTTATAACTTTAGGGTTATAAAATAGTAATTTTGATTCATGCCTTAGCTGTAGACGTAACACTATATCCATTTTGCAAAGAATAGCTACTACCTTTCAATCGACTTCGCAAATAATGTGTTTTCTTCAAGTTCCTTATTACTTTTTCTTAGAAAATAAGTGTTTTACTGTTTTCAATTTATCTTTATAAGGTGGGAATAATAGCCCCGTTTCAAGTTTAGTGGTTTTAAAGATATAGGGTTTTTCATGTGAAAACGTGTCAAAAGTATATTTTCCATGATATCTACCGATTCCAGAAGCTCCTACACCGCCAAACGGTAAGTTCGCATTTGCCAATTGCAACATAGTATCATTCACAGCACCACTACCAAAAGAGAGTGTTTCTAAAATACGATTAGAGACATTTTCGTCTTCTGAAAATACATAGAGGGCAAGGGGCTTCGGTAAAGTTTTTAACCAGTCCATCGTATTGTCTAAGGATTGATAAGTGATGATCGGTAAAATAGGACCGAAAATCTCCTCTTGCATGATGAAATCGTCTGCTTCTATATCATCTAATACTGTCGGCTCGATCAGACGATGTTCAGCGTCTTGATAACCGCCAATAACGATATTTTCTTTATGAACCTCTAATAAATGAGACAATCGTTGAAAATGTTTGTCATTGACGATTCGACCTAAATCTTGACTTTCGTAAGGGCGTTTTCCATAAAATTCTGTAAGGGTTGTCTTTATAGCCAATAAAAATGCCTCTTTGACTGATTCTTCAATAAGTACATAATCCGGGGCGACACACGTCTGACCCACGTTCATAAATTTACCAAAACAAATACGTTCACTAGCGACTTTAAGATTTGCCGTTTTATCAATAATCGTTGGAGATTTGCCACCCAACTCTAATGTCACTGGTGTTAAATGTTTGGCTGCAGCTTCATAAACGATTTGTCCTACCTTTGTGCTTCCTGTGAAAAATATGTGATCAAAAGGGAGAGAGAGTAGCGCTTCTATTTGTTCTTTACCGCCTTGAACAACAGATACATATTCTTTTTCAAAAGTATCCTCGATAATTAATTGAATAACTTCTGCAACGTGAGGGGTCATTTCTGACGGTTTAATTATTGCGGTGTTTCCTGCTGCAATCGCACCTATAAGCGGTTCCATCACCAATTGAAATGGATAATTGAAAGGACCGATGATTAACACGGTTCCTAAGGGTTCTTTCATCATAAAACTTTTGGCAGGAAATAAGAAAAAGGGCGTATCGATTGCACGCTTTTTACTCCATTTTTTTAGATTTTTACGGTAATAGCTAATTGAATTCAAAATGTAGCCAATTTCTGTCGCATAAGCTTCTACCTTATTTTTGCCCAAATCTTTTTCTAAAGCTGCATATAAATCTTTTTCATGTTTTTTGATACTTTTCTTTAAAGATTTGAGTTTTTGTTTTCTTGTATCTATTGGTCGTGTTGCTAAAGTTCGAAAATAATTTTGTGAGGCCTCAAAAAGTAAACGCTCATTCATTGATATCACTCCTATTTAGTGAGTCAGTTAGAACCCATGGAATTTAAAAAAACTGTGACGTTAAGTTGGACTTTGCATGTTTAGTACGTATATTAAAGTTCGTAATGCTTTATTGATAAAAGGAAAGGGCAAGAACAATAGTTGTCCTAGCCCCGTTGAATGTTTGCTCGTCATAGCCTTGAACTACACGTGCGCTAATTTATAGTGACGATTTTAATAAATGTTGTAAAGATGCATCACGTTCAAATTGTACACGTACATATGAGCAAGAAGGAATAATTTGTAACTGTTCATTTTGTGCTTTTTCAATCACCGCATTGAACAACTGTTTTGCAACGCCACTCCCTCTAAGACTCGGATCTACGAATGTATGTGTCACGTCAATAGTATCTTCTTCTACGAACGTATATGTGATTTCAGCTTGTGGAGAAGTTTCATCTTCACCAATGTAGAATTTATTACGTCCAGCTTGAACGGTTAATGGCATGTTTTCACCTTCATTTCAATTAAGATAAAGCGTCTGTTACTTGAGGAACAATTTGCTTTTTACGTGAAACGACGCCAGGTAAAAATGCAGTGTTGTTGTCGAGTGTTGTATTAAATGCACTTGCGATTTTGTCTGTGTCTGCACCAGCAACTAAAATTTTAGAATCGCTGTTTAAAATATCAGTTACGACTAAAATGAATGACGTATAATTTTCATCAGCAATTTCTTTGTTCATTGCATTTTCTAGTGCTTCTTGACGTTGCATCACTTCATCAATATCAACCGTATTTACTTGTGCGATACGCACTGTGCTTTCACCGATATTGAATGATTTAGCATCTTTATTTAATAATTGGGCTTCAGTACTGTCTTTTGTAGAAGCACCTGCTTTTAACATGTCTAATCCATATTGGTCGACATCAACATCAGCAATAGAAGCTAACGCACGTGCAGCATTGACATCTTGTTCTGTACATGTTGGTGATTTGAATAATAAACTATCTGAAACAATCGCTGAAATCATAAGACCCGCAATTTCAGGTTTAATTTCATAACCACGTTCATTATACATTTTATATAAAATTGTAGCCGTACAACCCACAGGCTCTGCGCGGTAGTAAAGTGGACCAGCAGTTTCGAAGTTAGCAATACGGTGATGGTCGATAACATGTTTCACAGTTGCTTTTTCAATTGTTTCAGCACTCTGTTGGAACTCATTATGGTCCACTAAGATGACATCTTGATCTGTTAAATCATCTGAAAGTAATTCAGGTGCCTCAACTTTAAAGTAATCTAATGCGTATTGTGTTTCAGGAGCGACATCACCTAAACGATAGGCTTTCGCTTCATTATTTCCATGTAAATGTTCAAAGTCTGCCATAATAATGGCTGATGTGATTGCATCTGTATCTGGGTTTTGATGTCCAAAAATATATGTTGTCATAGTTCAAACTCCTTATATTTATACTAATGTTTTCTTAAATATTTTATCATGCAAAGTACGTGTTATTCCACCGTTGCGCCTAGTGTATCTTTAAAATGAGTTAATGCCCATTCGTGTCCTTGTGAATTAAAAGAGGCAACGCCATCTTTTGGAATAATTAATTGATAATTTAAATTGTAAGCCGTAGCAGCCGTGTGTAATACACAAATATCTGTGCATACACCGACAATTTCTAAAGTATCAATTTTTCTTTCCCGAAGTAGTGTGTCTAACGGTGTACCGAAAAACGAATCATATCGACGTTTATCGATAAAAAAGACATGATTTTCATGTTTAATGTCCTGATAAATGGCACCTACCTGACCGTATAAATCACGACCTTCAGTACCGATGATATTATGTGGAGGAAAACTTTTAGACTCTGGATGGGTTGGGTCGTTTTCGTAATGTAAGTCCATCATAAAAAAAATATTCTCATTGGCTTCATGATAATGTTTAATACGTTCAACGAGATAACCCTCAATGGCTTGACCCGCTCCCCCACAAGTCAATTTTCCACTGTCAGCGATAAAGTCATTAGAATAGTCAACAATAATTAATGCTTTTTTTGACATAACGTCCTCCTAAAAATGGGTATACTATCTGTAAACAAGAGATGTTTATAGTATAACCTAAATACGAAAGGATACTACATTTATGTTTAAAAATGTTAAAGATTTTGGTGCAAAAACGATAAATAAATGGAAAGATACGATTGGGATTCAACGTGCATTAACGAAAGTAGCACAACACGGGGGTGGCACTGTCTTCATTCCTAAAGGAGAATACCATATTGCAAAGGCTTTAAAAATATATCATAATACTAAATTGAAACTTGATCCAGAAGCGATTTTATTACGTAAAGGAAAAGATGCATTACTGAAGAATGGTTCGAGTCGTAAAAAATATTATCGTTATGAAGGGAATGGCCATATAAAAATAGAAGGGGGCACCTTCGATATGAACGGTAATGAATACCCTTATAACAATACAGCGATGTGTCTTGGACATGCACGTGAAGTAGAAGTGGCTCACGTGACTTTCAAAAATATTGTAGGGGGTCATGGAATTGATGCTTGTGGATTGGATGGTGTGCACATCCATGACTGTCAGTTTTTAGGTTTTGCAGATTATGTTGGAGATCGTTCTTTTTCAGAAGCGATTCAACTAGATTTATTTGTAGAAGGTGCATTTCCTAAATTTGGCATTAATGATGGCACAATTACTAAAAATGTAGTTATTGAAAGATGTTACTTCGGAAATTCTGGCGAAGGGGCGATGGGGCCTTGGAATCGCGCTATAGGCTCGCATGCAAGTCGCCTATTTCATTTTTATGAAAATATAGTTATTCAAGATAATGTTTTCGAAGCGACGAAAGACTACGCATTAACACCGTTAAAAGCAAAAAATGTATACATTGTCAACAATACCTTCAAGAATTGTGCAGGTGCACTGAGATATCTAGGTGTTTATAAGGGGAAAAATATGTATTCATTTGATGGACGTATCGAAGGTAAAGAAGGCGGCAAGGGTCTCATTTTTATGAATAATAGAGTCGAAAATGTATCTCATCAAGATACATTGCACATTAGAAGTCATAAAGAGGCACCCCATCAACATATCGAAATTTTAAATAACGTATTTATAGGTACGATGAGTCCTATTCAATTAACGGCAATTGACCATGTCGCACTATTTAAAAATGAAAATTTACCGGAACTACGTCAACAAAGTGTTAATGACTTAAGATGTGATGCGTAGTTTAAAATGATAGGTTGTGCTTTTCCTAATATTTCTAATAAAAGAATTCTTTTAGCTCCTATAGATATGATATAGAAAAAAGTTGAATTAAAAGCCATCAAAATTTACACGTAGATAAATTTTGATGGCTATTTTAATAAAGAAAATTGATGTCGCATAGATGATTATACTTAGTCACGTTTAGAAAGTACCCCAAACGCACTATAATGAAGAGCACTTTATAGACAGTCTTTTGAATTAATTGAATCTCCCTAAATGACGAATTTCAAAATCAAGTGTTTCAAGAATTGTCGTGATTTTTTTCATCGTCATCTCATCGGGATATTCCGCTTGCACATAAAAACGGTATCTCCCTAATTGCGTTTTTAATGGGCGAGATTCAATCCAACTTAAATTGACGTTAAATAATGCAAAAGTGTTTAAGATACTAGCCAGTAGGCCAGGTTGATCTCGTGAAGGCGTAATCAATAACAAGCATTGTGTCCCTTCCTCCAAAGGCATTTCGTCATTTGATAACACTAAAAACCTTGTGACATTATGTGGATAATCTTCAATATTCTGTGCTAGGGCAGTAAAACCATAGGCTTCACCGCTTCCTTTAGGCGCAATTGCTGCAGTGGATGCATCAATAAACTGTAAGGATTCAACCGTACTTTGTGTATACGAATAATGAAGTTGGTGTTGATGAATAAATTTTTGAGTTTGACTTATTGCCGGCGCAATTGAACGTACTTCTTGAATTTCATCTATGGAAGTTCCCTTTGCACCATACAATGAAAATTCAATGTCAAGATGCACTTCTTGAATGACGGTAAAAGGATATTCTACTAAACTATCTGCCACCACATTAATCGTTCCTTCGATTGCATTTTCAATGGGTACGATGGCACGTGATGAAGCATCTGATTTAAGTGCTGTAATGACTTCATATAGGTTTTCTTTTGGGATAAAACTTTCATCATTCGTGTTATATTTTAATGCAGCCAGATAAGAAAAAGTGCCTTTAGGTCCTAAGTAATATAATGTCATAACGTCACCTCAAAATTGTGATTTCTTCTCATTTTACACAATTTTAGTGAAAAGGACAGCCTCCCGAGGTGTTTTGTTTATAATAAAAATTGGTTTCTCGCATTGTATTATCATAGCCGTGATGATAGTTGGCAGTTAAAGTTGGAGAAAGCGGTGGTGCTAACCATGACCATTTACCTGTCACCGTTCGTCCATGTTCGTGTTCGGCTGCCTCGAATTTTTCAAATTGTTTAGCAGCTGTCAGATGATCAACCATTGAAACACCAGCGTCTTTAAAAGATTGATAAACCGCATCGTTTATTTCAACAACGACACGATCTTTATTAAATGAACTGTTGCGTAATTGAGTGAAGTTCATGGCTTCTGCTAAGGGTTCTAACAAATTATAACGATAAGTATCTAAGAAATTACGAACAGCAATTTCATTTACCATGTACCATCCATTAAAAGGGACAGTAGGATACGTGATACCTCCAATTTTTAAATCCATATTTGAAATAATAGGTACGGCATACCATTTCAATTGAAGTTGCTCAACTTTTGGATATGCATGATGGTGAATGGGAACTTCTAAAATTAATGATTTAGGATAATCGTAATATTTGATTTTATCTCCAGGTAGTTGATAAATAAGGGGTAAAATATCAAAATCAGTTTGATTACTACGCCAACCTAAATGTTCTGCAAGTTGTGTTACTTTTCTTTCTGAAGGATCTCCTTTAGTTTCATAACCTGCATAGCGAATAAGTTGATTGTTATATATCTTAGGTGTCGAGTCAAAGATAGAGCCGAAAATTGTAATGTATGGCACAATTTTGCCGTCATTTGTTGCCGCTTCGATGTGGTGTGTAATGGCGTTTAAAAAAGAGGATTCATCTTGTATGTCACGCGCATCTTGAACTTTTAAGTTTTCCCAAAACAGTCTTCCTATACAACGGTTAGAGTTTCGCCATGCTAGCCTTGCCCCATAGGTCAATTCCTCAGTTGTATGTCTGTAAAAGCCTTTTTCTTTGATTTCTTGTTTCACTTCATTTAAACGGTGTTCCAGTTGATGGGGTTGTTGATTTGTTTCTTCGTAATATTGCGTTATAAAGGATATTGCTTCTTTTAACATCGTACCACCTCAATATAGATTATAATGTATAAATGAAATATCTATTGAAAATTTGTGCGAATTGTCATATTTTTGTCGATGTTCTAAATAAATGATGGAAAACACGACCTAAAAGTGTTATATCATAGAGATATACCTTTGAAGGATGAGGAGAAATAATATGTATCAATATAATGATGATAGTTTAATGTTGCATAATGATTTATATCAAATAAACATGGCAGAATCCTATTGGAACGATGGTATA
Source organism: Staphylococcus sp. 11511212 (assembly GCF_011394755.1). Lineage (NCBI taxonomy): Bacteria > Bacillati > Bacillota > Bacilli > Caryophanales > Staphylococcaceae > Staphylococcus > Staphylococcus sp. 11511212. The sequence continues at coordinate 56,902 of NZ_JAANBQ010000012.1, read as the reverse complement.
CATGAACGTACAGCCGTCTTTGATTTATATTTCAGGAAAATGCCATTTGAAAGCGGATATGCTGTATTTAATGGCTTGAAAAGAGCCATTGCTTTCATTGAGAATTTTCATTTTACTGACACTGATATCGCATATTTAAAAGATATTGGGTACCAAAAGGACTTTTTAGATTATTTAAAACAACTCAAATTTACGGGACATATTCGTGCCATGCAAGAAGGAGAATTATGCTTTGGCAATGAGCCATTAATGCGTGTAGAAGCGCCACTCATTCAAGCTCAATTAGTTGAAACTGCTTTGTTGAATATTATCAATTTCCAAACGCTGATTACGACAAAAGCAAGTCGCATCAAACAAGTCGCGCCTCAGGATACTTTAATGGAATTTGGTACACGTCGTGCCCACGAATTAGATGCTGCCGTATGGGGGGCTCGTGCAGCGATTATTGGTGGGTTTGATTCAACAAGTAATGTGAGAGCGGGCAAACTATTTAATATTCCAGTTTCTGGAACACATGCCCATGCGTTTGTGCAAACTTATGGTGATGAGTATATTGCATTTAAAAAATATGCAGAACGACATAAAAATTGCGTCTTCCTAGTTGACACATTCCATACACTCAAATCTGGCGTGCCGAATGCGATTCGAGTAGCTAAAGAATTGGGTGATCAAATTAATTTTATTGGTATTAGATTAGATTCAGGGGACATTGCCTATTTATCAAAAGAAGCACGTAAAATGCTTGATGAAGCTGGTTTTCCAGACGCTAAGATTATTGCTTCAAATGACCTTGATGAAGAAACGATTTCAAGTTTGAAAGCCCAAGGAGCAGCAGTCGATAGTTGGGGTGTGGGTACTAAATTAATTACAGCCTATCAACAACCCGCACTTGGAGCAGTTTATAAAATGGTTGCAGTTGAAGATGAAAACGGAGAACTTGTTGACCGTATTAAACTTTCAAACAATGCAGAAAAAGTGACGACACCTGGGAAAAAGCGTGTGTACCGAATTATAAATACGAAGACAAATAAATCAGAAGGAGATTATATTGCTTTAGAAAATGAAAATCCTCAAGATGAGAAAAAACTTAAAATGTTCCATCCTATCCATACTTATAAGATGAAGTATATTAAAAACTTTAAAGCGATTGACTTACATCAAGATATATTTATCAATGGGAAATGCGTCTATGAATTACCAAATGAAGCGGCCTCTCAACGATTTTTACAAGATAATTTAGAGCTATTATGGGAAGAAAATAAACGTTATCTTAATCCTGAAGAATATCCGGTTGATTTAAGTACGTTATGTTGGGAAAATAAACAACGACGCATCTTTGAAGTTGCCGAACATGTTAAAGAGATGGAGGAAGAACATGAATAATATGCAGGAAATTATCGTCAATGAAATGAAAGTTCAACCTGAAATCGATGTAAAAGAAACGATTGAGGAGATCAAATATTTTATTAAATCGTATGTCACTTCTCATTCATTTATTCAAACCCTCGTATTAGGGATTTCTGGAGGGCAAGATTCAACATTAGTCGGTAAATTAGCTCAAATGGCAGTGAACGAATTAAATGAAAATGGAGATAAGCACTATCAATTTATCGCTGTGAAATTACCTTATGGTGTTCAACGTGATGCTGATGAGGTAGAAGAAGCCCTAAAATTTATTCAGCCTGATCAAACAATTACAGTCAATATAAAAGCGGCGGTAGATCAAAGTGTCGCTTCATTAAAAGAGGCAGGTATAGCGTTAACGGATTTTCAAAAAGGCAATGAAAAAGCACGTGAAAGAATGAAAGTGCAGTTTTCTATCGCAGCGAATTTGAGTGGTATTGTACTCGGAACAGACCATTCCGCAGAAAATGTTACAGGTTTTTATACAAAATATGGAGATGGCGCTGCAGATATTGCACCTATATTTGGCTTAAATAAACGTCAAGGACGTGCATTATTAAAATATCTCGATGCACCTCAGCAATTATACAAAAAAATTCCGACTGCAGATTTAGAAGATAATCAACCCCAATTACCAGATGAAGTGGCATTAGGCGTCACTTATGATGAAATCGATGATTATTTAGAAGGTAAAACTATCTCATCTACAGCATCTGAAAAAATTGAAGCCTTATTTATCAAAAATGCACATAAAAGAGAACTGGCTTATACACGATTCACATGGCCAAAATAAAAGTTTTTAATGACAATTTAATCTATTCTTGATACAATGAGCTAAATTTTGATGAAGTGAGGTTCAATATGAGTGTAATCAATGATAATCCATTGTTAATGGTGTTAGCGATATTTTTAATTAATGTTGCGTACGTGACTGCATTAACAATGCGTCTTATCTTAACATTAAAAGGCTACAGATATTATGCAGCTGCATTAAGCTTTGTAGAAGTGCTTGTGTACGTCATTGGTCTTGGAATGGTGATGTCTGGTTTAGATCAAATACAAAACGTCATCGCTTATGCATTCGGATTTTCTATAGGGATTATCGTAGGTATGAAAATCGAAGAAAAACTAGCATTAGGGTACTCTGTTGTTAATGTAACGACTGCAGATTATGAATTAGATATTCCGAGACAATTAAGAGATTTAGGATATGGCGTCACCCACTTTGCGGCTCATGGTCGTGATGGAGATCGACTGGTGATGCAAATATTAACGCCAAAACGTTATGAATTAAAGCTGATGGACACGATTAAAGCGCTTGATCCAAAAGCATTTATCATCGCTTATGAACCCCGTAATATTCACGGTGGGTTCTGGGTAAAAGGTGTGCGCAGTAAAAAAGTAAAGGCGTATGATACAGATGAAATTTAAAGTTGAGGACGGCGAAACTATACAAGATTGTCTTAACCGCATGAAACAACAAGGCTATGTTCCAATCAAACGATTTGAAAAACCTGTATTTGTAGAACAAGAAGATGGACGTGTTGAAGTGCTAAAACAAGATATTATCTTTACAGGCAAGAAAATAAATCCATTGTAAGCGCAGAAGAAAAGGCGTTGTCATGATGAAAGTCATTGGCAACGCCTTTTTACGAATATTAAGCATGTTATATTTATAAACGTTCGTATTTATACACTTGTAATGATAGAGAAATTTGCGTAATTCTAAATTTTTGCATTGATTCCGAACGATTTATCTGTTTATATAGATAATGTACATACATTACTTGTTTGCTATAATGTGATTAAATAGGAACAAGTAATAAAGAGTAAGCATATTCAATAAAAGTTAGGAGATTCTATAATGATTGAACGTTATTCAAGACAAGAAATGTCAAATATTTGGACAGACCAAAATCGATATGAAGCATGGTTAGAAGTTGAGATCTTAGCTTGTGAAGCATGGAGTGAACTAGGTTATATCCCTAAAGAAGATGTAAAAAAAATTCGTGCAAATGCAAAAGTAGATGTTGATCGTGCAAAAGAAATTGAATTAGAAACGCGTCATGATGTCGTTGCGTTTACAAGACAAGTTTCTGAAACTTTAGGCGAAGAACGTAAATGGGTGCATTACGGTTTAACCTCCACAGATGTCGTAGATACTGCATTAAGTTATCAAGTTAAACAAGCAAATGCAATAATTGAAAAAGATTTAGAACGCTTTATTGAAGTGCTTGCGAATAAAGCGCAACAATACAAATATACGCTTATGATGGGGCGTACACATGGCGTCCATGCTGAACCAACTACTTTTGGTTTGAAAATGGCACTTTGGTATGCTGAAATGAAACGTAATTTTGAACGCTTCAAACGTGTACGCGAAGAAATCGAAGTCGGTAAAATGAGTGGCGCGGTAGGTACTTTCGCAAATATCCCACCAGAAATTGAAGCATATGTATGTAAACATCTTGGTATTGGTATAGCGCCAATTTCAACACAAACGCTTCAAAGAGACCGTCATGCATACTATATTGCGACATTGAGCTTAATTGCCACTTCACTAGAAAAGTTTGCTGTGGAAATTAGAAATTTACAAAAAACAGAAACACGTGAAGTAGAAGAGGCGTTTGCTAAAGGTCAAAAAGGCTCCTCAGCGATGCCGCACAAACGTAATCCTATCGGTTCGGAAAATATTACAGGTATTGCGCGTGTAATTCGTGGTTATATTACGACAGCCTACGAAAATGTCGCTTTATGGCATGAACGTGATATTTCACATTCGTCAGCCGAGAGAATCATGTTACCTGACGTGACAATTGCATTAGATTATGCGCTAAATCGTTTTACAAATATCGTCGACCGCTTAACGGTATACGAAGAAAACATGACTGAAAATATGAATAAAACATTCGGTTTGATTTATTCTCAACGTGTGTTACTTGCGCTCATCGATAAGGGAATGGTTCGTGAGGAAGCTTATGACCTTGTCCAACCGAAAGCAATGGAATCTTGGGCATCGAAAACACCTTTTAGAGAACTTGTTGAAAGTGATACAAAAATTACTGAAAAATTATCGGAAGAAGAGCTAAATGCATGTTTTGACCCTAGACATCACTTAAATCAAGTTGATACAATATTTGAAAGAGTAGGTTTAGCATAAAATACTACACTTTAATGTATTAATTCGTTAAAATATCCTTAAACATAAAAATATAGGGGTTGTATACCATGCAAATTGAAAAGTTACGTGGACAAGCATTAAATGAGTTATTTGATGCAATATTAACATTAGAAACACGCGAGGAATGTTATCAATTTTTTGATGATTTGTGTACGGTGAATGAACTTCAATCACTATCACAACGTTTACAAGTAGCAAAGATGATCAAACAAGGATACACCTATGCTACAATTGAGGCGGAATCAGGTGCCTCCACTGCAACGATATCTCGCGTTAAGCGTTCATTACAATGGGGAAACGATGCATATACGATGATTTTAGAACGTATGGATATTGAAACGAAACAATAATACAATAAGTTTTTAGCAAGCGTAGAGTTGAGCATGAAGGTGCTCTATTTACGCTTGTTTTTTATGTTTCATTATATTCAAATTACATGGGTGAACCTTAGAATATCCACTTTAAAAATGGTATAATATAGGTCATGATATTTAAAGGAGTATTCGGTAATGTATGATATAAAAGAATGGCGTCATGTCTTTAAATTAGATCCAGCTAAACCCATTTCAGATGCAGATTTGGAAAAGCTATGTATGTCCAATACAGATGCAATTATCATAGGAGGAACTGATAATGTAACAGAAGATAATGTCTTGCATTTAATGAGTCGCGTAAGGCGTTATCCGTTACCACTCGCACTTGAAATTTCTAATATAGAGAGTACAGTTCCTGGTTTTGATTTTTATTTTGTCCCTACTGTTATGAACAGTAAGGAGGTAAAATTTCATAATGGCTTATTACATGAAGCCTTAAAAGCCTACGGTCATATGATTCATTTTGAAGAAATGGTATTTGAAGGGTATGTGGTTTTAAATCCTAATAGTAAAGTGGCACAACATACACATGCGCATACAGAACTTTCAACAGAAGATATTGAAGCTTATGCACAAATGGCGAATGAAATGTATCGATTTCCGGTATTTTACTTGGAGTATAGCGGACAATTAGGGGACCCTGAAGTCGTGCGAGCAGCGCAATCATACCTTACCACAACACAATTGTTTTATGGTGGTGGCATTGACAGTTTAGCGCACGCCATTCAATTTGCGGAAATTGCTGATACGATTGTCGTCGGCAATTTAATCTATGAAGATATTAAAAAAGCAATTCAAACGACTAAAATAAAGGAGAGAACATAATGAATCCATTAGTGAAACATATGAATACGGAACAAAGTGAAGCGGTACGTACGACTGAGGGGCCGCTTTTAATTATGGCGGGCGCAGGATCTGGTAAAACGCGTGTGCTCACTCATCGCATTGCGTATTTATTAGATGAAAAAGAGGTTTCTCCTTATCATATTTTAGCCATAACGTTTACGAATAAAGCGGCGAGAGAAATGAAAGAACGTGTGCAAGCATTAGTAGGGGAAGAAGCAGAAGTTATTTGGATGTCGACTTTTCACTCTATGTGTGTAAGAATTCTTCGACGCGATGCTGACCGTATAGGAATTGAACGTAATTTTACCATCATTGATCCTACAGATCAAAAATCGGTCATTAAAGATGTTTTAAAACGAGAAAATATTGATCCTAAACGCTATGAACCCCGCATGTTTATTGGTGCGATTAGTAACTTGAAAAATGAATTGAAAACACCAGAAGATGCACTTACAGAAGCACATGATTTTTATACACAAATGGTCGCTAAAGTGTATGAGGGGTATCAAAAACAATTGTTGCGAAATCAAGCGCTCGATTTTGACGATTTAATTATGACAACAATTAAACTTTTTGAACGTGTGCCAGAGGTATTAGATTATTACCAAAACAAATTTCAATACATACATGTGGATGAGTATCAAGATACCAATAAAGCACAATATACACTTGTAAATCTTATGGCACAAAAATTTAAAAATCTGTGCGTGGTCGGAGATTCCGATCAATCGATTTATGGATGGCGCGGGGCAGATATTCAAAATATATTATCTTTTGAAGAGGACTACCCGAACGCTAAAACAATCTTTTTAGAACAAAATTATCGTTCAACTAAGACCATTTTAAATGCCGCGAACGAAGTTATTCGAAATAACACGGAACGAAAACCTAAAGGCTTGTGGACAGCAAATGACAGTGGTGAAAAGATAAAATATTACGAAGCATTTAGTGAACGAGATGAGTCAGAATACGTTGTACGAGAAATATTTAAACAGCAGAAAAAAGGTAGAAAGTTGAAAGATATTGCGGTTTTATACCGTACAAACGCGCAATCCCGTGTTCTTGAAGAAACATTTTTAAAATCCAATGTTCCGTATGTGATGGTTGGAGGACAAAAGTTCTATGATCGTAAAGAAATCAAAGATCTTTTAAGTTATTTACGCTTAATTGCGAATAGTGCGGATGATATTAGTCTCCAACGCATTATCAATGTTCCTAAACGTGGCATTGGACCTTCATCAGTGGATAAAATTGCAACTTATGCAGCAAATAATGATATTAGTATGTTCGAAGCACTCGCTGAAATAGACTTTATAGGACTATCAAAAAAAGTAACCCAAGCGGCTGCAGAATTTTATCAATTAATTAATCATTTAATGAAAGAACAAGAGTTTTTAGAAATTAGTGAGATTGTGGACGAAGTTTTAGAGAAATCTGGATATCGCGAAATGCTCGAACGTGAACAGACTTTAGAAGCGCGTAGTCGATTAGAAAACATTGATGAATTTATGTCAGTCCCTAAAGATTACGAAAAAAACACTCCAATAGAAGAACAATCTTTGATTAACTTTTTAACAGATTTATCTCTTGTGGCTGATGTTGATGAAGCGAATCTCGAAGATGGCGTCACATTGATGACAATGCACTCAGCTAAAGGATTAGAATATCCAGTTGTATTTATTATTGGTATGGAAGAATCTATTTTTCCACATGTTCGTGCCATTAAGAGCGATGATGACCACGAAATGGAAGAAGAGCGCCGTATTAGTTATGTGGCCATTACACGTGCGGAAGAAGAACTCTATTTAACCCATGCGTCCTCACGTACATTGTTTGGACGTCAACAATCCAATCCTAAATCAAGATTTTTAAATGAGATTCCAGAAGATTTACTTGAACTGCCTGAACGTCAAAAACCAACGTCAATTGGACAGAAACGTCAAACGCCGAAGAGAGGTTTTAGCAAACGAACAGTGGTGAATAACAAAACGACTTCATCTGAGTGGAAAGTTGGAGACAAAGTTACACATAAAACTTGGGGAGAGGGTATGGTCTCAAATGTGAACGAAAAAAATGGTTCAGTTGAGCTGGACATTATATTTAAATCACAAGGGCCTAAACGTTTATTAGCCCAATTTGCCCCTATTGAAAAGAAGGAGGACGAATAGATGTCGGATTTGTCTAAACGCGTAAAAGTTTTGCATGAACTTTTACATCAATATAATTACGAATACCATGTAAAGGACAATCCAAGTGTTCCTGATAGTGAATATGACAAGCTTTTACATGAACTTATCGATATCGAAACACAACATCCGGAACTTAAAACTGCTGATTCACCTACCGTACGTGTAGGTGGAGAAGCACAATCCTCTTTTGAAAAAGTACGTCATGAAACACCTATGCTTAGTCTCTCTAATGCATTTAATGAAGATGATTTACGTCGTTTTGACCAACGCGTACGCGAAGCAGTAGGTGAAGTGTCGTACATGTGTGAGCTTAAAATAGATGGTCTCGCGGTTTCCTTAAAATATGAGAATGGGCGCCTAGTTCAAGGGTTAACACGTGGTGACGGCACAACTGGAGAAGATATAACAGAAAACTTAAAAACGATTCATGCGATTCCATTAACCCTCAAACAACCGATATCATTTGAAGTTCGTGGGGAAGCCTACATGCCAAGAAAATCATTCATGAAACTCAATGAGGAGAAGGAAAAGAAAGGGGAAGCCCCTTTTGCTAATCCTCGAAATGCTGCAGCAGGATCTTTACGCCAACTTGATTCAAAACTTGCGGCAGCGAGAAAGTTAGACATCTTTTTGTATAGTATTAATGATTTTACTGAGCTTGATGCCACATCACAAAGTGAAGCACTCACAGAGCTTGATGAACTTGGTTTTAAAACCAATCCGGAACGCATCATCGCCAAAACAATCGATGATGTACTTGACTATATTGCACATTGGACAACGTCACGTGATGCATTAAGTTATGATATCGATGGTATTGTAATTAAAGTCAATGCAATTGAGCATCAAGAAGAAATGGGATTTACGCAAAAATCGCCGAGATGGGCCATTGCGTATAAGTTTCCTGCTGAAGAAGTGGTCACGACATTACTCGATATTGAACTGAGTATTGGTCGGACAGGAGTCGTCACGCCAACCGCTGTCTTAGAACCCGTGCATGTCGCAGGAACCACTGTTTCAAGAGCTTCATTACATAATGAAGATTTAATACATGAACGTGATATTCGCATTGGGGATGAGGTCGTTGTTAAAAAAGCAGGCGACATTATTCCTGAAGTCGTGCGCGTGATATTAGATCGTCGTCCGGAAAATACAGAAAAGTATCATATGCCGACACACTGTCCAAGTTGTGGTCATGAGTTAGTACGAATCGAAGGTGAAGTTGCCCTTCGTTGTATCAATCCAAAGTGCCAAGCTCAACTCATAGAGGGACTCAAACATTTTGTCTCAAGACAAGCAATGAATATCGATGGATTAGGTACTAAAATTATTGAGCAATTGTATTATCACGAATTGATTAAAGATGTGGCTGACATTTTTTATTTAAAAAAAGAGGATTTATTACCTCTTGAGCGTATGGGTGAGAAAAAAGTCGATAACCTTATGCAAGCTATTGAAAATGCCAAATCACAATCTTTAGAACATTTGTTATTTGGACTAGGAATCCGTCATTTAGGTGTTAAAGCGAGTCGGGTACTTGCTGAAAAATATGAAACGATAGATCGTCTCATGCAAGTCACAGAAAATGAGCTTGTTGAGATATATGATGTTGGTGAAAAACTTGCCCAATCATTTGTCACATATATGGGCAATGAAGACATTCGTACGTTAATCGATAAATTGAAAACACAACAAGTCAATATGAACTATACGGGTCAAAAAACTTCTCAAATTGAAGGTCATCCTGAGTTTCAAGGCAAAACAATAGTATTAACGGGTAAGTTAGAACAAATGACGCGTAATGAAGCCTCTGAATGGTTGCAACGTCAAGGCGCTAAAGTAACAAGTAGCGTCACTAAGTCAACAGACCTCGTGATAGCAGGGAAAGACGCCGGCTCAAAATTAACAAAAGCAACCTCATTAGGAACGACGATTTGGAATGAACAAGAATTTGTAAATAAGCAAAAAGAAATCGGTGAATAAGGAGATAGCCTATGAAGAAAAGAACTTTAGTTATTGTAGGACTTTCACTTGTACTCGTAGGATGTGGCCCAGACGATAATGAACCATCATCGTCGAAAGAAAATACATCCACTCAAAACGATGTGAAACAAATCGCAACCGACAAAAATGTGCAAGGAGACAATTACCGAACAATTTTGCCATTTAAAGAGAGTCAAGCACGGGGGCTGACACAAGAAAATATGGCCAATACGTATAACGGTGAAGATTTTGAAACGGGTTTATTAAATATAAGTAAACAAGTGTTTCCTACAGATGATTACTTATATCAAGATGGACAATTTTTAGATAAGAAAACCATTCAAGCCTATTTAGAGCCTAAGTTAACAAAAAGTGAACTTGATGAAATGAGCGATAAAGAGAAAGAAGAGCGTAAAGCAACCGAAAATTTAGGCCTTAACCCTTCTGTTCATGGCGAAACTGATGAAGAAAAAATTGCTAAAAATTCACCGCAAGTGCTTTCTAATATATTAGAACAAAACTTTTACGATAATGGAGATACAAGTGGTAAAAAATTAAAAGGGATGACGATTGGTCTCGCAATGAATCAAGTGTATTACTATCAAAAAGAAAAGTACGGTGAGACTTTTAGCGTTGACTTAGATAAGAAAAAAGTTGAAAAACAAGGTCAAGAAATGGCAGAAGAAATGTTGTCACGTCTTCGAGAAAATGAAAAATTAAAAGATATTCCGATTACTTTTGCGATTTATATGCAATCCGGAAAAGATCAAATTACACCTGGCGCATTTGTCAGTTATGCGACCTCTGAAGAAAATGGAGAAGCATTAAAAGAGTGGAATACGGTGAACGAACAAACTGTACTTGTTCCATCAGGTGAAGCGGCGGACTTAAATGAACAATTTAATTCTAACTTCCGTGATTTTAATCATAGTTTACAATCTTATTTTACTAATTTTACTCAAGCTGTAGGTAAAGCCAAATTTAAAGATAAAAAGTTACAATCCCTCACAGTTGATTTGCCGATTGATTATTATGGTAAAGCCGAATTAATAGGTATTACACAGTATGTGACACAGCTTGCTGAAAAAGATTTTGGTGATGTTGAAGAATATGAAATTCATATTAAAGATGGTAATGAGTCACGTGCTTTAATTACTAAAACCAAAGACGATAAAGAGCCGAAAGTTCATATATATAACAATTAAGCGTTTCTTTTTCAGATATTAGCGTAAACTTACAGTGAATATAAATATAGCCATCAAAATTTAGTCTTAGATAAATTTTGATGGCTTTCTATTTATAGATTATTCATTTAATTTTAAACGTCGTTTCACTTCGTTCATTTCATCAATCACATACGTATCTGGTTTCTTCGTGAACTTAGACACAATTAATGTGACGAGTAAACTTACAATAAAGCCTGGTACGATTTCATATAAAGTGAAGAACTCATATTTTTCACCGAGTGGATGTGCAAATACGATCCATAAAATAACTGTTAACGCACCTGCAACCATTCCACTGATGGCACCTGTACGTGTAAGACCTTTCCAATAAAGCGTCAATATCACGAGAGGACCAAAGGAAGCGCCGAAACCAGCCCAAGCATTACCCACTAAATTTAAGATTGTATCATTAGGTGACCATGCAATAGCAATCGCGACAATCGCTACTAATATAACAGATAAACGGCCCACTAATACAAACTCTTTTTCGTGTTTTTCGGTATTTGCTTTATCACCACGAATCAGTTTATAAAAATCTTCTGTTAGCGAACTTGAAGTAACAAGTAATTGTGATGAAATAGTACTCATAATAGCCGCTAAAATGGCAGCTAACAAGAAACCACCTACAAGGGGATGAAATAATATTTGTCCCATTAATACGAAAAGTGTCTCTGGATCTTTAATTTCTACGCCTTGAGCAGGAACAAACGCGATACCTAATAATCCCACTAAGACAGCACCAATCAGTCCTACTGCCATCCATGTAATTCCTATACGTCTCGTAAACGGAAATAATTTGATAGATTTAATCGACATAAAGCGGACTAAAATATGGGGTTGTCCAAAATATCCCAATCCCCATGCAAAAAATGAAATAATACCAATCACTGTCGTCCCTTTAAAAAGATCTAAATTTGTAGGTTTTAATTCAGCAACGGTATGGAAAGTGTCTAGTCCATTTAGTTTTAACATAACGACGATCGGTACCATAATCATTGCGATAAGCATAATAACACCTTGGAAAAAGTCAGTAATGGATACTGCTAAATAACCACCAAAGAAAGTATAAGCAATAACAATGACCGCAACTAACAATAATCCTAAACGGTAATCTAGACCAAAAGCACTATCAAATAATTTACCTCCGGATACAAAGCCGGCATGTGTATATAAAGTAAAGAAAACAACAATGATACCACCAGAGATAATCTTGATGAGATTTGATTTATCATCTAATCGGTTTTTGAAAAAATCAGGTAATGTTATCGCATCACCCGCAATTTCTGTGTGAAGTCGTAATCTAGGTGCAACAAGTAAATAGTTAATCCATGCACCGAGCGTTAAACCGATAGAGAGCCACGCGGCAGAAAGACCTGTGGAGTAGACTTCACCCGGCAACCCCATAATCATCCAACCACTCATGTCGGATGCCCCGGCTGAAAGTGCAGTAACCCATGGTCCAATATTTCGACCGCCTAACATATATTCACTCAAATTACTGGTTGCTTGTTTGTAGCCATAATAGCCAATACCTAGCAATATAATGAAATATAAGGCAATCATGATGTATGTTTGCCAATCTGGATTGACTTGACTCGATAATGTAGACCCAAAAATATACATAATTATCCCCCTTTTTTGTTACATTAATTAATTATACAGAAATATCTCTGGAAGAAAAGTGTGAATTTATTTGAATTTTCTATAAAGTACATCAAAATATTTTATAATCGAGATGGTAACTGCAAATAGATGTAAGAAAATAAGAACAATAGAAGAAAGGATTTAATGTTTGATACATTTTTATGCAAAAAATCATCATATTAATGTATGGTTTTTCCAATTTTATATAGATGTGTAACATGTAGGGGATATAGATTTTAAATAAGACATGAAAACGTGTAATGAAGAGAGAAGATTTTTTTAGAGATTATGTTTAATAGACATAGAACAATGAAAAAGGGATTGTGGATGAGAGTATGACTGAACTTAAGATTCACTTCCAATAGTCATTGCATTGTTTCAAAAAATTTAATTAAGATATTGAGTGATATAGCTATGCTAAGAACCCAAGTCTATCCATTTCAGAGGTTTAAACCATTTGTAAACCGAATATGGACAGAAAAAACTTAGATTTTTACCATGAAATTTGGTACAATTTTAAGATAAAAGAGTATTTTTAAGGAGGCTAAATAAACATGACTGAAATTACACAGGAACAAGTGGCACATATTGCGAATCTTGCACGTTTGAATGTTACAGATGAAGAATCTAAATCTATGCAAGAAACCCTCGCAGGTGTGTTGAATTTTTGTCATCAAATTGATTCAGTAGATACAGAAAATGTAAGACCTACAAATCACGTTTTAGATTTGCAAAATGTTTTAAGAGATGATGTAGCTACAAAAGGGTTACCACAAGAAAAAGCATTAGCAAATGCAAAAGAAGTAGAAGCAGGACAGTTTAAAGTCCCAGCAGTGATGAATGGGGAGGACGCATAAAATGAGCATCCGTTATGAATCAGTTGAGAATTTACAAAAATTAATTAAAGAAAATAAAATTAAGCCTTCAGAAATTGTAAAAGACATTTATGATGCGATTGAAGAAACTGATCCGCAAATCAAATCATTTTTGGCATTAGACAAAGAAAATGCAATTAAAAAAGCCGAAGAACTTGATAAAAAACAAGCTGCTGGTGAAATTGAAGGCAAATTGTTTGGTATTCCAATGGGAATCAAAGATAACATTATTACTGAGGGACTTGAAACGACATGTGCAAGTAAAATGTTAGAAGGTTTCGTCCCTATTTATGAATCTACAGTAATGAAAAAACTCCATGCGGAAAATGGAATTTTAATTGGGAAAGTCAATCTAGATGAGTTTGCGATGGGTGGCTCAACAGAAACGTCTTATTTCAAAAAGACTGTAAATCCATTTGACCATGCTGCTGTTCCTGGAGGTTCTTCAGGTGGTTCAGCTGCTGCTGTAGCCGCTGGATTAGTGCCATTTACACTTGGTACAGATACGGGTGGCTCAATTCGTCAACCCGCTGCTTACTGTGGTGTAGTAGGTTTAAAACCGACGTATGGTCGTGTGTCCCGTTTTGGTCTTGTTGCTTTCGCATCATCACTAGACCAAATTGGACCATTAACGCGTAATGTTAAAGATAACGCGATTGTATTAGAAGCCATCAGTGGCGAAGATGAAATGGATTCCACAAGTGCACCAGGTGTGGATACTGATTTTACTGCAGATATTGGTAAAGACATCAAAGATATGAAAATCGCACTCCCTAAAGAATATATCGGTGAAGGTGTAGATGAGGAAATTAAACAATCTGTACTTAAAGCTGTTGAAACATTTAAATCTTTAGGTGCAATTGTTGAAGAAGTGTCACTTCTACGTACAGCCTATGGTATTCCATCATATTATGTAATCTCCTCTGCAGAAGCGTCTTCAAACTTAGCGCGTTTTGATGGTATTCGTTATGGTTATCATTCAAAAGAAGCGAACAATTTAGAAGAACTTTACAAACTATCACGTAGCGAAGGATTTGGTGAAGAGGTTAAACGTCGTATCTTCTTAGGTACATACGTATTAAGTTCTGGTTATTATGATGCTTACTATAAAAAAGCACAAAAAGTAAGAACATTAATTAAAAACGATTTTGAAAATGTATTTGAAGACTATGATGTAGTTCTTGGACCGACAACTCCAACTGTTGCTTTTGATTTAGGTTCAGAAATTAATGATCCTTTAACAATGTATGCAAACGATTTATTAACAACACCGGTCAACTTAGCAGGATTACCAGGTATTTCTATTCCATGTGGATTAGCAGAAAATGGTCGACCAATCGGTTTACAATTAATTGGTAAACCATTTGATGAAAAAACGTTATATCGTATGGCATATCAATTTGAAACGCAATTCAATTTACATGATCATTATCAAAAATTATAAGGAGTGGCAGTAAATGCATTTTGAAACCGTTATTGGACTAGAAGTCCACGTAGAATTGAAAACTGATTCGAAAATGTTCTCTAGCGCACCTGTTGCATATGGTGCAGAGCCTAATACGAATACAACTGTAATTGATTTAGGTTACCCTGGAGTATTACCGACTGTGAACCGCCGTGCTGTAGACTGGTCTATGCGTGCAGCGATGGCTTTAAATATGGAAATTGCGACAGAGTCAAAATTTGACCGTAAAAACTACTTCTATCCAGATAATCCAAAAGCGTATCAAATTTCGCAACTTGATCAACCTATTGGTGAGCATGGATATATTGATATCGAAGTGAATGGTGAAACGAAACGTATCGGTATTACACGTCTTCACATGGAAGAAGATGCTGGGAAATCTACGCATAAAGATGGCTATTCTCTCGTTGACTTAAACCGACAAGGAACACCATTAGTTGAAATTGTATCAGAACCTGATATGCGCTCACCTGAAGAAGCTTATGCTTATTTAGAAAAATTACGCGCAATTATTCAATATACTGGCGTTTCAGACGGGAAAATGGAAGAAGGTTCACTCCGTTGTGATGCCAATATTTCATTACGTCCCTATGGTCAAAAAGAATTCGGTACAAAAGCTGAATTGAAAAACTTAAACTCATTTAATAATGTCAGAAAAGGTTTAGAATATGAGGTCAAACGCCAAGCAGAAGAATTGCTAAATGGTGGAGAAATTCTACAAGAGACACGCCGTTTTGATGAATCTACAGGGAAAACCATTTTAATGCGTGTTAAAGAAGCCTCAGATGATTATCGTTACTTCCCAGAGCCAGACATCGTTCCATTATATATCGATGAGGAATGGAAAGCGCGTGTCCGTCAAACTATTCCGGAATTACCAGATGCACGTAAAGAGAAATATGTAAAAGAGTACGGTCTCCCAGAATATGATGCCCATGTTTTAACTTTAACTAAAGAAATGTCTGACTTCTTTGAGGCTGCTGTCTCTGAAGGCGCAGATGTTAAGATGACATCGAACTGGTTAATGGGTGGCGTTAACGAATACTTGAACAAAAATCAAATCGAGCTACAAGACACAGGTTTAACGCCTGAAAACTTAGCAGGAATGATTAAGTTAATTGAAGATGGTACAATGAGCAGTAAAATTGCGAAGAAAGTTTTCCCTGAATTAGCGAAAAATGGTGGGGATGCGAAACAAATCATGAAAGACAAAGGGCTCGTACAAATTTCTGATGAAAGTGCCATTTTAGAATTTGTCCGTCAAGCCATTGAGCAAAACCCACAATCTGTAGAAGATTATAAAAATGGTAAGGGCAAAGCGATGGGCTTTTTAGTAGGTCAAATCATGAAACTTTCAAAAGGCCAAGCCAACCCTCAACTTGCGAATAAATTATTAAAAGAAGAATTAGACAAAGCCTAATTTATTATCGCTAATCCCGTATCAGTAATGATGGATTAGGACTAACATTGAGGGGGTGAGACATTTTTGTCACACCTCCTTCAATGTTATATTGAGATAATGATTTATGAATCCATTGAATGATGACGCGCAGTATTAGCATTTAGTTCATCTATTGAGAGATAGGTTGAGACAAGGTTAACCTCTGAATTAAACATGCGCATCAGAAGTAATACATAATGTAAATAACTTTTAATACGAGTCAAGTTCCTATAATATAAATGTGAGTATACAAAAATTGAGGGATCTATATGAGAAAACGTGCGAGAATTATTTATAATCCGACGTCTGGGAAAGAGTTGTTTAAAAAAGCATTACCAGATGTTTTAATCAAATTAGAACAAGCCGGTTATGAAACAAGTGCTTATGCAACGCAAAAAATTGGAGATGCGACAGAAGAGGCGGCCCGCGCCATTGATCGTAATTACGATCTTCTGATTGTGGCAGGCGGAGACGGGACACTCAATGAGGTGGTGAATGGGATTGCAGAAAAACCCAACCGTCCTAAACTCGGTCTGATTCCAATGGGGACGGTGAATGACTTTGGACGCGCACTCCATTTACCTAATGATATTATGGAAGCAGTGGATGTTATTATCCAAGGTAAAACTGTACAAGTCGACATTGGAAAAATGAATAGTCGGTATTTTATCAATTTAGCAGGTGGCGGTAAACCGACGGAAGTTTCATATGAAGCGCCAAGTAAACTCAAATCAATGATTGGATCATTTGCGTACTATGTCAAAGGATTTGAAATGTTGCCTCAAATGCATGCAGTAGATGTACGCATCGAATATGATGATCAAGTATTTGAAGGCGAAATCATGTTATTTTTATTAGGTTTAACGAACTCAATGGCAGGATTCGAAAAACTTGTTCCAGATGCTAAACTTGACGATGGGAACTTTACGTTGCTCATCGTTGAAAAATCAAATTTGGCTGAAATGGGCCATATTATGACTTTAGCTTCTCGAGGGGAACATATTCATCATCCTAAGGTACATTACTATAAGGCGCAATCTGTAAATATTTCATCTTATAGTGATATGGCATTAAATGTAGATGGAGAATATGGTGGCCAATTGCCTGCTAACTTTTTAAATTTAGTACGTCATATCGAAGTTTTTTCTCAATCACAAGAAGAAAATGACTTATTAATAGACAAACCAAAACAATCTGAATAATAGGGAGAAGATTAGCAACTCTATCTGAATTTGCTAATCGACTCCCTACAATTTTGAAAAATTTTAAGGCATGGAAAAGGGGGGATTTTAATGACAGTTGTTCAAAAAAATCAAGTATTAGAAGGCGAAGTCATGGACTTAACACATGAAGGGCATGGCGTCATCAAAGTAAACGCTTATCCTATTTTTGTTCCTCACGCTTTAATAGGGGAACGTATCCAATATAAAATTATAAAAGTAAAAAAGAATTTTGCCATTGGCAAATTAATTGAAATATATAAAGAGAGTGACGCACGTGAAGTACCTCCATGTGAGTATTATGCTAAATGTGGAGGATGTCAGCTTCAACATTTAAATTATACGGCGCAATTAGAAATGAAGCGAAATCAAGTAGTCAATCTCTTTCATCGAAAAGGCAAAATGCCAAACGTAGCTATAGAGAATACAGTGGGGATGGACAATCCTTGGTTTTATCGAAATAAATCACAAATCCCAGTTGGCGGCCAAACAGATTACGTTGAAATGGGCTATTATCGCCAACGAAGTCATGACATTATAAATATGGACAAGTGCTTAATTCAATATGAAGCACATAATGAAATCATGAATGCAGTACGTCAATTACTCAATCACTATCACATTCCTCCATATGATGAACGACAACAATCAGGACTCGTACGTCACATTGTGTTAAGAAAAGGCTTCTATACCAATGAAATCATGGTTGTTTTTGTGTTAAACGGGACATCACTGCCGCATCAAAAGGAGATTATTCAAAATTTAACAGGTGCATTTCCTCAAATTAAAAGTATAAAAATCAATATAAATCAAGCACATTCCAATGTTATTATGGGTAAACAAAGTAAAACTGTTTACGGTAACTCGACGATTAAGGATACACAAGGGGATTTAACATTTAAAATTAATGATCAATCTTTCTATCAAATTAATGTCCCTCAAACGCAAAAACTATACGATATTGCTGTAAGGGAGGCAGGATTAACTGGAAATGAGGTCGTCTTGGATGCCTATTGTGGAATAGGCACAATTGCGTTAGCGATGGCGCCAAACGCCCAACATGTCTATGGGGTTGAAGTCGTTCCTGAAGCCATTGAGGATGCAAAAACAAACGCCGAATTGAATGGATTACGCAATACCACATTTGTTGCCGGTGCAGCGGAGGACGTCATTTTAGAATGGCAAAAACAAGGGATTCAACCTGATGTTGTCACAGTAGATCCCCCAAGAAAAGGGTGTGATAGCACCTTTATTGAAACACTTAAACAATTGCAACCCCAAAAAATTGTTTACGTCTCGTGTAATCCGAGCACACAACTGAGAGATGTGCAGTTATTATTAGAGCACTACGAATTGGTTAAGGTTACACCCGTGGACATGTTCCCACATACAACACATGTTGAAACTGTCGCTTTGTTAAAACGTAAAGATATCTAATAAGGAGGGATAGGATGGATAAACAGCATGTTTTGATTCAAACGCGCATGGGGAAGGTGAAAGGCCTTGAAAATGCTAAAACACAAAAATTTCTAGGAATTCGCTACGCCTATGCGGCACGTTATGAAGCGCCGCAACCTTATCATTATGAAACAGAAGAAATAGACGCAACACAACATGCGCCGATTGCATGGCAAAGCCATTCTCAATTTGAATCTTTTTACTTAGGCACGGAGTATGATACGATTCAACAAACGGAATTTCCTCATTATTTATCCATCACTCGTCCAAAAGAAAAACAACAATTACTCCCTGTGATGGTTTGGATACACGGGGGCTCATTTGTTAATGGCAGTGGGGAAAATCCTGAATATGACCCATCACCGTTAGTGATACAAGAGAATGTGATTGTCGTTAATTTAAGTTATCGCCTCGGTGTGTTAGGTTTTTTACGTAATCAACAAGGTGAATTAGCCAATTTAGGACTACTAGATCAAATTGAAGCGTTAAAGTGGATTCAGTCTCATATAGAAGATTTTGGGGGAGACCCATCGAATATTACAATTTTCGGTCAATCTGCAGGGGGTGAATCTGTTCGTGCACTTATGCTCGCTGAAGGCACTGAACACTTATTCCATCGGGCGATTATTCAAAGTGCACCTCTTGGTTTAATGAAAGGGAGAGACCCGATGACACGTTATATGCTAGATCATCTTAAAAATTTAGCATTGGATGCAGATATTGCGCAAATAAAGGCACTACAAACTCAGCTTACATCACATAATAAGGGGAAAGGTTTAACTAAATTGATGCCTTTTGGGCCAAATTATGGGATTTATCCATTACCTAAAGAAAAAGAAATTCCACAAATACTCAAACAACGTGCGAAACACTATGATTTACTGATTGGTCACACGAAACGCGAGGTTAATGTATTTATTTACATGAATAACTTTTATCGCAAATTAAGTGAAATGCCTATATTCAAATGGTTCATTTCAGGTGTTGTTTATGGATTGACCCAAATCATTTATGCAAAGCCTTCTTATGCTTTTTATAAAGCATACAAGAAGAATAAAGGAAATGCCTATTTTTATCAATTTAATTGGCTAACCCGTGATTACTTTTTTGCTGCAGGGCATAGTTCGGAACTTGCATTATTATTTGATGTTGCGCCCTATATGAAATCACCGTTATATGCTCAATTGTCTGAAGAAAAGATTGTCTCGTCAGGTCAAACAATGAAAAAAGTATGGGGTGATTTTGCAAAAACAGGTACGATTCAAATCCCTACAAATAGTAATATACTGGACATTAAATCTTCCTCTCAGACTAAAAGATGATGCCTACGCACTACTTTAAATACTAAAAATTCGCTATAATAAAGCCAAGCCTTATGCGTAAGAGGGTGATTTTTTGTACACGTTAGATTTATTTGATAATTCGAAGGTGTTAAAACGCCTATTATTATCAGAATTTATTGTTTCACTTGTCTTCATCGTTTTGAGTTACAAGTGGTCTATGGCATTAACGGTGTTAAACGAAAAAAACATTTTTGCGAATGTTATCGTAGGTTTATGTGGTTTATGTATTTTAATTATTATTCATGAATGTTTACGTGCTATATTATTTAAATTATTATATAAATCCTCAAAACCAAAAATACAATTTAAATCGGGAATTCTAATTCAATATTTGCCAAATATTCAAATGAGTCGAATGACATTTACAACAATTATGCTGCTGCCAATTATTGTGATTAATATGTTGCTTTTTATCTCTTTTATTAATATGACGAATACATATATCATATTCGTGTTTGCTTTTCATATGGGTTATTCAACGCTAGCCTTATATCTCTCTTTTTTAGCCGTGAGTAACAAAAATGTGCAAACGATTGAAATGACTGATATTGGATTAACATTACGAAGTGATACGTCGAAATGAAACCGTTTTAACGAGGTCAACGGTAAATTAAAGGGACCTAGGCAAATGAATATACATGGAACCATAAAAAGGGGCTTGGACGAGACATGTTCAAGTCTCTTCTTATTGTCTAAAGTGATAATTTTTAAATGAAGTCATTTTGATCCTATACTCGAGTTAAATTCTCTATAATAATAAAAGAACTTCAATATAAAAGGGTTAAAAAGTGAAATGCCGAAGACGTTTAATAGAGTGGGAGGTGTTAAGATGCCAGAAAGACGTATTATTCATATCGATATGGATTTTTTCTTTGCGCAAGTGGAAGTGAGAGATCACCCGCATTTAAAAGGAAAACCTGTCATTGTGGGTGGAAAAGCGAGTGGTCGTGGGGTTGTATCGACAGCATCTTATGAAGCAAGAGCTTTTGGTGTTCGCTCGGCAATGCCAATGGCGCGCGCGCACCAACTTTGTCCTGACGGATTTTACATGCAGCCTCGATTTGAGGTTTATCGTGAAGTATCAAAACAAATTATGGAGATATTCAAAGGCTATACAGAGATAGTAGAACCATTATCTTTAGATGAAGCGTATCTTGACATTACTGATTTAGTGCGAGCGGATTTATCTGCATCACAAATCGCACAATTTATTCGACGTGATATCTTTAATAAGACACAACTCACTTCTAGTGCTGGGGTTTCTTATAATAAATTTTTAGCGAAATTAGCAAGTGGCATGAATAAACCAAACGGTATGACCGTAATTGACTATAATAATGTGCATGAAATATTGATGGACTTAGACATTGGCGATTTTCCTGGCGTAGGGAAAGCATCCAAAGAAAAAATGCATGCCAATCAAATTTATTCAGGCGCTGATTTATTCCAAAAAAGTGAACAAGAACTTGTCTTTTTATTTGGGAAAAAGGGTCACCAATTATATGAACGTGTGAGAGGGAGAGATCACCGTGAAGTGAAATCTGAGCGCATAAGAAAAAGTGTAGGTGCAGAGCGAACATTTAATACAGATACAAATGATGATGAAGAGATTTTAAAAAAGGTGGAAGCATTAAGTGAGATTCTTGAACGACGCTTAAATCAATTGAATCAATCTGCACGCACTGTAACCGTAAAAATTAAAACAGATGCATTTAAAAATACTTCAAAACAAAAAAGCTTACTGTCACCGATAAAAACAGCTGAGGAAATCTATCAGGTGGCCTATGATTTATATTATGAATTAAAAGAAGTAGATACACCCATCCGATTGATAGGTGTAACAGTCGGCGGTCTTGAAGATGCATTTTACCGCAATATGACAATTTATGACTTTTTATAGTAGATCTTTATCTTGTAAATTTTTCCCATAAATACGTAATACATTGTCGAGACTTGGATAATGTTTCAATAGGCGATACGTAATCATTGCACATGCCTTTGCGTCATTTAAAGCGTCGTGATGACCATGGAAATCTAAGTTGAAGTGTTCCATCATATGTTTAAGACCGTTTCTTTTTGAAGCGACAGTTTTTCTGGAAAGTTGACATGAACAAAAGTACGTTAAATTAGGTGTTTCAAATTGGTGGGCTTTTAAACTTGCATGCAAGACGGACATATCGAAGGCAGCGTTATGTGCGACCACAGGTAAGTCATTGATGAATTGGAGCATATAAGGATAGACGTAACTAAAATCCGGTGCTTCACGTACATCTTCTGGATGTATTCCGTGAACCTCAATATTTTTTGCAGAAAAATAATCATTAGGATTAACGAGCGTATAAAACGTTTCAGTGAGCTCATGGTCGACTACTTTGACCATACCGACCGAACAAACACTTGTCCGCTTATAATTCGCAGTTTCAAAATCAAGTGCAACATAGCTATTATGTGCCAACAAAACCCCTCAATTCTACTCTAAAATATGACATATCTTAGCATAAATAACGATAAAACGCCAACGACAGAACGTTGACGTTTTATCAGTTTTAAATTATTCTCCTTCGTTAAAAGAGCGACTTGCAAGTTCTTTTTCGTAAAGGTAAAGCGTATTACAATCATCACCGATACGTTTTAAATAATCGATATGTGTTTCAAACATAGACTCTTCTTCAACTTGTTCATCTAAGAACCAGTTTAAAAACGAAATCGTCGCATAATCTTTTTTATCATTTGCAATTTCTGATAAATGGTAAAAACGTTTTGTTACATCTTGTTCTTGTTTTAATCCATCTTCAAAAGTCTCTAAAATAGAATTGAATTCCACTTTAGGCGCTTGAATTGCAGAAAAAATAGCTTTTTCGCCACGGTCATTAATATAATCATAGATTTTCTTTCCGTGGAAACGTTCTTCTTTCGCTTGTTGAATGTAAAAATTTGCAAACCCTTCATAAGCATTGTGATCACAATAGGCAGCCATTGCCATATATGCATGTGCAGCAAAAAATTCATGATTCATTTGGTCATTTAAAGCTTCTAATAATTGTTTATCTAGCATAATATCCCTCCAAAGATGTCTTCGTCCTCTTTCATTTTACCCAATAGGATAAAAGTTATGCAATGAATAAAATTTGTGTTATGCTTTTGATTTTGTATTACTGTTGAGCATGGTATAATATTCTAAGCGAAAATTGAAGGAGAATTGTTATGAGACAATGGACAGCGATTCAGATGGCCAAACTCGCACGTAAAGCAAGTCGTGCAGTTGGTAAAAAGGGGACTGACTTGCCTGGTCAAGTGGCCCGAAAAATTGATCAAAATATTTTAAGAAAGTTAGCTGAAAAGGTGGATGAGGTTGTTTTTGTGAGTGGTACTAATGGAAAAACAACGACATCTAATCTGATTGGGCATACACTGAAAGCTAATCACATTCCAATTATTCATAATAATGAAGGGGCGAACATGGCTGCAGGGATTACTTCTGCATTCATCGTGCAATCTCGTCCGGAGACTAAAATGGCAATCATCGAAATCGATGAAGGTTCAATTCCGCGTGTATTGAAAGAAATGACACCTACGAAAATGGTGTTTACGAATTTCTTTCGTGATCAAATGGACCGCTTTGGAGAAATTGACATCATGGTGAATAATATTATTTCAGCCATTGAGAATAAAGGGATTGCATTAATTTTAAATACGGACGATCCTTTTGTAAGCCGTTTGAAAAAGGCAAGTGATCATGTCACTTATTATGGTATGGCTAAAAATGCTTATCCTTTTGAACAATCAACGATGAATGAAAGCCGTTATTGTCCAAACTGTGGAAAATTACTTAAATATGATTATATCCATTACAATCAATTAGGGCATTATTCTTGTGAATGTGGTTTTAATCGTATGTCTCCTAAATACGAAATTCAACATTTTGAAATAAACCCATTTTTAACACTTCAAACACCACAAGCGACATTCAATATGAAAATTGCCGGAGATTTTAACGCATACAATGCTTTGGCCGCATATGTTGTTTTAAGAGAATTAGGTTTAGACGACGAAAGTATTCGTAAAGGTTTTGAAACCTATACATCAGATAACGGACGTATGCAGTATTTTGAACGATCTCATAAAAAAGCACTCATAAATTTAGCTAAAAATCCAGCTGGAATGAATGCTTCTATATCAATGGGTGAAAAATTACAAGAGAGAAAAGTCTATTTAATGAGCTTGAATGATTTTGCGGCTGATGGGCGAGATACTTCTTGGATTTATGATGCGGACTTTGAAAAATTAGCAACCCAAGATATTGAAACGATTATCGTTACAGGCTCACGTGCTGAGGAGCTCCAATTACGATTGAAACTTGCAGAAATCAATGTTCCAATTATTTTAGAAAAAGATATTTATAAAGCGACGGCACGCTCTATGGATTTTGATAGCTTTACAGTCGCAATCCCTAACTATACCTCTTTAACCCCTATGTTGGATCAATTAGTCCGTTCGTTTAAGGAGGAGAAATAAATGTATGAATTAACCGTTTTCCATTTTATGCCAGACAAACTAAATCTTTATAGTGACATCGGTAATATCATGGCTTTAAAATACCGCGCCAAACAGCGTCAAATTCAGTTAAACGTAGTAGATATCAATGAAACTGAAGGCATTGATTTATCTAAAGCGGATATCTTCTTTATCGGTGGGGGTAGTGACCGTGAGCAATCCTTGGCCACTAAAGAGTTAGCTAAAATTAAAACTGAACTTAAAGCAGCCATTGAAGAAGGTTTGCCAGGGTTAACCATTTGCGGAGGATATCAATTTTTGGGTGAAAAATATATTACACCTGATGGTGAAACTTTAGAAGGATTAAATATCTTAGACTTTTACACCGAATCTCAAACGGAGCGCTTAACTGGTGATGTCGTTATAGAAAGTGAAACATTTGGAACTATCGTTGGTTTTGAAAATCACGGGGGGCGCACTTATCATAATTATGACACACTGGGTCACGTCACTTATGGTTATGGTAATAACGCGACCGATCGAAAAGAAGGGATTCATTATAAGAATTTACTAGGGACGTACCTTCATGGTCCGGTATTACCAAAAAATCATGAAATGACAGATTACTTATTAGAAGCGGCAGCCAAACGTAAGGGCATCCCATTTGAACCGAAATATCTTGATAACACAGAAGAAGAACTAGCAAAACAAGTCTTGATTGATCGTGCCCGTAAAAATGAGCAAAAATAAACCTAAAGAATTGGGCAAAGAAGTATTGTCCAATTCTTTAGGTTTTTTTTCGTATTTTTTTAAACCTTAAAAGTAAGATTCGATAAATCAACAAAATTTCGTAAATGGTATGACTTTTAACTTGATTGATATCAAATTCATTTAAGCCTTTTACAGAGTTTTTAAGTGTTGTCGCCGCTTTACGTTCAGGCTCAAATAAGCCTTTTATTGTAATCTGACTAATTTTTTGCGTAATCGCAATAATAGCTCTTTTTTCTTCATCGTTAAAAATTATAAAATCATCTTCTGGTAAATAGATAATATTGGATAAATGTGTAATGAGTAGCCGGTTTTCATGCGCACGGTTTGTGAATTTTCTTATTCTTAACCACTCGTCTGAGCGATTTTTTGATTTGTGGTATTTGAGTTCATCTCTTTGATAACCTAATAATTCTTCTATACGTGCATTATTAAGATGTAATTTTTCAACATCGTGATCACTTTTTTCAGAATGAAATTGCCCAATTAATAGTTCTTTCATTCTTTGTGTAAATAAACGATATATTTCCTTTTCAGTCTGATCAATAAGTGTATCGATTTGTGTATAATATTTAGGTGGTAAAACAATAAAATTAACTAATCCCGCAGTGCCTAAACCTATAATAGCAGTGAGTAAGCGTGAGAAAAAATTAAAAACATAATCTTGATGAATATCGGGTATCATTGCAAGTGCAGTCAGTGTCGCTACAGTAATACCCACGTGTAAATTGAAATGTATACATAATAAAATCGTGAGGGTAGCTGTCAGCCCATATGTAAAAGCAGAATTATCGCCGAAAATATAAGTACATACCACAGCGATAAAGGCGCCCATCACAGTGGCGGGTAAACGTTTGTATCCTTTAGTAATCGAAGCTTTGACAGTGGGTTCAATTGTAACAACGGCGGATAATATCGCAAAAATTGGATTTAAATCTAACCACAAACAAAACAACGCCGTTAAAAAAGCAGCAAGGCCTGTTTTGATTGTTCTTGCACCGATGAGGTTTTTGAGGCGTATTGCGTTCATCTTTTCATGCTCCCGTTTAAAAAGTTAGTTTAAGTATACCAAATTATCAGGATTTGAAGAACCGGGTTTTTTAAGGGGAATTAGAAATTGAGGTAAGCGTTATAACTATGTCTTTATAGAAAATACGGTGAATAATATATCTAAAATAATTTCTCGAGAGGTGTCACGTTGAAATAGGTGTAATAGATGGACTAAATTTTCATTTTCGAAACGTCTTAAAAAAATGATAAAATAGGAAAAAGCAATGTTTAAGGATATCACAATGGAAATAATTAAAATTAATGATATAGTAAAGTAGAATAAGAATTTTTAAAAAGGAACGGGATTAATCATGATTGTAAAAACAGATGAAGAATTACAAGCACTAAAAGAAATTGGAGCCATTTGTGCCAAAGTGAGGGACACAATGGTAAAAGCAACGGTACCAGGGATTACAACTAAAGAATTAGACCATATCGCCAAAGAGATGTTTGAAGCTGAGGGCGCAATTTCTGCTCCGATACATGATGAAAATTTTCCAGGTCAAACATGTATTAGTGTCAATGAGGAAGTGGCTCATGGTATTCCTGGAAAACGTGTAATAAAAGAAGGCGATTTAGTTAATATTGATGTCTCAGCGTTAAAAAATGGTTATTATGCAGATACGGGGATTTCATTTGTGGTTGGCGAAACTGATGAACCCATGAAACAAAAAGTTTGTGATGCGGCTCAAGAAGCTTTTGATGCAGCAATGACAAAAATAAAACCTGGGGCAAAATTAAGTCAAATCGGAAAAGCCGTTCATGCGACTGCGCGTAAAAATGATTTGAAAGTCATTAAAAACCTGACTGGACACGGGGTAGGTCAATCTTTACATGAAGCACCCGCACATATAATGAATTATTTTGAACCTCAAGATAAAACATTACTCAAAGAAGGTATGGTATTAGCAGTAGAACCATTTATTTCATCAAATGCGTCTTTTGTGACAGAAGGTAAAAATGAATGGGCATTTGAAACAAAAGATAAAAGTTATGTCGCACAAATAGAACACACGGTCATTGTGACTAAAGATGGGCCATTATTAACGACAAAAAGCACATTAGAATAACGTTCGGACTTAAGTCTTAATAAAAGATGGTTCCATAGCCTATTATAAACGGCATGGAACCATTTTATAATAGAATCGAAATATGAGGTGATTCTATGTTAAGACAAGTCCAACAATATCTAGAACGTTTTTTTAATCGCTTATATGTTTATGAAATGAGCGATTGTTTAGCAATGTTATCAACAAAAATTAGAAATATTGATGAGACGATATTGTATACTCAACAAAAAAAGACACAATTACAATTGTTAATTGACAGAGAGACCGTCGCATTAGAAAATAAATATATCGATTTATTAGACGCACAACATATGAGATGTCCAGAAAAAATTCATGGTAAAGAAATCACAAAAATGAAAGTGAAGTTAAACGAAATCGAGTCTGAGTATGCACGATTAGAACGGTATTTAACTCAATTGAACGCGGAAAAAAAAGAAAAGCAACAAGAGTGTGATTTATTATTAACATTAAAACTTGCATACTAGAAAGGTGGAAATATGACACAAAAATATATTTCGACTGAGCTCTTAATCATTTTTACAGCTCTAATGATTATCGCCAATTTTTATTACATCTTTTTTGAGAAAATTGGTTTTTTGTTTGTGTTGTTATTAGGAAGTATTTTAATGTATGTGGGTTACATTTACTTCCACAAAGTGAGAGGGCTCTTATGTTTTTGGATTGGAACATTAATGGTGTTATTTACTTTATTATCTAATAAATACACACTTGTGATTTTATTTATTTTTATGATCATCGTAGCGGTACGTTACATCGTTTATAAACGTAAACCGTTAAAAGTGACAACATCTGAGGCAGTAGAAGCCTCTCCTTCATTTATTAAACAAAAGTGGTTCGGAGAACAGAAAACACCTGTGTATGTCTACAAATGGGAAGATTTGCAAATTCAGCATGGGATGGGCGATGTCTATATTGATATGACGAAAGCAGCTAACTTAAAATCACAAAACAACATAGTGATTAGACATATTGTTGGCAAAGTACAAGTCGTCGTCCCATTAAATTACAATGTAAAGCTAAATGTTGCTGCTTTTTATGGGAATATCAATTTTGAGGAGCAACGTTTAAAGTTAGAAAACAACAACGTCACATTAGAATCATCAGAAAAATCAGATCGATATACAGTAAATATCTTCGTTTCCACGTTTATTGGTGATGTTGAGGTGGTTTATCGATGAATCAATATGTACGATCAATCGGTTCAATGCTGATTTTAGTGTATAGTCTCTTTACCGCTTTTTTCTTTATTGATAATGTCTTCACAAATATCATCTTTTTTCAAGGAATGTTTTACACACAAATTTTTGGAGTTCCTGTTTTCTTGTTTTTAAATTTAATAGCCATTTTTTTATGTATAATCGTTGGGAGTGTGCTCGCTTATAAAAATAACCAACAAAATGATTGGTTGAAAGCGCAAATTGAACGCTCAATTGAAGGTGAGACGGTAGGCGTAAATGACCAACAAATTGAACTTTATCACGAAACATTAGAATTATATGAAGCACTTGTGCCGCTTAATCAAGAACTTCACCGTATGCGCATTAAAACACAAAATTTAACGAACGAATCGTATAACATGAATGATTCAAAAGTTCAGAAAATCATTGAAGATGAGCGGCACCGGTTGGCGCGTGAATTGCATGATAGTGTCTCTCAACAGCTATTTGCGGCAAGTATGATGTTATCAGCAATAAAGGAAACACCACTTGAGCCTCCACTGAGCCAACAAATACCCACTTTAGAGAAAATGGTACAGGATTCGCAATTAGAAATGCGCGCATTACTTTTGCATCTGAGACCGATTGGCTTAAAAGATCGTTCTTTAGGTGAAGGGATACAGTCTTTGGTATCAGATTTACAACGTAAAGTGCCATTAAATGTAGTTCAAGATATTGGGGAATTTGACGTTCCCAAAGGGATGGAAGATCACCTTTTCAGAATTACACAAGAGGCAATTTCAAATACCCTACGTCATTCTAAAGGCACAGAGGTGACTGTTGAATTACTTCAGCGTGACGATTACATACTCCTACGTATACAAGATGACGGTATAGGGTTTAACGTTGATGATAAGATGGAACAAAGTTATGGTTTGAAGAATATGCGTGAACGTGCGATGGAAATCGGTGCGACGTTCCATATCGTATCGTTACCAGATTCAGGTACACGTATTGAAGTGAAAGCACCGTTAGATAAGGAGGGGCATAATGACAATTAAAGTTTTATTTGTAGATGACCACGAAATGGTAAGAATTGGTATCTCAAGTTATTTATCTACGCAGCCAGATATTGAAGTTGTTGGGGAAGGGGCTTCGGGTAAAGAAGCCATCGAAAAAGCGCATGCATTAAAACCTGATTTAATTTTAATGGATTTAGTGATGACGGATATGGACGGAGTAGAGGCGACGACGCAAATTAAGAAAGATTTACCTAAAATCAAAGTCGTGATGCTTACAAGTTATATTGAGGATAAAGAAGTCTACCGTGCATTAGATGCAGGTGTAGACAGTTATATTTTAAAAACAACAAGCGCCAGCGACATTGCCGAAGCCATTCGCAAAACATCTAAAGGGGAATCTGTCTTTGAAGCAGAAGTACTCGTTAAAATGAGGAATCGTATGCGACAACGTGCAGAACTTTACGAGCTTTTAACCGAAAGAGAAATGGAAATTTTATTATTAATTTCAAAAGGCTATTCTAATCAAGAAATTGCGAGCGCTTCACATATAACGATTAAAACCGTTAAAACACATGTTAGTAACATTTTAAGTAAACTTGAAGTTCAAGACCGTACACAAGCAGTGATATATGCTTTCCAACATGGGCTCATAGAATAATGAACGACAAAAAAGCACTTACGTTCCAAATTAATAGATGAGGCACTATAATGTTTCCTCAAAATGCAATAGCCATCAAAATTTATCTTTAAGTAAATTTTGATGGCTATTTTGATACAGCTTTAGTCACTCATCTTACGACAAAAATAGTTTCTAAAGTGTGAGAGGGAAACTTTAATCGTTTCCCTAACTCTGTTTTGTCATTATTTTTTAATTTGTTGATACCCATCTTGCACGAGTTCTAATTCACCTGTATGAGGATCGATAACGAGTCCGTGAACAGGGACTTTACGATCAAATAACGGATGGTCATATATCATTTGAATATTTTGACGAACATTTTCATAAACATCATCAAAGCCTTTTAAGAAATTAGGAACATCAATTCCAGAATGACCTAAAATATCAAAGACTTGACTGTTAACCCCACGTGATTTCATGGTTTCAATGACATCATCGACATTTAGGTTACCCATACCACAATCTTTATGGCCCATGATAATAACTTCCTCAGCACCAAGCGCATAGATACCTACAATGAGACTACGCATTGTCGAACCATAAGGATGTGTGATCGTAGCACCAGCATTTTTGACGACTTTCAAATCGCCATTATTGAACCCTAGAGCTTTCGTAGATAAATCTTGAAGGCGTGTATCCATACACGTCAAGAGTACGGCTTTTTTAGAAGGCTTTTTACTTGTTTCATAAGCTTCATATTCCTTATTTTCAACGAAGGATTTGTTAAACTCTAGAATATTTTCTAATAATGTCATGATTTTGTTCCTCCATCATCTAAGCTATTCAAGAGAACGGCTTTATTTTTTTGTTTTGATATGATGAGATTTTCCATCATTTATACGTTTTTCTGTTTTAGAACCTTCATATTGGTGATGGTTTTGATAATCAAAAGTGTTATTTTGGTTTTTAGCATCTTTGCGAGGTGCTTTTTCATTACCCATATTGTTATAGGCATCTGCTAAATCTTCTTCACCACGTTCATCCATTTCGTCATAAGTGATTTCTTCAGGTGTTTTACCTTTAGACACTTTACGGTGATGGAAGATAGCGTTAACTTCAGCCCCTAAAATAAGAATAAATCCAGTGATGTATAACCATAGCATTAATACGATGACACCACCGATACTACCATATGTTTTAGAGTAGTTACCAAAGTTTGAAACATAGAATCCAAAAGCAAGTGTTCCTAAAATCCAAACAATTGTCGCAACGAGGGCACCTGGAATGACTGATTTTAATTTTATTTTTACATTAGGTGCCATTATATACAATAGAGTAAAGACAATAAAAATCGCGAGGACCGGTAGAACAGTACGTAGTAAACCAAACACCCATCTCACAGCGCTATCCAATCCTAGTGGACCAAATAAAATATTTCCAATTTGTTCGCCGAACGTAAAAAGCACTAACGTAATAGGCATTGTGATACCGATAAGCAATGTAAAGAAAATCGCCATGGCTTTTGATACAAAGAAATTACGACTATCTTCAACGTCATAGGCCACGTTAAATGAGTTCATTAAAGCTGTCATACCGTTAGACGCTGTCCAAAGTGCTAAAATCAAACCGAAAGATAGGATGCCACCATTCGCATTACTCATCACATCAGTCAATATATTTGTGATGATAGATGAGGCTTGTGCAGGTGCATTGGATTCGATTTGGTTAATAATCGATTTTTGATCAATATTAAATAGCGGTATAAGCGATAAAATAAAGATAAGCATTGGGAAAAGTGATAGCATAAAATAATAGGCGAGTTGTGCCGCTAAGCCAGAGGCATCGTCTTTACCAATGCGATAAATTAAATATGAGAAAAAATTAGGTCGGTCTGTGTATTTTACCGGCTTATTTATACGCGAAACAAAGAAAGTTTGGTTATCTTTTTTTGCTTCTTTAGATTGAAATGGTTGTGGCTTCACAAAGTGGTGTTCTTCATGAATATCTCCTTTGGCGTCACCTTGACGATTTGGATTTGGTTCACTTTCTTTTTGATGTGAATCATCTTTTTGGAAATTATCTTTTGCTTTATCAATAATTCCGGATGATTTATGTTTATTATCCATATTGTAGCTCCCCTAATATTTAGTATAAAAAAAGCAATCTCAATAGGGGAGAAAGTTAAGTTACTTTCATTTTCTCCCGTCGAAATTGCTTTAAAATGTTCAATTTCTTACTTCTTATTGACTCATTAACGGTTATTTTTACGTTGTTGGAAAGTTTCTTTAGCATCACGTAAAGAACGTTCTAATTCTGGGTTGTTACGACGAATTTCTTCAATTGTGTTTTTCCAATATTTAAATTCATCAGTGAGTTGAGATACTTTTGAACCTTGTCCAGATGTTTGACCTGATTTAATGTTTTGAACTTGGTTCTTTACAGATGAACGCGTGTTTTTGTCGATAAGTGCCACAGCACCTCCAACGACTGCTCCGATTAAAACGCCTGGAATTAATTTGTTTTGCATAGTGTTACCCCTTTCTTATATCCTTTAAGATGTAGTCGATAAGGTTATCGCATGATGATTGTATCATGTCAAAAACCCCTTCGAAATTGTTTGTATAATATGGGTCCGGAACATCCGTCTCCTCCATATCGCTAAAATCAAGCAACTTAAATAGTTGACCTTTAAGTTGTGGATTGATTTGTCTTATATTATCCACATTACTTTGATCCATTGCAATAATATAATCAAAATCGTCATTTTCTGTAAACAACTCACTCTTCATATTATCGAATGGAATTTGGTGTTCATTTAAAATATTTTGTGTCCCTTCGTGAGGGGGTTCGCCTAAATTCCAGCGACCTGTGCCTCTCGAATAAACTTCTATACCGTCGATTTCACGTTCTTGAAGGCGTTGACGCATAATTGCTTCAGCCATCGGGGAACGACAGATATTGCCGAGACATACAAAAGCGACTGTTGTCATGTTGAAACCTCCATGTCTTAGTTTATATGCCCATTTTATCCTTTTTTTAAACAACCCTGAAGTGTTTTTGACAAAAATTTTTCAAAATTTGTATGACTTTGCTAGAATATAAGAAATGAAAGGATGAAGAACATGTCAAAAAATATAGAAACAATGATTACAGAAATTAGAGACCAACTTAATTTAGTCAACCCAGGACTTATTGATTCTGAACATTTTAGCGAAAACCAATTTGAAGAAATCCAAGAAATACATGAATTTGTGATGTCTAAAAATGATTTCACTCCAAGTGAAATGAACGGTATTACCGAAGCTTTAGGAGCATTAAGACAAACAAAGTAAACGAGTTCACAATTAAAGGGGAGAATGAGAGTGTCATTAAATGAAAAACTGCAACAGTATGCGAAATTACTTGTCACTGTAGGTTTAAATGTTCAAAAAGGCCAACCAGTATTTATTCGTTCTACAGTTGAAGCCGTTGAATTTACGCGTCTTATTGTCAAAGAGGCATATCGCCTTGGTGCATCAGATGTACGTGTCAAATATGCTGATCCAGAATTGACACGTCTAAGCTATGAACATGAGGATGTCACATTTTTCAACCAAGAAATAAAACCTTATGAGGTAGACGAACGTATGGACTACGTTGAACGAGGTGCTTGTAGTTTAGCATTAATCACTGAAGATCCGGACTTATTAAATGGTATCGACAATGATAAACTTAAAGCTGCACAAACCCAACGTAGTAAAGCTTTTAAACCTTATATGATTGCGTCACAAAAAAATGAATTTCCATGGTTAGTTGCAAGCTATCCGTCTAAAGCTTGGGCACAGCGTGTCTATCCAGAATTAGAGGCTGAAGCTGCATTTGAAAAGTTTTTAGAGGATGTCTTAGAAATTGTACGTGTTGACGGCAATGACCCTATCGAAAACTGGAAAAAACATACCGCATTACTTAAAGAAAAAGCGGATATGCTCAATCAAAAAGCTTACACAGCCCTACATTATAAATCGAAAGGTACAGATTTACATATTGGTTTACCTCAAGGTCATATTTGGGAGGATGCGACAAGTTATACACCCAATGGCCAAGCGTTTGTAGCAAATATTCCAACTGAAGAGGTATTTACTGCACCTGAAGCCAACCGTGTTGAGGGATATGTAACAAATAAATTACCATTAAGTTATAATGGAACAATTATTGATGGATTTAAATTAACTTTTAAAAATGGAGAAGTTGTAGATTTTCATGCAGAGAAAGGGGAAGCTGTTTTAAAATCGCTATTAGAAACCGACGCTGGGGCAAGACGTTTAGGAGAAGTTGCCCTCGTACCATTTGACTCCCCAATTTCTAATAGAAAAACTATCTTCTATAATACATTATTTGATGAAAATGCTTCTTGTCATCTTGCCTTAGGTGCAGCTTATGCATTTAATTTAAAAGGGGGCACACAGATGTCAGAAGATGAATTAAAAAATCATGGATTAAATGATTCACTGACACACGTAGATTTTATGATTGGTAGTGAAGATTTAACGATTTATGGGGTAACCGAAAATGGCGAAGAAGAACTTTTATTTGAAAACGGAAATTGGGCTTAAGTGAATAGGAGTGTTAAAATGACCAAAAAAAGAAAAGCAATGAAAGACGCTAAAACATTTAAGTCTCGACAAGTATTTCCGCAGGATACTAATCATTTAAATACGCTATTCGGAGGTACTATGATGGCGAATATTGATGAAGTTGCTGCGATATGTGCTTGTAAGCATTCAAATACACAAGTCGTGACTGCCTCTACAGATTCCGTAGATTTCATTCGCCCAATTAAAAATGGGGATATTATGAACTATGTTGCAATGGTCACGTATTCTGGGAAATCTTCAATGGAAATCTGTGTTCAAATATATATAGAAGACGTCTATAATAACGAAGAACATCTAGCTGCTTTAAGTTTCTTAACATTTGTCGCTTTAAACGATGAAGGAAAACCAACGGAAGTTCCAGAAGTCTATCCAGAGTCTGAAATTGAAAAATGGTTTCATGAAAATGCAGAAGTACGCGTGAAGCGTCGTAAAGAACGTCGAAATGAGAGTAAACATACGCTTGCTTTTTTAGAAAATATTAAAGCACAGCGTGAAGAAGGATAAAAAATAACGCTAAGGGTTAGAAATCGCACATTTTGACTGCTTCTAACCTCTTAGCGTTTTTTTCTATTTATTGAAATAGGGAATGCATCCGTTGCTCTTTAGATTTAAAATCAACATCAGGATAGTACATATTTTTGACTAAGAAATTGGGACCTAAGCATTTCACAGAAGGGCAGTGACAATTAAGAGATTGCGCTAAAGGTGTTTTTAGCCATTTTTGAAAAACTTCATTCAGATTGTCCGTTTGAATATTAGAAATTGTGCCCGTTTCATCCCCAAAATCGGTGACAATGACATTACCAGTGAAAACATTTACATTTAAACGGCTTCGTCCATCTGGATCATTTCTAAGTGAAACGTTGGGTGTAGATACTAAACGTTGTCGAAGTTGTTGATCCGTTTCATCTTTAATACATGGAAATATCGGTAGTGTCCCAAAGAGCATCCATGTATGAGGATCCCGTATATCTAAAAGATGATGTATAGTTGATTTAATCTCAGCTAAAGGTAAAACTTCGAGCTGACTCGCAAAATCAGAAGGATACATCGGATGAATTTCATGACGGCGACATTTCATATCATGTACGACTTCTTGATGTATTTTTTCAAGGTACGGTTGCGTACTCTTATTTAACATGGTTTCAGCTGAAACAAACATCCCTTGTTCACTTAAAGTGCGTGAATTCGAAATCATTTGTTCATATAATCTTTCACGGGCTTTTAAGGGTGGTTTTTTATCCATTGCGCCAAAGCCAACTTCTGTAAAGGTATCGATTGTTCCCCAGTTATGAGAGATGTGCATGACATCAATATATTCTGCAATTTCTAAATAACGATCTAATGGCAGTGTTAAATTAGAATTCATTTGAACATATATGCCTCTGTCATAAGCATATTTGAGTAAAGGTTTTACTACTTCACGAATCGATTTTTTCGAAAACATAGGCTCTCCACCTGTAATAGAGAGTGTTCTAAGGTGAGGAACTTCATCTAATCGTTGCGTAATTAATGTCATCGGTAGAGGCACAGGATCAGTGGTTTGAAGTGTATATCCTACAGCACAATGACTACAACGCATATTACATAAGTTCGTCGTAGTAAATTCAATATTACTCAGTGTCAATTCCCCATGTTCTGTTATATCGTTGTAAGCTTCCCAAGGATCATTGTGTATAGAAATAGGTTTTTTTGTCGTGTGAATCATTATAAGACTCCTCTATATCTAGGTTTGATTTGATATTTATCATTGAGGAATATCAAAATCGTGTTATGATAACAGTGATAAATGCAATTATAAAGGAGAATGGATACTTATGGAAGAGCCTCGTACAATGAATCAAGTAAAAGAACGTTTAACCCAATTTTTAGAAGACATCGAACAGGTGAATCCAGATGACGTGGATATTAAAGACGTGGATGAGTGGATTGCACTTTTAGATCAACTTGAAACAAAAGTGAACCAATTGCGTCAGTAAGTTTTTTGTTTGAATGTTATCTTTTGGGGTTATACAATAATTAGACATTCATTAAAGAAAGGTGATATTCATGGCAAAAAAAATAGCTGTACTTTTAGCTGACGAATTTGAAGATATTGAATTAACAAGTCCTAAAGAAGCGCTTGAAAACGCTGGACATGAAGTTGTTATTATTGGCGCAGAAGCTAATTCAGAAATCGTCGGTAAACATGGTGAAAAAGCAAAAGCTGATGTAGGTATTGCTGATGCTAAACCAGAAGATTATGATGGTTTACTTTTACCAGGTGGATTCTCTCCTGACCATTTACGTGGAGATGAAGAAGGCCGCTTCGGAACATTTGCAAAATATTTCTTAAAAGAAAACTTACCAACTTTTGCAATCTGTCATGGTCCACAAATCTTAATCGATACAGACGAATTAAAAGGTCGTACTTTAACAGCTGTGCTTAACGTACGTAAAGACTTAAGCAACGCAGGAGCTACTGTTAAAGATGAATCAGTCGTTGTAGATAAAAACATCGTTACAAGTCGAATTCCAGATGACTTAGATGACTTTAATAGAGAAATCACAAATTTATTAAATCAATAATAGATTTAAGCTGCCAGCAAAGTAGAAACCTTTGTTGGCAGCTTTTTTGTCTGTTTTTAAGGTAGTGTTTTATTAGAAATTTGCGCATAAATAAAAATATAGCGATAATGAAGTTGAAAGAAATCCTAAATTATAAAGGATAAAAATGTATCAACTTACCACGAATACATAACGAAACAAAAAAAGGGTCTGAAATGCCTATTTGATGCATTTCAGACCTCATTTTTATAAGAAACGTTTAATTGCTGTAGAAAGGGAAGGCATTTCTTTAAAAACAAATTTACCTTCTTCAGTTAAACTACGATATGCGAATTTAGCATAATTTTTTGCTTCTTCAGGAACGATTTGACCTGGAAGCGGCGCTGCATTAACATCCACATAAACATTAACGATGGTTGGTTTATGTTGTTGAACAGCTGTTTGCACAATCGCATCAATATCTTTAGCGTCTTTTAGTGTATAGCCTACACCACCACAAATTTCAGCATATTTCGCAAAATCCATATCACTGAAATCTATACCGTATTCTAACTCACCAGCAGCTTGTTGTTCGTATTTAATAAAGGATAATTCTTGGTTATTTAAAACAAAAATCACCATAGGCATATTGTATTGAACTGCTGTCGCAAAATCTTGCATTACCATTTCGAACGCACCATCACCAGAAATAGCAATCACTTGTCGGCCTGGGTAGGCAATTTTAGAAGCGATAGCTGTAGGTAATGCACATCCCATCGTACCGAGCCAACTAGAAATGACGAATTTATTATGGATTCCCAAATTTAAATAACGTGTTGACCAAACAGTAGACGTTCCGACGTCAGCAGCAATGACGGTATCCTCATGAATCACTTTATTAATCGCGTCCATTAAACGTTCTGGGCGAATCGGCTCAGATTCATTTCTTTTATCTTCTTCCATCCATTGATCCCATGTTTCTTTTCGTTTTAACATGTCATCTAGGAAATCACGTTGTGTGACAGGATGAATCGCTTCAGTTAATGCATGTAAGCTCTTTTTACTGTCTCCAATAACCGGTGCATCAATGTTAAAACGATGACCAATGGCATGTTGATCTACATCGATTTGAATGGCTGGTATGTCTTTATGAGGTAGATAATCTGTGTAAGGATAATTTGTGCCGACTAATATTAATAAGTCTGCATTTTGCATCGCATGATAGGAAGGCTTTGTACCGATTTTTCCGATATTTCCTAATAAATAAGGATGATCATATGGAACTACGGTTTTAGCTGGTAACGTCACCATTGTTGGAATTTTTGCTTTTTCAATCAGTGCTTTGACTTCATCTTGCGCATGTTGTGCGCCTACACCCACTAAAATAACGGGTTTTTTGCTTTGGTTGAGTAACTCAGCAGCTTTTGTAATCTCTGAAGTAGGGGCGTCTGGAAGCTGTGGTTGGAATGGGGCAACTTGACTAGGGAGTTGGACATCAACTTTTTGGTTTAAAATATTGTTAGGCAGTGTTAACACAGCAACCCCTTTTTGGGCATATGCCGTACGGATAGCTTCATCAACAATATCAAAAATACGAGAAGCATCACTGTCTTTTAA
The DNA here is from genome assembly GCF_011394755.1 of Staphylococcus sp. 11511212. Lineage (NCBI taxonomy): Bacteria > Bacillati > Bacillota > Bacilli > Caryophanales > Staphylococcaceae > Staphylococcus > Staphylococcus sp. 11511212. Next base: position 17,275 of record NZ_JAANBQ010000012.1, on the reverse strand, counting down.
CTGATAATTGTAAACTGCGACATCTTCAAATAATTTTGGTAAATCGACTTCTTGAAAGGCTTTAGTCCCTAATTTATCACTATTGGCTTGACCAGATAAAATCAGTTGAGGCACGTTGTCCATTTTAGCATCATACATACCGTTCAATAAATGAATCGCACCAGGACCACCGATTCCTAAAGCTACACCAATTTTTCCTGTTAATTTTGTATATGCTGCAGCTGAAAGGCTGGCTACTTCTTCATGACGTACGTGTACAAATTTGATACGTTGCTCTGCAGATTTTAAGCCATCTACAACAGCATCTATAGAATCACCAGGAATACCATAAACATGATCAATATCCCAGGCTTCTAATGCCTTGATTAGCGCCATATTTGCTTTCATTTTTGTCATATTATTACTCTTCCTTCCTTTAAATAATATCCTAAAGTTTATACCCCATATTCTAACATTCATGCACTCATGCTAGGGACTGATTTTGTTCAAAATGTATAGATTAATTTTGTGTGACTTGATACACTCACAATAAGATAGTAATTTTGAGAAAGTAGGTCCCATTTATGAAAAGAACCGACCGAATAAAAAAACAGTATACTGAACCTCCTTCTAATGAACCCTATTATAATACGTATTATCAACCTGTAGGGCATCCGCCAAGAAAACAACGGTCACGTAAAATATTTCGACTAGTCATTATGATTGCTATTATTATACTTGCATTGTTTATTGGAGGCATGTATATCTTATCGCAAAGAGCGAATGTCTCAGATTTATCGAGTATTGAACAAAAAGCAACGTATGTGGATGCTTCACAGATGCCAGATTATACGAAAGGGGCATTCATTGCTTTAGAGGATCGAAGGTTTTATAGTCACAATGGTGTAGATTATAGAGGGAGTTTAAGAGCGATATTCGCTTCACTCAAAGATCGTGATCGTCTTCAAGGAGGAAGTACGATTACCCAACAACTGGTGAAAAACTACTATTACGATAATCAACAAACCATTACTCGAAAACTAAAAGAAATGTTTGTTGCAAAACGCGTCGAGCAAGATTATGATAAAGAAAAAATATTAAGTTATTATATGAATAACATATATTTTGGAGACAATAACTATACGATAGAGTCTGCGGCTAATTATTATTTCGGGGCAACAACAAACAAAAATAACCAGAGTTTACCACAAATTACCGTATTACAAAGTGCCATGTTAGCTAGTAAAGTCAACGCACCTTCAGTATATGATGTTCACAACATGTCAGCTTCCTTCATCAACAGAACTAAAATGACGTTAGAAAAAATGAAGCAAGAAGGTTATATTAATGAAGGTCAGTATACTGAAGCATTACAACAACTTGGTGGATAAGGACAAAGTATGGCATAATATAGAAAAAGGAAACTGGGAGGAGTCGAATAGACCTTCCAGTTTTTTATGTGAGCGGGGTGAAAATATGCGTAAAATTACGAAAATAGAAGTTCAAAAAAATAATGCAACAAGATTCAATATTTACGTGGATGACCAATTTGAAACTGGTGTATCAGATGATACATTAGTGAAATTAAATTTAAAAAAAGGTGATGACATTTCATCTCAATTTTTAGAAGAAATTAAACAACAAGAATATCAACAACAAGCGATTCAGCAAGCTTTGAATTATCTGTCTTATCGAAAAAGAAGTAGTAAGGAAATTGAACGATATCTATCCAAACAAAATTTTCCTGAAGATGTGATTGCTAACGCGATTCATTTTTGTAAAGCACAGAATCTAATCAACCATGAAGATTACGCAGAAAGTTTGAAAAATACAATGATTCTTACCACTGATAAAGGGTCGGAAATATTCAAACAAAAATTAATTGAAGCAGGGATTGAAGCGCCTTTAATTCAAAAGTATGTCGCCCGTTACGAGGAAGAACAGCCTTTTGACGCAATATTAAAAGTTGCTACAAAACTAAAAGAGAAAAAGAAAGGTCCTTCGCAAAAAGTGCAACAAAAAGTCCATCAAGGATTGTTACAAAAAGGATACACCTCTGATAATATCCAAGCGGTATTATCGGAATTAGATTTTACTGAAGATGCAGCGGGGATTGACAATTTATTGCAACGGGATTTAGAGAAAGTCTATAATAAATATATCAAAAAGTATGAGGGCTATCAGCTTAAAATGAAAACAATAGAAGCATTGGCTCGAAAAGGTTATCAATATGATGCAATCCAAAGAAAATTAGAAGAAAGTGGTATTTTAAATGAGTCATAAACGATTAAGTGAGATGGAACGTCACGAAATATATCAAGAAATACAAAGCTACAAAGAAAAAATGCGCAAAGCTGAAATGAATGGCATTATGAATGAATATGATGTATATGCTAATAAAGTTGTTATTGCAGAAAGTTATTTGGTCAATCGAGAGGACATCAAAATCGGGGCCACATATACTTTAAACGATGGATCCAATGCGCATTTTAAAATAAAATATTTAAAAGGTGTTTTTGCTTGGGGCTATCGAGAGGGTGTCAACCAAGAAGAAGGCATCCCATTATCACTATTACAATTATAAAGGGGTTTTAAGTCAATGGGGAGTGCAATTGTCCTAAAGATAATTAATGTGACACATTATTATCGTAATCAGAAAAAACAAAATATCTTAAAGCCTTTTAGCTATCAACCCGAAGACATCGAATTGAACAATATCACATTACATATTTATCAAGGTGAATCACTTGGCATTATTGGTGAAGAAAAATCTTCAAAATCATTAGTAGGAGAGATTTTAGCAGGAACAGTAAAACCTGATAAAGGTCGAATGGTTCGAACAGCATCAATGTTTTATGCAAATATGAACCAAAAAACGGTCGAAACGATGTCAGTCAAAGCCTACGTTGAAGATGTCATACGTTTATATGAATATGAAGTACCGGTACACAAAGTGGAGCAGATTATTAAATTTGCACATTTAGAATCCCAATCTCAAGAAATGATTCAAAGTTTAACGGATGCAGAATATGCACAGCTTTTATTCAGTCTAGCACGGGCTTCTCGAGCTGAAATTATTGTCTTCAGTCACATTCTGTCTTATCTGAATGAGGATTTTATGAATAAGGCGGTTGAGATGGCGCATGAATACATCGAACAAGGATTAACTTGGGTGACCATCGATAACGATTTAGCAAAAATACAAGCTGTGAGCAATTATCTAGCTTGGATTTCTCATGGTCAATTAAGACAGGAAGGGCCTGTAAAACGTGTGTTATCAGCATTTAAATCACATGAACAAGACCGAAATTCTCTTAAATCCGAAGAACAGCGTGCACATTTTGACGAAGATTGGAAGCGGAACCGTTCAAGAATGCCTGAACTGACTTATAATTTTAAAAGAATAGAACGGTATCATCATGCAGAACCTCCTGCATTTTTGGCACGCATATGGACTTGGTTGGCTGTTTTCTTTGTGGGGATTCTATTAGGCGCTGTTTTAATTTTTACAAATATGGGAGAATTACAAACTAAAAAAGTGACGACAGAAGACACGATTGCCAAAAATAATCAAGATCCTTATATCGAAAAATTAGCCTATGGTATCGTTGAGGAGAATTCAGCAAAACTGAATGCCAAAAACAAACAAAAATCTATCACTTTACCACGATATACTGTGGCGACGATTACAGGAGAAAACAAAACAAACTATCAAATTGTGGTAGATGGAGAAACGTATAGTGCCTCAAAATCACAATTTAAATATTTAAATCCTGCCGCATTATATCAAAATACGTCACGAGATCAGATTAAGCCTTTTATGAAATCGAATTACGTTGAGTCAATCGATTATTTTAATGGACAGATACACCTGCCTCATAAAAAAGTAAAGAACACATTAGTTCCAGAAAAAGAAAATCGATTTGTTGAACAAATTACGCAACAACCGATATCCATGTTGTATAACGATCGAAATCAATTGGTAGGATTTTCATTTCCAATGGTAAAAACAGAAACGTTTAAGAAAAAATTTAACCCTGATGGAAACTATTGGATTGGTAAATCTGAAGACGGCTACTTTATTGCAGATCTCCAAAATGAGCAATGGGTTTATATTAAATTGTAGGTGAAACTATGTTAGAACAATTGTTTATATTCTTTAAAAATGTTCCACGACACGTTCGTCACAGTCAATATCGCTTATTTCAACAAAAAAAGCAATTAACGCTCATGGTAGCGATTTTTCTCGCAATAATCTTATTGTTAAAAGTTCTTTTAACTGCAATGGCACTTCCTGAAATTACGCAAGCGACTATCCTGTATCGCTTAGCTGGTTTCTTCGTTTTTGGAGTTATCTTCATTGCGATTTGGAACAACTATAAAAATTTCCCTCGGGATTATTATGTGACACGTCACTTTAATAGTAGTCCAATGTTGCATATATTAATTTCAAGTTGTATTTATAGTTTGGTGCTTTTGTTATTGATGACTGTTATAGGAATTGTCAAGCCCGTGAATGCGGACACTTTAATTGTAGGTGTATTATTTTATACATTTATGACATTTATATTTATAGCACTTTTATCCTACTTGTTAGGACTTATTCGTATCATTTATGCCAAATTAGATGTGATTTTTTACATTTTGGTGTTCATTGTCTTTTGTTTGTTACCTATTATTTTTATAAAAGGAACGATTCATGGTGGCTTATCACATTTCCTTATGCTTAATCCGGTGTACTATTTAGTCAATGGGTTTCAACAATCTGTAATTGTTGGCTCTCACGCTTTAAATCATCTTGGTTATCATTTTTATTTTATTTGTTGGATCGGTTTATTGACTGTACTCAATTTTGCGCTTAATGACTATGTTTCACAACTGAGACCAAATGAACACATTCAAACGCAAGTGCATGCAAAAACGGGGCTGGAACATAAAGATTACCAATAATTAGAAAGCCATCAAAATTTATCTAAGAATAAATTTTGATGGCTATTTTGATACAACTTAGTTCATAAAAATTGAGTTGGTAAAGCAGATTTTATAACTTTAGAGCGATGAATAATTATAGCAAATTTGATGGTTTCCTAAGCCGAGACTTCTGAGGCATCTAGCCGAAACCGAAAATCCATTTTAAGATTTTTTGCTGACTACAATAAAAATAGTGGCAGTAGCTGACTGGATTACGTATGCGCTTTTCAAGCTTTACCCAACTTTAAATAAGGACCACCTATTCACGCAAGTTCATAGTTGTACTGAAGACGTAACTCATTACATTCCTAACGTCTTCATGCACCGGCAGGCATTACTACGAAATCAAATAGATTTCTGTAATGCTCCAAGAAAAGCAAGGCTTTATGGAACAATCAAATAAATGAAATTAATTATGTCTCACCCCCGCTTTTTTATAATACATTAGTGTGCATAGAGTTTTTTCATTAGTTTTTCTTCGGTGAAGACCCATCCAGTATAGGAGTGGATGACTTTCATATTTTCATCAAGGTGTGCGATGGCTACAAATTGATAGTGGTCATTTTTTAAATAACGCAAATCAATAAAACGTAACTCTGTAGTTTTATTATCAATATGTTCAATATGCCAACGATAAATAGATGAAAAATTCAAAAATGCACGTATGTTAGAATCATATTGTGCATATTGCATTACGACATCACTTGGGTAAGGTTGTCGTTCGACTTTATCGCTAAATACAATATTTCGACCATAACTTCGACCTACATAATCATGTTTTTCTGTTTGAATAGCGATGCGCCATTGGAAAAAGTGAATTGTAGGGGCTACAAACACTTTTATTGGTGTCCCTAGATGTTCAACTTGGTTTAACGCCTGTTTTTTCAGCCAACTCTGCATAATAAAACGTAAAATGTAATACATGATGAGTAGAATAAGGATAGGGCCAAAAACAATGTAAGGATGTACGCCTAAAGCCCATATAACAATACCAATCATCAAAATAAAAAAGATGATAGGGTCAAATGTGTTAATCACACTGAGTTGAATCCATTTGTTGGAAATAGGCCGTAGCGCTTGGGTGCCGTATGAATTGAAAATATCTACAAAGACATGTAAAAATACAGCCAACTGTGCCCATAACCATACATGAAAAGGATCGACATGGGTAAAAACACTAAACACAAGCAAAGTGAGTAGCAATGGCCAAAATAGTGTGAAAGGAATAGAATGTGTAATGCCTCTATGATTAGAAATATAAGTTGCATTATCTTTTAATTTTAAAACTGTATCAATATCAGGAATTAACGAACCAGCAATTAGAACCGTTGCAGTTGCAGCAATGTTTTGCCCTAAGGCAGGGTCCGTTGTTGCAATGGCCGTTAACCCAACACCGATTGCGATATGCGTCGCAGTATCCATAAGCGTCACTCATTTCTTACTTATTTAAACATAGTATAATCTATATTTACACTGAACAAAAATAATCAACCACTTGAAGGAGAATTTTATGCATAATCCAGAGCGTTTTAAAAGTGATCTTATAAATTGGTTTGAAATCAATCAGCGCCAAATGCCTTGGCGTGAGACTTCGAATCCTTACTATATTTGGGTGAGCGAAGTAATGCTACAACAAACACAAGTGAATACAGTGAGAAGTTATTATTTAAAATTTATAGAACGCTTCCCGACAATTGAAGCTTTAGCAAATGCGAGCGATGATGAAGTTTTAAAATATTGGGAGGGATTAGGCTATTATAGCCGAGCGCGCAATTTTCACACAGCCGCAAAAGAAGTGGCTCAAAATTATGGGGGACAAGTCCCTGTTCAGCCCGAAGTGTTTAAAACATTGAAAGGAGTGGGACCTTATACCCAAGCTGCTGTTATGAGTATTGCGTTTAACCATCCCTTGCCGACAGTCGATGGCAATGTTTTTAGAGTGTGGTCTCGACTCAACAATGATGATTCAGATATCGCATTACAAACGACAAGAACGAAATTTGAAGCGGCCTTAAGACCCTACGTAGAAACGGAAGCAGGGACTTTTAACCAAGCGATGATGGAGCTAGGGGCATTAATATGTACACCGAAAAACCCATTATGCTTATTTTGTCCTGTACAAACCCATTGTGAAAGTTATGGAAAAGGGACTGTGCTAGACTTACCTGTGAAAACAAAAAAGGTAAAAAGAAAAACAGAAACTTATAATGTCTATTTGATAGAAAATGAACATCAAGAATATGTTATTGAGCAAATAACAGCCAATTTGTTAACTCATATGTGGGAATTTCCAAAGCATCCGTCAGCAACAAGTTTGGATGAGTTAAAAGCAATTTATGGCGATACTTTTGAAGTGAATCATGAAAAAATAGACACGATGAAACAACAGTTTACACATGTCACATGGGTGTTAGAAGTCTATAGAGCAAGTGTAAATCTAGAAAAATTTAAATTGCCCTATGAAGATACCGCATGGTTATCACCTAAAAACCGTGATCAATTTACTTTACCAGCGTCGATGAATAAAATTTATGAAAAGTATTGTAAGCGGAATGGTAAGTAGCATTTAAAGATTGTGATATAATGTGAAAGTGAGTTTGATAGAAGTGGGTGAGACAAGTGGTTAAATCATGTATTCCTAAAGAAGGCGACACAATAAAAATACAGTCTTATAAGCACGATGGCAATATCCATCGCGTTTGGTCTGAAACAACAATATTAAAAGGAACAGATCATGTCATTATTGGGGGCAATGATCACACATTGGTCACGGAAAGTGATGGCCGAACATGGATTACGCGTGAGCCAGCAATTGTCTATTTTCATGCGGAGTATTGGTTTAATGTCATTTGTATGTTCAGAGAAGACGGTGTGTACTACTATTGTAACTTGTCATCACCATTTGCTTGTGATGAAGAAGCCTTAAAATATATCGATTATGATCTAGATATTAAAGTGTATCCAAACGGCAAATATCATTTATTGGATGAGGATGAATATGAACAACATATGAATCAAATGAATTATCCTAAAGATATTGATGTTATTTTAAGAAGAAACGTTGATATTTTACAACAATGGATAGAACATAAAAAAGGTCCATTTGCGCCAGATTTTATCAAAGTTTGGCGAAACAGATTTCAAAAGCTGAGAAACAGTATTTAATTAAAATCTTCACCTTAGAATGCAACATAATAGAAACACTAAATATTACGAGTGAAATAGAAAAAGTCGGCATATCAATGTCTTCACTATCTCTATTTCACTCGTCTTATGTTTTGTGAAAGGGGATATGTGCGTGATAAGACGTTATTTAGAATTTGTAAAGCCATATAAATGGTTGATATTTGGGACAATCATTGTTGGAATATTAAAATTTGGTATTCCATTATTGATACCGTTATTAATTAAATATGTGATTGATGACGTCATTAATAACGACGCATTAAGTATGTCAGACAAATATTCTCATTTGCTGTTTGCTATGGGGATTGCCGCATTTATATTTATCATTGTGCGTCCGCCTATTGAATTTTTAAGACAGTACATGGCGCAATGGACAAGTAATAAAATTCTTTATGATATTCGTAAAAAGTTATATAGTCATTTACAAGCTTTAAGTGCACGGTTTTATGCTAATAATAAAGCGGGTGAAGTGATTTCACGAGTCATTAATGATGTCGAGCAAACAAAAGATTTTATTATGACCGGTTTAATGAATATTTGGCTAGATTGTATTACGATTATTATCGCGTTATCCGTGATGTTTTTCTTAGATGTGAAACTGACTGTAGCAGCCATTGTCATTTTACCGTTTTATATTTTAACTGTTTACTTTTTCTTTGGACGTTTGCGTGCCTTAACCCGTCAACGTTCACAAAAGCTAGCGGAAACCCAAGGCTTTTTACATGAACGTGTAAATGGGATGTCCGTGATTAAAAGTTTTGCAATTGAAGAGAATGAAGCGAAAAATTTTGATAAACGTAATTCTAATTTTTTACAAAAAGCATTTAAACATACGCGATGGAATGCCTATTCATTTTCAGCAATTAATACAGTGACTGATATTGGGCCATTAATTGTAATTGGATTTGGCGCGTACCTCGCTATTTCAGGTTCTGTCACTGTCGGAACGTTAGCTGCGTTTGTCAGCTATTTAGAACAACTTTATGGACCTTTGCGTCGTCTCGTTTCCTCATTCACTACGTTGACGCAAAGTTTTGCCTCAATGGATCGTGTATTTCAATTATTTGATGAACCCTATGATATTAAAAATACTGAACAGGCAAAAGCGATACCGATACAACAAGGTAATATTGAAATTTGTCATGTTTCGTTTAAATACAATCAAAATGAGCGTGACATTTTAAAAGACATCAACTTAAATATTCATCACGGTGAAACAGTGGCATTTGTGGGTATGAGTGGTGGAGGTAAATCTACATTAATTAGCTTGATTCCACGATTTTATGATGTTACGAAAGGTGAAATATTAATTGATCAACATAATATTAAGGACTTTGAAACAGGAAATTTACGTCGTCAAATTGGTTTAGTTCAACAAGATAACATTTTATTTTCTGATACAGTAAAGGAAAATATTTTGTTAGGACGTCCCGATGCCTCAGATAGTGACGTTATTGAAGCGGCTAAAAAGGCTAATGCTCATGATTTTATTATGGCATTACCCCATGGCTATGATACGGAAGTTGGGGAACGTGGAGTCAAATTGTCAGGTGGACAAAAACAACGTCTCTCAATCGCACGTATTTTCCTAAACGATCCTCCAATTTTAATTTTAGATGAAGCAACGAGTGCACTTGATTTGGAAAGTGAAGCTATCATTCAAGAAGCATTGAATATTCTAAGTAAAGACCGAACAACTTTAATCGTCGCGCACCGTCTTTCTACAATAACGCATGCAGATAAAATTGTCGTCATCGAAAATGGGGAAATTGTTGAAATGGGTGCCCATCAAGAATTAATGGCACAACAAGGTGCTTATCAACGCCTTTACAATATCCAAAACTTATAAAATCCTAAAGAAACACGATACGTTTGAGAAAGGCCATTTCTCATGATGTATCGTGTTTTTGTGTTTATTTCTGAAAGTCATTTAAAAAGTAATTAAATGGAGTGAAAATATTTATATTTAGTGTGAACAAAGGGTATAGTTATTCAAAAAGGGGATATCTGTATGACATTTTTAACGATTTTGCAACTGATTGTTAACATCATCATTGTGGGTCTACTCATATTTGCACTCATTGCGATTATTGGGTTTTTAATATTTGACCGAAAACAGAAACAACATAGTGTTTTGCGAAATTATCCAGTATTGGCAAGAGTACGGTATTTCTTGGAAAGTATTGGACCTGAACTTCGACAATATTTATTTTTAAATGATAATGAAGATCAACCTTTTTCGAGAGATCAATATCAACATATTGTACTTGCGGGTAAATATAATGATCGCAAAACAAGTTTTGGATCTGAATTGAATTACGATGAAGGTTTTTTTCTCAATAATGCGATGTTTCCAACACAACTTTCTGAGCTTGCGCTAGATAACAAACACCTTATTTCGACTTTTGTATACGACATTCAAAGAGAATCACTATTTTCTAGAAAAGAACGCATCCAAGCTTCAGATATTGAACCTTACTTCTTACATCCGTCGCATTATATTAAGTTTGGAACGGATTTAAAACATCCGTATTATGCGAAGCGCTTAGTAGGTCAATCTGCTATGAGCTTTGGTGCACTAGGGAGTCACGCAATTACTGCACTTTCAAAAGGATTGGGTCATTCGGGAACATGGATGAATACGGGTGAAGGTGGATTGAGTACGTACCATCTAAAAGGGGACGCTGATATCATTTTTCAAATTGGCCCTGGATTATTTGGTGTACGTAATAAAGAAGGGGGCTTTAGTAAATCTGAGTTTTTGAAAAAAGCAGAAAATCCTAGAATAAAAATGTTTGAAATCAAACTTGCCCAAGGCGCTAAAACGCGTGGGGGTCATATTGAAGGGCATAAAGTTACTGAAGAAGTCGCGAAAATTAGAAATGTCACACCGTTTGAGACGATTAATTCACCTAATCGGTTCGAATTTATTGACCATCCTAAAGCTTTATTAGAATGGGTTAACGAATTAAGACAATTGAGTCAAAAACCAGTTGGCTTTAAAATTGTGGTGGGTAATCGGAATGAAGTGAATACGCTCGTTAAAACAATGGTAGAACTCAACCTCTTTCCAGACTTTATTACAGTGGACGGAGGAGAAGGAGGCACAGGAGCAACTTTTCAGGAACTAAAAGATGGTGTGGGGTTACCTTTATTTACGGCACTGCCTATCGTGGATGGAATTTTAAAAGCAAATGGTGTCCGAGATAGAGTTAAAATATTTGCTTCGGGTAAACTCGTGACCCCTGATAAAATTGCTATTGCCCTTGCACTTGGTGCTGATTTAGTCAACGTTGCACGTGGAATGATGATTAGTGTGGGATGTATCATGAGCCGCCAATGTCATAAAAACACTTGTCCTGTGGGAGTGGCAACAACAGACCCTAAAAAGGAAAAGGCCCTCGTGATAGAAGAAAAAGAATATCGTGTCGCCAATTACGTCACTTCTTTACATGAAGGGTTATTTAATATTGCAGCGGCAGTCGGAGTCACAAGTCCTACTGAAATTGGCCCAGAACATGTCACATTGAAACACAAAAGAGGAGATATTCAAACGATACAGGATTATCAACTTAAATTAATTCAATAAATAAAAAAATACGGTGAGTGCTAAGAGAAATGGATTAAAATATCTATTCATCGCACTTACCGTATTTTTATCTTCAAATTATAAATCAAAGTCTTCTTTAATAATATCGATATCTGGATCGTTTGAATGATATTTAAAGTAGCTAATACGTAAACGATTCAAATGTTCAAGATTATATCGATATTCTTCTAAAGCGGCAATTATGTGTATCACATTTGTATTTATATCCGTTGAGTTTGTAGAATTTGATTTAAATTCTTCTTGATAGGCGGTTAATAAATCTTTTTTGAGGGGATTTGTGATACGACTTTGAAAATCTGGATTATCAAATTTTGCTTTTTTGGTGATACTTATTAGAATCTGCTCATGAAACTGTGATAATTCATCGACTTCTAATTTTATCTGTAGAAAGAGAGACTCACTTAAATTAAGCATGTCATTTTGATAACGATTCATGCGTTTAAGTACATCGTAGGCATCTCTTGTTGAGAGTACGATTTCTTTGAATAAAATTTTCTTACGAGTTTGTGCACGGGCATATTTTTTCGTTAATGAGCGTTCTTCTTTATAAAACTCAAACAATTGCTCTAGTTTTACAACGCGTTGGCGCAAACTCTCTAAATCTTGTTTGACGTAATTGAACTCGGTGACGTCATTAAGCACTAAGTTGAACCATTTAAAAATATCCGTTGTAATATTGAGTGAATTATAGTAAATTTTAGTTTCAAATTTTGGAGGTAAAAATGTCATATTCACTATGAATGAGCTCAAAACACCAATCATGACTAAGATAAAACGGTAAAACGCAGACCAATAAAATGAACCACTATGCTGTCCCATAATAATAAGTGCAGTAACAGTCGCTAATGTAGCCACATGCTCAATTTTCAATTTAAATAAAATCGCAATGAGTAATATCACCGTCGCCCCCATGATGATAATATTCTTACCAAAGATGGAGACCATAACGATAGCTAAAATAGCACCTATAACATTGCCTTGAAATTGATCGACGATGGTTTTTAAAGTACGATATACACTCGGCTGCATGGCGACTACAGCAGCAATTCCGGCAACAGTAATCATCCCTGCATCAGAAGGTAATAAGGAAGCGATAGAAATCGCAAGTATAATGGCGATTCCTGTTTTTAATATTCTCGCACCTAATTTCAAATAAAGCACTCCTTCATAAAATATATAGTTGAACCTTGAGAGTTTGAGAGAGAGTTATATTTATTCTAACACCGCAGTGTCTTTTTAAAAAAGTGTCTTTCACTTAGCTTACATTTAAATTTTAGGGCCAAGGCATTACTTTGCCTCAGCCCTTTGAAACGTAAGCTTTTTTTAATTGCTCTCGTTCTGATATATAGATATTATAATATTTTTGCTTTATTTGCTAGCTAATTGCTGAAATGCATAATCTGCAGCTTTCAATGTTTGGTCGATATCTTCTTCTGTATGTTCAGTTGTTAAGAACCACGCTTCATATTTTGAAGGAGCAAGGTTAATGCCTTGTTGTAACATCAATTTAAAGAATTTCGCAAATTGTTCTCCGTCTGATTGGTCAGCTTGGTCGTAATGCGTCACTTTTTCGTCGGTAAAATAGACCGTTAAAGCGCCACGCACGCGATTAATTGTAGCTTTAATTTGATATTTATCAATAGAAGCTTGGAGACCTTCTTCAAGACGTGCACCTAATTGATCTAATTTTTCATATACACCCTCTTTTTCTAAAACTTCTAATAAAGCAATACCTGCTTTCATAGAGAGGGGGTTACCTGCCATTGTTCCGGCTTGATAGGCAGGGCCTAACGGGGCAACTTGTTCCATAATATCCTGGCGTCCGCCATAACCACCAATAGGTAATCCGCCACCCACAATTTTACCAAAGGCAGTTAAATCAGGATATACGCCTAGCAAATCTTGAGCTGCACCATAATGGAAGCGGAAAGCAGTAATGACTTCATCATAAATCACTAAGCCACCGTATTCATGTGTAATTTCATTGACTGCTTCTAGAAAACCAGGTTGCGGTTCAACCATACCAAAGTTACCTACTATAGGTTCAACAAGCACACCTGCAACTTGGTCACCCCAGTGAGCCATCGCTTCTTTAAACGCATCAATATTATTAAAAGGTACAGTGATGACTTCTTGTGCTACACTTTTTGGAACTCCTGCAGAATCTGGTGAGCCAAGTTGTGAAGGGCCACTACCTGCAGCGACAAGGACTAAATCTGAATGCCCGTGATAACAGCCTGCAAATTTGATGATTTTATTTCTGTTCGTATAAGCACGTGCCACACGAATTGTTGTCATGACAGCTTCTGTTCCAGAATTAACAAAACGCATTTTTTCAAGAGATGGAATAGCTGCTCGCAGTTTTCGTGCGAATTCAATTTCAAGTTCAGTTGGTGTTCCAAATAATACGCCTAATGCGGCTTGTTCTTGAATGGCTTGAGTGATATGAGGATGTGCGTGCCCAGTAATAATAGGGCCATAAGCTTGTAAATAGTCGATATATTTATTCCCATCTACATCATATAAATAGGCTCCTTGCCCTTTTTTCATAACAACAGGTGCACCGCCACCCACTGCTTTGTAAGAACGTGATGGAGAATTCACGCCGCCTAAAATATATTCGTTAGATTGATTTTGCAAGTTTTCGCTTTTAGAAAAATTCATCTAATATCAGCCTCTTTTATTTAATATTTTCATCTCATATCGTATCATAAAATAAAAGAAATGAAGAAAGAGGGAGTCAAATGTTAACAAATGGCGATCAATTTCCGGATTTTAAATTAGAAAATCAAAATGGTGAAGTCATCACTAAATCTTCATTAAAAGGTCAAAAGGCCATTCTTTATTTTTATCCTAGAGATAACACACCGACTTGTACAACTGAAGCTTGCGATTTTAGAGATCATCTTTCGTATTTTAATGATTTGGATGTAAAAGTCTATGGCATTAGCGGAGATTCAAAACGTAAACATCAAAATTTTATCGAAAAACATCAACTCAATTTTGATTTACTTGTAGATGAAGATTATCAACTTTCGAAAGCGACAGGGGTATATCAGCTGAAAAAGACATTTGGTAAAGAAACAATGGGCATCGTACGCACAACATTCATTATTGATGAAGAAGGTAAAGTGATGGATGTCATTGAAAAAGTCAAAGTGAAGTCGCAAATGGATCAACTAAAATCAATTCTTCAGGGGTGATGAGAATGCGTGTTGTAAGTTTAATGCGTTTAGGAGATCAAGAACAACGCTTGCAAGAAACTTTTCCTAATGTTGATTTTGAATTTTATAAACATCCATCATATTTACCAGAGAGTTCCTTAAAAGAGATGGACATATTAATGACTTATCATAAAGAAGTGGATGCGTCATTTATTGATAAAGCGAAAAATTTAAAATGGTTAATGTGGTTTGCGACAGGTGTTAATACATTACCTTTTGATGCATTGCGTAAAAGAAATATTCAAGTTACAAATGCGAAAGGCGTTCATGCACAGCAACTGACTGAATTTCTATTTGCATATATCTTAGATGACTATAAAGAAATGAAGGAAACTTATGAAGAGCAATTATCCAAAATCTATAATCATAAAAGAACCACAGCATCGATAGCTGGGGAAACCATTTTATTTTTAGGAACAGGCGTCATTCCAAAACGCGCCGCTCAAATTGCACAAGTGTTTGGTATGAAAACACTTGGTTTAAACACAAATGGACACGCAGTTGAAGGCTTTGATGAAACGTATCCATTAAGTGAAAGAACAGGAATTTATGCTAAAGCAAATATTGTGGTTAATGTATTACCCGAAACTGAAGAGACAACATTCCTCTTACAAAAAAGTGATTTTGACAAAATGAATACACGAACACTTTTTATCAATATAGGAAGGGGAACAGTTGTAAAGGAAAATGTCCTTGTGCAAGCTTTAAAAGAAAAAAATATTCGTAAAGCCTATTTAGACGTTTATGAAAATGAGCCACTCACAGATGAGTCAGGTTTGTATGAACTAGACAATGTAGTGATGACGAGTCACATTACCGGAAATGCGCAATATAATAAAACTAAAGCCACAGATATCTTTATCAATAATTTACAGAGTGTTCTCAATAACGAAGGGCTAATTGAGAATGTTGTAGACTTAAATAAAGGATATTAACGAAATAATTGACATTAACAAATCACTCGCATTATATTAATATTAAGTAAGAATTATTATTAAGTAGAAAGACGGGTGAGACAAATGGCTGCAGAAATGGAAACTTATGAACATCAGTTGAATGATTCTATCGCTTCATTAAGAGAAGCCGGGGTTCGTATTACACCTCAAAGACAAGCAATTTTAAACTTTTTGATTCGTTCAAAATCACATCCAACTGCTGATGAAATTTATCAATCATTATCACCTGATTTTCCTAACATAAGTGTGGCAACAATTTATAATAACCTCAAAGTTTTTAAGAAAACGGGTATTGTAAAAGAGCTGACGTATGGGGATGCTTCTAGTCGTTTTGATTTTGACACGCAAAACCATTATCATGTGATCTGCGAAAAGTGCGGTAAAATTGTAGATTTCCATTATCCTTCCTTACATGAAATTGAACAGCTTGCGCAACACGTGACAGATTTTAATATTACGCATCATCGTATGGAAATATATGGAATATGTCGGGAATGTAAAGAAGCAGAAGATAAAACTTAATCATAGCTAAAGCATCTAGTTAACGTTTAAAATAACGACTAGGTGCTTTTTTAATATTGCATTAAGCACGTTAATATCGATAATCTTAAATCGCTATTCCACTTTTAGTGTGACATTTCCACTCTAGAGTGATTTTTAGCGAAATTTCTTTAGATTTTTTATTGACGTTTTAATGGACGATTGGTAAGATATAAAAGTCGTCAAGTTACGACGCGTTAACAACGTTAAAACACCTTTAAATTTTTGAACAAAATATTAAAAGTGTAAAATTAACGCTTGTAAGTTTCTGAATAACATTATAAAATATATAATGTTGAAACAACGAACCGAGCACAAATTAATTTAAAAACTTTAAAATTTTTCTTGACATGAAAAAACATAACAAGTATAATTGATTATTGTAACGGTTTAAAAAAGAAACACTACGAACATTGAAAACTGAATGACAATATGTCAACGTTAATTCCAATAATTTTGAGTACGTAACGTACTTTCTAGAGTGATTGGCTGAACCAATCAACGAGCTATATCAAGCTTACTTCTTTTATGGAGAGTTTGATCCTGGCTCAGGATGAACGCTGGCGGCGTGCCTAATACATGCAAGTCGAGCGAACTGACGAGGAGCTTGCTCCTTTGACGTTAGCGGCGGACGGGTGAGTAACACGTGGGTAACCTACCTATAAGACTGGAATAACTCCGGGAAACCGGGGCTAATGCCGGATAACATATCGAACCGCATGGTTCGATAGTGAAAGACGGTCTTGCTGTCACTTATAGATGGACCCGCGCCGTATTAGCTAGTTGGTGAGGTAACGGCTCACCAAGGC
>NZ_JAANBQ010000011.1:0-6212 GCF_011394755.1 Staphylococcus sp. 11511212 | reverse complement strand
TTGTCCAATGTGCAACTGGAGGAGAGCAATGAAACATGGCATTCAGTCACAAAAGGTTGTTGCTGAAGTTATTAAACAAAAGCCAACAGTTCGTTGGTTGTTTCTCACATTAACAGTTAAAAATGTTTATGATGGCGAAGAATTAAATAAGAGTTTGTCAGATATGGCTCAAGGATTTCGCCGAATGATGCAATATAAAAAAATTAATAAAAATCTTGTTGGTTTTATGCGTGCAACGGAAGTGACAATAAATAATAAAGATAATTCTTATAATCAGCACATGCATGTATTGGTATGTGTGGAACCAACTTATTTTAAGAATACAGAAAACTACGTGAATCAAAAACAATGGATTCAATTTTGGAAAAAGGCAATGAAATTAGACTATGATCCAAATGTAAAAGTTCAAATGATTCGACCGAAAAATAAATATAAATCGGATATACAATCGGCAATTGACGAAACTGCAAAATATCCTGTAAAGGATACGGATTTTATGACCGATGATGAAGAAAAGAATTTGAAACGTTTGTCTGATTTGGAGGAAGGTTTACACCGTAAAAGGTTAATCTCCTATGGTGGTTTGTTAAAAGAAATACATAAAAAATTAAACCTTGATGACACAGAAGAAGGCGATTTGATTCATACAGATGATGACGAAAAAGCCGATGAAGATGGATTTTCTATTATTGCAATGTGGAATTGGGAACGGAAAAATTATTTTATTAAAGAGTAGTTCAACAAACGGGCCATATTGTTGTATAAGTGATGAAATACTGAATTTAAAACTTAGTTTATATGTGGTAAAATGTTTTAATCAAGTTTAGGAGGAATTAATTATGAAGTGTAATGAATGTAACAGGGTTCAATTAAAAGAGGGAAGCGTATCATTAACCCTATAAACTACGTCTGCCCTCATTATTGGAGGGTGAAATGTGAATACATCCTATTCACAATCGAATTTACGACACAACCAAATTTTAATTTGGCTTTGCATTTTATCTTTTTTTAGCGTATTAAATGAAATGGTTTTGAACGTCTCATTACCTGATATTGCAAATGATTTTAATAAACCACCTGCGAGTACAAACTGGGTGAACACAGCCTTTATGTTAACCTTTTCCATTGGAACAGCTGTATATGGAAAGCTATCTGATCAATTAGGCATCAAAAGGTTACTCCTATTTGGAATTATAATAAATTGTTTCGGGTCGGTAATTGGGTTTGTTGGCCATTCTTTCTTTTCCTTACTTATTATGGCTCGTTTTATTCAAGGGGCTGGTGCAGCTGCATTTCCAGCACTCGTAATGGTTGTAGTTGCGCGCTATATTCCAAAGGAAAATAGGGGTAAAGCATTTGGTCTTATTGGATCGATAGTAGCCATGGGAGAAGGAGTCGGTCCAGCGATTGGTGGAATGATAGCCCATTATATTCATTGGTCCTATCTTCTACTCATTCCTATGATAACAATTATCACTGTTCCGTTTCTTATGAAATTATTAAAGAAAGAAGTAAGGATAAAAGGTCATTTTGATATCAAAGGAATTATACTAATGTCTGTAGGCATTGTATTTTTTATGTTGTTTACAACATCATATAGCATTTCTTTTCTTATCGTTAGCGTGCTGTCATTCCTGATATTTGTAAAACATATCAGGAAAGTAACAGATCCTTTTGTTGATCCCGGATTAGGGAAAAATATACCTTTTATGATTGGAGTTCTTTGTGGGGGAATTATATTTGGAACAGTAGCAGGGTTTGTCTCTATGGTTCCTTATATGATGAAAGATGTTCACCAGCTAAGTACTGCCGAAATCGGAAGTGTAATTATTTTCCCTGGAACAATGAGTGTCATTATTTTCGGCTACATTGGTGGGATACTTGTTGATAGAAGAGGTCCTTTATACGTGTTAAACATCGGAGTTACATTTCTTTCTGTTAGCTTTTTAACTGCTTCCTTTCTTTTAGAAACAACATCATGGTTCATGACAATTATAATCGTATTTGTTTTAGGTGGGCTTTCGTTCACCAAAACAGTTATATCAACAATTGTTTCAAGTAGCTTGAAACAGCAGGAAGCTGGTGCTGGAATGAGTTTGCTTAACTTTACCAGCTTTTTATCAGAGGGAACAGGTATTGCAATTGTAGGTGGTTTATTATCCATACCCTTACTTGATCAAAGGTTGTTACCTATGGAAGTTGATCAGTCAACTTATCTGTATAGTAATTTGTTATTACTTTTTTCAGGAATCATTGTCATTAGTTGGCTGGTTACCTTGAATGTATATAAACATTCTCAAAGGGATTTCTAAATCGTTAAGGGATCAACTTTGGGAGAGAGTTCAAAATTGATCCTTTTTTTATAACAGGAATTCAAATCTTTTTGTTCCATTAAAGGGCGCGATTGCTGAATAAAAGATACGAGAGACCTCTCTTGTATCTTTTTTATTTTGAGTGGTTTTGTCCGTTACACTAGAAAACCGAAAGACAATAAAAATTTTATTCTTGCTGAGTCTGGCTTTCGGTAAGCTAGACAAAACGGACAAAATAAAAATTGGCAAGGGTTTAAAGGTGGAGATTTTTTGAGTGATCTTCTCAAAAAATACTACCTGTCCCTTGCTGATTTTTAAACGAGCACGAGAGCAAAACCCCCCTTTGCTGAGGTGGCAGAGGGCAGGTTTTTTTGTTTCTTTTTTCTCGTAAAAAAAAGAAAGGTCTTAAAGGTTTTATGGTTTTGGTCGGCACTGCCGACAGCCTCGCAGAGCACACACTTTATGAATATAAAGTATAGTGTGTTTATACTTTACATGGAAGTAATTGCCGGAAATAGTGAAAATGCCTCATATTTGTGCCACCTAAAAAGGAGCGATTTACATATGAGTTATGCAGTTTACGGGCCAAGATTGTTTAAGCAAAATAAGATAAGTTAAGGGATGCAGTTTATGCACCCCTTAACTTATCTATTAAATAATTTATAGCTATTGAAAAGAGACAAGAATTGTTCAAAGCTAATATTGTTTAAATCGTCAATTCTTGCATATTTTAAGGCTTGATAAAATTGGTTTTTGGAAAATAGTTTTATGTATTCTTTGTTAACCCATTTCATAACAAAATTTTCATATTGTTTTCTATCTTTGAGTGATATTTTTGAAGGGTGTCTTTTTAATACAATTAACGAGCTATTAACTCTAGGTTTTGGATGAAAGTATTCTCTAGGGATTTTACTTAATATGGATATATCAACTTCTGTCATTAAAAATAGTGCTAGTGAACGATTTGTATTTAGCAACCTTTTAGCAAATCCATATTCCACTATTAAATAACTTTCTGTAGCTGTGCTTTCAAAAACAATTTTTCGAATTATATCTGTACTTATATTGTAGGGTATATTTCCATATATCTTATATGACTTATTTTTAGGAAACTTAAATTGTAAAATATCTTTATTGATAACCTGGAAGTTCTCATATTCAATAAGTTTGTTTTTAGTTATCCTACATAATTTAGGATCTATTTCAATGGCGGTTACATAATTACACCTTTTAGCTAATTCAAACGTGAAATGACCTTTCCCTGAACCAATCTCAATAATATTATCATTTGTATTTAAATGTACATTTCTCAAAATTTCATTTATATGATGCTTTGAAGTAATAAAGTTTTGACTATCTTTTATATTTTTTTTGTTCATTATAACCCACTCCTATGAGGTTATAATGAATGTTTATATTAACAATCCATTATAACCACTTATTTTTTGTTTGGTTGATTATGAAATTAGAATAATTATAGCACAAGCTCTGATAAATAATAACATGATGAACGACTGTTAAATTTATACTGCAATTGGGCCCTATTGTTGAATAAAGATACGAGAGATTTCTCTTGTATCTTTTTTATTTTTGAGTGGTAACGAAAGCATCCCCCCTTTGCTGAGGTGGCAGAGGTCGGGTTTTTTTGTTTCTTTTTTTACGAAAAAAAGAAAGGTCTTAAAAGGTTTTATGGTTTTGGTCGGCACTGCCGACAGCCTCGCAGAGTACACACTTATATGAATATAAAGTATAGTGTGTATACTTTACATGGAAGTTGTACCGAAGTTAGGAGTGTTTATATGTCATTTGTAGTGGCTCGTATGCAAAAGATGAAATCAGGAAATTTGGTTGGGGTGGGTAATCATAATCAGAGAAATACAGACAATCATTCGAACAAAGATATTGATGTTGAACGGTCGTATTTAAATTATGATTTGGTCAATCGGACAGAAAATTATAAACGAGATATTGAGCAATTTATTAATGACAACAAATCAAGTAGTCGTGCTGTCAGAAAAGATGCTGTATTAATAAACGAATGGATCATAACTTCTGACAACCAATTTTTTAAAGATAAAGACGATAAAGAAATTAAAGACTTTTTCGAACAGTCGAAAGATTACTTCGCTGAAAAATTTGGTGATGAGAATATCCGCTACGCTCAAGTTCACTTAGACGAAACAACACCACATATGCACTTAGGTATTGTGCCTTTCAATGCGGAAAAGAAGTTATCAGCAAAGACTGTTTTTAATCGTCAAGCCTTACAGGCGGTACAAGACGAATTACCAAAATATTTAAATGAGCGTGGTTTTGAGCTTGAACGTGGCGAAAAAGGGTCAGAGCGTAAAAATTTAACGGTGCCTGAATATAAAAAGGCAAAGGACGAATTAAAAGAGATGACTACCACGCTGGAACAGCGGAAGTCAGAAGTTTTAGCGTTATCGAACGATAAAACAGCGACTATAAAAAAAGAGAGTTTGGATTTAAAAGACGAAACGAAAACAGTCAAAGTACCTAGTGGCGAAACCATTGGTATTGGTAAGTTGCGACATGAATTTATGAAAAATGAAGAACGTAAAACAGGAAATGTGATTATTTCTAAAGATAAATTAAATGCTTTGATACAAGGCTATGAAGATTTATATAGCTCAAATGAGCGACTAAAGAAATATGCGGAAACTGATTTACCTAAAGAAATCACTAAAGTTAAAGGGAAATATAGCGAATTAGTGAAAGAATACAATGATTTGGTGCGTAAGAGTAATCGGAATATCGAAACACTTGAAGAATTAGAGAAAGAGAATAAATCGCTTAAAAACGAAATTAAGGACATTTACAAAGGGTTTAAAGCGTACTTTAAAGATTCTAAGCAAGTTACAACTGAACAGGTTAAAACGCTTGTTGGTGGCGTTGTAGACAAAGTAAAAGAATTTGTGAAAGGTGGAGAGTTTGAAAAAATTCATAGAAATGAAACTCGAACACGAGATAGAGATGAATTAAGTCGTTAGAAGCTCATATTTGCGTTCTAAGGAGTTTTAAATCAATTCGAGTATATTTATACCTGTTTGGTCTTTTCGTCGGCATAAGCGTTAAAATTTGCGAAAAAGAAAGCAGTACAAGGGCGAACGTAGTGAGTGCATTTACCCTTGTGCTGCTTTTTTCGTAAATTAGCTTTTGCAAACCGACAGAAAAGCCAACAGGTATGACTGTCTACTCACTTTTCAGAGGCATGATCAAACGCATTGCGTTTGTGGGTGTGGGCAACGCCCACGGTTTTATTGTTTTAGGAATTGGGAAATGGACTGGGGGGAGATTTTGAAAAAATCGACCAACTTCTGGGGGGTACTACGACCGAGAGGTAAAAAAAGAACGAAGTCGAGATCAGGGAATGAGTTTATAAAATAAAAAAAGCACCTGAAAAGGTGTCTTTTTTTGATGGTTTTGAACTTGTTCTTTCTTATCTTGATACATATAGAAATAACGTCATTTTTATTTTAGTTGCTGAAAGGTGCGTTGAAGTGTTGGTATGTATGTGTTTTAAAGTATTGAAAACCCTTAAAATTGGTTGCACAGAAAAACCCCATCTGTTAAAGTTATAAGTGACTAAACAAATAACTAAATAGATGGGGGTTTC
Organism: Staphylococcus sp. 11511212; assembly: GCF_011394755.1. NCBI lineage: Bacteria > Bacillati > Bacillota > Bacilli > Caryophanales > Staphylococcaceae > Staphylococcus > Staphylococcus sp. 11511212. Next base: position 263 of record NZ_JAANBQ010000011.1, on the reverse strand, counting down.
TTTTAATATTATGTGTCCTAATAGTAGCATTTATTCAGATGAAAAATCAAGGGTTTTAGTGGACAAGACAAAAAGTGGAAAAGTGAGACCATGGAGAGAAAAGAAAATCGCTAATGTTGATTACTTTGAACTTCTGCATATTCTTGAATTTAAAAAGGCTGAAAGAGTAAAAGATTGTGCTGAAATATTAGAGTATAAACAAAATCGTGAAACAGGCGAAAGAAAGTTGTATCGAGTGTGGTTTTGTAAATCCAGGCTTTGTC
>NZ_JAANBQ010000010.1:0-120869 GCF_011394755.1 Staphylococcus sp. 11511212 | reverse complement strand
TGGTGTAGAAACGTTACCGTTGTCATCTTCCACTGTCGCAGTAATGATGTCACCTTCAGTTAATGTTGTTGTCGGTGGTACATCTACTGTCCATGTGCCATCTTCTCCAACTGTACCTGTAACTACATCTCCGTTAGGGAACGTTACTGTTACTGTACCACCTGGCTCATTTGATGTACCTGTTACTGTTCCGTCATTTGGTTGTGGATTGTTCACAACTGGTGCGTCTGGCGCAATCGTGTCAGTTACTGTTCCGTTACCTGGCGTTGACGTATTTCCGTTATCATCAGTGATAACCGCTGTCACAACTTCGCCTTCTTCTAATGTTTCTGTTGGTGGTACATTTACTGTCCAAGTACCGTCTTCTCCAACTGTACCTGTCACGACTTCTCCGTTAGGGAATGTCACAACTACTGTTTCACCTGGTTCTCCTGAACCTGTTACTGTACCATCGTTTGGTTGTGGATTGTTCACAACTGGTGCGTCTGGTGCGATTGTATCAGTCACTGTTCCGTTACCTGGTGTAGAAACGTTACCGTTGTCATCTTCCACTGTCGCAGTAATGATGTCACCTTCAGTTAATGTTGTTGTCGGTGGTACATCTACTGTCCATGTGCCATCTTCTCCAACTGTACCTGTAACAACATCTCCGTTAGGGAACGTTACTGTTACTGTACCACCTGGCTCATTTGATGTACCTGTTACTGTTCCGTCATTTGGTTGTGGGTTAGTTACAACTGGTGCGTCTGGTGCGATTGTGTCAGTTACTGTACCACTACCTGGTGTTGACGTGTTTCCATTATCATCTGTGATTGTAGCAGTGATAACCTCACCTTGTTCTAACGTTTCAGTTGGTGGTACGTTTACTGTCCATGTGCCATCTTCGTCTACTGTACCTGTCACGACTTCTCCGTTAGGGAATGTCACAACTACTGTTCCACCTGGCTCATTTGATGTACCTGTTACTGTTCCGTCATTTGGTTGTGGGTTAGTTACAACTGGTGCTTCCGGTGGTGTTGCCACTGGTGTGTCCGTTACTGTAATTGGTACTTCAACACGATCTTGTGAACCATCAACATACGTTACGATAACTGCTGCTTGGATTGGGTTACCTGGTGTCGTTGGTGTATCAACATTTGGTACAACTTCCCAATTGTAAGTCGCATCTGGAGGTAATTCTCCAAGGTTAGTAATACCATCACGTGGATCTGGTGTGACGCCCACTGGTGTTTCAATAGGTTGACCTACTGGTGTAAAGTTATCTGCAGTTTGAGGTGGTGCGTCTGGTGTTTCAATGCTTGGGTCGATTTCGTCAACGATACCATCTCCATCAACATCCATTGCTTGGTAGTAACCTGTGCCTGCTGTATTTGGAATGATTTCATTTTTACCATTCACTAAGTAACCTGTGAAACCAAAGTTTTCATCACGGTTTTGACCTAAAACATCATTAATTGAAACGCCATCTTTAAGCGTTGCTACAACACGTACTTTAGCCGGTTGGATTAAGCCTGGTCTAAAGTTTAACTGACGAGAATCAACGTTAATCATTACTGCGTCTAAGCTCATGTAACCTTGACCTGGTTGTAATTCTACATCTGGAACTGTGTATGCATCTTTGTCAGGTGCACCGTCACGTGTATCGTTCCATGTTGTGCCTGTTGTGTACGCAGATTCAATTGAAGTACCATTATTGTAACGATATTCAAAGTTGTTCCAACCTTGGTTTTTCGTTAATGAAGATTCATTTGCAAAACGATCGCTTAGTTCAGTACTTGCTGTCCAATCGACACCATTTTCGTCTAAGTAATGAATTTCAACATCGTCAATATATGGTAATAGACGTGGATCAATTTCAAAATTATATGTCCAGTCACGGTTTGGTTGCGCGCCATATCCATTTAATGTACCATTTGATGATTTTGTGAAATATTGGTCAAATACGATACCACCATTGTTACCCGCTTGCGCTTCATAACGTGTAATCGCACCTGAACCTGTAAACCAGTTACGTTCTGTAAGTGCTGTCGCTTCAGTTAACGTATCTTTTTCATCTTGTGCCACTTGGAAGTAATTTGTACGGTCAGTTGTATTAACAATTTGTCCTTCTTTTGTCAATGTATATGTTCTGAAGGCTAAATCTCCATTTTGTAATAATGGATCATTCGCAAATATGTTTTCTACTGTATCACTTAAGTTGATTGTTGAACTACTTACTTGTGAAACAGACGGCTGGTCTCCAAGGAATACTGATGTTTCTCCATCAGAATAAGCTAGGGCGTTGAATGAACGCATTTTCCAAGTGTTTGTTAGTTCACCTTTCGCATTTACAACACGTTCCCAAACAAATGGACGATCTGGTGATGCACCTGCTGCTGTTGAAGCAATATTACCATCAATTGAAGTCACATATTGTGCGATACGTTCATCTAATTCGATGTATGTTTCCATACCTGAATTAACTCGTACTAGGTTGAATACAGCTGATAAATCAAAATCAATAGTATTATCTGCACGTGATTCAGTTGAACTTAAATCTTCTAAATTTGGTACGATGTGTACATCTTCTTCAGTACGAGTAAAGTTGTTTTCCGCTGAATAAGGGACGCCTGAGTAGCTAACACCATCTTTTTCATAAGCATAGCTTACGTAAATAGGTGCTAATACTTCGTCTGTTGTACCATCCGCATAAGTTGCAACAACTGTTGCTAATTGGTTACCGACACGTTGGAAGACATTGTTATCTTTGAACGTGTATTGCGTATCTGCTGGAAGTTCAGCTGTGTTCGCAATCGCTTCTGTTGCATCGCCTAATGTACCATAACGATAGTTTGTAGGGTCTTGTTTCGCATAAGGTTGGTAAGTAGCATTATCTGCTAAAGCTGTCTCAGGTGTAACAGCTGCACGGAAAGCAGTTGTACCATAAGTTACAGAATCAATATCAGATAATGCAGATGTTTGACGACGATCTAGAGGTGTTGCCTCAGTTGCCGTCGCATTTTGTTGAGCAACTAAACCATCTATTAATGCCGCTTGTAATTCTTCTGGTGTTAAATTGTTATAGTCTAAATTTAAATCACTCACTAATGTTTCTGCTTCTGTTGATGATAATGATGTTGTATTCGCAACATAGTCAACAGCAGTTGCTTCACTAGTAATGGCCGGTGCATCTACTGCAGGTGATTCAGTTGCAGGTGTAGATGACTCTGAAGGTGCTTCTTGAGTTGAATCAACTGGTGCACTTTCAGTAGATGGTGCTTCTGAAGTCACTTCATTTGAAGTTGTTGCTTCTTTTGAAGGTTGTTCAGTTGTTGCAGGCTCAACAGTTGCTGGTTCTGTTGTTGATGATTCTGTTGTCGTTGGTTCTGCTGATGCAGGTTCTGTCGTCGCTTCTTCAGTTGAAGCTGGTGTTTCAGTTGAATCTGCAGGTTTCGTTTCAGATGTCGCTTTCTCTGCAGTTGCTTCTTCAGTTGTTGTTTCAGTAGTAGATGTTTCAGTTGTTGTTGGTTCTGTTGTTGCTTCTGTAGAAGTAGCTTCTGTTGTTTCTGTTGGAGCAGTTGGGGCTACCTCTGCAGTACTCGCTTCCACAGGAGAGACATCTAATGCTTTAGTTTCAGTAGTAGATGATGCACTGTCTGCTGGAGCTTCCTCAGCTTGTGCGTCATTTTGTGCACCGAATAACAGAATGGCTCCCACTAAAATAGAAGCTGTACCTACTGTAAATTTACGAATAGAGTACTTATTCTGACGATTCGGTAAGAAATCAAGACGTTTGTTTGATTTTTTCATAGAGTCGATGGGTCTCCTTTAACAAATTGTTTTTGCCCCCTACTTAATTATTTTAAAAACTATAAGTAGGACAACATAGTTTTAATTTAACATAAATGTTCGTCAAAGTTGACAACGGGCTATTATATTTTTAAATTTACTTAATAAATAAGATTATTGACTCTATTAAAAATAATGTTTACCCTCAATGTTTTAGGGCTATTTAAAGTATTGAAGGTATCAATTTGAATACAAGACAATTGTATAAATGCACAAAGGGTAATGGGCATATTATTCAACCTTTCAATCTCTAAATGTTACTATATTGCTATGATTTATATATATATTTTTTGATTGATGAACAATACTAGCAAACAAATATTTAGAAAATACAGATTTTGTTTTAGACAGGGGATGGAAACTTCAATGAGAAAAGAATATTGGGCACATAAAGCACTCAAAAAAACAGCATCTATTATTAAGAAGGATATTCTTATCACCAACCAAAGCGGTCAAGTAATTGATGCCTCAAAAGCAGAATTTTTAGGACATACACATAAGGCTGCGCTCCATTCAATTCAACGAAATGTACCCATTGAAATAGAAGAAGAAGATATGAAATTTTGGCAAACTGAGACGCCATGCATTGTTGTACCCTTTGAACATGAAGGGGTCGCTTATGGTACAGTTATCATTTTAGATCATCCTGACGTTGTGCGAGACTATTCTCATTTACTCAAACTGAATGCAGAATTTATCATTACACAAGAAAAAGAACGAGAAGAAGAACATCACTTCCAATTATCTCGTACTCAAATGTTATCGCACATTATTTTTAACCAAGACCGTCAAATTCAAAGTTACAATCGAAAAGGTCTTCTTGAACAATTAGGTTTAAATGAAACTTTCACTGTCGGATTAATTCAAATTCATACAATAAGTAAATCAAAAATTAAACATTTACGACAGTCGCTTAATAACTGGAAACTCCCTAACGATGATGTGATTGAAATCACGCCACAAGACTACATCTTTATCTTTAAAACCAATAAAAATCGTGGCACGACGTTACAAGATATCAAACACTTTATAGAAACACATCAACAAGATGAAATTTTAAACAAATCTTTGATTACGTTAGGTTCCATGAATACTGGGATTCATGGTTTGATACAGTCTTACAATGAATCCATTTCTCTTCAAAAACTGATTCGTAGTTTAGACATAACTGAGGGCGTTCATACGTATAAAGAATATGAATTGGAAACCATTTGTCGTAATATTAGTCACTATACGCCGAGTAATGAAACGTCACTCGTCACGAACTATAAAAAATTGCTGAATTTTGGTGAGGATAAGTATTTAAACGAAACGGTGGAAGCTTATTTTCGAAATCATGGAAAGCTGGTTAAAACAGCCAACGATTTATATATCCATCGCAACACACTGAACTATCGGATTAAAAAAATACATGACATTACAGGTTGGGATCCGAATACTATCGATGGCATTGTATTATTGCGCATCGCTCAGTTACTCTATAAAAAAACGAAATAATATGACTAAGGACGCTTTGTCAACAACATCAGTTGATGAAGCGTCCTTTTTCTACAAAAATAACGGCTAGTGAACCACTCACGCACCATTAAAAGTATAGAACCAAAAAAGAGGCAGCCGCAGCTACCTCTTTTTATATCCTTCTTATTTTGTTTCTTTGTCTTGTTTTTTGCGTCTAAATAACAACAGACTACCTAATGCGGCAAACAATCCACCTAATAAAATTGGTGATGTTTTTTCTGAATTTTGACCTGTTTCAGGTAATTCATGCTGACCCGCTTTTTCAGGCGCATGTTCTTTTTGAATTGTCGTTGGTTTTGAAACCTGTCCTTGATGATTGATTTCTACTATATTAATACGTTGTTCTGGTTGATTTTCAATATTTTTAGGAATTGCGACTGACCAAGAACCATCTTTTTTCACTGGAACTGTTGTCACAGAGCCATTCGGCCATGTCACACAAATTGAATGACCTGGTGTCGCATGTTCTCCCGTAATCGTGTCTGTATTTGGTGTCGAAGGAACATGTGGTGTTGGACTTGGTAATGGTGTCTCAGATTTTTCACCTACAGTAATAATGATTTGTACAACCTCTGTTGAACCATCTGGATAATGCACGATAACTTCTGTCACAATCGATGTTCCTGGTTGTGCATTATTTGGTGGCGTCACTGTGAGTTCTCCTGTAGTTTCATCTACTGTAATGTTCCAACCACTAGGGACATGTGGCGTAACTTCATATTTTGTGCCATCTGGCATATTTGAATCACCATTTTGTGGAATATGAATTGTTTCACCTGGTTTAGCAACGCCATCATGATAACCTGGATTATTTTGTTCAGCTTGAGAAACCCCTGTTGTTACAGTAACTGTTGTATGATCTTGTGATCCATCTGGATACGTCACTGTCACCGGAACTTCGACTGTGCCTGGTGTTGTACCATCTGGTAATGTTGATGGATCATCAACTGTTACTACTGGTTGATCTCCTGTTGGTGGGAAGTTTGGTACAGTCACACTTCCTGTTACATCATCCACTGTTGTTGGAGTGCCATTTGGTTTTTCTACCGGTGTTGTTGTCGGTTCGTAAGTGTTCGCTTGTGGCTCACCTACTGTCACCGTCACTGTCGTATGATCTTCTGAACCATCTGGGTACGTTACTGTGACTGGAACATCTACTGTACCTGGTGTTGTTTCGTCTGGCAATGATGATGGATTATCTACCGTAATCACTGGTTGGTCTCCTGTTGGTGGGAAGTTCGGTACAGTCACGCTTCCTGTGATATCTTCAGTCGTGGTTGGTGTTCCATTTGGTTTTTCCACTGGCGTTGTTGTCGGTTCGTAAGTGTTTGCTTGCGGCTCACCTACTGTCACCGTCACAACTGTATGGTCTTGGGAACCATCTGGGTACGTCACTGTCACAGGTACTTCGTATGTTCCTGGTGTTGTTCCGTCTGGCAATGATGATGGATTATTTACCGTAATCACTGGTTGGTCTCCTGTTGGTGGGAAGTTCGGTACAGTCACATTTCCTGTTATATCATCAGTCATTGTTGGTGTGCCAAATGGTTTTTCCACTGGTGTTGTTGTTGGCTCATTTGTAGTCGCTTGGGATTCTCCTACCGTTACAGTGACTGTTGTGTGATCCTCTGAACCATCTGGGTACGTTACCGTCACTGGAACTTCATACGTTCCTGGCGTTGTACCGTCTGGTAATGATGTTGGATTATCTACTGTTACTACCGGTTGATCTCCTGTTGTCGAGAAGTTCGGTACAGTCACATTTCCTGTGATATCTTCAGTCGTTGTTGGTGTGCCGTACGGTTTTTCCACCGGTGTTGTTGTTGGCTCATTTGTAGCCGCTTGGGATTCTCCTACAGTGACTGGAACATTAATCATATCTTGTGAACCATCTGGATATGTCACAATGACTGGAACATTAAATGTTCCTGATTGTGAACCATCTGGTAACGTCGTACCACTTGGAATCGTATACGTTGGCTGATCTCCTGTTGTCGGATAATTTGGAACCGTCACGTGATCTAATACTTGGTTATCTGTTGTCGGTGTACCATAAGGATTATCGACAGGTGTAGCAGTTGGTTCATATTGCGTCGCTTGTGTATCACCTGTATTTACTGTCACTGTCGTATGATCAACTGTGCCATCCGGATATGTCACTGTCACTGAAACGTCGACTGTACCTGGTGTACTTCCATCTGGTAAGGATGATGGGTTATCTACCGTAATCACTGGTTGATCGCCAGTTGTTGGGAAGTTCGGTACCGTCACTTGAGCAACGACTTGTTCTTCAGTCGTCGGTGTGCCATATGAATTGTTGACAGGACCTGTAACTGGTTCATATTGAGTTGCTTGTGACTCACCTACCGTTACTGTCACTGTTGTATGATCTTGCGAACCATCTGGGTACGTCACTGTCACTGGCACGTCATATGTGCCTGGTATTGTACCGTCTGGTAATGTTGATGGATTATCTACCGTTACAACTGGTTGGTCTCCTGTTGTTGGATAACCTGGAACCGTCACACTGCTTGTAATATCTTCAGTCGTAGTTGGTGTGCCGTACGGTTTTTCCACTGGCGTTGTTGTCGGTTCATAAGTTGTCGCTTGGGCTTCTCCTGTTGTGACTGGCACTGTGATCTTATCTACAGAACCATCTGGGTACGTTACTGTTACAGGTACATCGACTGTGCCTGGCGTTGTTCCATCTGGTAATGATGACGGATTATCCACTGTAATGACAGGTTGGTCTCCCGTTGTTGGGTAACCTGGAACTGTCACACTGCTTGTAATATCATCCACTGTTGTTGGTGTGCCATATGGATTTTCCACTGGCGCTACCGTTGGTTCATTTGTTGTCGCTTGGGCTTCTCCTGTTGTGACTGGCACTGTAATTTTATCTACTGAACCATCTGGGTACGTCACTGTCACTGGTACATCCACTGTACCTGGAATTGTGCCATCTGGTAATGATGATGGGTTATCTACAGTAATGACGGGTTGGTCTCCTGTTGTTGGATAGCCTGGGATTGTCACATTGCCAACCACATCCGCTTCTGTTGTTGGCGTACCATATGGCGTATTAACAGTTGTAACAGTTGGATCGAATTGTGTTGCTTGAGATGTACCGACTGTCACTGGAACTGTCACATGGTCCGTTGTACCGTCTGGGTACGTTACCGTCACTGGTACATCATATGTGCCTGGCGTTGTTCCATCTGGTAATGTTGATGGGTTATCCACTGTAATCACCGGTTGGTCTCCCGTTGTTGAATAACCTGGAACCGTTACACTTCCTATAATATCGTCAGTCGTTGTTGGTGTGCCGTATGGTTTTTCTACCGGTGTTGTTGTTGGTTCATATGCTGTGTTTTGTGGTTGTGCACCTACGACAACTGGGACTGTAATATGATCTGTCGTGCCGTCTGGATATGTTACCGTCACGGGAACGTCATATATGCCTGACGTACTACCGTCTGGTAAGGTTGATGGGTTATCCACTGTGATGACCGGTTGGTCTCCTGTTGTTGGGTAACCTGGAATTGTTACTTTGCCCATGACATCTGTTTCTGTTGTCGGTGTGCCATATGGCTGATTCACTTGTGATGTCACTGGTTCATATTGGTTATTTTGTGGTTCGGCGTCTACTGTGACTGTCACAATGATTGAATCTGAAGTGCCGTCTGGATACGTCACTAACACAGGGACTTCAAACGTACCTGAAGTATAACCTGTTGGTAGCGTATTTGGATCAATCGCATTGATGATAGGTTGTTCTCCTGTCGTTGGATAACCTGGGATTGTCACATGACTAATCATATCTTGATTTGTCGTTGGCGTACCGTATGGTTTATTGATTGGTGTTGCGGTTGGTTCGTAAGTGACCGCTTGTGAGTCTCCTGTTGACACAGAAACTGTCACGTAATCGACTGAGCCATCTGGATATGTGATGGTTACAGGAACGTCCACCGTACCAGTGACACTACCATCAGGTAAAGCGGCTGGATTATCAACTGTAATCACAGGTTGAGGGCCTGTTGAAGGATAACCTGTTACTGTGACTTCACTTGTCACTTGTGCTTCTGTTGTCGGTGTGCCATATGGGTTATTCACGACCCCTGCCGTCGGATTATACGTTGACGCTTGAGATGGTGTCACCGTAACTGGAACCGTAATATGGTCTTGGGAACCATCTGGGTAAGTGACCGTAACTGGTACTGTATAATTTCCTGCTGTTTGACCATCTGGAAGTGTAGTTGGATCATCGACTGTAATTACAGGTTGTTCTCCTGTCGTTGGATATTCAGGAATCGTGACATTTCCTATCACTTCATCCGCTGTTGTTGGTGTACCAAATGGTGTTTCAACAGCTGTGGCCGTTGGTTGATACGTTGAAGCTTCTGTTGGACCTACTGTGATAGGTACTGAAATATGGTCTTGGGAACCGTCAGGATATGTGACTGTCACTGGGACATTATAGTTTCCTGGTGTTTGGCCGTCTGGAAGAGTTGTTGGATCATCAACGGTAATTGTTGGTTGATCTCCCGTTGTTGGGAAATTAGGCACTGTCACAGTACTAACAACATCCGCTTCAGAAGTTGCGCTGCCATAGTTTTTATCAATTGGTGTGGATGTCGGTTCATATGTGACCGCTTGGGCATCTCCCACTGTGACTGGAACATTGATTGTATCAGTTGTACCATCTGGATAAGTGACCACGACTGGAACATTAAACGTACCTGATTGCGTACCGTCCGGTAAAGTCGCGCCATCTGCGAGTGTATAGCTTGGTTGCGCCCCGTTCGTTGGGAAACCTGGAACTGTGACGTTACCTAAGACTTGATCTGACGTCGTCGCTGTGCCATACGGATTAGAGATTGGCGTTGCGCTCGGTTCATATGTGACGGCTTGGGCATCTCCTACTGTTACAGGGACATTAATCGTATCTTTTGAGCCATCTAGATAGGTCACAACGACAGGAACATTAAATGTACCTGATTGTGTACCGTTCGGTAAAATTGCGCCATCTGCGAGTGTATAGCTTGGTTGCGCCCCGTTCGTTGGGAAGCCTGGAACTGAAACATTACCTAAGACTTGGTCTGCTGTAGTCGCTGTACCATAAGGGTTAGAAATCGGTGTCGCTGTTGGATCATACTGTGTCGCTTGCGGTTGTCCCACATTTACCGGCACTGTGATATGGTCAACTGAACCATCTGGGTACGTCACTGTCACTGGGACATTGTAAGTGCCTGGTGTTTGACCATCTGGTAATGATGACGGATTATCCACTGTGATTGTCGGTTGTACTCCTGTTGTTGGATATCCTGGAACGGCCACATGACTTACGACATCGTTTTCAGTTGTTGCCGTACCAAAAGGTGTATCTACAAGTGTTGACGTTGGATCGTATGTGACGGCTTGGGCGTCTCCTACTGTTACAGGTACCGAAATTGTATCTTTTGAGCCATCTGGATAGGTCACAACCACCGGAACATTATAAGTACCTGATTGCGTGCCATCTGGTAAAGTCGCTCCATCTGCAAGTGTATAGCTTGGTTGTGCGCCTGTTGTTGGGAATCCAGGAACAGTAACGTTAGTTAATACTTGATCTTGCGTCGTTGGTGTACCGTATGGGTTCGTCACAGCAGTGGCTGTTGGGTCATATTGTGTCGCTTGCGTATTACCTGTTGTCACAGGTACTGTAATTTGATCTGTCGAACCATCTGGATATGTTACAGTCACTGAAACATCGACTGTGCCTGATGTTTGCCCATCTGGAAGTGTAGATGGATCATTCACACTAATTACAGGTTGCGGACCTGTTGTTGGATAACCTGGAATAATCACTGCATCAACAATTTGATTTTCTGTCGTAGGTGTTCCAAATGGATTATTCACTTGGTCTCCTACAGGTTGATAGGTTGTCGCTTGCGGTTGTCCTGTTGTCACTGGCACTATGATTTGATCTGTCGTGCCATCTGGATACGTCACGGTTACTGGCACATCCACTGTTCCTGGTGTTGTTCCATCTGGTAACACTGTTCCCGCTGGAATCGTATACGTCGGTTGTGATCCTGTTGTTGGGAAGCCTGGAACTGTAATTTGATCTGTTGAACCGTCTGGATACGTCACAGTCACGGGTACGTTCACTGTCCCTGGTGTTGTCCCATCTGGTAATTGTGATGGATCATTCACAGTAATCACAGGTTGCGGACCTGTTGTTGGGTAACCTGGAATCGTTACATTGCTTGTCACCTGGTCTGCAGTTGTCGCCGTTCCATATGGATTATTGACAGGTGTCACCGTTGGATCAAACTGTGTCGCTTGCGGTTGTCCTGTTGTCACTGGCACTGTAATTTGATCTGTTGAGCCATCTGGATACGTCACAGTCACGGGTACGTTCACTGTCCCTGGTGTTGTCCCATCTGGTAATTGTGATGGATCATTCAAAGTAATTACAGGTTGTGGCCCTGTTGTTGGGTATCCCGGAATCGTTACATTACTTGTCACTTGGTCTACGGTTGTTGCAGTGCCGTATGGTGTGTCCACTGGTGTTGCTGTTGGATTATAAACTGTCGCATCCGGTGCTTTGACTGTCACTGGCGCATAGACTGTTTCACGAGAACCATCCGGATATGATACAACCACAGGAACATTATAACTTCCTGGTGTCACTGTAGCATCGGGTGCCACTGTAATAGACCCATCGGCATTGACCGTTGCCCATGTTGGCACATTATTTCCTGATTCATAAGATATCCCTGCTGGTAAAGCCGTACCATCACTATTTAATGGTGTATTCACGACTAAAGTTTGTCCTTGAGAGACTGTTGTTGTTGGATAAGTCGGTTGATATGTCGCTGAATTTTGATCCACTTGAACAATCAAAGAATCCGCCGCAATATCGTTGTCACCTGAAACGATATAAACTGTGTAAACTTCCCCTGACTTCGCATTTGTAGGAATTGTAAAAGTCCCAGCGGCTTCGGCTTGTTGTTCTGTTGTCACTTGTGCACTTCGTTGAACGACATTACCCGCTGAATCTCGCCATTCGACATACGTTGGGAGTGGCGAAAGTGCTGTAGTCGTTACATCAACATAAGCGACATCTCCTGGTTTTGCAGGATTGGCAGTCACATCAAAGTTCGTAATATTAATATTCGTAAGGTTCGTACCGACGACCGCAAAATTGACATTCACCCATGCATGTCTCACAGGTCTCACGTATGGTGCTGTTTGCGGAGTGAACGATAAGTTTGCGTCTGCTGGGCGGAATAATGGTGTTGTAAATGCCGAATATGATTTGACTAGGTTTCCTTTAGGGTCTAACACATAGCCGTAAACATGATTTAAATCAAGTGCTCCAGAAGGAAATCGTAAAGTATAATTTCCATTGGCATCCGTATAACCTGTCACTGTCGCTGAAATGTACTGTGGGTTGGCTTGTAATAATGTACGTGCTGCTGCAGTTTGTTGGTCTTTCGGTAAACTATTTACATAGGCGTCATACGCTTTAGCACCTTCAGCAGTTAAAGAAGACATCACAACTTGGTAACCCTCACCAGCGACATCAGAAGGTGCGTTATAGTTCGGTCCCGTTGATGAGTTCGCATAGTCTCCAGCCCCTGACTCTATCCAAACTTTACCACTGATAAAGTCATTCACACTTGTGGTTGTCGATGGATTTGTTAGAGGTCCTTGATTATCGACAATCCAATTGTCCGTTGTCATATAATTATTTGTTGGCACGATGGACATAAATATCCCTGTACGTTGCATGTTTGTTCCTATTAAGGGAAACTGTCCTAAGTTACTACTTGTGACTGAATTAACAAATGTATTAGGATAAAAGCCACCCGCTTGACGTAACATCGTTGCCGTGTTGCCATTCGCCGTCGTAAAATCATTAATCCATAAACGGTAATATTGACCATCAATGGCACGATACGTATGACTAGTACCATTAGCATCGACCCAAGGTTCGCGCAAGTCAAAAGCATACGCACCTGGACCTACCTGACTCCCATCAACTGAACTAAGTTGGTTCGTTGTACTCGCTTGATAAATTGGAGAAACTGCGCCATCCGTATCAATCCACTGCATGTAGACAGGTGTACCTTCTGGAACAGGCGTTAATCCATTAGCCATTGTCGATGGTGTTCCTGAATCAATCAGCCAAGCTCGACCTGAAAGCGTATTCGCTGCATTTGTCGCATCAGTCGCTGATTTAATATAACCATTCGCAATCGCATCTGCAGTGATAATGTTATTTTGTTCTGCGGCTACATCAATTGTTGCAGGTGCGACTGCTGTCGCTGCCATAGGTGCTGCTGCACTCATTAGCGAGAAGTTACTAAGCGTGGTAGATGATGGCGTACTAGTAGATGTTGACGTAGATGTAGCTGTTGTTGACGCGGTGCTTGCTGATGCGGTGCTCGTCGATGTCGAAGTAGCGACTGTTGATGACGTCGCGCTTGTTGAAGCTGATGTATCTGCAATGGATGTTGATGTTGTTGTATTTGTTGAGTCTGTCGATTGTGTTGTACTATCCGCTGTAGTCGATTGTGCGGTACTTGCGGATGTTGATGTGTCTGTTGTCGATGTTGATGTTGTTGTATTTGTTGAGTCTGTCGATTGTGTTGTGCTATCCGCTGTTGTCGATTGTGCGGTATTTGCGGATGTTGATGTGTCTGCTGTCGATGTTGATGTTGTTGTATTCGTTGAGTCTGTCGATTGTGTTGTGCTATCCGCTGTTGTCGATTGTGCGGTACTTGCGGATGTTGATGTGTCTGCTGTCGATGTTGAGTTTGTTGTATTTGTTGAGTCTGTCGATTGTGTTGTGCTATCCGCTGTTGTCGATTGTGCAGTGCTTGTGGCTGTTGATGTAGAATCTGTCGTATTTGTGGAAACTGTTGTTGTATCTGTCGTTGCCGGCTGAGCTGTCGTATCAGAGGCAGTCGTTGTGCTCGTTGCAGGTGGTGTTGTCGTTTCAGCCGCTTTAGCATCGTGATCAATACCAAATACTAATGTGGCCCCGATTAAAATGGATGTCGTCCCAACTGTAAATTTACGTATTGAATATTTATTTGCTCTATTTGGTAAATAATCATAACGTCTCGAACGCGTTTTATTTTTTTGGTCATGCAAAAAATTCCTCCCCAATTATATCTCTCTATAATTGTGTCTATTTATATATTACAAGTTATAAGTCTACCACTTCTTATTTAAAAATCACCGTTAATGATTATTGTTAAACTTATTTGTTCTTTCTAAAGAATGGATTATACACGCTTATAATTGTTTTATAAGTTGATATATGTTGAATTCTAACTAATATATAGAGGCATTCGATTATTTTATACTTTGTCGTGTTGCACAATTATTTGGCGCTATTTTTTCTAATAACAACCCAGACTATTCTTTACATTGTCTTAATATTCTTTAAAAATATTTTTATCATTTACCCATTTGTTTTAACAAAACCTTAAAACATTGATTTAACAGTCTTATTATAGAAACAAAATCACAAATGAGCACAACTAAATATTTTAGATTATTTAGTTTCGGAAACTTTTACTTTAAAAGTGAGTTGTGCACGCTTATTCAAATGCACAACATAATTTTCTAGATACCTTGAGACAGCCAAACTAAATTTTTTCTCATTTATAGGTCTTGATTCTTCGCTTATTTAATGTATATATAGCGTTTTTTGACAATCTATAGTATCTTTAAAAAAAGTGATTCGAGGTGACAGATTAATGTTGCGAAAATTAAAAAACGTGATTTATACCGTCATGGACAAATTAGGGCATAAAGTCATGAATACGATATTCATTATTGCGTTCATTTTGCTTATTTTGTTCATTGGAATGGGAACGGTCATTCCTGAACTTAATCGTCAAACGTATGAAGGAAAAATTGTTCAAAAATATGCTGAGAATCATAGTGTCACGACAGGGAAAACGTATTTTATAGAAGTTCAACAAGGTAACAAAACAATAAAAATTGAGAATGCCGATATTTTATTACGCCAAAAATTTGATAGTGAAGATATTCAAAAAGAAATTAAAGAAGGACAATCTGCTAAAATTGAAACAATTGGCTTTAATGCGCCTCAATGGGGCTTGTATCCGAATCTTACGCATATTGAACAAAAATAGCACAACGCGAACATTGCTAGAATCACAATGTTCGCGTTGTGCTATTTTTCATAGTGTTTGATCCACGCTAATACCGCTGGGGCGATACGTGCTTCATCCTCCATAGCTACCCAATCGATATGTGTAATTTCAGAATCAATAGAGACCTTATCCCAATCGATCGGCTGACATGTGCGAAAACCATTCAGCTCGGTCGTTTCATTCGGCTGAGGATACGCAGGCCCCACCACTGTACCTATATATTCAAGGTCTGCTTCAGTTAAGTCAAGTTGAAGTTCTTCTTTGAGCTCTCGAATGAGCGCGGCTTCTAAAGTCTCTCCCGGATCAATTTTGCCTCCTGGAAAGTACATCTTCTCGCGATGTCTCACTTGGACGAGTCGCAATGCATGGTCACGACGCTCCACCAAACATACACAACGTATCATGTGAACGACTCCTTTTCAATCGAATCTTTTCTTCTTCATGATACCGTAATGCTCTCCCACACTTCAAAACTTAACTTGCGAGATGCTTCGCATCATTTTGAAAAGCCTCTCCAATGCGTAATGCGGCTTGTCGACCTCCCATAATATTGCGCGCAAACGGTCCCAGTTCTAAATCCGCCATCATTCCCGCAACATATAAATTCGGCAACCATTCGAGTTCTGTCGTCGTTTTAGGAAACTGCCCAACACATTGCGCCTCTTTCATCGCACATAAGCGACGCATCAAGGGTTGTTCCATGACATCGTATTTAAATCCGGTTGCTAAAAGGATACGATCAAATGGCACCCGCTCTTTTTCTGTGATGATATGATGCTTCTCACAAGCGATAATTGGGTCTTGATGTACAACTAATCGCCCTTCTTGTTGATAATGTTTCAATGACATAATCATATCTCTTGGCATCGAGCCTTTATGACGCTCTTTTTGATTGATTTTAATCCGCATGGCCATATCTGTTTCTTGATGAAACCCGCGCATATTTTTAGGACCTAACCACGCAGGATCCGCATCAAAAGCAAACATCTCAAAATCTTTTTTCATCCATAAATGAATTGTTCGCTCAGAATGTTCTGCTAGAAGCTTTAACGCCAAATGCCCTGCAGATATTCCGCTTCCCACGACATGGGAGGCTTCATAACAAGGCGCCATCTTCGCATCATGAATATGCATGACGTCTTTAACATTTTGAAATATTTCAGGAATAAAGGGATGGTGATGTGTGCCCATCGCCAAAACAACATGATTTGCCTCTAACCATGCGCCATTTTCTAAGCCAATCGACCATATGTGCCCTTCTCTTTTGATATCCACCGCTGCTTGTTGAATATGACATGCCTCTAAATGATACGTCTCAATCCAATGACGGGTGTGGTCGAAAAACATATCCAAACGTGGCCGTTGATGTCGTCCTTTAAACGGTTGAGCATAGTTTTCGTCACGTGCAAAGTTTTTTAAATCAAACGGTGCGGGATGACAATGATGCACAATCGGCGACCGTAAATAAGTCATACCAATACGCGTTGTTTGCATCTCAAACTGTGCCATTAAATGGTCATGTGGATCAATAATATGTAAATTGTGTTCAGAAAGCCCTAACGCTCTCAAATGTATCGCAATGGTCGTCGCTTGTACGCCACCACCAATAATTACCCATTTCGACATAAATCTACCTCACTTACAAATCGTAATAATTACGTTTTATAAATGATAATCGATTTCAATTAGAAATGCAAATCAAAAAAGCCTAAAACCTTTTTCCCAGGTTTTAGACTCTTCGGTTTATTGATGATTAAGGGTCAATGCCATGACGGTATAAAAATCTTTTTGGGGATAATCCAGACTCACTTCATCTATATGCAGATCATATTTTAAATTCCCATATAATTTACGAGCAATCCCTACACGATTTAAACTTTTTATCAAACGATTCGGTAGAGGTATCGTGAGTGTTTTTTTGCCTTGTATTTTTCGTATCGTTTGAATGACACGTGTCGTGTTTAAATCAAACCCATCTTGAGGATGATAAACTCCTCCGTTTTCACTTTGAATTAAAGTCTCTACAAATTGTGTGAAATGCTTAATAAAAATGGCACTTCGCTGATTTTGAATATCTGGAATAATAGGAAGTCGTTTCGCTACTTTTTCTAATCGACTAAAGTTTCCAGGTGCTCCCGGTCCATAAATCATAGGCGGACGTAAATGTGCCACTTTAAATTCAGCACTTGCGAGTTCATTGAGTGCCCCTTCAGCGTACCATTTCGAAATGCCATAAGCCGTACGCGGTTGTATTGGTGTTTCTGACGTGATCATCACAGGTTTCCCTACTTGACCCGTCAGACCATAGACATTCGCTGTACTCATAAAAATAAACTGTTTTACACCTGAAGCTTTCGCCTTTTGCGCAATGTTTTTAGTGAGTGCATAATTTACTTTCATATAGTCTTCCATCGTGGCATCTGGCTGATTATTGTGCACTAATGCGGCCGCATGAATCACGACGTCTACCTGAGACCAGTCTTCTTGTTCCCACGCATTTGTTTTCACATCCGTTCTTAAGATGCGATATTTCCCACCTAAATCTTGTGCCAAATGATTAGCAACATAGCCGTTTTTTCCAGTAATTAATAGGGTTTTCATTAGTGACTCACACCCTCTGATTTGATAGTACTTTTTATCGTTTTATAAATAATATAAATATCTAAAAGTGCAGATTGATTTTCTAAATACCAACGATCATAAGCAACTTTTTGATCATCTGTAATATCATCTCGCCCCATCACTTGCGCATAGATATAACACAAATTGATAACTTTAAAACATCATTTGAAGTTTAATTTTACATATTCTGGAACGCCCCAATAGGTTTTGAAAATATTTGTCTTTTTTTGGTCATACGGGGAAGAGTGTTGCATGAAAGATTCAAAAGGCAACCGTTCAACTGTGTACGCGGTCATATGATGATCATCTTGTAACGCTGTTTCTAGCGCTTGGATACGGTTGGTTTGCGCAACAAAAATGGTACTAAAAATGACGATAAGTCCTAACGCCATACTACAAGTGAGACCCACCACAGCACGATGAGGTCTAAAATTCATCCGCGAAAACAACGCCATCGTGATAATGACGTAAATCATATACACCGCATAAAAATTACGGGGACCAATCGGCTGCACAATTAAGAGCGGTGCCACCATCACCGGAATTGCCCATAACAGTATTAAACAATAACGTTTTAGACGACACGCAGGCAAAACGTTCATTAAGGTCATATTCAGCGCCACGTAATAAATGAGTGCAACAATAACATTTGTAATGGCCACTCCGACATCTTCATTTTTTGTTTCAAAATCAAAAGGTATCCGTACGAGAATTGTGTAGAGCGGTGCCGAAAGAAGCCCAGCAATAAGTAGACATTGTTTTGATTTTGTCATGGCACTTTGTTGAATAAATAGCACTAAAATAATGGCCAGAATCGATAAAATAATAATGGGCTGAAAAATCATTTTATCCGGAAACTGTGAGCCAAAGGTCCCTATCATTTTCACCCAAATCCCGTACTCATCATCAGAGACTTTTTGATAATTTGAGCGCCCCGCAAAAATATTTAAATAATTAGGATTCATAAACATAGTAAACGCGCCTATAAGTGTACTCACCCCTACCGCAATCGCTCGAGTTGGAATATGTTTATATTTATAAAACAAACCTATGAGTAAAAAGCTAACAATAGCAACATTAAATAGTGTCATATTTTCCATAAACCATTGCCCTAACAGTGCGACAGTCACCCAAGCGAAAGTTTCTGTACGTGTTAAGTGCCATCCTTCAAATAGTTTCAAACTGCATCGCAAAATGTAGAGAGAACACAGTGTGGCTGGCACATAATTGTAAAATCCCGCAAACCAACCATAAATTTGACTGTAAATAGTCGTTGGAATCATGAGGATGAACATAAAAATAGTTAGATAAGTAAAACTCCGCTCACATTCTTGGCGTTTCATATCTACAATATATTGAAAAATTATGCGAATGATGAGTAGCGCAAAGACACTATAGGTTATATAACGAAATAACGGTAGACGCACCGCAATAATTTCAAGTAGATTTCCTAAATAACGGCCGTTCAATGATTGAAACCCTTCATTTAACATTTTGATGCCATAGGGGTTCGCCCACTGAAGATCATCATGAATTAAAGGTGTCAACATACTCATAATCAAGTAAAAAACAAAAATACCAATGAGTACCCATTGATAACGTTTGATTGCCCACATGACGCATCTTCCTTTTCTTTCATTTGGGCATAGTATATTATAAAAATTTAGCTTAATCTATTCAAAATAACCTCTATAACCATTTTTTAATCTTAGCTTAAAATTCACTTCACACCCTTTACATATTTGTGAAAAAGACAATCACAAGTGCGATAAAAAAGCCCTCAAAATTTATACTCAGATAAATTTTGAGGGCGCTCTATTCACTATAGGTGGAGACTGTTAAACTGTATATTAATTGATAGGTGATCCACCAGTAATACCATACACTTGTCCTGTGATGAAGCTTGCATTTTCAGATGCTAATAAGACATAAACATCTGCAAGTTCTACCGGTTGTCCTGCACGTTGTAAAGGCTCTTTTTGACCAAAGTTAGGAATATTTTCTTGAGGTTGGCCTCCACAAATTTGTAATGGTGTCCAAACAGGACCTGGTGCAACCGCGTTCACTCGTATACCTTTAGGTCCAAGTTGTGCCGCAAGTCCCTTAGTTAAAGAAATATTACATGATTTCGTCATCGCATAATCTAATAAATGCGCGCTAGGTTTCACACCTTGAATAGAAGACGTAATAATAATACTTGAGCCTTCGTCCATATAATTAAGCGCTTCTTGAATAGAATACACATTAGAGAAAACATTCACTTCGAATGTGTCAGTGAGTTGTTGTGAGGATAATTTTTGGATATCGTATTCATATTGTTGCATGCCTGCATTGAGAACTAAAATATCTAAACCACCCAATTTTTCATGCGCATCTTTGACCATTTGTTTAGCGTAATCTGCATCACGTAAATCTCCAGGAAGTAACACAGCTTTGCGTCCTGCTTTTTCTATAACAGCTTTCACTTCTTCAGCATCTGACTGTTCATCCGGATGGTACGCAATTGCAACATCTGCCCCTTCTTTCGCATAAGCAATGGCAGCAGCACGTCCAATGCCTGAATCTCCACCAGTCACAAGGGCTTTTCGATCTGTCAGTTTGTCAGATCCTTTGTATGTTTCTTCGCCACAATCAGGCACAGGTGTCATTTTACTTTGAATACCTGGATAAGGTTGAGGCTGTTCTTCAAATTTTTCATTGTAAAATTGATTTAAAGGATTTTGTTTTTTAGCCATTTATTCTCCCTCTTTCCTTCTATTTTGATATCACTTCTATTCCCGTTCATTCATATAAGAAACGTTGGCCGATACATGTTATAATAGAAGCAATCCAATCAAATACGTTTTTTATAGGAGGACAAATGATGTCTATCAAACAATTTTTCGAAGGCATGATGAACTATCAATGGACATTAAAAGAAATTATTTTCGTTGCGTTGTATACCATCTTCTTCAGCATGGCGGTAACCCCATTTATCGGCATTCCTCTCGGCATTGCAATTTTTTATTACTTCCATATCTCAGAAGAAGAAAAACAAGCGATGCGCAATCGCTCACGTTATTAGGAGCAACATAGGATGAAATCGTAGTGGCCACGTTTAAAGCGAGTCCGCTTCCAATCGTTTGATTCATTTGTACTGACTTTCATGTTCATTGTTCCTAGTTATTTTTTAGGTTTTTTTGTAGGTATTTCAATCAGTTTTATTTATCATCTATCGTCTTTTCACAAGTCCATCGAATAAACAATGAAAGGTTGGATCACATGTCTATAAATGAACTCATTCAAAAATTGATGAATTACTCCTGGTCACTGACTGACGTTATTTTTTTAGTGTTTTATCCTACTTTGTTCTCTATTTTACTCGGGCCCATCATCGGGATACCTGCCGGCATTGTTTTTTTCACCATCATGTTTATCGTTGATAAGGAAGATCAGTAAAAATAAACACGTACAGCTTTTCAAGTTGTACGTGTTTATTTCGTATTATTTCTTATATCCCAATCGATCCACAATGGCTGATATAGCGCCGTCACCAGTAACATTCGTTGCCGTACCGAAACTATCTTGTGCCATATATAAGGCAATCATCAAACCAATGGCCGCTTCATTAAATCCTAAGATAGAACCTAAAATACCACTGGCTGCCATGACTGACCCTCCTGGAACACCGGGTGCGGCAATCATGATAATGCCTAACATGAATATAAACCCAATCATCGTCGGCACACTCACTAATGATAAACTTGGTAACACAATCATCGCCGCAACTGAACAGCTGACAAGCGTAATCGTTGAACCTGATAAGTGAATCGTCGCAAGTAATGGTACACTGAAGTCAGCTAAGGCAGGTGTGACTTTATTTTGCTTTGTCTGCTTTAATGTAACAGGAATCGTTGCCGCACTACTCATTGTTCCTACTGCTGTAAAGTAAGCAGGAAGCATGTTTTTTAACATGGCAAACGGATTACGTCGATTTAATACGCCCGCAATTGTGTATAACACACATAACCATATCCAATGCAGTAAAATCGCAATTACTAAGACAAGACCGAAAACTTTTAAAATGCTAACGACAGTACCTTGTGCAGTCATTTCTGCAAAAATTGTTGCGATATAGACCGGTAAAAATGGGATAATCACTTTTTCGATAAGTACTTCTACAATACGTTGTCCTTCATCAATCATTTTAACGATCGTTGTCGCATTGACCGCGTGTGCAATAATACCAAACGCGAAAGCCGTGATGAGTGCGGTTAACACACCCATTAATGGTTCAAATTCAAAAGTAAAGAAGGGTTTAATTTCCGGCGGTTCCCCAGGTACCTTGCCACCCGAAGCAATCAACGGCATCAATATGTATGCGACAGTAAGCGCAATTAATCCTGCGATAATCGTCGATGTATAAGCGACGCCTACAGTTAAACCAACCAAACGTCCTGAACCTTTTCCAAGGGACGTAATCCCTGCGGCAATAAAGAAAAAGATAATGAGTGGAATAATATAATTGATCACTTGTCCAAACACACCTTTGACCGTGACGAGTAAGCGATGAAGCACTTCAATATCCAAAAGTCCAATCGCTATCCCTAAGACTATCCCCGCTAATAATTTTCCAACTAATTTCATAAAATAATAACCTCCCCTTAAACGAATAAAACACGCATGACGGTGAATCCCCTCACAAAATGTAATGGTGTTAGGTATCATTTTGCGGTATAAATGTATTAAAGGCAACATAATTTTCCAAGTATTTTAACATTTTTTTCATAATGTTATCTTAATATAATAATGAATAAAAAAGACCTTTATTATCCGTCGCTCATACCGATAATAAAGGTTTCTTCATCAAATATTATTGTCTTGTCTGTCGCAAGTTTTCACGGATTTTTATAAAGGCTTGCCAGTCCGCTTCACTATAGAGCGCAATCTCATAACGTTCAAGTTGTTGTAGAACGTAATTTTTAACTTCTTCTGGCATATACGTCAGGACACCAGGATAATAGCGTTCATAAAAATCTAACCGATAGTTTGCAATCCATTGTTCGGCGGCCTCAGGAATATTTTGAACTAAATACGACGCATATTCACGCCCACGATGTTTTAAAATATATAAGGCCAAAAAGTCTAATTTCATAGAGTGTCCCCATAAAATGCCTGTCGGTTGAATAGGCTTTTTATCTAGTGGTAGCCCTAAGCGTTTAAGATCATTTTCGATTTCGACTAAGAGGTGTTGTTGCGTAAGAACTTCTTGTTGCGAAGTTCTTACGGCGCGGATTGCTTCGTTTAATTCATCTCCCCAACGTTGACATGCAATTTTTGTATGGCCCACAGCGGTTAACCCTAATGTATGTGGCAAATTAACCA
Organism: Staphylococcus sp. 11511212; assembly: GCF_011394755.1. NCBI lineage: Bacteria > Bacillati > Bacillota > Bacilli > Caryophanales > Staphylococcaceae > Staphylococcus > Staphylococcus sp. 11511212. Next base: position 97,356 of record NZ_JAANBQ010000010.1, on the reverse strand, counting down.
TTCCGGCAATGGCTTGCTCAGCTTCTATTTTTGTCATGTTGGCCGTCATCGGGTCAAGTTGGAGTCCGGTAATCATATAGCTCGTGTTGAAATAATCTTTATATAAAATAGTCCCAATCGCGTAATAATCTGAGGTAATCTCTGGAAAATGCGTGTCCATCACATTGGTTTTGACAATGCGACTGTTCCATCGATCAAACATATCGTACATATGTATAGATTCTTTACCAAAATCGAGAGAGACTTTATTTGTTTCACCTGGTGTCAATGTTAATGCAGATAAATTAGCCACATCTCCATTGAAATTGATGGTTTTCACTTCATTACTAATCATTTTATTTAAATTCCAAAAGCGTAAACCCGTACTACAAATTAACGTCGCACCTGTACGTTTCTCGATTTCTGTTTTTGTTTTTGTCGAGACTTTAAATGCCATCTCGATTTCGTCATAGTATTGCCCACATAGTGCCCCTAATGCCTCAGCGACTAAATCATTTCTTACATCTATAGGGTCAGCCATTTCAAAACGAATATCTCCCATATGAACATCGTCATAATAATGCGCTTGAATAAACCCTTGTTGATTGATGATATCATCAAACGTAATTTTCATTACACACGTCTCCTTAAATTTTCCCCATCTTTATTTTAACGTAAGATTGTAAATTTTTAATGAAAACGACCGGAAAAGTAAGCATTTCTTTAAATAAATCATTTCATCTTAGTTAGGGTGTTTCACATATAAAGGATTTAACAATCTTGATGACTATCATAAAAAGTCGTCATCCGTGTTTTAAAAATTCATACTTATGGTATAGAGAAACGTCTCGTTTTTACGAAATTTTCGAAAGAAAGGGGTACATCAGAGATGACAAACAAAAAAGATAAAGATTTAGAAGCATTTCGCAAAAATAATGACGGCCAAGCAATGACGACAAACCAAGGTCTTAAAGTGTCTGAAGATGAAAATACGTTACGCGCAAGTGACCGTGGCCCAAGTTTACTTGAAGACTTTCACTTTAGAGAAAAGATGACACACTTTGACCATGAACGTATTCCAGAACGTATCGTACATGCGCGTGGTTACGGTGCCCATGGGGAATTCCAAGTGTATGAAGATTTATCTGAGTATACGTATGCTGACTTTTTAACACATCCTGACAAAACAACACCTGTGTTTGTGCGTTTTTCAACTGTCCAAGGTTCTAAAGGATCTCCAGATACAGTGCGCGATGTGCGTGGGTTTGCGACTAAGTTTTATACGGATCAAGGGGTATTTGACCTTGTCGGCAACAATATACCCGTCTTTTTCATTCAAGATGCGATAAAATTTCCTGACTTAATTCATGCGGTTAAACCTGAGCCTCATAATGAAATTCCACAAGGCGGCTCTGCCCATGATACATTTTGGGATTTCTTTGCGCAAAATCCTGAATCAACACATACTGCAATGTGGGCGATGAGTGACCGTGGTATTCCTAAAAACTTCCGTCAAATGGAAGGCTTCGGTGTGCATACGTTCCGCTTAATTAATCGAAAAGGCGAAGCGCACTTTGTGAAGTTTCACTGGAAACCAAAACAAGGGTTAGAATCAATGGTTTGGGACGAAGCGCAAATTGTTTCTGGTAAAAATATTGATTTCCATCGTCAAGATTTATTTGAAGCGATTGATAAAGGCGATTATCCTGAATGGGAACTCGGGCTTCAAATTATTCCAGAAAGTGAAGAATTCCGTTTTGATTTTGATATATTAGATCCAACTAAAATTTGGCCAGAAGATGAAGTTCCTGTCAAAATTGTGGGTAAAATGACTTTAAATCGCAATGTCGAAAACGTATTTGCTGAAACGGAACAAGTTGCCTTTCACCCAGGTCATATTGTTCCAGGGCTTGACTTTACGAATGATCCTCTTTTACAAGGACGATTATTCTCATATACGGATACACAAATTTCACGCCTAGGTGGACCAAATTTCCATCAAATTCCTATCAATCGTTCTGTCAGTCCTGTGCACAATAACCAACGTGATGGCATGCATCAAATGCATATTCATCAAGGACAAACGTCATACCACAACAATGCCCTCAACCACAACGACCCGCATGAAACACCTGTGGAAGACGGTGGTTTTGCGCATTATCAAGAAAAAGTCGAAGGACATAAAATTCAAAAACGTAGCGAAAGTTTTAAAGATTACTATACGCAAGCTCGTCTTTACTTGAATAGTTTAACGGAACCTGAATTTAATCATACGGTTGACGGCTTTTCATTTGAACTTGGTAAATGTCAAAGCGTGATGGTAAAACAAAATGCGGTAAATCAACTGAATAAAGTTTCTAGAAAACTGGCTGAACGTGTAGCCGAAAATATTGGCGTTCAAGTACCAGAAGAAAACGAAGAAGTTCAACTTGAACAATCAGACAGTCAGTTAACGATGGAAAAATTTGATCGTCCGCTTCGAGGTCATTCTGTCGGTATCGTTGTCGATGGCAACATCAATGCGGACACTTTAAAATCCTATGCAAAAACAATGGCTGAGCATCATTTAAATTATGCGTTCATCTCTGATAAACCTCAACATATTGAAGAAGACTTTGGCATTACAGAAACATTCGACACTGTTCATCCGACATTATTCGACAGTTTAATTGTCCTTTCTGACACAGAAGACATTTTCAACAAAACTGAAGAATTTGCTGAATTAACTTATCAACATTTTAAACCTTTAGTCCTATCTGAAACAGCTGCTAAAGGCTTAGCACAAAGTCGTGTTCAGACGTCTCAACCTGGCGTTTTCGTTTCTGACCAACCTGAAACGATTGTCGAAGCTTTTGAACGTCCACGCTATTGGGACAGAGGCGAACTATAAACTTTTTGAGGTGAATAAGAATGGATTTACAAAAACTACATGATGAAATTAAAGGCTATACGCAAGACACACAACCCGGTTCTGAAAAGGACATGAACCCTCGACCTGTCTGCGAATTAGACAGTTATCAACCTGCGGGCAAATTAAAAGGGAAAGTCGCATTAATTACAGGCGGCGATTCTGGAATCGGTCGCGCAGTTGCGATTCTTTTTGCCAAAGAAGGAGCAGATGTGGCTATTGGTTATTTAAATGAACACATCGATGCCGAAGATACAGTGAAACGTTTAGAAGAAATTGGCGTTAAAGCAAAAGCTTATTCACATGATTTACGTCAACCTGACGAATCAAAAGTGCTCATTGATAAAGTTGTGAAAGAATTCGGTGGCTTAAATATTTTAGTCAATAATGGTGGGGTTCAATTTCCACAAGATGACTATGCCGACGTGACGCCAGATCAAATTAAAGCGACATTTGAAACCAATATTTTTGGCATGATGTATTTATCACAAGCGGCCCTTCCTCACTTGTCTTCAGGCGATAAAATTATAAATACAACTAGTGTGACGGCTTATCGAGGTTCTGCGCATTTAATCGATTATTCATCTACAAAAGGAGCCATTGTTTCATTCACACGTTCACTTGCGACGTCCCTCATGGAAAAAGGCATTTATGTGAATGCAGTGGCACCTGGCCCTATTTATACGCCTCTCATCCCTGCAACATTTGATGAAGACAAAGTGGAAAATCAAGGTGGCGATACACCTATGGGTCGTCGCGGACAACCTGCAGAGCTCGCACCGTCTTATGTCTTTTTAGCATCAACAGACAGCTCTTACATGACAGGACAAACGCTACATCTTAATGGTGGCGACTTCTTAACTTCATAAAACAGCATTCAATATTTCGAAGTGGGTAGCGATGTTACCCACTTCTTTTTTTCAAAACTAAAAAGCAAGAGGTGTCTTTTGGAGCGGACACCTCTTGCCTTTATGATACATATTTATTTTTTATTCTAATGGGGACTTAAGAAAAATGCCCCCTCATTTTTCCCTTCATGTTGCAACAGTCTAAATCCTAATTAAGTTTTCAACTTAGCTTTCTTTACGTCTTTTGAAGACACGCACGATGAACGGAAGGCCGAGTAAAGTCAGTAACCAACCTGTTTTCGTAGAAGTCGATACGTCTCCTGATTCAGGTAATACTTGCGTTGTGTTAGTATTTGTATTTTCTCCTTGTGTCACATGAACAGGCGCACTCACTTTTGTTTGAAGGGTCTCTTCATAATAGGCATCTACTTGCGCAATGACTTCTGCTTCAGATTCTAAAGCATGCAGTCCGTGCGCTTGGGACGCTCCCACTTTATTAATGATTGGCTGCTGAATTTCTTCATTAGACACGGTTGCGGATGGCTCAAGTTGAGAAGTGATAGGTGACACTTCCACAGTTGCGGTCTCCATTGTAGAGGAATCCGGTACGTTTGCTTGTTCCGATGTTTTCTCTGTCGGTTCCTCCACTACTTGTGGCTCTGGTTCACTTGGTTCTTCCGGCGGTTCTACTGTCGGTTCCTCCACTATTGGTGGCTTCGGTTCACTTAGTTCTTCTGATGTTTCTTCCGTTGGTTCTTCCACTACTGGTGGCTCCGGCTCACTTGGTGGTTCTGGCGTCTCTTCTGTTGGCTCCTCTGCCACAGGTGGCTCCGGTTCACTTGGTTCTTCCGGTGTTTCTTCAGTCGGTTCCTCCACCACTGGTGGTTCTGGTTCACTTGGTTGGTCCGGTGTTTCTTCCGTTGGTTCCTCCACTACTGGTGGCTCCGGTTCACTTGGTTCTTCCGGCGTTTCCTCTGTCGATTCTTCCACTACTGGTGGTTCTGGTTCACTTGGTTGTTCTGGCTCAACAGGGACGTCTGCTTTCGGTCCCACAAATGTCACAGTCAATCCAGAATCATTTCCTTTTGTATCTGTCGCAAACGCGTTAATACGATTGTTTTCGTATAATTGTATCGTATCTGGCAATTGTAAAGTATAGTTGCCATTTTCATCTGCCGTCACACCATAGGCATTCGTATCTTCTATCACAATCATGACACGACTCAATGGCACACTTGTCCCACTGATTGTACGGTCGCCTTCACGAATTGGGAAGATGACTGGTTCTGGGAAAGTTTCTGCTACTTCTGGTTCTGGTGGTACAACCTCTTCTTTCGGTTGAACCATTGTTACCGATGGTGTTGAAGCATTTCCATAAATATCTGTAGCCGTCACATTAAAACTGTTATTTTCTAGTAACACGACACTGTTAGGCACATCTATCGTAAATGTTCCGTCCGCCGTTGTGTAGGTTTCTATCACTTCGCCATTATTAAGTGCGATGGAAATATGACTGTTAGGCTCACTTTGACCTGTAATAACGCTATCTCCTTCAGTAACTGTGTTAACTACGGGTGCTTTTGGTGCTGTCGTATCTACAACGTAAGCATACGCAGGTTGAGAACGATTGTTAGATTGATCATATTCAAAGACATAGATCACATCGCCAACGTTTAATTGCACTTGTGTTTCATAAGGCACGCCGACCATCCACGTGCCGTTTTTCCCAACTTTCGTCTGCATAATTTGTCCATCCGGGAATCTCACAAGAATGATATCGCGATAATGCTCGCCTGTACCTCTCACGATGTTATCACCGTACTCTAAATTCGAGACCCCCGGTGCTTGTGGTGGAATCGTATCTATGACTTGTGTCGACATTGTTCCCGATGTATTTCCAGCCGCATCATGTGCTGAAGCAGAAATCGCTTCCCCTAACATTAACGATGCAGGCGCTTGAACAGACCAAGTTCCGTTCGCTAACGCTGTTGTTTCAACAGTCTCTCCATTCGCAAATGTAACTTTGACCATAACATTCGGTTGGGCTGACCCATTTACAACATCAGTTCCTGCTTGAGGCGTATAAATATTCGGTGTATTCGGCGCAATTGTATCAATGACTTTCGTTGCGACCGCTTGAGACGCTTGTAAGCCTTCCATAGACGCTGTAATCGCAAGGGTATCATTCACTTGAAGTGGCGTCGTTGTTGGAACAGTCACTCCCCAAACCCCTTGCGCATTTGTTGTGGTTTGAAGGACTTCATTGTTCGGTAATGTAACCGTAATCGTCGCATGAGGGGTTGCCGTACCATAGACCTGGCGCTGATCCAGTTGCACCGGATTGACTTTCGGCGCATCAAGTTGGGCTTGATCTAAGTATGGCGCTAATAGTGCACGTAAGCGAGTTTGATTTGCCGTATCTGTATAAGGCAAGCCTTCAGCGATACGATACAATTGCGTGCGATAATCACGTTCAGGATGCGCATCCATCAAAGTTATGACGCGCTCGATGTCACTTTCTAATGCATCTAAATAACGCGCATCCGCATCTGCTTGTGTTTCATTATTCACGATAAACCCTTTATCCGTCAGTGTGTACGTCACCGTCTGCATCGCTGCATCTTGGAAATTGAGACGTTCTCCTGTTTCAGGACGTAGCACTTGGCGTCGTGACTCAGCCTCTTTGTGCATCACTGTAATCGTATCTCCATAATTCATTGTAAAAGTTTGTTCTGTCGCTGTTAATTTCTCATCGCCAATGAATATTTTATCTAGGAGAACTTCTCCATTTTGTGTTTGAATTGTGACTTGTGCATAAGGTTGATTTTCAAAATAAATATGAGGCTGTCCGTTATTATGTCGGTATGCGACTTCTTTTGTGCTTGGATTGAACGTAATGGTAGAAACAACGCCATCACTAAGACCTTTAATGGCGATTTGTTGTGTCATAAGTTTTTGTACATCTGACGGTTCAGGATAGTTCAATGTCGCCGTATTTTCTCCATTTTCGCTTACAATAAGGTAAGTATGTTCTGGTAAGGCATATGTTGTTGATACGGGCGCCACCACTTTGTAAACCCCTGCACGCACGGAATCGAATAATACACGTCCATTTTGAACCACCGCTTCTGCGACAATGGTTGACCCATCTTTAAGTTGTACTTTCGCATGTGGCGGTAATGTTTGACCATTTAAATTAACAGTAATCGTCGCTGCGGCTTGTATCGTCGTATCTGCGAGGTCTGAAGATTTGACGAGTTCATAGATCGTTTTTAAATCCAGACGGTCGACATATTTTTGACGTTCTGCCTCATCAGTGATGAGTGATGCTAATGGATAAATGTAACTATTATTATAAGTGTTTAAACGGTCTTCCAATTGTGGAGACGTCGGGACATGGAACAAGTCAAAATAAGCGAGGGCATTGGCACCATTTTGAGCTAACATATATTCCCCTAACCATCTTGGCACATCTGTCGGTAAACCTTCTCTTGCGGCTTGTTCACGCATTTGTTGAAGCATTCCTGCAAATGCATCCATACCCGCAAACCGTGTCATACGCGTCATAAAATCAAGTTTTTCTCGCCCCCCTAAACTGTTGAACGTAAAATCGGTATTGCCTGATAAATATGTGTCATGAATCCGTTGTTGTGCTTCAGTTTGTTTATTTTGATATAACCAATCACTGCCAAGCTTTTGAACCTCTTGTTCGTAATGATGGGCATACACATTATTAATAACTTCTAATAAGTTTACGTTTTTGTCTTGTGCCATCACGCCGTCATAACCATGACCAATTTCGTGTAAAATCAACCATCCTTTTTCCAAATAACCATAAACAGAATTACTGTTCATCCCCATATGATCATTCGACCAGTAGGCCGTCCCGATTCCATTTTTGTCTGGCATTGTAAAATATTTATGTCCAAAGTTGTAACTCACTGAAGTCGGATCATCAATTAATCCTGCCCATTGATCATAGTGCGTAACGACATCATCATAATACGTAATAAGTTCATCTAAACTTGTAAATAAAAATTTAGACGTATTCGTTTTCATTGCGAGTACACGGTCTCGATCGACACGTGGGATTAAAATCGCATGTTTATCGCCATCTACAAAGGCAAAACTCGCGTCTTGATCTACCCACTGTGTTTCGAATGTTTCTTGATTTTGTCCTTTGCGATAAGTTGGTAGCGCTTGGAACAAATTGTTTTCAATGTAATATTCTATTAAAGGTTCAGAATCAAGCCCTCTTGGCATATACATGAACGCCGCACTATCCACGGTCGTGCGAATACTTGTCCACGTGCCGTCTTTAGAAACGACAGCTGTTTGATTCGTTTGGCTATCGTCTGTGACCAAATTAACTTTCAAATCCGCTTCGTTCGAAGGTTTTGCCTGACGTACATATAATGTTGTATCTGCTGGCAAGATAACACCTAGACTTTCACGCGCCTGGCTATTTCCTCTTCCCATCCCAATGGTGCGGGCTATTTTTGAGCCCGTTAAGACAGGAATGGATTTTTGATACACACGTTCTTCAATACCGTCTACAGCAACTTCTGTGGCACTCGCTTCTGGAGCGGGTTCGTTAATGGCGGAAACCGCACTCGCGTTAGTTGTCGCTCTAAGTTGAGACTCGCCTTGTTCTTTTTCAGATGTTGGGGGAGCCGTTGCTTCATTTTGCTTTGTCACTGGCGTCTTATCTTTTAAGAACTCATCTTGAGAATTGACTTCGGGTAATGAAGCAGTCGTTGTCTCTAGTGGTGCTTTTTCTAGTGATGCATTGTCCGCGGTAAACTCTTGCGGTGTATTTTGCGTTGATGATTCCTTTGGTTGCTCTACTTGAGGCGTTGTTTCTTCTGGTTGCTCTACTTGAGACGTGACGGTATCAGTAGTTTGTGATGTGTCATTTTCTGGAGTAACTTTATCGTTTTCCAACGTAACTTCTGAAGGTTGTATCACTTCTTTATGCACGTCAGGGGGTAAATTTTCTGAAGTTGTAGCGCCATTGCCAGATTCAGCAGCTTTTACATGATCTGTCACACTTAAAAATAAAAATGTGCCAAACATCACTGAGGCAAGACCAATATTAAATTTCCTTATAGCGTAAGTTTGTCGTGCACGTGGGTATTGCTTTGGGCGTTTTGTATCCAAATCGTTCATTCCTTTTACATATATTTTCTTCAATATAGTTTTGATAGTTATATAGTAACAGTAAACACCTAAGCATGAAAGTAAATTTTATCGTGTGATTTATAATTCTATTTTTAACACATCACTGACATTACTCCTTCTTTAGGTTGAGAATAATATATTCCAAAAGCCCCATGCTATGCGCTTTTTCAACCTGTATAGTAGACATATAAGAACTTAAAGGAAGTGAATTTATGAAAACTTTATTACGCGCTATTGTCGGCATAGGTCTCATTTATGCCTCTGCGCAATACTTTGGTTGGACGCCACAATCACAATATCTGCCTCAGTTAAACTTTGATATTTGGCATAGTCGACTCACTGATACCCTAAACCAACTTTCCACATTACAGACCCTACCATTTCAAGCGTTAAACAACATCCCTTACGACGCTTGATAATATAAAAATAGCCATCAAAATTTATTCTCAGATAATTTTTGATGGCTTTCTAACTTTAGATGAATACTCGTCCTGTGTCTTTATGATGCAATTTGATGTTTTAATCGATGATAAGTTAAATGTCCGAGTGTGAGTAATAAAACAACAGTCGCCCCTAATACAACACTGTACGGAACCACACTTTCTGGGCCTTGAATCCCAATCAATGGCGCAATGGCACTTCCTAAAATGAATTGCACTAATCCTAAAAGGCTAGACGCACTTCCGCTACCCCCTGTTCGCATTTGCATCGCTAATGAAAACGCGAGCGGTCCAATCGCCGTTACTGGCGTCACTGCAAAAAATAAAGTGATAATTAACATAGCCAGTGGTAAATGTAAAAGTAACACAATAATCGTCATGATGGCGCCTAACACTTGAATCATCATAAATAATGTTAAAACACTCAGTTGTGACCACCAACGTAAACAAAGGTTTGAAAGTTGACTTGAAATAATAAGGCCAATGCCAATGAAGACCATTAATAAGCTAAATGATTGTGGCGTCATGCCGTAAACATTTTGTGTAATAAATGGCGCGCCCGCCCCAAAACTGAAAATCATAATATACGTCACACCTTGTAAAAGCATCGGCAAGACGAAGGAAGGAGCCTTCATCAAACGACCAAAATCTTTAAAAACAAGTGAGAGTTTCATTTGTTTCGTCTGTGTTTGTTGGACTTTTTTCATATGGGGATGAAGCGCAACAGCTATAAATAAGAGCACCCCTATCCCTGCCAACGCTAAAAAGATGTAACGCCATGACCCAATGGAAAGTAACACGGCGTTGGCGAGTGGCGCTAAAATCGAAATAATCCCATTAACGACCATGAGTGCCGTGAAGAAGCGGCTAAGATGCGCCCCTTTTAAACTTTCACCGGCTGTCGCACGCGCAATAACGATGGCACCTCCTCCAGCCAAACCTTGGATAAACCGTAATACCAATAACAACTGCACTGAAGCACTCATCGCTATAATCAGAGAAGCCACGATGAGTAACACTAAAATGGAGAGGGCTAATTTACGACGTGAAACGCGGTCAGCCATCACTCCAAAAATAAACTGTCCAAATGCGATCCCAATCATCGCAATAGATAACGTCAACTGTGTTTGTGAAGTTGTCGTCATTAAATCTTTTTGGACAAGGGGTAACGCTGGACTATACATATCAGATAATAAAGGGCCAAATGCTGTCATTGTCCCGAGTAAAATAATGAACAATATCGGCATGGATGGCGTTTTTCCTTGCTTTTCCATACTTTTTTCCTCGATTCTTTATGAAAATATTCATTATTGTATCATATTCTATCCTGTGATGAGTGGAGAGGACGGAGGACTGCACGGATATAAGAGGCGTCACCCCCGACAATTTTTAAAGGCAATCCTATAAAGTCATACACCCCTGGTGAAACATGCGCTAACCGCAAATTCTCAATATTAAATATCTCGTTGTTTATCATATGATGATGATTTTCAAGGCTCTCTGAGTCGATAGGATCAATGGAGGGGACGTCCACTCCAATCACTTGCACACCTTGCTGAGCTAAAAAATCAATGGCATCAGTGGTGAGCACAGGGACCGTTTCAGGAAATTGACTCGGATTAGAGTGGGATTGGGTTTTAAATAAAACGATTTCCCCTTCAATTACTTCCTCTTTTAATATAGATTCATCAATTCTTGGTGTGTCTAAAATTTCAATAACCGTCGCTCGACCAATAAAGGGGTCTATTGGCAATTGATCAACGGTAGCCCCTTTATCATCGACATGTCGTGGCGCATCCACATGCGTTGCAATATGGGTACTTCCCGCTAATTTTGCAATGTTCGTTGCCCCGTTATTCGCTTTCGTTTCAAAAAATTGAAGTTCAAAAGCAGGATCTCCCGGCCAAGGGGCCCAGTCTTTTGAAAGTTGATGCGTAATATCAATCCACATGTTCCCGTTCCTCCTCATTTTAGGATAGAAAATGAAAGGAGTAAGACGGTTTACTGTCCTACTCCCCCATATTCAACCACATATTAATGTTGTATTCAATACTCCCTAAATTATTGCCGGCATCTTGATCTAACACACGTAGAAAATCAAGATGGCCTACTTCAGGATAAATAATCGACTTCACCTCGGCATTGCGCGCTTCAAATTTTTCAACTGTAATCGCAGAGTCTTTGTTTGGGAAAATGACATCATCTTCACCTAATAAAAACAACACTTTTGGCATGTGTTCGATTTTATCAATATCCTCCAAGTAGTCTGCTTTCAACGTATACATTAAATCTGTAATCATGGCGTCCACAGGCGCTAGATACTCCGTAAAATTAAATTTATCATTGTGTTTTTTAGAGACCCCTTGCTCTAAAATAAATTCAGGAATACTCTTAATCATACCGTCTTGTTGATCGGGTTTAATATCTTTAATCAACTCATAAAATAACTTCGAGAGGCGCAATTCTTTATAATCTATTTTGGCTGCGCTATTTAAATAGATTAAATGGGTAATCGGTAACGTATTATAGCCCGCAATTTTTGTCGCAATCAGTCCACCCATTGAATAGCCAATCATGGCCATGCGTTTAATTTGGCTTCCTGCTAATTCTAATTGAAGTGCTTCGTTAATACGTGTCGCATAGTCTTCTAAGTTGTGGTCCATTCGCGTGAGCGCACTACTTTTGCCTCTTCCCGGACTATTAATAAAAATTAATTTCGCATGATGCAAATATTTGGCGAAGACGGTCATAATTTTGTAGTTCATAATGGCGCCATGGAGAAGTACAATGACATTTTCTGATTCATGATTTCCGATCGTGACCATTTCTAAAATGTCATCCCCGTGTTGCGATAATTTAACTGTGTATGGCTCGTAGTGATTAAATAACATGAAATTTCCTCAGTCTCTTTTCTAACTTTTGTAATATACATCGGAATGATTAGTTTATCTATTATTATAGTAGAAATACGTTAAAAATGCATAAGACATAAGGCGTATTTTTTAATATCGTTTCACGCCCCACAATCTTTCTTCACATTTTTGAATGACATATTTTAACACTTCTATACGTGCTGACTTTTTGTGATCAGCCGGAACAATAAGCCAAGGGGCATGCGGTTGATTCGTTTTTTGAATCATATCATGACTCGCTTCTAAATAAAGGTCCCATTTGTCTCGATTTCGCCAATCTTCATCTGTAATTTTCCATTGCTTATTGACGTCCTCTTCACGATCTTTAAATCGTTTTAATTGTTCTTCTTTATCTAAAGTAAGGAAAAATTTCAATAAAATCGCACCTTCATTGACCCACATTTCTTCAAACGCATTGATTTCGTCATAGGCTCTTGTCCATTCATCATGTGAAGCAAATCCTTCGACACGTTCAACGAGCACGCGACCATACCAACTCCGATCAAATATTTCAATGTGGCCACTTTTAGGCATGTCTTTGGCGAAACGCCATAAATAATGATGATTTAACTCAACATCGGTTGGTGCACTGATGGCGTTGACTTCATAACCTGTGGGATCTAAATATTCTCGAATCCGTTTAATATTTCCGCCTTTACCTGCCGCATCCATTCCTTCGTAGACTAAAATCAAAGGGATTTTACGTTCATACAAAGCGAACTGCAACTCTCTTAAGCGTAATTGTAAGGAAAGCACCAATTCGTCATAGTCACGTTTTTTCACTTTTTGAATGTCTACATTAAACATGTCTGTATCAAAATCAGGCGTAAAATCACCTTCTTTTTTCTCTTCTCGTTGATGATAATTTTGAATAGCTTTTTCTAAACGTTCTATTAAATGTTCATACATCTGTTGAATGGCATGTTCACGACGTGTATAGTCAATGACTTCCCATTCTTTATCAAGTAAATGTTGAAATTCTTCTTGATACGTCACTGTAGGAATGACTTGTTCATATTCTTGCGCTTTCCAATGTGTGAGCGGGTTATCTTTCATTTGGGCAATATGTTCTTGACGCTTTTCTTCATTAATTTGGATGTAAAACTTTATAATTTCGTGATTATCATTACGAAGCATCGTTTCAAATTCATAAATTTCATTTTTCAGTTTATCGTAATCTTTGAACGTACTTTTTTTGATTTCATGAATTTTATAATCAATATAATGCGCGTACCAACTTCTAAAGTAAATATTTATATGGCCTTTAGCAGGTAATGTGTTCCAGAAGTTTTGTAGAAATTGAAACCTTAAGTCATGTTCAGAAGGCGTTTTTGTCGCAATAAATTGTGTATATTTAGCATCTAAAGTCAGTAATAAGTCGTTCGTTAAACGTGTTTTCCCTGATGCTGGGACCCCTTCAAAAACAATCATGACAGGGATACCTAATGCGTGTGTTTCTCGTGTTAACTCTGCGGCTTTAAGTTGTAAAGCTTCGATTTTATTTTTCATTATATTCACCTCGATTGATATTAATTATACGGTTTGGGAATCCATGCAATCAAACATTATTTGAGAAATTTCAGTTTTATAGTGATTTTTCATTATGGATTGAGGCGCTTTTTTTCGTCATCTAAGTTACATTTAGATGAAACGCTGTAATATTTGTAATATACTCCATTTTTATTTTAATTTTCAGACAATATTTTGAAAACTATGAGCGCCCTTTTTATACTTATTTCTATTAATTAAAATATATAAATCAAATAACAATAATATTACATAAGTACGATTTGAAATATGGCTGTAATGTTTTGTTATTCACTCGTAATTTACATCTTTTCTATAGCCTGTTAGAGTGTGGTTGTTGAAATTTTTAGTTAAGCAAACTTTTGAAAATGAAAAAAATATTTTATTGGAGGATTTATAAGTTATGAAAAAAACATTATTAGCATCATCATTAGCAGTAGCAATCGGTGCGACAGGTGTCGCTGCACATACAACAGACGCGCATGCGAGTGAAGCAACTCAATCTTCAATCGATCAAGCGCAATTAGCACAAAAAGCATTAAACAACGATCAATCATTAAATGAATCACCTATCCAAGCAGGTGCATACGATTACAACTTCACATACGAAGGTACAAACTTCCACTTCTGGTCAGATGGTACTTACTTCGGATGGTCTTACAATGGTTTTGGTGGACAAACAGCATCTGAACAAACTTCAGTAGCTCAACCAGCTCAAATCCAAGACGTTGCAAGCCAAGCTTCAACTCAATCAGAATCTAACACAGCTGCAAGCACAACTCAACAAGCATCTTCAGAAGCTCCAGCTGCAACAGAAGCACCTAAAACAACTCAAACTTCTACAAGTGGTTCAGGTGTAAACTCACACTTACAATTAATCAAACAACGTGAATCAGGTGGCGACTACTCAGCAGTTAACCCTTCATCAGGTGCTGCAGGTGCTTACCAATTCTTACCATCAACATGGGATTCTGTAGCACAACAAGTTGACCCTTCATACGTAGGTGTTAACCCTGCACAAGCTCCAGCTGCAGTTCAAGATAAATTCGCGCAACACTTATATAACACTGGTGGCGCTGGTCACTGGGTAACAGCATAATTTAATGCTTAAATAAACTGCTCTGGTTTAATACCAAGCTCATATAAAGAACCGATGAGGTCAATGACTTCATCGGTTCTTTTTGTATGTCAAAAAGCATGCGCTTGATTATAAAAACTGTATCAATTCTTTTTAAGAGATCTATTTTTCGCCTCTTATATAAACACTGTTTAGCTTTCTAATTTTCAAAAACTACTTTTTTAAAATGTGAGTACTAAAATTTGATCCACCGTTTTGTTCGAAACGAAAAAACGTGACGCCTTTCTTCTATTATATTATAATCTCAAATCGTCTGTTTTTTTATAGGGTTGACTTTGGTATAAATTTTATACATTCTATAAATAAATTAACCATTAATAAAAACGGCTAATTTATTTCAAAATTTTATTTTCCTTTCACACCCGATAACTCAGGTTTATTTTTAGATCTTCTTTTCTCAAAAACAGCAAATTTATCCCACAAAACTTTATAATTTTATATTTCCACATAGGTTTTAATGAGACGATTTGTTGTCTTTTGTTTCATTTATGTTACAGTACCACTTAAAATTGTTTACAATGCTTTACTTAGAAATTATATATGCTATGATTCTAGAGGATTACAAAAAGCACTTAGAAAATCGATAATAAATATTAAATTTGATAGGGAGACTTTTTACTATGAAAAAATTAACTACTGCTACAATCGCTACATTCGGCTTGGTTACTTTAGGAGTTGCTGCACAAGACGCACAAGCTGCAGAACAAAACACAACTTCTGCTTATACGACTTCTTACTCAGAAGCAACTCATGACTACATCACTATCGACGAAAATGGTAACAAACACCACACTTTAGACGGTAACTGGAACCCATCAATGCAATACGTATACTACACATATGATGCAAACGGAACTTATGACTATTACTACTACTCTAACGAAGCTGTAGATTACAGCTACGCTACTGCTTACAATACTGTTGCTACACCAGTTGTACGTGACAACACAAACTACACAGAATACACTGGTCAAACAACAACTTACACAAATGCGGCGACACCACAGTACGCATCATATAATACACAAGCTTCAGTGCAAGCACCAACTGCTTCAACTACAAACTATAATTACACAACAACAACAGCACCTGCTGCGTCTACTTCAGTACCAACAACAGCTCAAACAAGTGCACCTGTACGTTTCACTTCAACTGGTGGTGCTAACCTTTACACTGTCGGTCAATGTACTTACTACGTATATGATCGTGTAGGTGGCGGTATCGGTAACACTTGGGGTAACGCAAGTAACTGGGCAAGCGCTGCGCGTGCTGCAGGTTACACTGTAAACAACACTCCAAGAGCTGGTGCAATCATGCAAACATCTGTAGGACCTTACGGACACGTGGCTTACGTTGAAAGCGTTGGCGCTAACGGTTCTGTAACAGTATCTGAAATGAACTACGGTCACGGTGCAGGCGTCGTTACATCTCGTACATTATCAGCTAGCCAAGCAGCTACACAAAACTTCATTTACAGATAAGATTAAATTAATAGATATTGGGATGAATTACTCTATCCATTTTAATTTAGATAGTCTTCAAAATTTATTTTCACATAAATTTTGAAGGCTTTTTTAATACAACTTGAATTAGCAAATAAGCATTAGTAGCTTTAAATTCTTTAATAGTCTTTGATAATTAAATCTCTTTCATAATGTCTAAATTACATTCCTACAAATCCTTCTTATTTCCTGAATCCTAGTGTTTTTTAATAGTTGATTCCCAATTTTTCCTAATGTGAATACGCCAAGCGAGTTTAATAATTCTTTATCCTCTTAAAACTGTACCAAGAAGCGTGACTTAAATTCCGTTTTTCAATGTAAAAGTTATTCATTGTCTATTTACTTTAACAAGATAAATCTTTAAGTGCTATAACTAAAGTTATTAATACTGCACACATAACTATTTAACATAAATACATAGACAATAATCTATATAGATGTTAATCTATTTAATGACTAGGAGGTTTATTTATGCCTTATAAAGAACTCTCAATATTATTAAAGGTATTATCAGATTCGAGTAGATTAGAAATATTAGATTTACTTTCTTGTGGCGAATTATGCGCTTGTGACGTATTAGAGCACTTTCAATTCTCACAACCTACATTAAGTCATCATATGAAATCATTAGTTGATAGCAAATTAGTGACAATACGAAAAGAGGGTAACAAACACTGGTATCAACTTAATCATGTTGTATTAGATGATATTATCCAAAACTTAAACATCATTAATACATCTAATCAAAGATGTATATGTAAAAATATAAAATCAGGTGATTGTTTATGACCATTTTAGCAGTTGTGATTTTTCTTTTAACTTTAATCTTTGTGATATGGCAACCTAAGGGGTTAGATATTGGTATTACCGCTTTAATTGGAGCTGTCATTGCTATCATTACAGGAGTCGTCAGTTTTTCCGATGTATTAGAAGTAACAGGTATTGTTTGGAATGCGACCTTAACATTTGTAGCGGTTATTCTTATTTCACTAATATTAGATGAAATTGGATTTTTTGAATGGTCTGCGATACATATGGTCAAGGCTTCAAATGGTAATGGATTAAAAATGTTTGTTTATGTCATTTTATTAGGGGCAATAGTAGCAGCATTTTTTGCAAATGATGGTGCAGCTTTAATCTTAACGCCCATTGTATTAGCCATGGTAAGAAATCTAGGATTTAATAAAAACGTGATTTTCCCCTTTATTATTGCCAGTGGTTTTATTGCAGATACTACATCACTGCCCTTAGTTGTTAGTAACTTAGTCAACATTGTTTCTGCTGATTACTTTAATATTGGATTTATTGAATATTTTAGTCGCATGATTATTCCTAATATTTTCTCTCTAATGGCTAGTATTTTCATTTTATGGTTATATTTCAAAAAATCTATACCAAAAACGTTCGATACAACAAATCTTATAGCTCCTAAAAGTGCAATTAAAGATCCCAAATTATTTAAGATTTCATGGATTGTATTACTATTCTTACTCGTCGGTTATTTAGTAAGTGAGATTGTTAATATTCCCGTATCAATGATTACTGGTATCATTGCTTTAATATTCGTATTATTAGCGCGTAAGTCTAGGGCTGTACATACCAAACAAATCATTAAAGGTGCACCATGGAATATTGTTGTGTTCTCTATTGGTATGTACCTTGTTGTATTTGGCTTAAAAAACGTAGGCATTACAACGATTCTTGGGGATGTCCTCACAAATCTTTCAGGTTATGGGTTATTTAGCAGTATCATGGGTATGGGCTTTATCGCTGCTTTCTTATCTTCAATTATGAATAACATGCCAACTGTTTTAATAGATGCAATAGCGATTGGTCAATCTAATGCTACAGGTATATTAAAAGAAGGGATGATTTATGCGAATGTCATAGGTTCTGATTTAGGTCCTAAAATTACACCAATTGGTTCTTTAGCAACATTATTGTGGCTACATGTCTTAGCACAAAAAGGCGTCAAGATTTCGTGGGGAACATACTTTAAAACTGGAATTATCATTACTATTCCAGTCCTGTTTATAACACTCTTTGGTTTATACCTTACACTAATCATTTTTTAAGAAAAGAGGCTTCAGTAATGGATAAGAAAACAATTTATTTTATATGTACAGGAAACTCTTGTCGTAGCCAAATGGCTGAAGGCTGGGGAAAGAAAATATTGGGTGAAGATTGGCATGTCTATTCTGCTGGCATTGAAACACATGGGGTTAATCCTAAAGCTATAGAAGCTATGAAAGAAGTAGATATAGATATCTCAAACCATACGTCAGACTTGATTGAAAATGATATTTTAAAACATTCAGATTTGGTCGTAACATTATGTAGTGATGCAGACAATAATTGTCCTATTTTACCCCCAAACGTAAAAAAAGAGCATTGGGGTTTTGATGATCCAGCAGGTAAAGAATGGTCAGAATTTCAGCGTGTTAGAGACGAGATTAAATTAGCTATAGAAAATTTTAAATTGAGACAATAATCATATGGTTGGACATAAAGCTCACCAATAACTTAAACGCCATCAAATTTACACTCTGCTAAATTTGATGGCTATTTTAATGCAACTTAAAACAGTAAAAAGAATTTGATAATTTCCGCTTGTTAATAACAACAGCAAGTTTGATTGTTTACTCAATTGAGTGTAGTAAGACGTCAGCTCGAAACCAATCATCTATTAATGTTTTAACTTCTTATAATGAAAAATGATAATTGCTGACTAGATTGCGTTTGGCCAAACTTTAAACAACTTAAGCTTACAAAATCAAATAGATTTCTGTAATACTCCCGGAAAGCGTGTCTTTGTGTAAAAATCAAATCTATGAAGACATTTTCACTAATTCTCTTTTTCGTGTTTATATTTACATCGTTCGATGTTTATTTTTCATGTTGAGCATTTTTTTTGCGACATCCCTTAGATATTTTGTACAATATTATTCACCCTTTAAAAAGGAGTCTCATTATGAACAAAATAACTACGCTTTTTACAACTTTACTGTTTCTCGTTATTCTTATAGTATTACCTCTACTTTTTTTCTTTCATTCTAATGATATACAACAATATTCAGACGCTATCCAACAGCAATACGAATCTAATGATGCCTTTCATCAAGATCGAAAAACGCATGGGTTTGGCACCTATAGTCGTGGACTCAGCTTTAATGGTGATGACCGTCATTACGGAGTTGATTACCGCTTACCTAAAGACACGCGTGTGTTAGCGGCAACAGATGGCCAAGTGACACGTACCTTTCAAGATGAATATGGCGGTAACGTTTTAGAGATTAAAGAAGCGAATCAGCCTTATTATCAATGGTACATGCATTTAAATGAATTTAATGTGCGTGCGGGCGATGTCGTGAAAGCAGGGGATATCGTGGCATTATCTGGCAATACAGGGAGTCAGACTACAGGCCCTCACCTTCACTTTCAACGTATGAAGGGGGGCGCCAGCAATCGTTATGCTGAAGATCCTGAACCGTTTATTGATACATTACCTAAAAAACAACGCAGTCTTTATCAACTCACATAAAAAGCGTGTCCTCCTTTTTTTAGGAAGGACACGCTTTTTAACGTTGATTCAATTGATCTTGTTGTAAGTTTTGATGGATACGTTCCATTTTGCGTTCAACATCCCCTATTTCAAGGGCACATTCGGTTAATGTTTGACGATAGCTCTCACTATCTCCGTTGGTCGATTTATAATGCAATTGATGTTCTAAGCTCGCCCACATATCCATGCCTATCGTCCGTAATTGAATTTCAACAGGAGCTTCAATCGTCCCATCTGTAAGAAATACAGGAACCGAAACCACGATATGTAGACTTTTATAGCCATTCGATTTTGGATATTGAATGTAATCTTTACGCTTTAGTAATTTAATATCTGATTGTTGTAACAACAGTTGTTCAACATTGTAAATGTCACTCATATAATTGCATACGACGCGGATACCCGCGATATCCATGATGTTAGATTGTGCAGATGCAGCTGACACTTCAAATCCTTTACGTTCAAGCTTTTGAAGTAAACTTGGAATTTTTTTAACACGTCTTTCCATATGATGAATTGGATTGTGCGAATTTTTCAATTGGAAATCTTGGTCTAAAATATGCAATTTCGTGCTTATTTCTTCAAGCGCTGCGCTATATATATGTTCTAACTTAATAAACTGAACAACTTCTTCTAAATTATCTTCAGATTGCACGGCTTTTTTCGTATAAGATGCAATTTCACTTTTTAAGTTCTCTATATTGATCGGTACATTTTTTTCTACAAACATACTTTCACCTCGTACTTTCTATCTACATTAATAATGTACTACTTTGGCTAAAAATATGATAGTTATACGAGGTGAAATATTTATATTGAATTAAAAATATATTTTATCGGAATGACAAGACATCATCTAAAGGTAAACGTACAGATTGGTGTCCTTCTGCTGCGGCTTTACCAACTGCAATCATCATTACTGGTACATAACGTTCTGGATCAAGCCCTAAAGCTTCTGTAATATTCTCTTTGTCAAAGCCACCGATAGGGTTTGTGTCGTAACCGTAATAACGAGCAACAAGCATGAACTGCATTGCGGCTAAACTACTATCTATTTTGACAATATCATTCATACTTGGACGATCTAACGCTTCATACATTTCTACAAATTTAGCCACTTGAACATCTTTAACTTCTTTCGGCATATATCCACGTTCTACGGCTTCGTCATAGATTTTATCCGCATATTCATAGTTTTTCATATCGCCAAAAATAACGATCATCGCCGCAGAGCTTTCGTTTTGACGCGTATTAAACTGAACTAAAGGTTGTAAGGTCTCTTTCCCTTCGGGTGTATCCACCACTACAAAGCGCCAAGGTTGCATATTAACAGAAGACGGTGCTTTTGTTGTTAACTCTATCATTTCTTTCATTTCTTCACGGGGAATTTTCACATTCGGATCATACTGTTTTACTGAGCGTCGACTTTCTAAAACTTCTTTAAATTCTTTCATTTCTACGCTACACATCCTTTATTATAATTAGATTAAAACCAAATTAAATTAAGTTCAATTCAATTATATGTAACGATTTCACGTCTATCAAGAAAAAAGTGTTATACTATTACAAAGAGCGCAAGGAGGCCAAAAAATGACATTAAAACACGATGACTTAAAAAGCGAACTGTGTTTCTTATTTTATGTTGCATCCAAAGAAGTTATCAAAAAATATGCGACACATTTAAAGTCATACGATTTGACCTACACATCTTATATTACTTTAAAATCAATACAACCTGATGAAGTCGTTAATATTAAAACTTTAGGAAATCGTATCTATTTAAATTCTGGTACTTTAACCCCACTGATAAAAAAGTTAGATCAGAAAGGATTAGTCCAAAAAGTACGCGATGAAGATGACGAACGAAATCTTAACATCTCATTAACAAATGAAGGACTAAAAGTCCAACATTATCTACATGAAGTCACTGAAGAAGTTTATAAAGAATTAAATTTCGAAGGCGATGATATGGAGCAACTTATCTCTATTTTAGAGCGCTTTATTAAGAATAACTTTGAATAAACAATACTAATATCCACCAAATTTATTCAATTTGGTGGTTTTTATTTTTGTTAAATTTTAATATATTTTATGTAAAATAGTATATATTATACCTTGGAATCACTATATATCGACAATCTACATATATCAGTATGATTTGTTATTAACTTTTAAATTTAATGGTAATATTGACAGAATTGTGAAATTAAGTTATTGTAATACACACAAAAAAGTTTTTTATATTTTGTTTATTTTCTAGATTAGCACCAGGGATTTTTTTTATAAACTCTCGGAAGCGCTTTCTTTTCCGATGAAGAGAGGAGGTCTATTTATTATGGAACAGTTCAAAGCGATTATCAGTAAGGTTTTTGGTTTTATCCCTAGATTGTTAATTAACATCTTCATCTAAACTTATCTAATTAGGGGGCATTCGATGAGAAAAATTAAAACGAGGCAATTTAAACATTTTAGTGTAATAGCTTCAGCACTTTTAATCACGGAATCATTATTTGTAGGGGTAAGCACAGCACAAGCAGCAGAACCTGCTCCACAACCTAATACGACATTACATAATCAAAATCAACAGAATACACCCACTTTAAATAAAGATTCTGCTAAAAACCATGATCCGATTATTTTAGTTCACGGCTTTAACGGCTTTACAGATGACATTAACCCAGCGATGCTTTCTCACTATTGGGGCGGCGATAAAATGAATATTCGTCAAGATTTGGAAGAAAACGGTTATGAATCTTATGAAGCAAGTATCAGTGCCTTTGGCAGCAACTATGATCGTGCCGTTGAACTCTACTATTACCTCAAAGGCGGACGTGTCGATTACGGCGCAGCCCATGCAGCTAAATACGGGCACGAACGTTATGGTAAAACATACGAAGGAGTTTATAAGGATTGGCAACCTGGTAAAAAAGTACATCTCGTCGGTCACAGTATGGGTGGTCAAACCATCCGTCAATTAGAAGAATTACTTAGAAATGGTAGCCCTGAAGAAGTCGCTTATCAAAAAGAGCACGGGGGCGACATTTCTCCATTATTTAAAGGTGGCCATGACAATATGGTCTCCTCTATCACAACACTAGGAACACCTCATAATGGAACACACGCTTCTGACTTAGCCGGCAATGAACCGATTGTACGTCAGCTTGTCTTTGATGTCGCGAAACAATTTGGTAATAAAGATTCAAGAGTCGACTTTGGCCTTGCGCATTGGGGCTTAAAACAACAACCGAATGAATCTTATGCAGACTATGTAAAACGTGTGCAAAACTCTAAATTATGGAAATCAAAAGACAACGGATTTAACGATTTAACACGTGATGGGGCGACAGATTTAAATCGTAAAACAACGGTTAATCCGAATATCGTTTATAAAACATACACAGGTGAAGCGACACACGCTTCAATTGGCGGTAAACAAAAATCAGATTACAACATGTTCTTCCCATTCACTGCGACTGGTAATTTAATTGGTAAAGCGACTGAAAAAGAATGGCGTGAAAATGACGGTCTCGTTTCCGTGATTTCTTCACAACATCCATTTAATGAAGCATTCACACCAGCCACAGACAAAAACCAAAAAGGTGTATGGCAAGTGACACCAACAAGACATGATTGGGATCACGTGGACTTTGTAGGTCAAGACAGTACGGATACAAAACGTACGCGCGCAGAATTACAACAGTTCTGGCATCAATTGGCTGATGATTTAGTTCAAAGCGAATCCTTAACTTCATCTAAATAAAATTCATAAGATTGGAGGCAAAACCCATGACAGCAGACGTTTTTCAACTCATCGTTTCATTTTTCCGCGTAATCAAAAACGTATTCTTTAGCTAATCCTAAAAAGCCATCGAAAATTTATTAAAAAATAAATTTCGATGGCTTTTCAATTTCTCAATATCGCGACTTTTATGCTTCGTTATGAAATGGTGTTTATTTATCTAATTTTAAACCTTCTTCGATTTCTTCAATTTGTTCAATTGTCGTTGTTGTTGAACCTGAAGCAAAGTACCAAAGTTTCGGATCTAATTCTAACACTTTGTCATTTTTAATCGCATTGACATTTTTAATCACATCATTGCTTAAGACTTGTTGCGCTGTTGATTTTTTACCAATGGCTTTACCTCGGTCCATCGCAAAGATGATGTCTGGATTTTTATCACTAACATATTCATTTGTGACATTTTGACCATGACTACTTTTCTTAATTTTTTCATCTACAGGTTGGAATCCAAGTGTGTCAAACACAAGATTACCGAAACGGTCCCCTGCACCAAATGTTGATAATTCACCTTCATTCACAAGAAGGTACATTGCTTTCTCGTTTAGTTTTTCTGCTTTGGCTTTAACTTCTGCGATTTTTTGATCTAATTCTTTGTTTAATGCTTTTGCTTTACTTTCTTTGTCATAGATTTTACCAAGTGTCAACGTATCTTCTTTCATCGATTCTACAAAACGATCATTTTTTGCGCCCATGTAAACTACAGGTGTATCTGGCGCTGCTTTTTTCAATTCATCTAAATTCTTTTGATTTGCTGTACGTGCTGATAAGAAAATGACATCCGGTTTGACTTTGGCTACAACATCAAAGTTAATTTCTTTTAATGAGCCTGTATTTTGATATTTATCAGATTTAAAATCCTCTAAAAACTCAGGCAATTGCGCATTGTTTTCACCTTTTGGTAATGCGGCCACTTTACTTTCAAGATCCATCTCTTCCATTGTTTTTAATGCGCCGTAATCAAAAACAACAGCTTTTTCAGGATTTTTCGGAACTTTTACTGTATCTGAATAGGCTTTATCTTCACTACCGTCCTCTGCTTTACCACGCAGTTTAAAATCATTTTTGACTTCTATCATTTCTTTAGCATCACTTTTCTTAGATGAAGCCGCTTTTTCTTCTTTGTTGCCACATGCGACTAAAACAAATGCAAGTGCAACCATTAATAATAAACCAAGTTTTTTCATGGGGGTCCTCCTAATATTAAACGAATGTTTTTTGTCCCATTTGGTGGTACATACACGGTAACTCATCAAAATAAATACAAATTTGTTGACCTCGAATGGTTTCAATTTTGACATCCATATCATACAGTTGTTTTAAAACGGTTTGTGAGATGACTTCTTGTTTAGGTGCAGTTTTAACGACTTTTCCATCTTTTAAGGCCACAATGTCATCCGAATAGACCGATGCAAAATTGATATCATGTAAAACTACAACGATGGTTTTGTCATGAAACGCAGCGAGTTCGCGTAAGGTTTGCATAATTTGAACAGAATGTTTCATATCTAAGTTGTTTAACGGTTCGTCTAAAAGAATATATTCTGTATCTTGTGCAATGGTCATTGCGATATAGGCACGTTGGCGCTGACCTCCTGACAATGTTTTTAAATAACGATGTCGAATGTCTTCCAACTTTAAAAGTTCAATGGCTTCATTTACTTTGATTTTATCTTCTTTTTTTAAATAGCCTTTAGAATACGGAAAACGACCAAAATTGACTAATTGTTCGACGGTAATATTTAATTCCGTATGATTCGTCTGTTTTAATATCGATAATTTTTTAGATAATGCTTGCGTCGTATAATCTTGAAGTGCTGTACCTTCAATTTCCACATGTCCCTCTTGAAACACTCTTAGGCGACTCATAGCTGACAATAATGTACTTTTACCGGCACCATTCGGCCCAATTAAGGACGTGAGGCGCCCTTTATGTATATCCACACTTACATCTGTCAAAATTTGTTTTTCATCGATAAATTGATTTAAATGTTCAATGCGAATCATGCCGCTTCCCTCCTTTTCATAAGTAGATAAATGAAGTAAACTCCCCCAATAAGGTTAATTAAAATACTTACTTGTGTTGTCGCTTCAAACACATTTTCGACAATCCACTGTGCAATAAATAAACTGATCCAACTGATACATAAGGTTGCAGGTAAAATATAACGATGTTCAAAATTTTTAATAAGTTCATGCGCCAAGTTGACGGTAAGCAAACCTAAAAAGGTAATCGGCCCGACAAGTGCTGTCGCAATGGCTACCATTAAAGCAACGAGGATTAATAAAAATCGTGTCATTTGCGTATAATGCACGCCTAAATTTATCGCTTGTGCACGTCCGAGTAACAAGACATCTAAATACGGGAGTATCACCACCGTAATGAGAAGTAATACAGCGAGCACAATGGCACTGACCGTCATTAACGTTGGATTGCCACCGTCAAAGTTTGCGAACATCGCACTTTGAATAACGAGGAAATCTTCTGGATTGATTAACAATTCTAAAAAACCGGTGATACTTCTGAAAAATGTGCCAAGTATGACGCCAATCAATAAAATAAAGTAGACCGAAAATTGACCGTATTTGAAAATCCCTTCAAACAATACCAATGCAAAAATAACCATCACCACAAGCGTGACTGTAAAGTTAAGATAAAAATTGGTAATGAAAATGGAGCTCGTGCCAAAAAGAAAGAGAATGAGAACTTTACTAAATAAATAAACGGCATCTAGTCCCATAATTGAAGGTGTTAACAAACGGTTGACCGTAATCGCTTGAAATATGACAGTCGACGCTGCAATGGCGGCACCTACAAGCAACATGAGCCACAATTTTCGTAATCGACTGTTAAATTGATATTCAAAAATCTCAAAATCCAGTCCTACAAATAAATACAGGGCACCTAATATTAAAGTCACGCTCATTAAAATGACGAGTTTTTTTAAGGGCTTATTGTGCATAATGTCGACGTCCTTTCATCAGCATTAAAATAAAAATCACTGTGCCAAATATGCCAATGGTCAGTCCAATATTAATTTCGTACGGATAAACGACGACACGGCCCACGATATCAGAAAACATCACAAACATAGCGCCTAACATGGCCGTATGAGGAAGTGCATTTTTAAGATGATCTCCCTTAAACATTGAAACAATATTCGGAACGATGAGACCAAGGAAGGGAAGTGTTCCAACCGTCACGACGACCAATGCGGTAATCGTTGCGGTGATAAATAAACCGATATTCATAATGACATCATAGTTTACACCGAGATTTTTACTGAAATCACGCCCCATGCCTGCAATCGTAAATTGATTGGCAAAAACATAGGTCAAGATAAGTAAAGGGATGCTGAAATATAAGACCTCGTACCGTCCACTCGTAATCACTGCAAAGTTCCCCGTCATCCAGTTGCCTAAACTTTGGACGGCATTCGTTTTTAACGCGATAAACGTCGTAAAACTCGAAACAATGCCCCCTAACATAATGCCAATGAGTGGCACAAAAATGACATCTTTAAAACGAATACGGTGCACCATTTGAACAAACAGAAACGTTCCCGCCACACTTAATAAAACAGCAAATAATAACTTGAGCAGAATATGCTCTGTGGGAAAGAAAATTAATGAAATCAAAATACCTAATTTCGCCCATTCCATCGTGCCTGCCGTCGTTGGACTTACAAATTTATTTTGCATCATTTGTTGCATAATCAGTCCAGCTAAAGCGAGCGTGCTCCCAGCAATTAAAATACTGACGGTCCTCGGGATTCGACTTGCAAATAACACATTCAGTTGGTTTTCATTGAGGTGAAAGAGCGCTGTAATGGGCACACTACTCACGCCAATAAATAAAGAACACACAGTAAGGATTGTTAGAAACGCTAATAACACATAACCATTCATTAAATAACGCATCATTCTGTCTCCTTTTCAACCTTACATCGATGATAATGATAATCATTATCAATTAGAGTGTAGCATCAAATCATTTTATAAACAATATGATTTTTCATTTTGAAATAAAAAAAGCTTAAAATGCAACGCGAATGTTACATTTTAAGACTCATTTTTCTTGCTATTTTGATATTGTTTACGACTCATTCTTACCATAGAGATTGAGATCCAGCTCACAAGTAACGATGGCAAAATGAAAATATTGATGCTATCCATCGATAAAATATTCGAAAATAATTGGTGAACATCAATATCTGAGAGCCCTTTCAGTTGGTTGGCAATAAATTGATACAACGTGAAATATATTAAAAGCCATTGAATAAAATATTCAAGGATCGTAATGAGCGTATCACTAATCATAATTTTACGGCTCATAAATTTTAAAAAGATATATTGAATAATGCCACTTAATAACATCGTCATAAGGCCGATTTGAAACAGACTCTCCGAAAATCCAAAAAAAAGCACCGTTGGAAACCAAACGATAAAGGACCCCATAAGTATCGTAATATAACTGAGAAATACAAGTAACGCTCCAATCGCAATCGCCTTCAAAAAAACTAATTTCCCTTCTTCATGCCCGACAAGATAACCAATAACTAAAAATAAAATTAAAATAATGAGTGTATTAAAGAAAAACATATGTCACCATCCCGTATTTAACATTCACATTTTCCTATTTTATATAATTTTTTAGCATTTTTTGAAATATTTAATGAAATTTTAAAAAAGAGGCTCCATTGAATGCATAATAAAAAAGAAAAGTGAGAGGGAATGACTACATAACGTTGGGTTTTATATGTTTAACGGTTGGATAACACATGATGATTGGGTTTTATTAACCATCATCAGTTTAGTCTTAATCAGTCATCAAAACCAAAAAAATAACCATCTAACTTTAGGCGGTTAATGGTTATTTTATAACAATCAAAACAGCTACCATCTTTTTAACGGGCTTACAGGCAACGTGTGACAGCACGTTGCCTTATTTATTTACAAATTCATTATAGTATGTTTAGCAATAAAAATCTAACTATGAATGTCGTATAGTCTTAGTGAATTAATGATTAATCCCTATTTTTATCTCCCCACTATATCTATACGTCTTTTACGTATTTTGAGAGACGATAAACATTAAACAGAATGATAAAGCTGTTAATACCGCACCAATCATCACCCATAAGTTCAATTGCTTTTTCGCCGCCTCTCCTTCTTTTTTACCCGCACGAATGGCCATAATCCAAGCAATCACCATGAGTACAACCAATATACCTATAATGAAATTCATTATATGGCACACCTCCACATAATTTTATGATAAACCTATTTTAGCACAATCCCTCCTTCAAGAGATATGGTAGAACCCTTTTCACATAGAAGGTGTCATAAATTTGTCATATCGATCCTGCACTTTGATGTGTCACCTTTTGCATTAGTTCAAACGTTCTAGGGAATAGTCCTACAAAGGAGGTGGACCTATGAAGATTCACACTGAACGTATTTATAGTGAAAAGCAATCACAAGGACAACGTATTTTAGTCGACCGCGTATGGCCGAGAGGGATTTCCAAATCAGATGCGCATTTAGATCATTGGCTTAAGGAAATTGGTCCTTCTCAAGCATTAAGAAAATGGTTTAATCATGACGCCGAAAAATTTGAAACATTTAAATCCAAATATCAACAGGAACTCAAAGAAAACCAAGCACAAAAAGAGGCGTTTGATCAATTAAAAGCCATTGTTAATGACAGTGACGACGATGTTATTTTATTATACGGCGCTAAAGATACAAAACACAACCAAGCAATCATATTAAAAGACTTACTCTCATAAAAAAACGGATTGGGAAACGCCAATCCGTTTTTTTAATGTGATTATACAGTGGGTAAGCGTCGCTTTTGTAATGTAAAATCAATCATCAAGCCGAGAATCATACATATTAAAAATGGAATGAGCCAGCCGAGTTGTGCCGACGCTAATGGTATTTGTTCATATAGCGAAGTGAACCATGGGATCTCTATTTTAAAGGTTAGAGCGACTTGTATGATGGATAAAAGCATCGTTACCATTGTCGGAAGGATGTAAGCCCATCTCAATCGATACGTAAAAATCATATTAATGAGTGACACCAATACAAGGACGATGGCAATCGGGTAGATAAATAATAGAATCGGTTCAGCAATACTCAAAATCATATTTAGTCCGAATGTTGTAAATACTAATCCTAACATTGAAAAAATCAAGACGAGTCGACGATACCCTAATTTTGGAATATAGTGCAAAGTAAATGACGCACATGCTGTAATTAACCCAACGCATGTCGTTAAACAAGCCAAAACAACAATCAATGCAAATAAATAATAGCCAAACATTCCAAATACTTGTGTGGATTGCAAGGTTAAAATTGCGGTGCCATTTTTAATCGTGTGACTACTTGGTGTGACCGCCCCCATCCAAGCTAAAGCCATATATACTGTTGCTAAAAGAACCGCCGCAATCATCGCCGCTTGTAATACGCGTAGAGTGATATGTCGTGCTGAAGTTATCCCTTGCCCTTTAAACTGATTCACAATGACAACAGAAAAAATCAAAGCCGCTAAAACATCCATCGTATAATATCCTTCAAGAATCCCATTTAAGACAGGTTGTGAAGTAAACTTACCTTGTGCACGCCCTGGAGCATGATGGGTATTCACAATCGCTAAAACACACAATAAACCGATAATAAAGAGTAAGATAGGTGTTAAATACTTGCCTAATATATCCATAATACGTGTTGGATACAACGCTAAAAATGTTACAACTATAAAAAATATGATGGCAAAACTTACAAGCGTAAATGTATTTTGTACCGGTAAAATCGGTGCGACGCCGATTTCATATGCCACATTCGACGCTCTTGGGATACCATAAAAAGCCCCTGCCGTTAAATAAACAATAAAAGCAAACGTCACGCCAAAGATAGGATGAATCCGGTTCCCAATACTTTCAACCCCTTCGTTATAATAAGCCACAATAATCACTGCTAAACACGGTAACAAGATTCCTGTTACCATAAAGCCGGACATGGCACGCCAAACGAAATCTCCTGAGATATGACCGAGCATGGGTGGAAAAATGAGATTTCCCGCACCAAAAAACAAAGAAAACAACATCAACCCTGAAATTACTACAAATTTTTTCACTTAAAATTCCCTTTCTATGTCAGTAACCGTATTATATTAAATATTCAGAATATTTAATGGAATTCCTTTTTAAAATCACTTGTTCATTATATGAAAACACTTTAACAATGTAAAGTGTAAATAAGATTCATATCAAAAAAAGTGAACGCACAACTACGGTTGCACATTCACCTTCTAAATTTTTATTTGCATTCGTCTTATTTAATAATCAATACAGGAACATTGACGCGTTTGGCGATTTTATGTGTAACATGACCTAACACATGCTTGATATCTACTTCTGAGCGTTTATTACTCATCACGACAATATCATAACCTTCGCCTTCAATTTCATTGACGATTTCGTTTGTTGGACTTCCTGTTGTAAATTTAATTTGATAATCTAAACCTTGATCTTCTAAAGTTTTTAAAAATGGTCGCATTTCTTCTTTTTTCTCTTGAACGACATCTTCGAAATGTTTGCCTTGGTAACGCACATAGTTGGCAAGTTCATTTTCAGAGATGACATTAAAAATCACAATTTTATACGTTGAAGCGCCTTGAGTTAATTTTTTAAGTTGTTCTGGTACATTTTTGAAACTATTTCCAAAATCATATGGGACAAGTACATGTTCATACATGAAATATCACCTCTCAATTTCTTTTTACGTCTAACTCTACACTTCTATTTTATCACTTTGAAAGCGCTTGCTCAACTTTTCACTTAGTGCTTACACAATGCGCTATTTTTTCAATTCGAGGATATTCAGCACAGTAAATAGCATAATGAACAATACTAATATAAGTAAATCTACATCAAAAGTTTCACTTTAATAATGAGTTTAGTCAATGCACCTCCTGCATAGTGTGATGGAAAAATATAGACGGTATTCGCAAGTTCCTGAACTCAAACAGCCACCCCAATTCATATAGAGACGAATTAGGATGGCTTTTATGATGCATGTAAATTCACTGCTGTAATTTTTATTATGAGGCAAATTCAATATCATCAAACGTATTGTTCACTCTCGTCGGACACAACTCATAACCTATGACAACGAGATACGACGGCATATCCAGTTGACACGGTTTGAGTTCAAGATGTCCAGGAACATATTGCATGATGCAGGGTTGGTCCATGCCTTCCAGTTCTAAAAAGCCTTTCACACGATAAACATGACCTTCAAGTTGTTTGAGTCCTTCAATCAATGCAGATTGTTTAATCGGTTTATTAAATTCATGGAAACATTGCGTCAATGCCCCATGCGTTTTAGGGCGCGCTTCTTTAGCAATCACAGTTTGTTCAGGCATTTCTGCAAGTGTGACTTCTCCATGTTGTGTGAGCAAATAAGGAATTTCTGGATAATCTATTTCTAAACGATTAACCACGTTTAGAAGCGCTTCTGTTTCCATTAAATCTATTTTATTCAAAATTAAATGACTACAAAATTGCGTTTGTTCTTTAATAAGTGTTTGAATATCTTCAGGATAATCCTCTTTTTGATAATAAACTGATGCATCAATCACACCAATCATGCGCACACGCTCAATCAGAGGCGTTAATACAGGTGTTAAACACGCATCGTACACTTCTAATGGATGCGCAAGACCACTGCACTCGATGAAAATAAAATCGGGTTGGTGTTCAAGATATATTTCATGGAGTTGTGCAGCGACATCTTTTTTAAAAGTACAACAAATACAGCCGTTCGTCATTGCTTTAATATGTATTGGTTCGTGAATAAAATGTTGGTCCACATTACGTTCGCCAAAATCATTCATAATAACGGCGGGCTTTAAGTTTTGATCCAAAGTATCCTGAATCAAAAAGTTTAGCGTTGACGTTTTGCCGCCACCTAAAAAACCGGTCACGATAACAATCTCCATTAATAGCCACCATCCTTCATCCAGTCTCTAAAAACACGACTGCCTGTGGTTGTGGCCTGTCCTTGATATTTCCCAGCATAGATATGATTTGGCGTAGTTTTTGTTTCAGCTAACACAATTTGACAAATACGTTGACCTTTTTCAATTTCTAGTGGGAAGTCGTTGGCATTATATAGTTCCAACGTAATGGCGCCTTCAAAACCGGGATCAATCCAACCTGCATTTTGAATAAATAACCCCGCACGCCCAATGGAGCTGCGGCCTTCGACAAATCCTGTTAAATTGTCAGGTAACGCCAAATACTCTGCAGTTGTCGCTAAAATAAAACCATGTGCTGGCACGACAACGCTCTCTTGATAAACATCTTCATATTGAATTGGTTCACTGAGTTTTTGCGTTCCATTTTTAGGATGTATCGGCTTTAAAAAATGATCTGCTAACGTTAAATCGATAGAGGCCGGTTCTACATGTGATGTGTAAAAAGGCGTCACTTTAAGCGCTCCAGATTGAATATATGCTTTGATGTCATTGTCAGACAAAATCATGTGTACACCTCTTATCTTCTTTTTATAAATCGTAATCGTTACGTTGATAAAGCCTATTTTTAAATTTATCATGTCTAAAATGACTATACAAGACATTCTTTTATTCTATTTAGAGGCTAAATTTTTATCAGTTTCACAACTTCCTACCTTATGCTTAACTGACTTAAATTTTTAATTTAATTATGTGCAAGTGCCAAATAAAAGTGAATTCTAAAAAAGCAAAAAAATGCTTACAACATAGATTTTAAAACCAATATTGCAAGCATTTTTATCTATAGATGATGTGATTAGAATAAGAAGTAACGTTGTGTTAATGGT
The DNA here is from genome assembly GCF_011394755.1 of Staphylococcus sp. 11511212. Classification (NCBI taxonomy): domain Bacteria; kingdom Bacillati; phylum Bacillota; class Bacilli; order Caryophanales; family Staphylococcaceae; genus Staphylococcus; species Staphylococcus sp. 11511212. Next base: position 63,687 of record NZ_JAANBQ010000010.1, on the reverse strand, counting down.
AATTCAGTTGCCGCTTCACTTGTGATTTTTTCACCGTCTACAAACACTTCATATGTTTCTGGATCTACATCAAGTTTTGGAAGTGCGTCGTTGTTCACCATATCTTTTTTAGAGAGGTTTCGGATGTTTTTCACTGGACGCACATGACGTTTTAAATCGAGTGTACGACGAATACCGTCTTGATAAGCCGCTTGTGACACAAATGTTAATGACGTACTTTGTATGTTGCCACCGTATTGACCATACATTGGACGATATTTAATAGGTTCAGATGTTGGGATAGAACCGTTCGCATCACCGTTAATCGCAACATTGATAAGTCCGCCTTTTACGACTAATGCCGGTTTCACACCGAAGAAGCGAGGATCCCACATCACTAAGTCGGCTAATTTGCCTTCGTCTATAGAACCTACATAATCTGAAATACCATGTGTAATTGCAGGATTAATCGTATATTTTGCAATGTAACGACGGATACGATTGTTGTCGTTATATTCACCGTCACCTTCTAGCGGTCCACGTTGTTCTTTCATACGATGTGCGACTTGCCAAGTTCGTGTAATAACTTCCCCTACACGACCCATCGCTTGGGAGTCTGAACTTACCATACTGAATACGCCCATATCTTGGAGGACGTCTTCCGCTGCAATCGTTTCTTTACGAATACGTGAATCCGCAAATGCAACGTCTTCTGGAATAGATGCATTTAAGTGGTGCGTAATCATAACCATGTCGAGATGTTCATCTACCGTATTGTGTGTATATGGCAATGTTGGGTTTGTTGAAGAAGGTAAAATGTTAGGGTATGATGCCGCTTTAATTAAGTCTGGTGCGTGTCCACCGCCGGCCCCTTCTGTATGATACATATGCAATACTTTGTCACCAATAGCTTTCATCGTATCTTCCATGAATCCCGCTTCGTTTAAGGTATCGGCGTGAAGCGCGATTTGAATGTCATATTCATCCGCTACTTCTAATGCATGACGTAATGCTGAAGGCGTTGCACCCCAGTCTTCGTGCACTTTTAAGCCAATGACACCTGCATGAATTTGTTCGATGAGTGCGGTAGGGTTAACCGCTTGGCCTTTCCCTGTAAAACCAATATTGATTGGTAGTGCTTCAGCTGCTTGAAGCATGCGGTGAATGTGCCATGGTCCCGGTGTAACTGTCGTCGCTTTTGTGCCTTCAGTCGCTCCTGTCCCCCCACCGATTTGTGTTGTGATTCCGCTCTCAAGTGCGATTTCTGCTTGTTCTGGGTTAATAAAATGTACGTGTGTATCGATACCACCTGCTGTAATGATGTTCCCTTCTGCTGCAATAATTTCAGTAGAAGCCCCGATGATAATGTCGACATCATCCATAATATCCGGGTTGCCGGCTTTACCAATTTTCATAATGTAGCCATTTTTCACACCAATGTCGCCTTTCACGACTTTATCGTGGTCAATGATGACTGCATTTGTAATGACTAAATCTGCCACTCTTTTATCGTCTCGTGTCGCATTTGGATTTTGTCCCATACCATCACGGATAGATTTACCGCCACCAAATGCCACTTCATCTCCGTAGTTGGCGTAGTCTTTTTCAACTTTCGCAAAAAGATTGGTATCTCCTAAACGAATCGAATCCCCTACTGTCGGTCCGTATAGGCTTGTATATTGTGATTCAGTCATTTTGAAACTCATTTGACTTCACTTCCCTCTTTCATATTCGGCTCTGTAATGCGTGATTGATCAAGTGGTCCATCCACTTCACCATGGAATCCGTATATTTTTTGATCGCCCGCATAACGTACGAGACGGATTTCTTTTTCATCGCCTGGTTCAAAGCGGACAGCCGCCCCTGCTGGAATATCTAAATGTTTGCCGTAAGCTTGTTCACGGTCAAAATCTAATGCTGGGTTTGCTTCAAAAAAGTGATAATGTGAACCGACTTGAATTGGGCGGTCCCCACTATTTTTCACTTTAATTTTTGTATTTTCTCTACCTTCGTTAATCATAATTTCAGTCGATTGAACGATAATTTCACCTGGTTTCATCATTGGCCCCCCTATACAATTGGATGGTGAATGGTTACAAGTTTTGTACCATCTGGAAATGTCGCTTCGATTTCTATATCTGTGACCATCGATTCGACCCCTTCCATAACATCCTCTTTACTTAAAATTTCTCGACCGTAGCTCATTAATTCAGCGACAGACTTCCCGTCTCTCGCGCCTTCTAAAATTTCGTAACTAATTAAAGCGACTGCCTCTGGATGGTTTAATTTTAAGCCGCGTTCTTTACGTCGTCGTGCCAAATCAGCAGCAACAACAATCATTAATTTATCTTGTTCACGCTGTGTAAAATTCATTAAAAACCCTCACTCCTCAATGGAATTTGAAAAAACTTACATACAAATTATAATCCTTCAAATGACGCTCTTCAAATAATTATGTTATTATTGAAAAGTATTTCCCTAAGAAATACTCAACTAAATATACAATGCACGTTTCCTAAAGTTATGAAACAATAATTTATTTTTCGCTTTATCGCGCAATGATTTAGAAAGAAGGAATGTTTATGCCGTTGTCACTTCAAACTTTTTTGAAAAACATTTCTCAAGTGGTGTTACTTGAAAATGTCTGGACAGGATTACTCATTTTAATTGCGTTATGGATTGGAGATTGGAAAGTAGGCTTAGCAGCGATGATTGGAAGTTTGCTCAGTTTACTTACTGCACCGTGGTTCGGTTATACGAAAGAAGAAATTCATTCAGGATTAGCAGGATTTAACAGTGTACTTGTAGCAATTGCGCTCTCTATTTTTATGATTATGACTTGGCAAACCCTCATCGTGTCACTTATCGCTGTCTTCCTTGCGATGCCTTTTGCGAAAGCGATGCAAAGTGTACTGAAGCACATAGGCTTACCTGAATTGACAATGCCATTTGTGGTCGTCACTTGGATTGTGCTCTTAATGAATACACAGTTTGGCTTTTTAAAAAGCACCGTGAAGTTACTTCCGCTTAAACATGTGAATGCGATTGATTTAACACAACCGTTACATCCGATTGCAGCGTTTTTTAATGGCATTAGTCAAATTTTCTTAGTGGAAAATGTGATTTCAGGAATTCTTATCATCGTAGCCTTTTTCGTCGCTTCTCGCTGGGCAGGCGTGTTCGTTGTTATCGCCAATGCGCTTTCCCTCGTATTTGTTTACTTACTTGGTTCAGACATCATGTCACTCAACCATGGCTTATTTGGTTACAACTTGATTTTAGGGGTACTTGCACTTGCCGTGACGTTCCGACAACAGACATTTTGGAATCGCTACTTGATGTTTGTGCTTGTCATCGTGATGACCTCTATGTTTTACGGAGCAATTGCAACCCTTTTTGAACCGTTTGGTCTTCCGATTTTAACACTTCCATTCGTCCTCGTGACGTGGTTGTTACTACTTGCGGGTCGCAACAAACCTGAAGCCAAAAATAATTCGAAACAAAACATCGAACATTCATGATAGACGACGCTTTTTTAGTTCCATTAAAATAGCCATCAAAATTGATTTGTGAGTCAATTTTGATGGCTTTCTAATTTTAAGTGTATGTTTGTATTGATATTAACGATTTGTCTTAATCACAGAGATGCACCGCTTCTTAAAACTTTTGCTGGCATGCCTTCACAGTCATTTAGAAAAGATGTAACAACATGAAAAAAACGAGTGGTATGACTAATGCCGGCAACATATTCATGGTTTTGATTTTTACCATTCCTAAAATATTAAGACCCGTTGCTAAAATTAAAATGCCTCCAATAATTTGAATTTCATTCATCAAAGACAAACTCAAACTGGTTTTCATAAACAACGCCACCACATAAATGCCCCCTTGCCAGAGGAAGACCGCAATAGCGGAAAAAGCAATCCCTATCCCAAACGTTGAAGCTAACACAATAGACGTAATACCATCGAGCGTCCCGTTAGCTAATAAATATGTATAGTCACCATGCAATGCTGCTTCAACCGGGCCTAAAATGGACAACGCCCCAATACAGTAAAGTAAGACGGCGGTCGCTAAACCTTCTGCCAAATTACCTTTTGAAAAACGTGCGACGCCTGTTTGAAATCGTTGTTCGAGCTGCAACATTTGGCCAATCACACTGCCTATCGCTAAACTCACAATAAACAAAATAGGAAAGTCGCTCTTAGGTAAATGTTGAACGATTGCGTTTATTCCAAGACCTATAGCTACAAGTCCCATTGCTTGCATTAATATTATATGGTAAGCCTCTTTTAACCCTTTTTTCAACACTGCGCCAATCAGACTGCCAATAACAATCATAATGACATTATAAAACGTCCCAAACATCCAACTCCCCCTTTCACACCATCATACCACTATACACTTCCGTATTCGGTTTAAAACACAACATAAAAAAGCAAGTTGATTCGCTTTCAACTTGCTTTTGTTTCATACTTTTATTTAATTTCTTCAAAATAAGCTTCGTCGAGATGATTGACTTCTAAGTGTTCTATTTGAAGTGTGGTATGGGCTAAGCCGTATTTTTCTTTGAGTAAACGATCTAACTTATTAATCGTTTCATAAGCATCTTTACCATTTTTACTGTCTAATACGACATGGGCACTTAAAGAATAGTGTTCTGTCGTAATCGACCAAAGATGAAATTCATGGACATCTAGAACTTGGTCCACTTGTTTCATATCGTCCATAATTTCATCTGTATCTAAATGTTCAGGTACAGATTCCATCAAAATCAACACGGCATTTCGCATGATTTTATAGCCCCCGCGTAAAATGACTACTGCAATCACCATACTTAAAATTGGGTCAATCAATTGCATACCCGTAAAATAAATTAACACCACCGCGACAATGACACCGACAGAGTTCAACAAGTCGCCTAAAAAATGCCATAATGCACTTTGAATGTTGATGTTATTTTCATTTTTAAGTGAACGCATCAAAATGAGTGTCAAAATAATGTTCACAATCAGACCAATTGTCGCAATGACCAACATAAGGCCACTTTCCACAGGTTTTGGATAAATGATGCGCACGATCGCTTCATAAAAAATCCAAAGCGAAATCAATGCTAAAGCTAACCCGTTTAAAAAGGCTGCGATAATTTCAAAGCGTAAATAACCAAATGTGAATTTCGCGGTTGGTTTACGGCTGACAAAATAGATGGCCACCATGGATAAACCAAGCGCAACGACATCACTTAACATGTGAAATGAATCTGAAAGTAAAGCAAGAGAGTTAGAAATAATCCCTCCTGCAAACTCTACAATTGTGAAAAAGAGTGTAATGATGAGTGATGCCCACAACGTCTTTTTAGAACTTTTTTGAGATTTTCGATGTTCTACATGGTGGAAATAGTAATTTCTTGCCATAGCCGTATCCTCCCTTAATTTCCGTAAGTAATGCTCGCGCCGAGATGTCCCGTAATAATGAGCAGTCCAAATCCGATAATTGTTAAAATGAGCACGCCCCATTTTGAATAAGTGGCGTAGTTTTTAAACCACATTCCCCCAAGTTGGATCACTGTTGCTAAACCGTAAACAATCAATGCTAACATTGCGAACGTTTCGTGTAAGTGAACCAAACTTTCTACATGCTGTGGATTAAAATGTTGCATCGCGTATGCTTCTCCGCTATCGCCAAGTAAGTAACTGATGGCCCCTGTGACCATCCCCACGATGAGTAAAAGTGCTAATGAAAAGGATAAATCTTTTTTCTTCAAAATAACAGCTAATAGTGCCAAAAATGTCGCAAATGTTAATAATGCGATTGGGAAGTGTACTAATAATGGATGTAATGGCATGTATATCAACCCCTTGTTTTCTTAATAAGGTTAATATACTGAAGAAAACTGAAATGAACCTGAAAATTTTAAAGTTTTATTAAAAAAGTTGTTCCTTTTTCTTCTTTGGAAATGACTTCAATTGTCCCACCATATTGTTGAACACGCGCTTGTAAAAGTGACAGCCCAATGCCTGAGCCTTTTTGGACAACGTTACCGCGGTAGAAACGTTTAAAAATATGTTGTTGCGCGTCTTTAGAAATCCCCATACCATCATCATGAACACGCAGTTCTATGCCATTAATTAATTTTGAGGCGCTTATAGAAATATGCACCTCTGAGGTGTTATGTTTCACGGCATTTTCTAATAAAATATTCACCATCTGTTTTAAATGGAATGGTAAGATAGGATAGGTCAAATCGTGGGCATACAACCGTTGTATCCGAACGCCATAAGCCATTTCGATAGAGTGCACCGCATCGTCTAAAACTGGACTAATATTAATCGCCTCTAAATCTTGTACATTCATTTCTATCTCAAGCATTGAATCAATCAACTGTTGCATATACGTGACTTCTGACTTCATTTGTTCTAAGGTGTGTTGACTTGTCTCACTCAGATTTTCACGATCTAGCATTTCTATGTACTGTGTGCCAAGCAATAATGAGGCCATCGGGGTTTTCATCTCATGCGAGGCGTTTTGAATAAAAAGCCGTTGGTCTTGCATCAACTGTTCATAAATTCGGACAGGGCGTGCTGCCAAATAATAAGCTAACGCCATCATCATTAAGAAGCCAAGACCAAAACTCCCCATTAATACGGCAACTAAAAACCCTTTTGTTTCATGAAAGTCACTCACATTCGTCAAACTATATAATGTCCGATGGTCCGATAATGGAACCTTACGCACATCAAACACACCATGCGCACTCTCATCAATAAATGGTAGCTTTTCTGAGGCATGCACAAATCGATCTTCTAACGTATCCTTTGAAAATGGCGTCCGTGCTTCTTGGATACGCCCCTCTTTGACAATAAAATAATCGTGTGACGCATTTACATTTTGCTGATGTTCAATTGCGTGGTGAACGCTTGCGGTCTGACGCTTCGCTGTTTCGCTCATTTCTTGATTCAATTTATAACTGAATAAAATGACGATTATTAAAAAAAGCGTACTTAATAAGACAAATAACATCCCGGCATATTTGATGAAGGCTGGCCAGAAGCGATATTCTGTCATGATATCACTTCCAATTTGTAGCCGACGCCACGGATGCTTTTAATTTGAAGAGTGGCTCCTAAGGTCGTTAACTTTTTGCGTAGTTGGCGGACAAGCGCATCCACATTGTTGTCTGAAACGATTTGATCCAAATACCATACTTTTTCAATAATAAGCGTGCGCGAAACAACGGCATTTAAAAACAACAATTCTAGTAATTGATACTCTTTTTGTGTTAAGTCCATAACTTGTGCTGACATTAAAAATTGATGTTTTTGATAGTCATACGTCACATTGCCTATCGTTTTCTTGTGCGTATCCATTGCGTGATACCGCTTCATCACCGCAAGCATCCGAGCTTCTAGTTCTTCAAATTCAAAGGGTTTTGTCACATAATCATCCGCCCCAGCCGTTAGACCTTCCACTTTATCTGCGGTTTGTGATTTCGCTGTTAACATGATGATGGGGACAGGTTCATGTTGCGCACGAATGGCACGAATAATATCCACACCGCTTTGATCGGGAAGCATCCAATCCACAAGAAGCACATCATAATGAATTTGGTTCATATAAAGTGCAACTTCTTCGCCACTTTTTAACCAATCCACATTATAGTGCCGTAACTTCAACATATTTTGAAGCAATTCGCCAATCATGTGGTTATCTTCAATCAACAAGACCTTCATCCAATCCCCTCACATTTCTCAGTTGTTTATGATGCTTTTGTGTCTTCAAGCATATGTTCATCTTCACGATATTGTTGTAACGTTAAAATTGCCACACCCCATAGCACTGCGACACCGATGGCTCCTGCTACATAAGCGCCTATTTTACAAAATGTTTTCATAAGTTTCTTCCTCCTATTTTTTAGCTTTATCACTATCATTATATACCACTTTACGAAATAACTTAAAACGTGGTCCGTGTGGAAACGTTGTTTAAAAAGCAAAGCCATCAAAATCTACTTGAATGTAAATTTTGATGGCTTTTGCATTTGAACAGTTAACGCGTTTTCGGTTGTTTTAACATATTAAAATAGATATGTTTCATTTTGTTTTCCAAAAGGTTCGGTTTATTGTTTTCATAGTTTGTCGCAATGACCACAATATAGCGATCATTAAAATAAGTGGTGAACGTCTGTCCGTAAAAGACCCCATTGATGCGATTATAACCTGGGAACGCATAAAAACCATAGCGATAATTTTCAGGATAACGTGCGGTGTTAATTTCATGAATATAAGGTTGGGTGACGTTTTCAGGAAACATACGATTCATTTGAAGATTTCTAACAACTAATCCCATATCGTGTGTCGACATATATAAATTTCCTGCACCATAATATTGATCTAAAAAGAGCGTCGGCGTAAAGACCGGTACATTTTTATTGCGTTTATATCCTTTGGCCATATCTTCTTGATAACGGACATCATTAAAAAAGGCACTATGTTTCAAGTTTAAAGGACTTCCAAAGTGTTTGTAGTAATTTTCGGTATAACTTTGATGCGTCACTTTTTCAATGACTTTCGCCAATACGAGATAATTCGCATCATTATAAAAATGTTTGTGATAATATTTTCGATTGATGCCCTTTTTCTGAATCGCTGCAACAGCCTCATCTAAATTCAATCTATTTTTCGACCCTTTATATTTATAAAGTCCACTTTGATGTAACATTAAATCTTTCAACGTTATCGGCTTTTTCGTTTTAAACTGTGGCAAATATTGGGTAACTGGCGCATTAATATTAACTTTACCTTCAATTTCCAATTTCTTTAGCATAATGCCCGTAAAAAACTTTTGTGCAGATCCAATTAAAAAGAGCGTATTGGCATCATTGGTTTTTCCACTTTCAATATCTTGAAAGCCGTAACCTTTGTTCATTTTCAATTGACCTTTATCATAAATCGCTATAGATCCATTAAAATTTTCACGCTCTAAGTAGTGATCAATTTGAGGATAGACAGGATTGTGCGCATCCATCACGGTTTTAAGCCGTGGAATATCTGTCGCATTCGCCGCTGGTTTATCTTGTTGGCTTGTTTGTAAATTTGCCCATTCTTGTTCATGACGTTTTTTTAAGTGGCGATAAACACTCACACTTCCAAGCAAAATGGCTAAAGCAATACAACCGACGATTATATTCATAATTAATGATTTTCTTTGTTTATTCACTTTCTTATTTCCTTTTTCAATTATTCGATAGCACTTCATCATATCATAAATTGAATCTTGTCCTATCTTTCATAAATATTCTATACTATTTTCATTCTATTTCCAGTATTATTACTCTTGATTTTTATCTTTTCATATAGAATTAAATATTTTTAACGTATACTTTATCTTATACCAGCAGACGTTGACAAAGAGCCCAATTATAGAGATATTTGTGTGTGCTATTTTTGTATTTAAAACAAAAATAACGGCTAGTGAACAACTCACCTACCGTTAAAAGTATAGAATCAATAAAAATTGCCGATATTATTACGATACTAGCTATAATTGCAATAATTCCACCTTTTTTCATTTTTCTTATAGTTAATATACCTAAAGATAAAAAATATCATTGCTTGAAAGAAATATTGCCATTGTATTGGCATTTTTAATATATTAGCAACATTAAGAAATACTGTGATAATTGATAGCATAGAAATTATTAAAAAGATAAATTCATATAATTTAAAATCTCTAATGTCCATCTTCTTACCTCCAAGTATCCCCTTTTTAGTTGTAAGATATAACTGTAAGAACATTCATAATGATATTATCATAAGAATTTGGTGTTGTCTTTTTGGCTTCTTCTAGACTTAATAATAACTAAATTAAAATAAGACACTTGGTCTCTAAAAGAAAATCTTTCTAATAAATTAGTATTAATGCTACACACAAAAAGTTAAATATTACTTTTCCTATTAGCGTTAGCAGAGAATTAGAAAACAACAAAAAAATTAATGTACTTATAGTTAATATCATTAATATCGTAGAAAGTAATTCTTTCAAATTTCACGCCAACTTCAATTGTCTGATTTTCACACTATAGAGTAAAAGATCTAGTAGAATTATGCAATTTTACTAGATCTTCATTAAACTTACTTGATGATATCAATCAATTCTTTTTTAGATGCCGCACGAGCCGGAATCCATCCAAAGACAATACCGATTAAGGAGGAGACGCCCACCGCAAGGAGGACTGATCCTAGGGTAACTGAACTTTTAATATAATCTGGCGTTAGCGCATCAACAAGGGCGGCAATCGCTATTCCAATGACTAAACCAATGATGCCTCCGATTAAACATAAAATGACACTTTCAATTAAAAATTGAAGTTCAATGTCACGTCCTTTTGCGCCAAATGCGCGTCGAATGGCGATTTCTTCCGTACGTTCCGCCACAGAAATGTACATCACGTTCATGACACCGATGCCGGCAATAAAGAGGGAAATACCTGCCACCGCTGCCACAAAGTACGTAATCGCATCAAATACTTTGTTGATGTTTTTCATGAGCGCTTCCATATCTGTGTATTGGTAGGTTCCGCTGCCCACAGCCGAGCCGCTTTTGTTTAATTTATCTGCGACCGCATTGGCCACGTCTTTTTTGCTCATACTTTCATTAAACTTTACTTCTAGTTGCGGCGTTGCGGAAGTTAAGTTCGGCAAATAACGTTTCAATGTATTAGAAGGGATTTGAACAAGATTCGGTGTGACCATCTCATTTTGGATGCCAACTACTTCAAATCCCATCCCATCAATATAGATCGTCTTGCCGACCGCATCTCCTTTGAATAAACTGTCAGCCACTTCGGAACTAATCGTTGCGACGCGTTCTGAGGTCTCATTATCATCAGACGTGAATCCTTTTCCTTGTTGGGTCTCACGTGCGGATGTTTTTGGTTTAATCGTGATGTCAGATTTTTTATTAACACTCCGAGCTTCACTGCTTAATCCGTCTTGGTCATTCTTCTTCAGTTTCGCATCTTGTACCCCTTTCACTTGTTTGGCAAGATCTAAATCTGAGGCCGTGAAAGGTGTCGTGTTCGCCGGGGGCTTCCCTTCGGCCATTTGATTGTCTATATAATCAATGAGCACGGTATTTTTAGAGGCCCCTGCATCATTGAACTGCTTATTGGCGGTTTCTTTAAACCCGTTTCCCAATGACATGATGGTAATGACCGCGGCAATACCGATAATAATCCCAATCATCGTAAATATATTACGACGTTTGTTTTTCAGGATAGAACGTAAGGCAACGTGAATAATATTGTTAAAGTTACTCATGTACGTTCACCTCTTCTTTTTGAATACGACCATCTAAAATATGAATGACGCGATCGGCTTGTGCGGCGACTTTCGGATCATGCGTGACTACAATCATGGTTGTCCCTTGTTCTTTGTTTAACTTTAAAAACAATGTCATGATATCTTGTGAAGTCTTTGAGTCTAGCGCCCCTGTCGGTTCATCCGCAATGATAAACTTAGGTTCATTAACAATCGCCCTTGCGATAGCGACACGTTGTTGTTGGCCTCCTGAAAGCTTGTTCGGCACAAGTTGTTCTTTATCGTAAAGACCAACTTCATGTAACATCGCTCGCACACGTTCTTTACGGGCTCTTGCAGAAAGGCCGGCATAGAGTAAGGGAATGCTCACATTTTCTAAAATCGTATTGTTTTGAATCAGTTTAAAGTTTTGGAACACAAAGCCAACGGTACGGTTACGGATGGCGGCCAGTTCATTATCTGAACGTTGTTGGTAATTATGGCCGTCAAACAAATAGTCGCCTTCGTATCCGCGATCGATAAACCCTAAAATATTGATAAGCGTACTTTTCCCTGAACCTGAAGGCCCCATAATCGCCACAAATTCACCTGCATCGATTCGTAAGTGAATGTCTTTTAAAATGTGATTCGTTTCGTTGCCGTTTTTAAAACTTCGGTTCACATGATTGAGTTCTATCATGAGGACACCTCAACTTTTTTCCCGTCTTTTAAATCGCTATCAGGATTTTTGATGAGTTTGTCACCTTTCTTCAGACCTTTTTTCAAAATGAGGTCCCCATTATTGTCATCATATTTAATTTGTCGTTTATCAACTGTACCGTCTTTATCCACCACATACACGTGATCATCTTTCGTCAGCACAGACGATGGGAGTTTAATCGTGTCGAGGGGGATTTCAGCTTCAACTGAGAAACCGTTACGCACATCAAAATCTAAGTCCCCAATCATCACAGTATATTTTGAAGACGCGCTGTCATCTCCTCCAGTTGGATTGGTTTCCGTCGGATTAGACGCGGTCATCGCTTGTCCTTCTCCAGAATCTCCACTTGGGTCGGCTCCACTCATCGCACCTTGTCCACCTGCTTGTTGAGCTTGGTCATAACTTGTTGGGAGTTCAGAAATGCTTTTAATTTTGCCTTTTCCTTTTTTACCCGTGCTAGTCACGGTAACATTCACGTCGTCACCGACTGAGATTTTGTTTAAATCAAACTCCGAGACCGTCGTTTTAATTTGAGGTTCATCGGCGATTAATTTCAAAATCGGTTCGCCGTTACCCACATTTGTCTTTTTAATATCCGATACAATCCCATTGAACGTCGCATAGACACTGTCGTTTACTTGACTATCGTATTGATTCAATTGTTTCCACGCTTGATTGATGGCTGTTTGATCGCCTTTCGCTTCTGCTTGACGCACTTGTTGGTATAACTCATTGCGTTTATTCGGGTTAATATCGTAGTTGATCAGAGGTGTGCCTTGTGTCACACGTTGTCCTTCATTGACTTGTACACTGACGAAATCGCCTAACTGGGCATTATTTTGATATGTTTTAATAGATTCTGGCGAAACCTTGCCCGTCACTTTAATCGGACTTTCAGTCTTCACCTGATATGTATCGTAAGCTGCTTTGTCATCTTTGTTCGAGCCTGTCACTGCTTTTGCGATAAATCCTGCGATGATTAACAGGGCAATCCCGACAATCGACAAGATAATCATTGATTTTTTCTTCAAAACGTTCTCTCCTCACTTAATAATCTTTAAAACTAGTCGTAGATGTTTTTTCTAACAACACAACTTTATTTATTTTAAGTTTATATGATTTTTCAATCATGCGAAACCTAATTGTAGAATTTTTTACGATAATTTTAATTTGATTAACAATGCTCCCCTTTAAAACTGACGTTGATTAATTAATTATTTTATCGTATCGTTTATATAAAGTAAGATTTACATGAACAGGAGGAAAGACAAACCATGAACCAAGGCAACTTATTACATATCGATGCGTTTGAAAAAAAGCGCCATCATCCGAAACTACTTCGAAACCTTCTTTTATTAATTGTGTTATCTATCATCGCAGGGATTCTTACACCCTTTGTCACAGATTTCACGGCCACTTTTAAAGAACAAGGGCTCCCACAAGAACAAATTGATGGCATGACGACTATAATGCCTATATTAACCGGCATTGGTGTGCCTTTTGGTAATTTTTTTAACTGGCTCATTTATTTTGTGATTGTGTTAATCATTGCTAAAATCGCAAAATCTGACGTGTCTGTTAAAAGTATTTGGGCGTCAACGTTACTCATGCTCGTCATCTTATCTGTGGTTGCTGTTGTGACCCTACTGATTCAATGGATGTTCGGCTTAAAATTACCTGATATCAATATCGCCTCTTTGAATATCTTTTCACCAGGACAACCGCAACTTGCAGCGATTAACATCCAAAATATCTTGACGGCTTGGTTATTCGGCGTGATTTTACATTCTACGTGTCACCTTTCTAAAAAGTGGTCTGCCGTTTTAGCGGTCATTCATTTTATTGTTTTCTTCTCATTTTCATTTTTTGCTTAAATGAAAAAGCTAGGACGCACCTGTCCTAGCTCGCATGGTCTACAAAGTTTTTTGCTTTGTAGGCTTTTTTATTTTCTTTTGAGAATATTTTCTTTAGTGGTGATGAAGTAGGGAGTGCAATTGATAGAGATACATAGCCCACACGCATAAATTAAAGAGAAAAAATAATACTGCGAATAACCACTGAACTTTTCGGGAAGATTTCATGTTCCCTTTCATAATTCTTTCTACTTTAGGCATCGCTTCAATCATTCCCACCATCACGCTCCACAAAATTAAAAAGAAAATGGGTAAGAACCATAATTGCTTTTTCGGCCCAAAGGCATCAGCCTCTCCAAATAACGTAAAATGCGTCGCAACCGTGTAAGGGAGATGTGTGTACGAGATCCCGAGATATATCAGTGCGCCTAGCCATAAGACTAAAATAAGCATATAGATAACTCTCAAATACTTGTGCTGTCGACTCATGTTGCGAAACTCCTTTCAATGCGTTAAGCCTCTTTTAAAATAGTATCCATCATGCGACGGACGCTTCCTTCATACATGGCGCCAAATTTCACGAGATGGACGAGCAGTAAATACAACTCATAAAAATGAATTCTCAGATGTGCGCCTTCTTCTAAAGGATACGCTTCATCATACGCTTTATAAAAATCTTGGGTGAAACCACCAAACACTTTCGTTGCGCCTAAATCAAACTCACGATCACCATATAGTGGCGCAGGATCGAACAATGCAGGTGTCCCGTCTGTTAAAAACATATAATTGCCTGCCCATAAATCTCCATGGAGGAGTGAGGGACGACTCTGATGCTTTTGTAATGTCGTATCAATGAGGTCATAGACTTTATCCAATTGTGCGAGCCCCTCTTCTGATAATAATTGTCTTTCTACAATCATATCTCGTAATGGCATCAACCGTTGTTGCATAAAAAGGGTCCGCCAATCATCTGCCCATGTATTTTCAAAACGATGGTCTCCCCCTTCATAAGGAAGATGAAAACCAAATTGTCCGCTCTCACTTTCAGTATGATGAAGTTTGGCCACTAATTTACCAAGTGCGCGTTGGCTTCCTGATGTCCCTTCATCTAAGTAACTTAAAAGTAAATACGCATCGTGAGACACTTCCCCATTGGCGATAACACGAGGCGCCGTTACACCCGCTGCCTCAAACGCTTGAAGCCCAGCCATTTCTGCCGCATAAAACTCTTTAGAACGCCCCGGTTGGACTAACAAAAAATAAGGCTGATCTTTCGTTTCAATTTTGTAGGCTTGGTTCACATCGCCACCTGAAACAGGTTGTATCGTGGTAATCTCTTCCAGTGGTAAAACTTCACGCCATTGTTGTTCGTTCATTGCGCTCTTCCTTTCTTTTACTTCAGTTCTTATAAAACTCCTACCCGAAATAGCATATTTTCAAAAGAAGCGACCCCTAAACACAATATTTTCATATGTTGTGTCTTTTCACTATACTTAAAATATCACAATTCATAAAAGGAGCGGACTATGGTCATGGAAAATAAAAAACAGTTATTACTCGATGCGTATCAATTCCGTCATGCTGTTCGTCAATTTGATTCTGAGAAAAAAATCAGTGAGGACGATTTTAACACAATTTTAGAAACAGGGCGCCTCTCTCCAAGTTCACTTGGATTAGAACCTTGGAAATTTTTAGTCATTCAAAATAAAGATTTACGTGATGAACTGAAACCTCACAGTTGGGGGGCTACAAAACAATTAGATTCAGCAAGTCATTTTGTGCTTATTTTGGCACGTAAAGATGTTCAACCGAAAAACCCTTACGTCTCTTACATACTTGAAGAAATTCAAAAAATGACGCCAGAAATGTCTCAACAAAAACAAGAAGCCACAACAACTTTTCAAAAAGACAGCAATGACCTTTACCAAAGTGAGCGCACATTATTAGATTGGGCTGGTAAACAAACGTATATCCCTCTTGGCAATATGATGACTGCAGCAGCCATTTTAGGTATCGATTCTTGTCCTATGGAAGGCTTTTCTTATCCTGAAGTGGCGCAATTGTTAAGTGACAAAGGCTATATCGATTTAGACACGTATTACCCTTCTGTCATGGTCGCATTTGGCTATCGCAAAGAAGCACCAACACGTGAAAAAAGACGTCGTTCAGCTGAAGACGTTATTCAATGGATCGAATAACTGCCGACATCCTATACAAAAATACACAAAAAAGCAGGTCAGATGCGATGCTGACCTGCTTTTTTATTTAGGTTCTATACTTTTAACAGTTGGTGAGTTGTTCACTAGCCGTTATTCTCACTTTATATACAACATAGCACAAATATTTCTATACACAAATATCTCTAAAATTACAAGTACAAAACTTATAACATACATAAAGTTGTTTTATTACCTCTATACCCCAATAAACTTTACATACTTTATGCATGTATAAGGGTATGCACGTATACAAATAAGTGTTGAGTAATTTGAGTTTAAAAAATAGGTAGCCATACAGAGTGAATTACATAGGAGGTTTGTATTTTGAAAATAGGCTATGCAAGAGTTTCAACTGAATTACAAAATTTAAATTTACAGGAAGATCAGTTAAAGGCATTTGATTGTGAAAAGAAATTTAGCGACTATATAAGTGGTTCAAAAATAAACGGCCGGGCTTAGATAAAGTGAATGAATTTGCGAGATCAGGAGATACAATTGTTGTTTGGAGATTAGATAAATTGGGACGTAATATGGAGGATTTAATCACACTAGTCAATAAGCTTAACGGACGAGGAGTGAGTTTTCATAGTTTAGAAGAAAATATAACGATGGATAAATCAGGTTCTACAGGACAATTATTATTTCATTTATTCACAGCGTTACAAAGTTTGAACGTAATCTAATTTTAGAACGTTCTTCAGCGGGTAGAATTGTAGCTCGTGACAGAGACCGTCTTGGGGGTAGACCTGAAAAGTTAAATACCAAAGTTTTAAAAATGCTCAAAACACTTTATGATAATGGGAAACTGTTTTTTTCTTCTTGTTTATCTGAATCAATATTAATAGAATCCGCATTGTGATTTGTTTCTTGAACTTCTTTATCCTTACTTATATTAGAAGAATAATTAAGCTGCCTTTCTTCTAATTCAGACTCCAATCTTTGTATTTTTCTATTACTTTCTAAAGCTAATATTTGTTGATTTTCCAACAGTTTATTTAATGTATTCACATTGCTATTTTGATAATCTAATTGTTTGTTTAGATTATCAATATATTTTTCATCATTTTTAGCCCTAGTTTCAAAGATTTCTATTTGCTTTTCTAACTCACTTATTTTTGTCTGAAATATCTTAGAACTATTTGAATGATTATATATATGATTTTCAACTTCTGAAGAGTTTTCGTTAAGTAGTTCTTTTTTTATTGAACCTTTACTTTTCGTTTTTCCTACTTTCTTGATAATTTTTTCTACAATCTTCAAATAGTCATTGTCATCAATACATTAATCAATTATTTACACTTATATTGCAAATACGGTTCAAATCCCTCATTTAATCAGCAGTCCAATTGAAGGGATTAACAATAAAATTAAGCTTATCACACATGTCACTTATGGTTATAGAAATTTTAATAACTTTAGAAATAGGATTTTCATCATTTCGAGGTTATATGCGAGTAAATATAAAAACGTACTAAGCAACAAAAACTTGCCACTTAGCACATTTTACCTTCACCAACCGACGTTGACAAAGCGCTTTTATTTATTGTTCTGCTTTTTCAATGCGCATTAAATAATCTGCGATGGAATCATAAAAATCTGTTAGTTGTTTGTCAGAATGATTGGCATCTAAAGCATCACTGCCTACAAAATCACTATGATCCCATCCTTTCATCGTCGGCATGACTTGCCAAGTTCCTTTTTGAAGCGGTGAATTTTCATTCACTTCGACACTCTTTTCATCGGAAGGATGTTGAGAAGAAATCACAGAAACCAGGCCATCATTTGGTCGCCATAACACATCGTCGACAGCCCCTATGTAGTTGCCGGTAATCACTTTTGACGCTTCAATTCCTAAATCTACCATTTGTTTCCCAAGTTGTGTTGGGTGCGTCGCAAGTCCTGTGTATGTTTTATAATAAATATTAGGATTCAATTCTGTAGTTTGATTAATTTTGTCTGCACCTTCACGCGTTAAATCATATAAACCTGTATCTTCAGAATCCCAAATTTTACTTTTGGCCACGCGATTATTGTAATCAATCAATGATTCTCCATCTTGACGTTTAAAGCCCCATTGATTTAATCCAAAATCAATCGTTCCGAGATTGCTAGACGTTTTCGCAAAGGAATAAAGTAAATTACGAATGATTGGACTATTGCCGAGACCATCTGAGGCATGTGTGCCATTATGTGGCGTCGCAAGGGTCGTAATAGATTTCACCATGTGGTCATGACCCCCTTTAAATAAATCACTGATTTCACCGCCATGCGCTTTTTGATAAGCGATTTCCTCAGGATCACCAAAACGTAAATAATGTTCAAGTAAGCGAATCGTCTGACCGCCCATACTGTGTCCAATAAAATGAACAGGGTTACCAGGTTTCCAATCCTTTAACACGCCTTCATAAGTTTTACCATATCGTTCATGACCAAATTTCTCAGAATGTGCTGCCCCATAATCAACACGGCCACCTTTTAAGAAGTAATATAATTCAACAGCGCGCTCATGATTACTCGCCAAAGCACTCACACTTGCTTCATACATTTCATAGCCTGATTCACGCAAATGATTTTGCAAATTCGCCTTTGTGCCACCCCAGTAGTTTTCACCTTTCGCCGCAACGTCTCCTACAAATCCGTTAAAACCATGTACAAAAACAAAAGGATCTTTATTTTTAGGATGTTCTGGATTTTGCACAGCATCTGGCGCTTTTTTCACAACTGGTGCTTTTTCATTCGCTTGTTTTGTAAATTGTGCTTTTGTCGTTGTGTCTTTTGTTTTTGGTGCGTCGACAGATCTTAATGACGCCTCATTTTCTTGAGATGCTTCTGTTTTCGACTTTTGTTCATTTGTGTATTCTTTTTCTGTTTTGTCTGAAGGCTTCACTTTCACTCGACTAAACTCACTATCGATTGAAGGTACTTGGGCTTCTTCGTTAGATTTTTCTGCTTTTGATGACGTCTTTTTGTCATGTTCTGAGGGGTCAGCCTTTGTAAGGTCTGTCATTTCAGTGGTATGTGTTGTCGGTTCTGTTGTTTCTGCAGATTCATCTGATGTTTTGTGTTTGGCTTTCGAAAGAGGCATCCCAGGTTGTTCAGTACTTGGAGTCGCGTCTTTCTGGGCAGGCTCAATGGGCTTCATATCCTCTGATTTTTGCGCCGGTTCTACTGGCTTCATCTCTTCTGACTTTTGTGTCGGCTCTAACGGTTTCATATCCTCTGATTTTTGTGCCGGCTCTACTGGCTTCATGTCCTCTGACTTTTGCGCAGGTTCTACCGGTTTCATCTCTTCTGATGTTGGCGTCGGCTCTACTGGTTTCATCTCTTCTGACTTTTGTGCCGGTTCTACTGGTTTCATGTCCTCTGATGTTGGCGTCGGCTCTACTGGTTTCATCTCTTCTGACTTTTGTGCCGGTTCTACTGGTTTCATGTCCTCTGATGTTGGCGCCGGTTGTAATTCTGTCATTTTAGCAGATGCACTGGTTTGTGGATATGCATCAGTGACTTGACTTGATTCAATTGGTGTTGTTTTCGATGTTTGTGGCGCTTCTAGTTTTGTCATTGGCACCGATTGTTCTGTTGTCGTTTGAGCTTGTGGTGTTGTCGGCGTGTTTGTTTCATCTGCATGTGCCACCTGGCCTCCACCAATAAATATAAATGAGGCAACTATAACAGACGTTGCACCGAAAACGGATTTACGGATTGAGAATGTGTGTTGACGTTGTGTTTGTTTCATTTTACCAGTCCCTTCGGATATGTATAGCCCTTTAAAAGTGGCTTTTTCACTGGTAGCATACCAAAAGACCGTAAAATTATTGTAAAGTTGCCTAGTTGCTCTAATTTTTTGCTTAACTGTTAAAAATCTATCTATTGAGGTAACATCCAGGCATTTTCATTGCCTATGTGTAGGTTTTTTATGCCTAACTGTTAATTTTGGAATTTTTATGACGATAGCGCATACCGGAATGTTATGCACTCTCTTTATTTTTAAATATAACTTTACAAATTTTTGTTTTTTATCTAACGGCTCTATTCAATCTGTAAGCGCTATTATATAATAGTTGTGCTTATCAAAAGCGCTTGATACTCATACATATTTTAAGAATAGAAGGTGTACTTATGCTTAACTTTTTACAGCGTATTGGGAGATCGTTAATGCTTCCTGTGGCGGTGTTACCTGCAGCAGCGATTCTCATTGCAATCGCCAATACGATTGCCGCATTTTCAAATAATACAAATGCGTACTATACATTCTTTTTTAACGCCGGCATGGGCATTATCGGACAACTCGGTCTGCTTTTCGCCATTGGTGTCGGTCTTGGCATGGCTAAGAAAAATGATGGTGCCGTCGCACTAGCAACCGTTGTTGGCTTTTTCACTGTAACGACGTTGTTAAAACCAGAAAACGTTGCGAACTATTTAAATATCGCAACGAAAGACGTTAATGCTGGATTTGCGAATATTAATAACGGCAATGTCTTTATCGGGATTCTCGTCGGTTTAATTGCGGCTTACGCTTATAACAAATTTGCCTCTACTGAGCTTCCTACCGCTTTAGCGTTTTTTAGTGGGAAACGTCTTGTGCCAATTATGACCGCATTATTCAGTGTCATTCTGTCAGGCATTCTACTTTTTGTTTGGCAATTCGTTTATTCAGGTCTCGTCAACTTTGGGGAATTTATTCTAGGACTTGGGCCAATTGGTGCCGGCCTCTATGGTTTCTTTAACCGTTTATTGATTCCTACTGGACTTCACCATGCGCTCAATGCGGTGTTCTGGTTTGATGTGGCAGGGGTCAATGACATTGCCAATTTCCAAAGTCAAAAAGGGACAGAAGGGATCACAGGTCGCTACATGGCTGGCTTCTTCCCAATTATGATGTTTGGGGTGCCTGCCGCTGCACTTGCGATGTATCATACCGCAGACAGTAAAAACAAAAAACAAGTGGCAAGCTTAATGTTAGCCGGTTCTATTTCAGCTTTTGTGGTAGGGATTACAGAACCGATAGAGTTTGCTTTTATGTTTGTGGCCCCACAATTGTATGTCCTTCACGCTGTGTTAACTGGATTATCATTGTTTATCGCAGCCACTTTCCAATGGACTGCAGGATTTTCTTTTAGTGCCGGTTTAATCGATTACGTTTTGTCTTTAATTAATCCGATTGCCCATCTGCCCCTTATGCTCGTCTTACAAGGGCTCGTATTTTTCGTTCTGTATTACGTGATTTTCCGTTTTATGATTGTGAAATTCAATCTAAAAACACCTGGTCGTGGCACTGAAATTCCTGATCCTGAAGTGGACTTGACTCAAAACGCATCACATCAAGCAGGCTCTAAATATTATCAAACCGCTTCGACAATCATTTCAGGGTTGGGTGGCGAAGACAATATTGCCTCTCTCACAAACTGTGCGACACGTTTACGTTTAGAACTCAAAGATACAAGTTTAATGAATGAGAACCAAATCAAGTCTGCCGGCGCTGTCGGGGTAACGAAAAATGGACAACATCAAGCACAAGTCATCATAGGGACACACGTTCAACAAGTCGCTGATGAAATTGAAAGACAAATGGAAAAACAAGATAAATAACTAAAAACTGTCTGCAAGGCTTCCCTACTTGTAGACAGTTTTTTTAAGATTTTCTCCTAAACTTGCACACTACACTCTCTCGATTTACAAATCAAAAAGGAGCTTAGACATGGACTGTCTTTGCTCCTTTGATTTATTTTCTCTCCTGTTTTGGAGGGAATGTAATTTTGATATGTTGTGGAATTTCATAAAAATCTTTAAAAATCGCTTTACGGCGTTCGGTTTCTGGCGTAGAACGTTGCATATATTCTTCAAAAGGCAATCGTTGCATATGATAAGTTGTTAAATTTGGGTTTTCAGAAGCGGCACGATGGATGCCCGCAAGACGCATATGATCCGCAATACTAATGATCGAAAACATTACCACATACGCAGTCGCAAACGTGACCGCAAACAGGCGAATTAACCATTGCCAACTTGGCCCATTTAACCTTAAATAACGTAAGAGTACAAATGCTACCATCACATAAATAATAAATACGGCATAAAAATTCCGTGGGCCAATCGGTTGTACAATTAACAGAGGTGCCACCATGATAGGAATCGTGAGCAGTAATACCATGACATATGCCTTTATGCGTACAGGTAACGCACCGTAATACGCACTTAATAACAAAGCGATATAGAACGTTATCGCAATGAAAAAGTCTATGAACGCAACCTGCGCTTCATGAAGTCTCAACTCAAGATCTAGCGGAAGTCGAATCAACAACATGTACAATGGGGCACTGGCTAAACCTAGATAGAGTAAACCCTTCACATAGAACGGGATAGTACTTCGATAAACTTGATAACCTAACAAAATGGCGATAAGAATTAAAATCAGTATCGATTGATAAATGATATGCTCTGGAAATTGTGTCGTCAACGTATGAAACATTCGACTGATGAGTCCTTGATCCTCACTACTCACTTTTTGATAATCGGATTGGCCACCAAAAATTTTGATATACTGGGGATTCGTAAACATTACAATAGCCCCTATGAGCGCACTTACAATAGCGATGAAGAGTTGTTTTAAATGTTTACGATATTTTACATAATAAACAATCGCTGAAATCACAATCATTGCGATATTAAAAAGCGTCATATTTTCCATAAACCATTGCCCTAATATAGCCGTTACCATCATCATCAGCATTTCCCACCATCGCAATTTGCCGTGTTGGACTAATTTGATGCAATAGCGCAAAATGAGCAATGAGGCAAACATGGCAGGGACATAGTTAAAAAATCCAGCAAACCAGCCATAAATTTGACTGTAAATCGTGGAAGGGATCAACAAAATCAACACAAACAATAACAACATATGATCATTGGGGTGATGATCTTCCCCTAAAATATCATCCACACTTTTTTGAATAACTACCATGATGCCTATCGCAAAGACGACATAAACGAGATAACGGAATAACGCCACTCGTGTCGCAATGACTTCGAACGTATTCCCTAAGTAGCGTCCATTTAAGGTTTCATAAAAAGTTTGAAACATATGTGTGCCATAGGAAGTGCCCCACTCTAAATCATCATGTGTTAAAGGGGTTAATACGCTCATGACAAAATAAAAAATAATAATCGGAATTAAAATTCGGTAACGTAGTACACGTTCTAACATAATGGGGGTCTCTTCTTTCTAAAACGAAATCTCTTTTACAAATATTTTGTTAGCAGTGAGATACTCGCCTTGGTGTGTTTTAAGTCGTGGTGTTTCTTTAGATGAATACACAACTCCTTGAATATTCAATAATGTGACAGGCTCAATATCTGCCACTTTTTGCGTAAAATAGACTGTTAAGTTATTTTTTAATTTTAACAAAACCATCAACTTTCTTACAACTTAAATTTTGTTTAAAAAAACTCTTTTATTAATTAATTTTTCGATTTCTTACCATTTCATGGTAGAATTTTATAACTTTTTCAAAGCCAATAGAAAAAACAAAAACTGTAACATCAATTGCCAATCACTATCCACATTCATTGACTCATTATGTCAATTTTCATTATTTTTTTCATTCCTATCTCATAAATTGTTTCTATGATTTTATGAGATGATAATCATTGATGCACCAATCCCCTCACTGCTACAAATAGTGAGGGGATTTTTTGCTAAAACTTAACGCCGTTCGGTTTCTAGCGAAAAACGTGGCATATATTCTTCAAAAACCAATCTTCACATAAGATATGTTGTTAAATTTAGAGTTTCATAAGTGACACGAGGGATGCCCACCATACTAATAATCAAAATCATCACCACATACGCAATAGCAAACATCACTTTAAACACGTAAATTAACCATTGTCCACTTTGGCCGGTTTAACCTTAATTGAAGTAATAGTACAAATCCACCATCACATAAACGATAAACACGGCTTAAGAAATTTTGCGTAATATTTTTTACTTTAACTTTTTAATAGAAAGATTTCCGTTAATTGTTGGATAAAATTTCAAATCCTCTACTTCTTTAGTAAATCCATATTTTATATTTATTGCTTTGTATTCATCATAAACTACTAGTATGTTGTAAAGACCTTTTGATAAATTGGTATAAACTGATTTAGGTATTTCAATAGAAATAACACCATTTAAATATGAAAAGTCAGTCAGTTCTATAGATGAACTGTATTCATTCCTACTTTCTATCAACACACTTTTAATTTGTTTTTCTCTAACATTGAAGATATTTATTTGGAGGATAACTCTATTATTAAAAGCTTGTAAATTTAGTAAACTTGCATATGGAACTTCCACTTGAAACTGGTTATTATAGTCTGTTTGTATTAACTCAAACTTTTTGCCTTTTTTTAATAATTTCGCCTGAGTTTTATACCATCTGAAAAAGTCAATGAATTTTTCTAAATCATCATTGAAAATCGCATTTATCGGTTCTAAATATTTTGAATCTATTCTCTTAATTAATTTTTTGGATACACTTTTATGCGTATATATACTCTTAATAATTTCGAAAACTTTTGCTTTATCTTCAACACTAAGCTTGAGAAACACATGACTATTACAATTATTTAGTAAATCATATTCCAGGACTCTTAGCATAAATGCTTCTTTTATTTTTTTATCTTTAATAGATAGAATTTCTTCAAATAATTTGTAATCACTTCGCCGCTTCTCAATAAAATCAGTACTTCTCACAATAGAATGGTTATCAGTTGAACGATCGAAAAATGTTACTTCTTTTGTCGTTGTTGTAACTTTTTGTGCATACCTAAATACATTCATAAAAAATATTTTATCTTCTCCAAAATGACTATCAGTTGGAAACTCAATTTTGTTTCTTTTTAATAAGTCTGTTTTTATAAATTTCCCTGCTGGCCCAAGGTAGTAAAAAAGATATGGTATTTTTAAAGGTTGATAGTTAATACGTTCATTAACCGACATAAATTTAGCATGAATAGTAGTATTTCCATTTTTAAATTTTAATACTTTACCAATTATCAAGTCGCTTTTTTGCCAAGATTTATTATCATAAATGTGTTTTAAAATATCAGGATGCAACCAATCATCTCCATCGTGAAAATAAACATATTTTCCACTTGCATATTTTAAACCAATATTTCTTGGAGCCGATGGTCCTCCCGTGTTGTTATCAAGACGATATAGGCTAATATTAGAGTGATTATATTCTTGTAATATTGACCAAGTATTATCTGTAGAACAGTCATCTACAACTACTATTTCATAAAAGTTATTATCTAATGTCTGATTAACTATTGAATCGATTGTGTTTCGAATAGATGCTTCGTTATTAAAAGTAGTGACTATAATTGAGAAGAGTTTCGATTTTTTTAGCATGTAATAATCCTTTCGTGTATAATATACTAATAAATTTCTAATCTTATTTAGACTATTATATCAATCTTAGTACATATAAACACTAAAAATATGGAGGCAGCCCAAATGGCACGTGTGAAAATTAATCAAGTTGACTCTAAACTGATGATTTCATTTGAAAACCCTACTAAAACAATCAATAAATTACTTGTAAAAAACGAATTTGAAACGATTACATATAGTCCTGATGATTCATTGTCATTTGAAATTGACTTGATTGACGTTATTAATAAATTTAAGCCTTATAGCACCAATAAAGTTTACATTATTATCGAAGAAAGCGATAACCTATTAACTAACCAGCGTCAATTAAAAGTTTCCAATGCATTGACTCATTTAACAAATTTACATTGTATCGAAAGCAATGGCATATTTTTATATCCTTACATAACTAAAGGTGGATTTTTAAATTTGACATTTAATGATACAATCCCACCCCAAACCTATATAGCTAGACGTCACATTGACAAAATGAAATTTAATAATTCACAAGCAACAATTGAAGGGAAATTCACACTAATTAACTCTACCTTTTTGAAAGCCAACATAGTTTTAAGAACTAGATTTAATGACGAAGAAAAACATATCTATCTACCAGTGAGTAAATATGGTGAAAATAAAAAACAACCCTCCACCTCGTTTGTATTTCAAATTGACATGTATAATGATTTAATCAATTTTTTAAAACAAGATTTCGTTACAGGTGACATTCTTGATTTATTTCTTGAAGTAAGTGTACAAGAAAACTTGACACCTATTAGGGTGAAAATAGGACAGCCACGTATCTTAACTGAACGCTTTTTAAAAGGTGAAATTATCACAGATTACAAAGAAAATATTGTTTCAATCACGCCTTATCTAACTATGAAAGGAAAAAATCTTTCATTTAGAATTAATACTTACAATGTAGAAAGTTATTTAAGCTATATTAAAAACTTAAAAAATAAGTCTTTCAATTTCAAAAAAACTCAAGAAGTTTGGGTCATTGGTGAAAAGTCATACAAAGCTCAAGATAACGGACTTTATTTCTTTAAATATTTGAGAACACATCATCCTGAAATACCTGCATATTACATCATTGAAGAAGATTCTAATGAACTTTCTAATGTTACACCTTTTGGTAATGTTATATTTTATAGATCACCAGAACATTTTGAGATTATGCTGGAAGCTGATTATATTTGTTCAACACATCATCCCGAACTACTTTATCCTACAAATAGCCATGTATATACTAATAAAGTTAAAGCTACAAAAGTATTTTTACAACATGGCGTTCTAGGTACGAAAAACTTAACTGAAATCAATGGAAATCAACTCAATGATTTTAATGTTGATTTATTTATAACTAGTTCTGCACGTGAGAAAGAGATTGTAGTCCGTGACTTAAAATTCGATCCAGAACAAGTCCTCGTAACAGGATTATCACGTTTCGATTCATTGTTTGATAATCAATTCAAAACAAAAAAACAGATTTTAATTATACCGACTTGGAGAGATTGGTTAACAAGTACATTAGCACTCAAAGATTCCGATTATCTTAAGACATACAACTCCTTGTTAAATAACAAAGAATTAGAAAAAATACATTATTTAGGATACGAGATTGTCTTTTGTCTTCATCCAAATATGCAACCATTTTTTGACTTATTTAATGTACCTTCATATATCACATCTGTTAAACAAGGTGATATAGATGTACAACAATTAATCAAAGAAAGTTGTCTCATGGTTACTGACTATTCTAGTGTAGCTTTCGACTTTAGCTTTTTAGATAAGCCTGTATTATATTATCAATTCGATACTTCAAGATTTCTTGGAAAGCATCCTTCCCACATCAATTTAGTGGAAGAATTACCAGGAATAATTGTTGATAACGAAGAGTCACTAATTCAATCATTACAAGACTATATAAAATCCGATTTCATAGTTCCTGAATGGATTAAATCTCGGTCAAGAGAATTCTATAGTTTTAGAGATCAAGATAACTCAAAACGTATATATGAAAATATAAATAAAAAATCCCAACTGCGTTATTTCAAAAACAAAGTTAAGTATGATATCTTAAGCCAGCATTTTTATAAGCGTTTTAGAAAGCATAGTAAATATTTTACTATTATGGATAAATTTAATACCGTATTAGCCAAACTACTTCCAGTAAAAAGAAACTTAGTGGTTTTTGAAAGTAATGTTGGCAAGTCAGTAAGTGACAGTCCAAAAGTCATTTATGATGAGTTATCTTCATATCGTGATGATATGGAAATTGTGTGGGTAAATAACACTCAATATCCATTTAAAGATAAAAATGTCAAATCTATACAACGCTTATCACCTAGTTATTTTTATTATTTATCACGAGCAAAATATTGGATTAATAATCAAAACTTTCCACACTATATTTCTAAACCTGCTGCGACAACCTACATTCAAACCTGGCATGGAACACCTTTGAAAAAAATGTTAAATGATGTCAATACATTTGAAGGTCGTGATGGAGGCTATAAAGACAGAGTTAATCACGCCATTGAAAAATGGGACTACCTAATTTCACCAAGTCCTTATGCGACAAAATGTTTTAAGTCCGCATTTAATTTCAAAAAAGATGTGCTTGAAATAGGTTATCCAAGAAATGATATTTTTTACAAAGATCAAAATGCAAATTTAGAACTAAAAAAAGCAAATATCAAAAAGCAAATAGGTATCAAAGATAACCGTAAAATAATTCTTTATGCACCTACGTTTAGAGATGATGAAATAAATAAAGCCAAAAAGCATATTATTCAACTCCAAATTGATTTACAAAAAATGTATCAAAAATTAGGAGATGAATTTGTTTTACTATTACGTCCACATATCATTATTAGTAATTCTTTGCATATTGATGATAGCTTAAAGGATTTTGCTTTTAATGTCGGTGATTATAATGAAATAAGTGATTTGTACTTGATTTCTGATATTTGTATTACAGATTATTCATCTGTAATGTTCGATTTTGCAAATACGCGCAAACCTATATTGTTCTATACCTATGATCTTGATCATTACAAAAATGACTTACGTGGATTCTATTTCGACTTTGAAAATGAGGCACCAGGACCAATGGTTAAAACAGACAATGAGCTAATAGAATGTATTTTAAGCATAAATAAAATCGAAAATCTCTATAAAGATAAATATGACGATTTTTATAAACGCTTTTGTACTTTCGAGACAGGAACCTCTGCTCAACAAATTGTTCAAAGATTTTTCGATAAAGATTTATAAACAACATAAATTATAATGGTATATTCACTTATAAATATTTATCCTCAATTTTGATTGGAGTAGAACAGAAATCTAACGGTTACTGTTCTACTCTCTAATCTTTTAAGGTGGTAAGCATCATGCAACAACAATTAACAATCATTATCTCTTTTTATAACGCTTCAAAAACAATTGAGAAATGTCTAAACTCATTATTAGATCAAACCGATAAAGATTTTGCATTGATATTAGTTAATGATGGGTCAACAGACAATACCGAAAAACTCTTAATGGCTAATTATAAAGAATGGTTAAACAGTCATACTTATATTAAATTAGATTCCAATCACGGACACGCTTTCGCTAAAAACATCGGTATAAAACATGTTAAAACTAAATATTTTACTTTTTTAGATGCAGATGATTCGCTAGCTTCATCAACTATTGAAAAGTATGCATTATTTAGCAAAAACAATGATGTTATAGCTAGTCCAATAACTCCGTTTGAAAAAGCTGAAGCTTTACATACAAATGATTCTAAAATGAATCATGTAAGACAAGCTTCTCCACACAATATGTTAAAAAATCTTATCCATCGTAACTCAATTAATAGCATTATTTTCAAACGTGAGATTGTTATGAAACATAATATACTTTTTGACGAAACTTTAGAAATTCATATTGAATTACCTTTCCTAATTAAATATTTTAGCTACGTAAATAAAGGCATTGAGTTATCAGGAAGCTATTATTATTTTAGTGGAGAGATTGTTAATCCCTTTGATAAAACCCATTTAAGTACTCGCCCATTTAAACTGCAAATTGAAGATTTTGCGAAAGCAACTAAACTAGCTATTAACGAGACCTCTAATAATTCTATAAAAAGAAATTTAATCGATAATTTTTATAATTATATCAATACAAACCTCGAGCCAAGTCTTCATGATATTGACTATAAATATAAAGATGTTGATATTTTAACTTCTTATTTGAAAGATTTTGATACTTGTAGCATACACAACAAAAAGTTTTTATTTAACCTTGAATTATTCTTAATCTCAAAAGGGTTAATTAAACTTGCGTATAAAACCAACCAACTTCGTTATAAATTAAGATTGATTAAAAATATTATATTGAATAAACCTAGCAAAAATTATTCCAAATACAAATTAACTGATCGTCCCTCAAAAGTTGATAATAAAACGCTAGTTTTCGAATCATTTGGTGGGAAAAGTTATAGTGATAACCCTAAAGCTATCTTCGAATACATGACTCAAAACTATCCTAATTTAAAGTATTATTGGATCTTCAGTGATCCAAGTAACATTTGTAATATCACCAATGCAGTTAAAGTCAAAAAAGGGTCAAAAGAATATTATGATATTTATCAAAAAGCATCAGTATGGGTTTCAAATGCTAGATTACCTTTGATATTAAATAAAAAATCTAATCAGACATACGTACAAACATGGCATGGTACTCCTTTAAAGCGTCTTGCTAATGATATGAATACAGTTAGAATGCCAAACACAACAACATCTTTATATAAGAGAAATTTTTATTATGCAACTCGCCGATGGGATTATCTTATATCTCCTAATCCATATTCAACTAATATATTTCAGTCTGCATTTTGGATGATGCCTTCCAAAATTATAGAAATTGGATACCCTAGGAATGACATAATTTATACTCATGCTAATGATATGGAATATCATGAAATAATACGAAATGAACTTGGAATTCCTAAAGATAAAAAAGTACTTTTATACGCTCCTACATGGAGAGATGATGAATACGATGACATTGGGAAATACACGTTCGAACTCAAAATTGATTTACCAAAACTTCAAGCGGCATTAGGGGACGATTACGTTATTTTATTACGTATGCATTATCTAATTGCTAATGCGATGGATTTAAATGGTTTTGAAGATTTTGCAATCGACGTTTCTCATTATGATGACATTTCTAGACTGTATTTGATCAGTGACGCATTGATTACAGATTATTCTTCAGTGATGTTTGACTATGGGATTTTAAAACGTCCACAGTTTTTCTTTGCCTATGATATTGAAAAATACGATAAAAACTTACGTGGTTTTTACATTGATTATCATAAAGATTTACCAGGCCCGATTTATACACAACCTGACGAACTGATCGAGGGCTTAAAACAACTCAACACGATTAAAACAGACTACGCTTCCCGTATCGACGCTTTTTATGACCGCTTCTGTTCTATTGAAAATGGTCAAGCCTCAAAATACATTGGCGACATGATTTACAACGAAATCATGAAAAAATAAAAAACAGGAGGGCCTAGGCTCTCCTGTTTTCAAATTGTAGACAAATCTTTCTTGTAAAAGGAGGCTTTGTCTTTTTTAGATTGCTCTCCTTTGTTTTAAAGTGACTCTCAATTTATTGATAAACTTCGATGAGTCGTTGTGTCGCAATACGACGTTCAGGCTCAAACATTTCTTCTTTCAAGAAATCGTCGACACATTCTCCGTCTTCAAGCACAATAAAACGGTCCACACATTGTGATAAAAAGGCAATATCATGAGAAATCATCACAAGTGTTTTTCCTGTTTCTGCATGATATTGGTTCAATTGTTGCACCATTTCATGCTCTACTAAAACGTCGACATTAGAGGTTATTTCATCACAAACGGTCATGTCTGGTTCTACCATGAGTGTCCGAATGACGTTTAAGCGCTGTAATTGTCCCCCGCTGACTTCTCGTGGATAACGTTCGTATAACTCTGTACTTAGTCCAAACGCTTGAACATATCTATCACAACGGGCTTGCAAATAGGTTTTAGCTTCAGGTCGCAAATGAAGTGTTTCTTTTAGTGCATCGCCTAGTGTTTGTTTCGGGTTAAACGCTTGATTGGCATGTTGAAAAATGGGTAAACGTATTTGAAAATCATTCTGCACTTTCCCTTTACTAGGGTGTCTGAGGCCAACTAATACTTCTCCGAGTGTTGTTTTTCCTGATCCACTGAGCCCAATAATGCCCACTTTCTCGCCATCTTTTATCGTGAGGTCAATTTGATGCAAGCGCCAGTCATGCGCTTGACCCACTGAAACATTTTCCAATTGTATCATTGTAAACCTCCTAATCTGCGGCGTTGTTGAAAGAGCTGTGCCACCATCGGATGTGGATGATGTGCGTCAAATTCGTGAAAGGGACCTGACGCAACTATTTTTCCTTGGTCCATCACATAGACCTCATCGCAAATGCGTGCTACATGTGATAAATCATGCGTAATGATACATAAAGTCACGTCATGAGCATCTACAAGGTGCTTCAACAATTGAATAATGTGCGCACCGTTCACGACATCAAGGGACGCTGTGGGTTCATCCGCAATAATTACGTCTGGTTCTAGCATCATCACACTGGCAATGACTAAGCGTTGTAACTGTCCACCTGACAACATGAAACGATAGCGCTGTTTTAAATCTAAATCCTCTAGTCCAACCCACCCTAAGGCTTGTTGAATACGTGCATGCGCTTCTTCTTGCGTTACGTCATAATGATAACGGTATATTTGTAAGAGCTGTTTCTCAAGGGATGTGTGTTCATTAAAACTGTGCATGTAGTCTTGACTCATATAGCCAATACGTTTACCGAGTAACGTTTTCATCTCTGTCACGCTTTCACCTTTGTAGCGCAACGTGTCATACGCCATCGTCATTGTGTGCGGGAGTTGTTTGAGGAGCGCTTTACTCAGTAATGTTTTTCCCGAACCACTCGGCCCAATTAATGCTGTTACGTGACGGTGCATCAATGCTAAATCGATGTCGTGCAATAACGTTTGTGCGGGCGTCGAGACGCTAAGCTTTTCAACTTCTAATTGTATTTCTGTCACTTTAACGCCCCTCCTTTGCAAAAAAGTCTCTTAATGCATCTCCCGTAAGTTGGAAGATGAGTATCGTGAGTGTAATTAAAATGGCGGGTGCTAATATCATCTGCGGTTCAGAAGTCATATAATCTCGGCCTGCATTCAACATTGCGCCCCACTCAGGTGTAGGCGGTTGCGCGCCGAGTCCGAGGAAAGATAAAGCCGCAATATAAAGCATAATTTTCCCAAAATCGACCGTAGCCACAACAAGTACTGAGGGCACAATATGGGGCAACATGTGTTTTATTAAAATTTTCCAAGTTGGGACATGAAACAGTTGCGCCATTTGAATATAGTGTTCTGATTTAATCCCAGCGACAATTTGACGTGTCAGGCGTGTGTAGGTCATCCAACGTAAGAGTGCCATCGCAAGCACTAAATTCCATATATTCGGCGATAAAAAGCTAGCCATCGCAATCATTAAGACAAATTCTGGAATCCCGAGGCCTATGTCCACGACGCGCATCAAGACGCTGTCGACTTTCCCACCAATATAGCCTGATAGCAAACCTAATGGGACACCAATTAATACACTGACAATGAGCGTAAACAAGCTGACGAGTAGAGTTTCACGTGCCCCTACGATTAACCGCGTCCACAAATCACGACCGTAATCGTCTGTTCCAAGCCAATGCGTAGGACTCATCGGTTCAAAAATATGATTAAGATTCACGTTATAGGCGGTTTCAGGAACGATAAAGAATTGGGCAATCACGATAAGTCCAATATATGCAACGAGCACCCAAACCATTTTTGGTAAGCGATAAATCATTTCATCGTTCCCTCACTTTCAAGTTGAATCGCATTTTCATTTAAATCACGGTGCGTTAAACGTCTTTTCGGGTCTAATTGCATGACAATCAAATCTCCAATCGCATTTGAGACCACAACGACAAAACCGAGCAATAGCACTATCCCTTGAATCACCGGATAATCCCGTGCACGAATACTATCGACTAAAAATTGGCCAAGACCTGGAATGCTAAATAGATTTTCAATGACGACGGTTCCTCCAAGCAGACTTCCCATTGAGAGTGCCAACATCGTCACTACTGGAATCATCATTGGCTTAAGTAAGATATGTTTCAATATGTAGCGTTCTGATAAGCCTCTTAAACGCGCCATTTCCACTTCTCTTGTTTGATAAAGTTCCAACAGTGTGGCACGCACCAATCTGACATAATAGGCGCACATACTAACACTTAAAGCGATGACAGGCAAAATCAAATGAAGCGGTGTTGAAAAGCCTGCAATCGGCAACCAGTGCAGTTGAATGGCGAATACATAAATTAAAATCACAGCTAAGAAAAAGGAAGGCAGACTGACCGCAATCGACGTGCCAATACGAATCGTATAGTCTAACGTGCGTTGATGGTGCCATGCCGCATAGATTCCTAAGGGGAGGGCGACACAAAGCACCACGAGCACTGTCAGCCCTGAGATGATGAATGTCGGCGGTGCATAATAGCCAATGGCTTTAAGCACTTGTCCCCCCGTCTGATAACTTTCACCAAAATCGAGGCGAACAATATGTCCTAGCCAAGCGCCATACTGTTCGATTAAAGACTGATTTAAGCCATGGGCTGTTTTGGCCGCTTCAAGTTGCGCCTGAGACACATTTGCCTCACTCGCATAGAGCTGCTGACTGATAGGGTCCCCTGGCGTTAATTTCATTAATATAAATGTAATGGTCGAAAGCACCCATAATAGGATGATGAGTTGAATGAACCTTCTCAATAATGTTTTAATGCCCATCTGTTATCGCTACCTTTTCGTCAATAAGATAAATATCACTCGGTGTCGTCTCAAGATGTTTCACACGTGATTGTGTGGCGTGAATCGTTTCGTTATAGGAAATATAACTATTCGGAAGGGTCGGTTGAGATTGTTGAATAATGTCATTCGTGAGTTCATGACGCGCTTTTTCCCCCACCGTATGATTGAGTTTTTCAATCAATGCCTTAATTTTAGGATTATCATAATCCCCTTTATTAATGCCCCCTTGCTTTAAGTAGGCTTGGTTAAAAAAGTAACCTGAATCGCCGCGCGGAAACGTGCCGATACTATATAACGAGGCGTCCCATTGTTTTCTATTCGCAAGGAATCCTTCAATATCTTCGACGTTACGAATATCAATATCAATATGCGCTTTTTCCGCATCTGATTGTATCACTTGAGCGATTTTAGGCAGTTCAGGTCGGCCATCATAAGAAGCGACGGTTAGCTTTAAAGGATGGTCAGCGTTGTAGCCTGCCTTTTCCATTAAATGCCGTGCCTTCGCAAGATTTTGCTTATGGACCGGTGTCTCTTTCAAAAATTTGAGTTCCGTATTAAACGGACCACTGGCAGGTGTCGCATAGCCTTTAGAAATCGCATCTACAATGCCTTCTCGATTAATTACATTATCCAATGCCGCTCTAACGGATGGCGTCATTTTAACACTATCATGATTGTACAAGAGCATTTGTGTGCGATAACCATTGACATGTTGGACGTGTGTTTCAGCATTAGCTTCAAGTCGTTCAACGTGCGTCACAGGCACATCTGTAATCACATCCGCTGCTCCCGCTTCTAAATGATTCACACGTGTTAAACCATCTTCTTGGTACGTCACACGAATCCCCTTTAATCTCGGATGACCATTCCAATAGTCAGAATAAGGTTGTAACGTGATGCCTTGTGACGGCTGATATTTTTTAACTTCATAAGGGCCTGTGCCAATAGGATGATCAGTGACTTTTTCCTCTGCCTTCGTATCAAAAATAGCCGCAAAAGGACTCGCCAACTCCGACGTTAATTCCGGATAAGGTTCTTTTGTCGTCAACGTGACCGATTGTCCATGCGCCTCAATATGCTGAATCGGTAAGGTCGACTTGAGTAAATCCCCGTGCGATAACGCATACTCGAGACTTTGTTTCACTTTTTCTCCTGTTAACAGTTTGCCATTTTGAAAATGAATATTGGATTTAAGGGTGAGCTTTAAGGTTTGAGGTGTCACTTGTTGGTAATCTTTAACTAAATGCGGCGTGACTTTACCGTCATTTGAAACTTTAAAAAGTGTTTCTGTCGCTCCCATTTTAACAGTATCATCTGTCTCATAAGGCGCGATATTAGTAGTTTTAAGAGGAAGTTCAACATCTAATATGTCATCTTCCGCTTTTGAATGCATGCCACATCCCGCGAGTAAAACAGGACAGAGACATGCGATCAAAAACGAATGTTTGAATTTCATAAGTTAGGCCTTCTTTCATTACGTCTCTTCTCATTTTAAATCGAAGAAAGGAATAAATACGTAATGAATATTATATCACAATAATATTAAAATCAAATAAATTCCCTTTTTATAACACAGGGAAAATCTTCAACATCAAGATTGGCTTTTTTCTAAAAATAATTTGGCTTGTTGATTGATGGTTTTAAAATCAATACCTTGTTGCTGAGCAGCAAATACACAGCCACAGTAACATTGACGAAAGATGTCGTATTCTTGACACATCGTAATCGAACGTTCATAACCTTTATTTTTTTTGAAATCACTTGGCAAATACATGACATCGTATAATTGTTGTACTTCAAGGCCAATGCCATTAATTAATTGCGCATTTTTCTTAGGTGATAACGTAATCGCACTTCCGAAGTAGTCATAGCCCATTTCGACTGCCGCTTGTGCGACCATATCAAGACGCATTTCAAAACACGCTGAACATCTGGCACCTCCTTCAGGTGCATCAGTCAGACCTTTGTCTTTCGCCATTTTCATAAATTCATGAGGTTTGTACGGCGCTTCAATATATTTCACATTTGCCCCTGTGCGTTGATTAAAATCTTCGACAAATTGTTCTTGAACTTTTGCACGACGCAAGTATTCATTTTTAGGATGTATGTTAGGATTCGCAAAATAAATGGCAATATCTGCATATTCCGTTAAAAACTCGAGCGTATAAGTACTACAAGGCGCACAACAGCTATGGAGTAAAATACGAGGACGTTCCCCTTCACGCTCCCAATGGTGAATCATTTTACGTAACACTTTATCGTAATTGATTTTTTGGTTTTTCATTTTATCTAAAATTTCACTTGCTTCAATCACAGTTAATCCCCTCACTTTTATATGCGTATTACATATTATTTTAACATTTCCTTTCAATAATGTAGGCCTTATTCATAAAAGTTACTGAAAAAATTATTTCAAAACGCATTTAATCGCTTTTGTTGAAATGCACAGAAAAATGAGACAATATCACATTTTTGATTCAATTGGATATGAATGTGGTATAATATATGTTGGCTCGTAAATGAGGTGAATTATTTGAGCTTTTATGATTACATGCAAGATTTCTTAGATGATGATACGCCCTTAGGTGATTTGGCACGGCATATTTATGCACACGCTGAGTTCCCAAAAGGACTAACAACGTCTGATGAGATTTTAGCGTGCTTTCGTGATGCTCAGCGGTATGATCACTTGAATTATGCCGACCTCAAGCGAGCGATTGCATTATATATGCAATTCGGGTCCTTGAAATAGGATCGTATCATTCATTCTAATGAATGACTTACTGGGGTCTCGTTATGAGGCTCCTTTTTGTATAGACAATCTCATTTTTCAACACTTAAAAATAGATTAATATGTCTAATTTTTTTATATTAACAAACACGATTAATGTCTTACCATTTCGGGTATTATTCGCTATACTAATACTATTTACTAGGCATGTTCAAGGAGGCCCCCGAGAAAATGAAAAAAATCGTTTCTATCATTGTTTTATTGCTTCTAGTGATTGCGCTCATCGCCGTTTCAATAAAAGCCGTTACACATAACCCACTCACGGATGAGCGTTCCGATCAACAAGAGCAACAAAAGAAAAAAGATAAACCCCAAAAGAAAAAATCCACTGAAGAAGCAACTCAGGAAGCTGCAACTTCAGAACAATATTACGAACAACCGACACAAGAAAACCAGCAAACTGGGCAACAACCCGTAGCCCCTGCACCACGTTCCACAGAAGCACCAAGCAAACCGAAAACACCATCAACAGAACAAAAACCAAAGTCTGAGGAGAAGAAGAATGAACGTCCTTCGACAGCTGAACCGGCATCACCTCCAAGAACAACAGAACCCGCATCCTCTCCTGCGACTGCAGAACAACCAAAACAACAACCCAATCCAACGACACAACCTGCGAATTCTACACAGCCAGCACAAAAACCATCAACACAACCGGCACAACCTAAAAACAATACAAACTCAACACAATCCTAACGACTTATTTGGAAAACAGCATGATAAAAAATCGCCCTCAAAGTTTACAGAAAGATCAACTTTAAGGGCGATTTTATTATTAAATTTTAGGTGCTGTGATTGCGCAATGTCGTATTGTGCGCACTAAGCTCTGAATATTTTATTGAGCGCCTTCCCTTTGGCTAATTCGTCAATCATTTTATCCAAATAGCGCACTTCTTGCACAATAGGATCTTCAATATCTTCTACACGAATGCCACAAATCACGCCTGTCACTTTTTTTCGATCAGGATTAAGTTGCGGCGCCTCATTAAAAAATGTTTCAAATGAGACTTCTTTCTTCAATTGTGATTCGAGTTCTGTTTGTGAATATCCCGTATGCCAACGCATGATTTCATCGACTTCTTCTTTCGTGCGCCCTTTTTTCTCAGCTTTTGTAATGTAATGTGGATAAACCCCACTCACTTTCATATTGTAAATTTTTTGAGACATCGCAGTTCCTCCTCATAGACTCATGTAGCTTTGTTATGCCCAATGTATCATATCAAGGTGACGACTCAAATAGCTTTGAGCCCTTTCCTTTTTCATATCGCTTAATGCGTTGACGTTGGCTAAAAGGATAAAGCAACATGCCGAGTAAAAAGACACAGAGCCCAAAGCCCCCGAGCCATGCCGTTTCAGTGACAAGCACCTCGTACTCTATGCCGCCAATGGCCTCTCTAAATATCATCAAACTGTGATTAAAAGGCAAATAAGGTTGTATCATTTGCACAAAATGAGGCGCAGTCGCTAAAGGAAAAAGTCCGCCCGTACCGACAAATTGAAAAATCAGGCCTAGAAAAACGAGTAGTTTTCCTAATTTGCCCATGACTGCAACAAAAGAATAGATGATAATCAAATAAATGAGCGCGGTATAACT
Organism: Staphylococcus sp. 11511212; assembly: GCF_011394755.1. NCBI lineage: Bacteria > Bacillati > Bacillota > Bacilli > Caryophanales > Staphylococcaceae > Staphylococcus > Staphylococcus sp. 11511212. The sequence continues at coordinate 24,867 of NZ_JAANBQ010000010.1, read as the reverse complement.
ACTCACTGCCACAAAAAGCAGCGGTTGTTGCATCGGCACTTTTAAGATGAACAACACCGTGACCACCATCACTATCAGTTGAAGGAACGTTATCAAACTAAATATCCCAAATCTCCCTAAAAAATGGGTTCTTGTGCTGGTCAGTGTGTGCTCTGGTTCATAAGGGTGGCGCACAGGGATCCATAACGTCGTGAACATTAACCCTAACCAAATAGCAATTGACATGGCAAAAGGGGTCAAACCACTTTGAAAAGACATCGGTGCATAAACACTTTGACGATCTAAATGAATAGGATTTGAGGCAACCCCTGCTTGTTTTTTCAAATCGATGCGCATGAGTTTTACAATATGTTCAAGTGTATTATCTTTATCTAAATCCTCGAACTGTTGATTCGCTTTAGCAATATCCCCTTGAACCGAGGGAATGTCCCTTTCTAACGATTGCGCGAGTGAACTTAAAGCTTGGCGCGCCCCAGGCTGTTGGTTTTGTAGATTGTTACGAACATTTTCATATTGGTCAAATAGCGGCGTTAACGCCTGATTCAATTGACCTGTGGCTACTGAGATCTCATACGCTTGTCCGCTTAAGATTGGACCGTAAGTCGCCACATTTTGTTGATGGATTTGATTCAATTGTTGATTTGCGACCATCGCTTCATTTTTATATTGATCCACTTGTTGGAGGCGTGCAATGTTCTGCTCAAGTTCCCCTTGTTGTTGATCTAGCGCGATAACCGATTGCTTAAACTGTTCGATTTTAGGCAACGCCTCATTGGCGAGCGCAATACTATCGCGAATCTTTTGATAAGAAGGCAATTGATCTTCTAATTGGAGGCCTTGTTGATTCGCTTCATCTAATAACACTTTCATGACTGTCTGATTAAACGAAGCATCTGCTTGTTTAATCGCCTCTCCCATCATGGCATCCGTTAATTTAGGTGTCATGGCATTGACTTTTTCATTGACACGATAAGTCACCGTCGTTTGTTTCGGCTTATTTTGAATGAGGCCTGTCACATCTTTTGAAAAAGATTGAGGTATGTGTAAAACTGCCGCATAGTTTTCTTTTTTCAACGCATGATCAGCGGCTTGCCGGTCGAGCACGTGCCACTCCCATTTTTTCTGACTCGTTAACTGCCGTTCGACCGCTTTCCCCACGTCAACTTTTTTATTTTGAATTTTGGTTCCTTGGTCTTCATTCACAATGCCAATTTTCATATGCTCAGTATTTTGAAAAGGCTCTTTATTCGCTGTCAAATCATACCAAACAAAAAGCGCAGGTAATAATAGGAGTATGATCATGACGACCCACGCGACAGGGCTTTTCATCCACTGTTTTAAATCCATCCCAAATACCTCGATGGGTTTTTTCATAGTTTCACCTCTAAATGAAAAAGTCTTTATTAATCTATTATAATCATGTAAAATTTGAAATGTATATATTTGAAATTTTAAAATCGTAAAAATTCGTTGTTTGAGGCGACGAATCCCGTTACATCAGTGGCTTCACATTCTAATTTTATGCTTCAAAATTTTCAAAGTATTAGGATTAAGGAAGGAGCACTTAAGTGAAAAGTAAATATGTTGTTCGAACACTCTTTGCGACTACACTTGTCGTCCCCTCTTTAACACCGGTGGATGCCTTGGCCACTACGGGTCATGATGTGGCTGATGACCCATCAAATAAAAACACAAACACCGATCGCGCGCCTTCAAAAGCGTCACAATCGACTGAAGGCATGGATGCTTTTTACAAAAAATACGGTGACACTGAAAAAACAGACACACCTAATGAAGCTTCATCCGCTTCTACAACTAAAAATAATCCACAAATCCCTTCAAAAGAGGATTTAACACAGTCACGTAAGCACGCACCACAACAATCATCCGAGACGTCAACACAACCAACACGTCAGACAACATTATTCGAAACACAACCTGATGATAAAGAGGGCGATGCTCACTTAAGTGTTGTTGAAGATCCGGAGACCCGCGAATTTGTGAACCAAATTGCACCGTTAGCGCATAAAATTGCTGAAAACAAAGGGCTTTATGCTTCTATCATGATTGCCCAAGCGATTTTAGAGTCTGATTCTGGACGCAGTGATTTAGCAACCGCACCAAACTACAACCTTTTTGGGATGAAAGGACAGTTTCAAGGAGACTCTGTCAACTTTCAAACACTAGAGTCAGATGGGCAAAATATGTATCAACTGAATGCTGAATTTCGTAAATATCCGAGTCATAAAGAATCACTCGAAGATTATGCGACATTAATTAAAAATGGGATCGATGGCAATCCGACCATTTATAAAGACGCTTGGAAAAGTCAAAGCTCAAATTATCGCCAAGCCACAAAAGCTTTTGTCGGAACTTACGCTACAGATCCAGATTATGATCAAAAGCTGATTCATCTCATTGAGACGTATGACCTTTCACGTTATGATAACCCTGAACTTGCGAGCCCCCTATCTGAAGGCTCTGTTAAAAAGCCAGATGCTTTGAAAAATGTGAATTTCCAACCTTTCAGAGCAGCTGGAGGCCATGCCAACTATCCCCAAGGACAATGTACATGGTATGTTTATCATCGTATGGCACAATACCATGTGAATATTGCTAAAGACATGGGCAATGCGAGCGACTGGACTTATAATGCTTTAACTAAAGGCTATCAAGTGACGAACACCCCTCAACCCCACAATGCCGTCGTTTTTGAACCGAACCAATTCGGTGCAGATCGTTATTACGGACATGTGGCCTTCGTTGAAAAAGTGAATGACGATGGTTCTATCGTCATTTCAGAAACAAATGTCAAAGGTCTTGGCGTCATTTCTTATCGTACCCTCGATGCCAAAACAGCCAAGCAACTTGATTTTATCACAGGTCAAGCCAAGTCATAAGGAAACAACGTGTACCCAACTGAAACAGCCTATCCTTAAAAAGAAGGATAGGCTGTTTTATTTGTTTCTAGGCTTTCATCATATCTTCAACGTGTTGATACAATTCAGCTTCTGAAGTACTATTCAGTAAGGCTTCTCGTTTCGCATCGTCCATCAAGTGGCGTGATAACAGTTGTAATGTTTTTAAATGCGTATCGTGACTTTGTTCTGGAACTGTAATCATAAAGATAACTTCAGGGACGGTACCATCTAAGCTTTTCCATGTGACGCCTGCATTATTTTTCAATACAGAGACAACAGGTTGTTGAACGCCTGACGTTTTCGCATGAGGCATCGCAATTTTCATCCCTAATGCCGTCGTGGACTCTGCCTCTCTCGCATAGAGGGCTTCTTTTAACTGTGTTTTATTTGTGACATAGCCCTGCTTCTCTAAGTTTTCCACCATATAATCAATAGTTTTGTCCCGTGTCATAGGTGCTTCATGAATCATTGTCGTTTCAGGATGCACAAGATGTGTCGTGTTTGTTTCCTCACTAGATGTTTCTTCGGCCGTTTCACTTTCCTGCGCTTTTTCTTGGTCGTGATCCGTCGTTTCTTGCGTCAAAGTAGGTTCTGCAGCTGTTACCACTTGAGGTGCACGTTGTTTTAAGACAAGCACAAGTCCCGCGGTCACTAAACTACCGATGATGACTGCGATAAAGAAAATCATCACTTTATCAATCCCACCTAAGACGGCAACGATAGGACCTCCATGGGCCACACGGTCACCAACGCCGCCTAACGCGGCAATGACGGCTGCCACCATCGCACCGATAATATTAGCTGGAATGATACGTAAAGGATCCTGTGCCGCGAAAGGAATCGCGCCTTCTGTAATCCCGAAAAGTCCCATCGTAAAGGATGCTTTCCCCATCTCAATTTCGTTACGATTAAATTTACGGCGATTGATAAATGTCGCAATCCCGAGTCCAATCGGTGGCGTACATACCGCAACAGCTACCATCCCCATCACGCTGTAATTACCCTCTGCGATGAGTGCAGAGCCAAATAAAAATGCTACTTTATTTACTGGACCACCCATATCAAACGCAATCATTGCTCCGATAATCATGGCTAAAATAATGATATTGGCGCCTTGCATACCTTTCAGCCAAGCCGTGAGCGCCGCAAACACTCCTGCAATCGGTGCGCCGATTAAATAGATAAAAATCAAGCCTACAATAACAGAAGCGATAATCGGGATTATAATAATCGGCATAATCGGTGCCATTGCTTTAGGAACTTTCACCTGTTTAATCCATTTGGCAATATACCCTGCGATAAATCCGGCGACAATCCCTCCTAAAAAACCAGCCCCTGCGTCACTACCATAAAAACTTCCATCTGCGGCAATTGCGCCACCAATCATCCCTGGAACGAGGCCAGGTTTATCTGCAATACTCATCGCAATATATCCGGCAAGAATCGGCACCATAAAACTAAACGCTAACGCCCCTATTTTTTCAAAAGGTTTCCAAAAGGAATCATCGGGAATGACTATGCCTTCTGTGGCTGTCTTTTGACCCCCAAGTGACAAAGCGATTGCAATCAGCAACCCACCAACAACGATAAAGGGCACCATAAAAGAGACCCCGTTCATTAAATGGACGTACACTTGTTGGAGACCTTGATGCTTTTGTGGCATATCCTCATTTTGAGATGCTGCTTTCTCTTGAGAATTTGTACTATGATAAATTGTGGCCTTTTTGTTTTGAATGCGCTTAATCAACGCTTTCGGATGATGAATGCCTGCACGCACATTTTCATTGACTAACAACTTTCCATCAAAACGTTGTAAATCGACTTGACGGTCAGCGGCAATAATCACGCCATCCGCTTCTTGAATATCTTGAGCAGTAAGTTGATGCTCAACGCCTACTCCACCTTGCGTTTCAACTTTGATGTCCACGCCGAGTTCTTGCGCGGCTTGTTCTAGCTTTTCTTGCGCCATATACGTGTGTGCAATGCCATTGGGACAAGACGTCACGGCTACAATCTTCATACCAACACTTCCAATCTATGAATTTAAATACACTCATATCATATAGCAGCCTATCCAGGGAATCAACAAAAATTAAAAGCGCTTACAGAAAGGCGTAAAAAAGAAACTGAGCCTTTCTCAAATCTCAGTTTCTCTTCTTAAATATTCATCTCATCAATTGTGTAGTTTATTTCGTTATTGACGTATCACGTTCTTTTTCTTCACTGATTTCATCACATGCCACTTCGACACAGTATCCCTCAAAATGACAATTCGGACAGCACAATTTGCGTGTGCGCGGTGTATGTGATGCAAATAACCATTCTTTAAATGGGGGTTGAAATACATGGTGACACTGTGGACACATATAACGTACGTGACGATAGTAGTTTTGAGTAATATAGGCCGCAGCAAGAAGGCTTCCACTCACACCTGTGACAGAGGGCCATATCTTTTTACGTTTCACGCTTTGATAATGCGCAAAGAGTTCCATTACGGTCGTAACTGAGGCGATGGCCAATGTTTTGTAAGTTAAAAATGGAACGTCTCGGTTCGATTTTAATATACGATCAATATCGTTCAACGTTGTGAGAGGAGAGTGACTATCATGATGAATCATTTTATTCATGGCTTTCATCTCCTTTAATTGTGCCTCTTTTTGATGTAACTCTTTTTCAAACTGAGCGATATTGTCATCGAGCAATAATTTGACTGTGTTTAAGGCTTGTGTTTCTTCGACTATTTTACGGATGTCCTTCAGTTTAAATCCTAATTTTTTTAAAATCAAAATCGCTTTTAACTTTTGCGCCTCTACCTCTGTATATGCGCGATATTGACTGTCCTTATGCGTAGCGGGTTTCAGAATTTGCTTTTCATCATAATACTGTAACGTCCTTGTAGAGATCCCATATGATTTTGCGAGTTCCCCGGTCGTATAATATTTCATGTCGTCACCTCCCTAATTCAAAAGTAACGTATCACGTTGCGTGAGGGGCAACAATTTCTTTCATAATAAATAAAAATTTCTCTGTTTCATCTATAAAAGGCGCATGTGCAGCATCTTGAAAGTAATAGTAACGTTTATAGAGTGAACCAATCTTTTCAAAAAATATGCGACTCTCTTCTAATGTCGTTTGTAGGTCATGCACCCCTTGCATAATAATCATTGGTACCCATATTTCCTGGGCAATATCGAGCAAATTCGTACGTGTCATTTCTTTAGAGAGGCGTGGTGCCCCCATTAGACCACTCCGCAAAATATTCAAACGCTCTAACCATGAATAATGCGGCGTTTTTAAAATGACTTGAATCATTTTAAACAACCCATAGCCTCGACTCGAAAACCCTACTTTGTATCTTGCGGTATACCATTCTCTCAACAATTGGTAATATTTATTTTTATGAAAATCATAATCCAAATGGACTTTTTCTAACAATTGTAGTCCGCCATGATCGCCTTCTTGGCGGACAAACATTTTAATTTGATTTAAAATACGATGCTCATTTTTTAGCACATGCCCGAGTTGGCCAATCCCAATATAGGTCGCAATATACTGCGGATGTTGGTGCGCCAAATGCGTACCCACAATGGTGCCAAACGAATGGCACATGAGATAGACTTTCGATTGATTAAATTTAGTGCGTAAATGTTGAATTAATTGATATGCATCGTCCACGAGTGCTTGTATGGTCTCTTCTGTATGCACGCCTGACATACCTGTACCCGGTTGATCCCAATAAACGACCGTATAATGGTGCGTCAAATCCACTTGATGGGCACTCATAAAAGGATACAACGGAAATCCAGGGCCCCCATGAATAATTAGCAACACAGGGTTTGATGTATTCCTTGTTTCAATAAGGATACCTTGTCGCTTTTGATTGATTGATAAATATTCTTTTGTTACTTTTTTAGACGCAGTTTGTTTTTTCATGATTACATCATTTCCTTCTTCTCATCTCTTTTATTATAGCTCACAAATACAGAAGACGTTACGGAAATGAATCTCAAAAAGACCTCTTTCACTTTCGGAGGATTGTCCGAAAGCCAAGAGGTCTCTTTCCGTTATTACTGATTCAATTGACGGATGAGTAATCCTCCAGCGCCCATTACCGAGACACTGACACTCAACGTCCTCCATAAATTCCATTCTTTTTGAATAATAGAGGGAGATCTAGGAGCTTCAACCTATCGAAGTTTGCGACTCACGTGTGACATTTTCTGAGATAGACGACTGTCACTCGCAAACTAAGAATCCTTCACTAAATGTTGTTACTATGGCAGGTCTATGATTTCTTTAAACCGTTTAATTTTGCTAAACAATATAAACTTATTGCGACGAAGACTAAAACAAGCACGATGGGCAAAAATCCATTTGATTTGATCGTCCAAACGAACGCCATCATTGCTACAAAAAGCGTCATCGTATAGCCATACCAATAGCCCCAAGCTTTATTCAATACACTTTTGGGAAATAGTCGCGCATCCATGTTATACACCATTTTATCTGACTTTTTAACAAAGGCGATGGTAAGATACGCCATACCTATAAGAAGTAAAATCCATGCAATAATTTGTGGCATCTCTTTCCCCCTCCTTAAATTGTGCTTCTATTTAAGGTTAACAGACAAATATTTCGTTTCCAAGTACGGTTCGATGCCTTCAATGGCACCTTCACGTCCATAGCCACTTTCTTTCATACCGCCAAATGGGGCGTGGGCAGCTGATGGTGCGCCGTCATTCCATCCAATCACGCCGTAGTCGATACTGTTAAACAAATGGAGGCCTGTTCGATAATCATTTGTAAAGAAATAAGCAGCGAGTCCAAACTCTGTGTCATTGGCCATCTTAATCGCTTCTTCCAAATCGCTATAACGCATAACTGGCGCAATCGGGCCAAATGTTTCTTCATGCATACATTTCATCTCTTGGTTGGCTTGTGTAATGACGACAGGTTTGAGGAAATTGCCTCCGAGTTGTACTTCATCAAGTGTACGTGATAACTGACCGCCATGTGCCACCGCATCTTTAATGTGATCGAGAACTTTATCTACACCGTCTTGATTGATTAATGGGCCAACCGTAACGCCTTCATCAAAACCATCACCGACTTTTAATGCATGTACTTTTTCAATTAAAAGTTGCTCGTATTTTTCCGCAATCGCTTCATGGACATAGATACGGTTAGCGCAAATACATGTTTGTCCCGCATTTCTAAATTTAGACGCTACCGTTTGTTCGACGGCAAGTTCAATATCCGCATCTTCATGCACAATAATTGGTGCCAAACCGCCAAGTTCCATCGTAACATTTTTAACCGTTGCGGCAGCTTGTTCAATCAGTTTTTTACCGACGGGTGTTGAACCTGTAAACGTCACTTTTTTAATCTGTGGGTGTTCATTAAACAAGCGTCCCGCATCTTTACCACTCGCGATAATATAACTGATGACGTCTTTCGGAATACCCGCTTCGTGCGCAAGTTCAACGAGACGTTTTGTCGTGAGCGGCGTTTGAACAGCAGGTTTACACACAATCGTACAACCCGCTGCTAAGGCCGGTGCCATTTTACGTGTAATCATCGCCGCTGGGAAATTCCAAGGCGTAATCGCACCGACGACCCCAATCGGAAATTTATCAATAATAATTTTTTTATCAGGTGTGTTCGCCGGAATCGTACGGCCATACGTCCGCTTCGCCTCTTCGGCATACCAATCTACATATGAGACCGCATAGTCGACTTCTCCTTGTGCCTCTTTGAAAGGTTTGCCCCCTTCTAGTGTAATGAGACGTGCTAATTCATCTTTATGTTGTTTAATTAAAGCAGACCATGCCCATAATAAACGTGAACGCTCATGTGCGTCCACTTTGCGCCAAGATTGAAACGCTTGTTCAGCTCGATCAATTTGCGCATTGATGTCGGCCTCTGAGGTGTAATCTAATGTTTCGACCACTTCTTCAGTAGACGGATTTAAAACTTTTAATTCAGTCATATGACGACCTTCTTTCAATAATTTTTATTTATAAAGACTTACATCAACTTCTAATTTTCAGAATATTACATCTTTATCGTATCATGTTCTCCCAATTGGGACATCTATTTAACACGATAGATGTATCTTCTTATAAATATGCATCTCAAAAAGTTGGCTTCAACATCAAAGTCGTTATCGACAGCCCGCCCCATTTAAGATAAAATATGCTAGATGAATCGAGTAAATTTAAGAAAGTAGGATACAAACATGACAACAGCATTACCTAATTGCCCGAGTTGCGGATCAGAATATGCTTACGAAGATGGAGCACTTTATGTTTGCCCAATGTGCGCACATGAATGGACACCAGAATCTGTCGCAGAGGAAGCCGCTGCTGCCATTATTCGTGATGCCAATGGAAATGAACTCAAAGATGGAGACACGGTCGCAGTGATTCGCGACTTGAAAGTAAAAGGAGCTTCAAGCACGATTAAACAAGGCACAAAAGTGAAGAATATTAAACTTGTTGACCCTGAAGATGGTCATGACATCGACTGTAAAATTCCAGGTTTCGGTCAAATCAGTTTAAAATCCGAAGTAGTCAAGAAAATCAACTAAAACAAAGTTGTGCTGTAGCGAAGCATGATGAAATAGCCATCAAAGTTTATCTAGGGATAGATTTTGATGGCTTTCTGTTATAGGTGAGTGCTATGTCCTTTACTTCTTAATTCATTTCGAGTGCGCATGAGCCTATTTTTGTTGGAGCCGTTGGTAAAAACGATACCAAAACGGTTTAATCGGTTTTATAAAATCTCCAATATACTCATTGACATGTGCGTTAAATCCTTCTTTAAATCGTTGCACACCTTCATCTTCTGCATTCTCAGTGAAATCTCCGGTAATGCCGTAAAAATTATAACAATCAATGTCATGTTGTTTGGCAAATTGAATCATTTCCCATTGTAAACGATAAGCCCCCATGTAAGCGTTATAACGAGGATTAGAGCCACTCGATAAGTAATAGACTTCATGGTCATTGTAAATATAGACCGCGGCTGCTAAGTCTAGGACCTTGCCCTCCGATTGTATGCGCTCGGTCGTTTCTTTCAGTTTTTTCTCATGGCTAGTGATTTGTTGTAACAGTTGCTGGTGCTTCGTTTTCGTCTTTTTAGAGTTGCTGTTTTCAGCGAGTGTGGCTTCTACCTGTGCCATTTGCTCCCTCAATACATTCAACCGTTGTTGATACGTCTGCTTTAGTTGTTCAAGGTCGATGTACGCCAACTTTAACATGATGTGCTCTCCATAGATGCGTTGCAATTGCTCAAAGTACGGTAAATCACGGAACTTAAATCCGTGTTTTTCTTCTGCCATGCGAAACAGTTTGAAAAAGCGGTCCGTTTCTTCATAAGGTAACGTTTTGACTTTGACACCCATTTCATATGTTTTTTTAATATTACGTCGGGTTTGATAATTCATTTCTTTCAACAATTGATCTTCTGTTTTATCTTTCAAATCTAACACTGAATGCCAACGAATTTGGCTCGTGGCAGAGTAACCTACGGAATAGCCTTGATGTACGTAACCTAATGAAGCCATGACCTGTTTCATTGCTGTGTTATCACGTGCTTCGATGATCTCCCCTTTCGCATTGCGCACATTTTCTATTAAATAAGGATCTGTTAAAACATAAAGACAACGATGCCGTTTTAAATAGGCGGTCAATTGCTCAAAGAAAAATTTAACGAGTGACGTGCTGTTAAAGTCCATGACCGGTCCGCGTTGTGTATAAAAATATTTAAAAAATTTCAAACTGCGCGCTTCTGTTAATAGACATGCTGCGATGACATTTTGCGCCTCATCTTTAACCCCCACGAGATGCGCAACCCCTTGTTGTTGGCGAAATTTCAAATGCGGAACGGATTGTGTATAGTGTGAAAAATGATTTCTTGTAAATGTATCAAATTCTTCAGTCGTTAATGTGACAAATTGCATGCGCGTCGCCCTTCCCTTTTGGGGCGACATAGAATCAAAAATTTTTTCAATCTTTCACGCCCCTTATGTTTTACAATATTATAACATCCTCAACTCAACCGCGTACATAGTATTCCATAAAATTAGGATTCAAAACAAATCTAATACTTCATTTTTCAATATAAAAAAGATAAAAAAATCCTAGCTTCATTTACATAAAACGAAGCTAGGAAAAACGCATTTAGTTTAAAATTTTATTTATCAAATTCTTCTCTTACCGCTTCAATGGCTTGATCAAAATCACCATTTGTTGAGAGCGAAACACTCGCAAGGAAACTGCCTTCAACGAGAGGTGCGGTCACTTTTTCAATTCTATGTTGACCCGTATACATCTCAATCGCCATATCGAGATTCATTTCGGCAGACCCGATATCAAAAAAGCAAAGGGCATCATTTTCAAGTTGATTCAACACTTCAGAAATTTCATCAAAGGACGTGCCAATTTCGCCGTCTACACCCCCGACTGCAATCACATCAACATTTGGAGACATTTGACCCAATAATTCCTTTGTGCCTTCTGCAATTTTTTTACTATGGCTAACAATCACAAGGCTTGTCATTTTAATCCTCTCCAATCAATGCATTTAAAATGTACACACTGCTTTGCGCACCTGGATCTACGTGCCCTTTTGAATCTTCTTTAAAATAAGCGGCACGCCCTTTAGTAGCAACTAACTCTTTCGTATCATCCGCAAAACTTTGAAGCTTTTCTAATGAGACGGTTTCCCCTTGTTCGACAGCTTCTTTCGCACGATGAATGACATCGTACATTGTTTTTTCGCCACCTGAAACTTTTCCACGTGTGGCGATGGCTTCTTCAAATGCAGTTAATAAAGCGACTAATCCATCATGGTCAATCTCATCTTTCGCCACTTGTGCCATTTTTACAAAACTGAATCCATAAAGCGGACCTGACGCGCCACCAATATTGGACATTAATGTCATGCCTGTCGATTTTAAAATACTTTCTACCGATTGATCATCGATTTTATCTTTTAATGCATCAAAACCGCGCAACATATTCACACCATGGTCACCATCTCCAATCGCACGATCGAGTGCAGTCAAATGGTCTTCTTCTTGCGCAAATGTTGCCGCTAAGTCTAATAAACGTGTTTTTAAAGTTTGTGCATCCATCTTGATGTCCTCCTTAATTGTTAAAATAATGGCTCGTTGTCGGTGCGTTCAATGCTTCCACAATCGCTTTGTCATATGGTGCAAATGTGAGCGAAAATCCTTGCATATCTAAAGACGTCATGTAATCACCGATGAACCAGCGTTTCACTGTTTTACCTTTGTCTTCAAGCACTGCTGCCACGTATTTTGTGACGATATTGAGCTCAGATAAAGGTGTGCCTCCCATACCGTTAATCATCACTATCAGTTCAGTGGCATCAACTTCAGTTTCTAGTTGATTAATGAGACGTGTCGCAATAGACTGAATCGGTTCGACAGCTGTACGTTCAATCCCTTTTTCACCGTGAATGCCGATCCCAATTTCCATTTCAGTATCTTCAATGTCAAAACCATATTGTCCCGTCGTTGGCACAGCTGGAGGCGTTATTGCCATGCCTATGGAACGAACGCCTGTTAAAAAGGCCTCTACTTTTTCTTTAATCTCTTTTAAACTTGTGCCATTGTCTGCTAAATAGCCAGCATATTTATGCACCCAAATCGTGCCTGCAACACCACGACGTTGTTCCACATTTTCTATCGCAATGTCATCTTTCACAATGACTTTTTCAACTTGAATCCCTTCCATTTCAGCCATTTCTTGGGCCATTTCAAAATTCATTACGTCACCGGCGTAGTTTTTAATGATGAGTAATACGCCGTCACCATTATCTACTGCCTTGATCGCTTCTAATACTTTATCTGGCGTGGGCGATGTAAATACTTCTCCACAAACCGCTGCATCTAGCATCCCTTCTGCGACAAAGCCCGCATGTGCAGGTTCATGGCCGCTTCCTCCACCAGAAACAAGCGCAACTCCCGATTGTTTTTTAGATTGACGTACCACAACGGTATCCGCAATGATCTCCAATTCGGGATGGGTGATTTTTAAACCGTCGAGCATGTCTTGTAAAAAATGTGTTTTCTCTTGAATCAGTTTTTTCATTTAGATCACCTCTAAAGAAGACGAAAGTGTCTTCGTATTGTTGAATTACCAGTTTCATTATAACCTATAACATTTCAGCAACTCACGCCAAATCCATTACTATATTAGAAAAACAATCACCCACGCATCACTGAGTCGAATCGCACAAGCACCCTTTCGTCTGTCTTTTGAATAGTTTTAATTCAAACTAATTCTCGAAAATCCCTCATAGGGCCTCCTTTCATTTTAATTTTCAGAATTTTTATCAATAAATCCGACGAAACTGGTTGACTTTACACAAAAACCTCGTAAAATGTATTACATATTATTCCGACTATATAAATAGGTTTTAACTAAAGGAGGTTGACGGTTCGCGATGCCAAATCAAATCACATATGATACTTTTCAATCCGATCCTTTTATCGATGAACTTGGCGACGATCCAACGAAAGGCGCGCTCCCTTTACTCAAATGGGCGTATGACACATATCAAGACGATCTCGTTTATTCTTGTAGCTTTGGGGCAGAAAGTATGGTCTTGGTTGATTTTATTTCACAAGTCAAACCCGATGCACAACTCGTTTTTTTAGATACGGATTTACACTTCCAAGAAACCTACGACCTCATCGACCGCGTGAAATCACGTTATTCCAAATTGCGCATTGAAATGAAAAAGCCTGATCTCACATTGAAAGAACAAGCCGATCAATATCAGCCTGCATTATGGCGTCATGACCCTAACCAATGTTGCTATATTCGTAAAATCAAACCCTTAGAAGAAGTTTTAAATGGCGCAACAGCATGGATATCTGGACTACGCCGTGCGCAATCCGAAAGCCGTGCACATACAAACTTCATTAATAAAGATGAACGCTTTAAATCCATCAAAGTTTGTCCGCTTATTTATTGGACTGAAGATGAAGTCTGGGACTACATTAAATCTCATGACCTTCCCTATAATGCACTACATGACCAAAATTATCCGAGCATCGGGTGCATTCCATGTACCTCTCCCGTTTTTGAAGGACAAGACTCACGTGCCGGACGTTGGCAAGGCTCTATGAAAACAGAGTGTGGCTTGCATACGACACAACCATAAATTTTTTTGCTTATAATTCTTATTAAACCGATAGGATTATAAATATATTCTAACTATGTACTAATTGAGGTGAAACCATTGTATTTAAAAGTAACAAACAGCCCTTTTACAGATGAACAAGTCGCTCAACTGAATTCTGTATTAGCAACTTTAACGACAGATCAAAAGATTTGGTTGAGTGGCTACTTAACTTACTCAAGTGCCGAAAGAAGTCCTGTTGACGCCTCTCAAGCTGCAGTCGTCAACAGTCCTGAAACTTCGCACGTGTCTGAAACGTCTCACGTCACAGAAGCCAATCAAGCATCATCACCACAAGAAAACAGAACGTTAACACTGCTTTACGGTTCTGAAACAGGTAACGCACAAAGCCTTGCTGATTTATTTGAAGAACGTTTGAAATCACTCAACTTTGATATTACGAAAAAAGCGATGGATGAAATCAAACCGAAAGAACTCAAAAAGTTAGAAGATGTGCTCATCGTGACTTCTACCCAAGGGGAAGGAGATCCCCCTGATAATGCCTTAGAACTTCATGAATTTTTACATAGTCGCAAAGCCCCTAAACTTGACGGTTTACGCTATAGCGTCCTTGCCTTAGGGGATGTCACGTATGAATATTTTTGTCAAACAGGTAAAGACTTTGACGCCAAGTTAAGCGAACTCGGCGCCACACGTTTATACGAACGTGTCGATTGTGATGTCGATTACGAAGAAGATGCTGAAAAATGGATTGCGAATGTGATTAACGCGTTAGACAACCAAACAAGTAGCACAGCGCCTTCGCAAGAACTCGTGAGTGAAACTGTTCAAAGAGAAAGCGAAACCAAACATTCTAAAGCACACCCTTATCAAGCTGAGGTGTTAGAAAACATCTCACTGAATGGCCGAGGCTCAAACAAAGAAACACGCCACATTGAGCTCTCTATTGAAGATATGAATGAAAGCTATGAAGCTGGGGATTGCTTAGTCGTTCTTCCACAAAATGCACCTCAGTTGGTGACACAACTCATTGAAGCACTCGGATGGAAAGGAGATACACCGACGCAAATTAATGAAGAAGGTGACACGCTTCCACTTGAAGAAGCTTTAACACACCATTTCGAAATTTCTAAATTGACCGTTCCCCTCATTCAAAATGCGGCCGCACATTTTGGTAACGATGACTTATCATCACTCGCAGATGATAAAGCGGAAACAAAAGCCTATATCGAAGGCCGAGATTTTATCGACTTGCTTAATGACTATGTGACAACAGATTTAGCACCTGAAGATTTATATAAAGTGTTACGCAAATTGCCACCACGTGAATATTCTATTTCAAGCAGTTACGAACTTGAACCTGACGAAGTGCACTTAACTGTCGGTGCGGTACGTTATGAGGCTCATGGCCGCGAACGTCACGGCGTATGTTCGATTCACTTCGCTGAAAGATTGCAACCGGGTGATACGGTCCCTGTGTATTTAAAACATAACCCGAACTTTAAATTCCCGACAGACCCTGCACAGAAAGTCATTATGATTGGTCCTGGTACGGGTGTGGCCCCTTTTAGAGCGCACCTACAAGACCGTGAAGAACGCGACTGGAAAGGGCACACATGGCTCTTCTTCGGAGAACAACATTTTACGACGGACTTCTTATATCAAACAGAATGGCAATCTTGGTTGAAAGACGGCTATTTAGAAAAAATGGATGTTGCCTTCTCACGTGATACGGATGAAAAAGTGTATGTGCAACATCGCATTCAAGAAAATGCTGAAACGTTCAATCAATGGTTAGAAGACGGTGCCTCTATTTATATTTGCGGAGATGAAAAACATATGGCAAGTGACGTACATCAAGCGATCGTCAAAGTCATTTCCGATACACGTCACATTTCAACCGAAGACGCTGAAGACATTTTAAAACAAATGAAAAAAGATAAACGTTACCAACGCGACGTTTATTAATCATCAATAGAAAGGATGAAGACAATGGCTAAAGATCATGCGCAAATCGCGCAAGAACTCGATGAAAAGTTAGACGAAATGGAATTCATTAAATACCGTAGTCAATATCTTCGTGGCACGATTGCCGAAGGACTGCAAGATCCGTTAACTGGGGCGATTGCTGAAGATGATACGAAATTACTCAAATTCCACGGAAGCTACATGCAAGATGACAGAGATTTACGCGATGAACGCCGTAAACAAAAATTAGAACCGGCATACAGTTTTATGATTCGTGTGCGTGTGCCCGGGGGTAAAGCGACGGCGGAACAATGGCTTGCGATGGATGATATTGCTGACCAATATGCCAATGGCACGTTGAAATTAACAACACGACAAGCTTTTCAATTTCACGGCATTTTAAAACGCAACTTAAAACATTCAATGCAAAGCATTAACAAAGCAGTGCTTGATTCTATTGCGGCGTGTGGCGATGTGAACCGTAACGTGATGTGTAACCCGAACCCTTACCAATCGCAAGTCCAAAAAGAAATCAATGACTATGCGACAGCAATTAGTAATCACCTGCTCCCACGAACAGGCGCTTATCATGAAATTTGGCTAGACGGTGAAAAAGTCGTTGATACCCAAGAAGAAGTAGAACCGATTTATGGCAAACGCTATTTACCACGTAAATTTAAAATCGGTATAGCTGTTCCCCCTTCCAACGACATCGATGTCTATTCCCAAGACATTGGTCTCATCGGCATTGTCGAAGAAGATGAATTAACAGGATTTAACCTTGTTATCGGTGGCGGTATGGGGATGACCCATGGCGATACGCGGACATATCCGCAAATCGGTAAAGTGATTGGCTATGTCGCCAAAGAAAATATTGTGGATGTCTGTGAAAAAATCATGACGATTCAACGCGATTACGGTGACCGTCAAGACCGAAAACAAGCCCGTTTTAAATATACAGTCGACCGACTTGGCGTCGAAAAAATTGTCGAAGAGCTCACTTCACGTTTAGGCTATGACATTGAAACGGCACGTGATTTCCACTTTGATCATAACGGTGACCGTTACGGTTGGACAGAAGGAAACGGGCATTGGCATTATACGCTATTCATCCAAAATGGCCGTGTCAAAGATACAGAAGATTATAAACTGAAAACTGCACTCAGAAAAATAGCGAATGTGCATACCGGTGAATTTATTTTGTCACCGAACCAAAACTTAGTGATTGCGAATATTACACCTGAAAATAAACCTGCCATTGAAGCTATCATCGAGGAATTCGATATTTCTGACGGTCAACGTGACACAGGACTTCGTCGTAACTCTATGGCTTGTGTCGCATTTCCAACATGCGGACTCGCGATGGCTGAATCTGAACGTTACTTGCCTTCACTGCTTTCTAAAATCGAGGATATTTTAGATGAAGCAGGTCTTCGCGAAGAAGAAATTACGATTCGTATGACGGGTTGTCCAAACGGTTGTGCGCGCCCAGCCCTTGCAGAAATCGGCTTTATCGGTAAAGGCCCTGGTAAATATAACCTCTATCTCGGTGGCGGCTTTAAAGGCGACCGCTTGAGCAAACTCTATAAAGAAAATGTCGGTGAAACTGAAATTTTAGACAGTTTGCGTCCGATTTTACTTCAATACGGTAAAGAAAAACAAGAAAACGAACATTTTGGTGATTTCGTCATTCGCACTGGCATCATTGAAAAAACACATGACGGCCAAGATTTTCATAAAAATGTAAAAGCTTAAGAGCATGATGACACTTTGAAAGGCGTGAGGATATGACTGGAAAGGTAAACATTGTAGGCGCAGGCCCGGGAGATCCCGAATTAATTACGGTAAAAGGCTTAAAAGCCATCGAAAACGCAGACGTCATTTTATACGACCGTCTCGTTAATGAACAATTATTAGCCTATGCGTCACCCAAAGCGAAACTCTTCTATTGTGGCAAAGACCCTTATCGTCACGCCATGCCTCAAGAAGAGACGAATCAACTCATGGTGACTTTAGCACAAAAAGGCTACACGGTGACCCGACTCAAAGGCGGAGACCCTTTCGTTTTCGGACGAGGCGGTGAAGAGGCACAAATTTTAAATGCCCATCACATTCCCTTTGAGATTGTGCCGGGCATCACATCCGGTATCGCCGCACCAGCCTATGCCGGCATTCCTGTCACGCATCGTGATTACAGTTCTTCAGTCGCATTCGTCACGGCGATCACACAAGAAGGCGTGAATAAAGAGGCGTATTGGGCACATTTGGCGCAAGGTCCTGAAACTTTGTGCATTTATATGGGCGTTAAAAAACTTCCGGATATTTGTGCTTTGTTGTTAAGACATGGCAAATCCGCCGACACCCCTGTCGCGCTCGTTCATCTTGGGACAACAGAACAACAACAAACAGAAGTTGGGACGTTATCGACGATTGTCGAACGCGCGGCACATATTAAAAACCCCGCAATGATTATCGTGGGTGAAGTTGTGCGTTTAAGAGAGGAACTCAGTTGGTTCCAAGAAGCCTCTCTTACCGCAATACGCCAACCGTTATAAGTAAGGAATCCATTTTGACAAAAGGGAGGTCAAATCGATGCAGAAAATACTGATTTTTGCGCTCGCAGGCTTTGTCGCTCAACTCGTTGATGGCTCACTCGGCATGGGGTTCGGTGCTTCGTCATCATCTATATTATTGACGTTTGGGATTACCCCTGCGATTGTTTCGGCAACGGTACACTTTTCTCAAATCGCAACAACGTTCGTCTCAGGTACATCTCATTTGAAATTTGATAATGTGCATAAACCAACCATGTGGCGTTTAGCGTTGCCGGGTGCCGTCGCTGCCTTTATTGGGGCCGCACTTTTGTCAAATATTCATGGCGAAGTGATTCGTCCATACATCGCCCTATTTTTACTCTCAATGGGGTTTTACATTTTGTATCAATTTTTATTTAAGCGTAACCATCCAGAACATTCTAGTGGCCTTCAACGTCTGAAGCGCCGCTTTACGATTCCCCAAGGTTTCATCGCCGGTTTATTAGACACCATGGGCGGTGGTGGTTGGGGACCGGTCAATACACCGATACTCTTATCAAGTAAAAAATTAGAACCCCGTTACGTCATCGGAACCGTTTCTGCCAGTGAATTTTTCGTTACATTGTCCGCATCCATCAGTTTCATCATCTTTTTAGGGTTCGGCAATATTAACTGGGGAACAGTGATTGCTCTTGCTTTAGGAGGCGTACTCGCAGCGCCTATTGCGGCCTATCTTGTCAAAATCTTACCTGTCAACATTTTGGCCATTTGCGTCAGCGGCCTAATTATTTTTACCAACAGCAATGCATTATTAGGCTATTTCCACCTTAATTCAAATGTCGTTATCTTGTGTCGTTTAGCGATTATTATTATCTTCATCATCCTTATCATCTGGATGATTCATAAAAATAAAAAGATGGCCTTTTCAAAACAAAGTCACAGCCATCTCAATTAATGGAGGGACTTTCATTGTCAAATCAAACAAGCATTCAAACAATTGAACCGCACGGCGGAACACTGATTAACCGTGAAGTTTCAGAACAACAACGCCAACATTGGTTAGAAACGGCAGAATCACTCCCTAAAGTTACTTTAAATCCTTGGAGTTTATCCGATCTTGAATTGATTGGTATCGGTGGATTTAGCCCACTGACAGGATTTATGGGTGAAAAAGATTATCTTAACGTCATTGAAAATGTCCATCTAGATAATGGCTTAGTTTGGAGTATTCCCATTACATTGCCTGTCACACAAACAGAAGCTGATGCGTTAGACATCGGTCAAAACATTGCGCTTTATGGTGAAGACAACGTGTTGTACGGCATTTTAGAACTGACAGAAAAATATACGTACGATAAAGAAAAAGAAGCTCGCCTCGTTTATGGCACAACAGAAGACGCACATCCAGGTGTTAAAAAAGTTTATGAAAAAGGCGACGTTTACTTAGCGGGACCGATTCATTTAATCCATCGCCCAAAACATGATGAATTTACTGATTTTCATTACGATCCATCTGAAACACGTCAACTCTTCCAAGAGTTAGGTTGGAGCACTGTAGTCGGCTTCCAAACACGTAACCCTGTCCATCGCGCGCACGAATACATTCAAAAATCAGCGCTTGAAATTGTCGATGGCTTGTTGTTGAATCCTCTTGTTGGTGAAACAAAATCAGACGACATTCCAGCAGATGTCCGTATGGAAAGCTATCAAGTTATTTTAAAAAATTACTATCCAGAAGACCGTGCACGTCTCGTAATTTACCCTGCCGCGATGCGTTATGCAGGCCCTCGTGAAGCTGTGCTCCATGCGACTGTACGTAAAAACTATGGTTGTACACACTTTATTGTCGGCCGTGACCATGCAGGGGTGGGCGATTATTACGGCACTTATGAAGCGCAAGAATTCATCTCTCAATTTGAAGATGAATTGGGCATTCAAATTTTAAAATTTGAACATGCATTTTATTGTCAAACTTGTGGCAATATGGCAACAGCCAAAACTTGTCCACACGACAGTTCACACCATCTCCACCTTAGTGGAACGAAAGTCCGTGAAAAATTACGTAACGGCGAACCTTTACCGAAAGAATTTTCACGTCCAGAAGTCGCTGAAGTACTCATCAGAGGCTTAAGAGAATCCAAATAAGAGGAGCTGTTTCATATGTCTGAGTCACAAAACATTACTTGGCATGATTCAGAAGTCACAAAAGCTGAACGCCAAGCACGTCATAACCATAAAAGTGCCATTTTATGGTTTACAGGTCTCTCTGGTTCAGGGAAATCGAC
The DNA here is from genome assembly GCF_011394755.1 of Staphylococcus sp. 11511212. Lineage (NCBI taxonomy): Bacteria > Bacillati > Bacillota > Bacilli > Caryophanales > Staphylococcaceae > Staphylococcus > Staphylococcus sp. 11511212. Next base: position 3,981 of record NZ_JAANBQ010000010.1, on the reverse strand, counting down.
AATTTCTGTCGCATTAGAAAAAGCGCTATTTGAACGAGGCTTAAACACCTATCGTCTTGACGGAGATAATGTCCGTCACGGCTTAAACAACAACCTAGGATTCAGTCCAGAAGACCGCCAAGAAAATATTCGTCGCATTGCGGAAGTCAGCAAATTAATGGTCGATGCAGGCTTAATCACACTCACAGCCTTTATCTCTCCATACAAAGCGGACCGTGATCGCGCACGAGAAATTGTAGAAGACGGAGAATTTATCGAAATTTATACAAAAGCCTCCGTGGAAGCTTGCGAAAAACGCGATCCAAAAGGGCTATATCAAAAAGCAAGAACAGGTGAAATTCCTGAATTTACAGGAATAAGTGCCCCTTATGAAGCACCCGAACAGCCTGAAATCGTCATTGATACTGAAGAAACATCGATTGAAGAGGCCGTGTTACAAATACTCAACTATTTAGAAACACATGACTACATTCCAAAATCGTAGTTGAGACCAAATTCAGAGCCAAAAAAGAGCATCGATGAGGTGAAATGATTTTTACTTCGTCGATGCTCTTTGTTTATTATTCGAATAAAAAATAAAGCCCTCACATATCATCATGAATAACATCTTCATGCCTGTCTTTCTTATTTTTCTCACTTTTCAATTTGAATGCTCATCAAATTTAATACATATTCATAGTTTTTCCTCCCCAATGTAAAAGTCCACTAATAAAAACGAGTAAAAATAAATAATTATTATAAAAAAGTTTATTGACATTAATATTGTCACTCACTATGATTAAAGTACGCGTAAACGCTTACAGTTTATTTGCTATCCATATTATTTTTGACATCAGGAGGTTAAACTATGGCAAACTTTTTAAAACCTGCCAAACATATTCAGCCCCTACCCTCTGAGCAGGTGGACGATACATACAAGAAGCTGAGATTTCAAGTTTTCTTAGGGATATTTCTTGGTTATGCAGGTTATTACTTATTACGAAAAAACTTTTCACTCGTCATGCCTGATTTGATTGAAGAAGGCTTCAGTAAAGCAGAACTAGGTTTTGCATTGTCAGCCATTTCAATCGCTTACGGCTTTAGTAAATTTATTATGGGAACCGTCAGTGACAGAAGTAACGCACGCACCTTTTTAACACTCGGGTTGGTGCTCACTGCCCTCGTCAACTTAATGATGGGCTTCATCCCTGCGTTGACGTCGAGTGTTTTCATTATGTTCGTGATGCTCTTTTTAAACGGTTGGTTCCAAGGTATGGGATGGCCGCCTTCAGGTCGTGTCCTCGTTCATTGGTTCAGCGTGAGTGAACGTGGAAGTAAAACAGCCATTTGGAACGTTGCCCACAATGTCGGTGGGGGCTTAATGGCACCGATTGCGTTGATGGGGATTGCTTTAACAGGTACTGTCTCTTTCGGTTATTTAAAAGGCTATGAAGGTGCATTTATTTATCCTGCGCTCATTGCCTTAATCATTGCGCTCATTTCCTATTTACTCGTACGAGACACGCCCCAATCGATGGGTCTGCCTCCTATTGAACAACATCGTAACGATTACCCAAGTCATTCTCATGAAACACTCGAAGTCGAATTGACGACGAAAGAAATTTTATTCAAATATGTATTGAATAATAAATGGGTATGGATGATTGCGGTAGCGAACATTTTTGTTTATTTCGTGCGCTACGGTGTGTTAGACTGGGCGCCTACATTTTTAAATGAGGCTAAAGGCTTTGATTTAAAAGCTTCAGGTTGGGCCTATTTCCTTTATGAATGGGCAGGTATCCCAGGCACACTTTTATGCGGTTATTTATCCGATAAAGTCTTTAAAGGTCGCCGTGGTCCAGCGGGCTTTATCTTTATGTTAGGCGTGACGATTGCGGTCATTGTGTACTGGTTAAACCCTGCAGGCAACCCTCTCGTTGACAACTTAGCATTAATCGCGATTGGTTTCTTAATCTACGGTCCTGTTATGTTAATTGGGCTTCAAGCGTTAGACTATGTTCCGAAAAAAGCGGCTGGAACTGCAGCTGGGTTAACAGGTTTATTCGGTTACCTTGGCGGTGCGGTGATGGCGAACATTATTATGGGACTGGTTGTTGATGCATTCGGATGGAATGCTGGCTTTATTTTATTAACAGTCATCAGTATCCTTGCGATGATCAGTTTCATTTTCACATGGAATAAACGCGGTCAAGAAGTCGTAAAATCATAACTCATGATTGAATAAAACGACATTGTATTGCTAGTTGTGTTAAAAAATAGTCAAACAGGAGAAACTAGGACATAAATAATATTGTTTATATTTTAGTCCCTCATTCTCTCTTAATACGAAAAATTTTATTATTTAGTGTATTTATTATATAATATTTTATAGGCGCATCATCTCTCCTTTATTATTTGTTTGGTCACTTTTAATATTCGAGATGTTTGCGCTTTTTTATTTATATAGCGATTAAAATAAGTCCAAACATTAACTGCGTATTAATTTAATAGCCAATAGAACGAGTATAATTAAACTAATAGTGATAATGATAGCGTTTATTAAGTTAATAAATACCTTCCGTTTTTTTCTTTCTTTATATTCTGGACGATGATACAACAAGATATAATACATCAATAAATTGCCCGTAAACATTCCGAAGAGAGACGTTAACGTTCCAAAATCCAATTTCAAATACCCATTTTGTATTAAAAAGAAAGAAAAACAAATCATGAAGAATAATAAGATTTCATAAATCATCATTACCATGTTTTTTCCTCCTGTTAATAGGTGATAATGTTCTTATGTAATGATAACAAAATGATTGTCCAGAAGTTCAAATCGCTAGCCCATATACTTACCGTTAGATCAAATTTGTTGAATCGACTTTGAATAAATTTTTGCTATCTCAAATAGATTAAACTTTGACTTAAGAGGGAGGTACTAAAATGAATAACGAAGAATTAGCGTCGAAGCTTTTATTGATTAAGCAATCGATAGATGTTTTACAAGAAGAACTAGCACCTCATCTAAAGACAAAAGATTTAGTTTTATTACGTTATAATTATCACGTTGAAGAAATTAAGAAGTTAAATGATTATTTATTTAAATTGACGATGAATAGAGATAAAGTCACTAAAAAAGAATTTAAAGCCACTTTATGTGAGATTAGAGATCTTCCTGAAATTCCAGATCAACAAGTTAATGACATTTTAGAAGGTTATCGGAATAGTCATCTTCACGTTGATGTGATTAATAGTATTTTGAATAACGAAAAATAAAAATCGGACGGGTGAAATGTAAGGTTCATTTCACTCGTCCGATTTCGTTATAGACTTTTATTTTAATTCACTTAAATAACTGTGGCCAAATTCTGGTGCTTTCACGCCAAAGTTGTCTGCGATGGTTGCCCCAATAGAACTGAAGGTCGTGTCTCCTTTCAGTTCGCCCCCTTCTTGGAATTTCGGGCTATACCATAACACTGGAATGTATTCGCGTGTATGGTCTGTACCTTCTGCCGTTGGGTCGTTGCCGTGGTCTGCGGTAATGATGAGTAAATCATCTTCTCGCAAGTTTCCTAATAGCTCTGGCAAGCGTTCATCAAAATCTTTAATCGCTTGGGCATAGCCAGGTTTGTCTCGACGGTGACCGTAAAGGGCGTCAAAGTCAACTAAGTTTAAGAAGCTTAACCCGTTAAAGTCTTTTTGCACGACGTGGTTCAACTGATCCATGCCGTCCATATTGCTTTTCGTACGAATGGCTTCTGTGACCCCTTCTCCGTCATAAATGTCGTTGATTTTACCAATCGCAATGACATCGTAGCCGTCGTCTTTTAAGGCGTTCATGACCGTTTTTCCGAATGGTTTTAACGCATAGTCATGACGGTTGCTTGTGCGGGTAAAGTTGCCAGGCTCCCCGACATAAGGACGTGCGATAATCCGTCCGATTAAATATTTGGGATCTTTCGTGAGTTCACGCACTTTTTCACAAATATCGTAGAGTTC
>NZ_JAANBQ010000009.1:0-1186 GCF_011394755.1 Staphylococcus sp. 11511212 | reverse complement strand
TCTTATTTAAAGTGCGTTGCTTTTTTCTCATTTATAAGGTTAAATAATTCTCATATATCAAGCAAAGTGACATGCTATAAATTCAATAACTACATAATGTATGATTAGGGTGTACCTATAACTTACAAAAATTCTTATATCTTAATGTATTACTTAACATCCTAATTGACTTTATAGTAGGAGGCCTTATCACACTCTTTAAGTTGCCGATTTTTTATTGTAAACTGTATATAAATCATATTTGAGGAGGTGTCTAAATGTTTCTTATAGCTTATTGTTGCAGATATTTACAGATTATACGCAACAAATTTTCGATTTTAATTCCAAAATTGGTGAAGTCTGTCTTTTTTGAAATTAATAATCGAATCTATAAGGAACTGACACTATATACTTCTTCCTTATAGAGGATATGGAGGAAGAAAAATGAATATACTCAATGCTTCGAATGTTTCTAAAAGTTATGTAGAAGAAACTTTATTCGATAATATCAAGTTGACCCTTAATTCTGGTGATACTGTAGGATTAGTAGGACGTAATGGTGAAGGAAAAACTACTTTGCTAAAACTGCTAGCAGGGTTAGAAAAACCTTCCAAAGGCATTATTAGTTGGAAGAAAAATGTGAGAATCGGTTATTTAAACCAAATACCCAATTATGAAAATGATACAAGTGTTTATCAATGTTTGGAATCTGTATTTCAAGAGTTAAATACTATATCAGAACAACTTGAAGCTATAGAAAATAAAATGGCTGAAGATAAAGAAAGTATAACTACACTAATGTCTCGCTATGGTGAACTACAGACATATTATGAAGAAAATGGTGGTTACGAGATAGATTCTAAGATACGTAAAGTGACTTATGGATTAAATATTGACCATTTACTTGATACAGAGTGGGGGAACTTATCAGGAGGAGAACGTACAAAAGTAGGTCTTGCTCAAATGTTAATTAAGTCTACTGATTTGCTACTTTTAGATGAACCAACAAATCACCTTGATGTTAAATCTATAGAATGGTTGACTAATTATATAGAAAATTTTGAAGGTGCTACCGTAATCGTCTCACATGATCGTTATTTTTTAGATGAAACAGCAAATCAAATTATGGAAATAGATCAAAAAATGCTCCATGTTTATAATGGAAATTATTCGCAATTTGTTGAAGAAAGAGAAAAAAGGCTGTTAG
>NZ_JAANBQ010000008.1:0-3713 GCF_011394755.1 Staphylococcus sp. 11511212 | reverse complement strand
CTAACAGCCTTTTTTCTCTTTCTTCAACAAATTGCGAATAATTTCCATTATAAACATGGAGCATTTTTTGATCTATTTCCATAATTTGATTTGCTGTTTCATCTAAAAAATAACGATCATGTGAGACGATTACGGTAGCACCTTCAAAATTTTCTATATAGTTAGTCAACCATTCTATAGATTTAACATCAAGGTGATTTGTTGGTTCATCTAAAAGTAGCAAATCAGTAGACTTAATTAACATTTGAGCAAGACCTACTTTTGTACGTTCTCCTCCTGATAAGTTCCCCCACTCTGTATCAAGTAAATGGTCAATATTTAATCCATAAGTCACTTTACGTATCTTAGAATCTATCTCGTAACCACCATTTTCTTCATAATATGTCTGTAGTTCGCCATAGCGAGACATTAGTGTAGTTATACTTTCTTTATCTTCAGCCATTTTATTTTCTATAGCTTCAAGTTGTTCTGATATAGTATTTAACTCTTGAAATACAGATTTCAAACATTGATAAACACTTGTATCATTTTCATAATTGGGTATTTGGTTTAAATAACCGATTCTCACATTTTTCTTCCAACTAATAATGCCTTTGGAAGGTTTTTCTAACCCTGCTAGCAGTTTTAGCAAAGTAGTTTTTCCTTCACCATTACGTCCTACTAATCCTACAGTATCACCAGAATTAAGGGTCAACTTGATATTATCGAATAAAGTTTCTTCTACATAACTTTTAGAAACATTCGAAGCATTGAGTATATTCATTTTTATTCCTCCATATCCTCTATAAGGAAGAAGTATATAGTGTCAGTTCCTTATAGATTCGATTATTAATTTCAAAAAAGACAGACTTCACCAATTTTGGAATTAAAATCGAAAATTTGTTGCGTATAATCTGTAAATATCTGCAACAATAAGCTATAAGAAACATTTAGACACCTCCTCAAATATGATTTATACACAGTTTACAATAAAAAATTGGCAACTTAAAGAGTGTGATAAGGCCTCCTACTATAAAGTCAATTAGGATGTTAAGTAATACATTAAGATATAAGAATTTTTGTAAGTTATAGGTACACCCTAATCATACAAATAGAGTTGTTGAAATTATCGCAACTAAAACGTATGATTAGGGTGTATATTAATTATGAGGTGAAAATCAATGATTGTTGGCTACGCGAGAGTATCTTCTATAGATCAAAATTTAGAAAGACAACTAGAAAATTTAAAAATGTTTGGTGTTGAAAAAGTTTTCACAGAAAAACAGTCTGGGAAATCTATTGAAAATAGACCGGTACTTCAAGAAGCACTTAACTTTGTGAGAATGGGGGATCGGTTTGTCGTGGAATCGATTGATCGTTTAGGTCGTAATTACGATGAAGTGATTCATACTGTTAATTATTTAAAAGACAAAGAAGTTCAATTGATGATTACTAGCTTACCTATGATGAATGAAGTAATCGGCAATCCATTATTAGATAAATTTATGAAAGACCTAATCATTCAAATATTAGCAATGGTTTCAGAACAAGAACGAAATGAAAGTAAACGTAGACAAGCACAAGGTATTAAAGTTGCGAAAGAAAAAGGTGTATATAAAGGGCGTCCGTTACTTTATTCAGCGAATGCTAAAGATCCTCAAAAACGTATTATTTATCATAGAGTTGTAGAAATGTTAAAGGAAGGCACAGCTATCAGTAAGATTGCGAAAGAAGTGAATATAACAAGGCAGACTGTTTATAGAATTAAACACGACAATGATTTGGTTTAATAAACTTTGTTTCAATGCAACTGAGAGTTTCTCACAGCATTCTAAAACACATATTAATCTTCTATTATGAGATTTTAACAATGAAACAAAAAAAGAGAGATTAAAGATTCTCTCTTTTCTCAATAAGTAAAAATTAATACACATACATTTTTGTATGTGTATTAAACATTCCAAATTCAAACAGTATCTCAAAAACAAGCGTTTTCTTCGAAATTTCAAAATATAATATTTTAGAAAAAAGTATTCTAACTACTCATTTAAGTCAAAATTAAGGTGATTACGTATATTTATAAATTATTTTGATTTATTATATTATTATTTTCAATGAATTCAAACCATTTATTTTTAACACTTTGTTTTGAAAACTTCTCTTCAATTTTTTCTATACTTTTTTTACTCATAACTTTTAGGACTTTTTCATTATTTTTTAGATATGATATTTTTTCAGCTAATTCCTTTATATTGTCTTTGCTAATAATTAAGCCATTTTTATTATTATCAATTATTTCTTGTGGGCCATAGTTAAAATCGTAAGAAATTACAGGAGTTCCGACAGCCATACTTTCCAAAATACCTAATGAAAATCCTTCAGTTTTAGAGGTGGTTATAGAAAACAATGATTCATTATATATTTCTAATGGATTATTAGTATAACCTTTAAATATAATGTTGTTTTCCAGTTTATTTTTTTGACTAAGGATTTTAAATTTTCTAATTCATCTCCATTTCCATAAATTTCCAATATAAATCCAGGATCATCATTTTTAATTAGGTTTATTGCTTTAATTATATGATCGATTTGTTTTAATTTAACTAACCTAGAAATAACCACAGCTTTGTTTTTTCTAATGATATTATTAATCTCTTTTGAAGGTAAAGTCTGTATACCGTGTGGAATAACTTTTACTTTTTCTGAATAACCATAATTATTTACAATATCCTCTTTTTGTTGGCTTGATAATAAGGGTAACTATTTCGATTTGAAATAGTTACCCTTAAATCGTTGGTGTGACTAGCTTCAAGCACAAAAAAAGTTGCTTTTTTCAGCATACTATTGTATCGTTTTAGGTGTCTAAGCTAAACGAAAAATAGAAAGGAGAAAAAGCAACTTTTTTTATATACATAGTTTGAGAAAAACTAAGTTGTTTTTGTGTGTTATAACATGGATAAGTATACTGAGAAAAAACAGAGAAATCAAGTGTTTCAGAATTTTATAGAACGTCATATTGGGGAAAATCAGATGGAATTAGTAAGGGAATGTAATACATTTTTATCGTTTGTTGCGGATAAAACGCTTGAAAAGAAAAAATTGTATAAAGCGAATCCTTGTAAGAATCGCTTTTGTCCAATGTGTGCATGGCGTAAAGCTCGGAAAGATGCTTTGGGGTTGTCGTTGATGATGCAGTATGTAAAGCAGGTAGAACAAAAAGAGTTTATCTTTTTAACTTTAACGACGCCGAATGTAAGGGCAAATGATCTTGAAGATGAAATCAAAAAGTATAATAAGTCTTTTAAGAAAATGTTTGAGCGTAAAAAAGTAAAGACACTTTCTAAAGGTTACGTTCGTAAATTAGAGATTACTTATAATGAACAAGAAGATACATATAATCCGCATTTTCACGTGTTAATTGCAGTGAATAAATCTTATTTCAAAGATACTAAAGTTTATGTTAATCAAAAAGAGTGGCTTGAGTTATGGCGGGATGTAACGGGTATGCCTGAAATAACACAAGTACATGTCCAGAAAATCCGACAAAATAATAATAAAGAACTTTATGAAATGGCTAAGTATTCAGGAAAAGATAGCGATTATTTAGTGAATCAAAGAGTATTCGACACTTTTTATAAGTCATTAAAAGGGAAACAGGTTTTAGTTTATTCAGGTCTTTTTAAAGAGGCTAGAAAAAAGTTAAAAAATGGCGAGTTAGATTATTTAAAAGAAAT
>NZ_JAANBQ010000007.1:0-1034 GCF_011394755.1 Staphylococcus sp. 11511212 | reverse complement strand
ATTGCGCCAGGCGCACCAGTCGTGAACAATCCACAGCCAAACGATGGAACAGTAACTGGTACTGGCGAACCAGGTGGCACAGTGACAGTAACATTCCCTAACGGCGAAGTGGTGACTGGAACTGTAGACGAAGATGGAACTTGGACAGTAGACTTACCACCAACAGTGACATTAACTGAAGGTGACATCATTACTGCAACAGTAGAAGATGATAACGGTAACGTTTCTACACCAGGTAACGGAACAGTAACTGATACAATCGCGCCTGAGGCACCAGTTGTGAACGATCCGCAACCAAACGATGGAACAGTAACTGGTACTGGCGAACCAGGTGGCACAGTGACAGTAACATTCCCTAATGGCGAAGTGGTAACTGGAACTGTAGACGAAGACGGAACTTGGACAGTGGACGTACCACCAACAGTAACATTAACTGAAGGTGACGTAATCACTGCGACAGTAGAAGACGACAACGGTAACGTTTCTACGCCAGGTAACGGAACAGTGACTGATACAATCGCACCAGACGCACCAGTTGTGAACAACCCACAACCAAACGATGGAACAGTAACTGGTACTGGCGAACCAGGTGGCACAGTAACAGTAACATTCCCTAACGGAGAAGTCGTGACAGGTACAGTTGAAGAAGATGGTACATGGACAGTGGACGTACCACCAACAGTAACATTAACTGAAGGTGACGTGATCACTGCAACAGTAGAAGACGACAATGGTAACGTTTCTACGCCAGGTAACGGAACAGTAACTGACACGATCGCACCAGGCGCACCAGTTGTGAACAATCCACAACCAAACGATGGAACAGTAACTGGTACTGGCGAACCAGGTGGCACAGTGACAGTAACGTTCCCTAACGGCGAAGTGGTAACTGGAACTGTAGACGAAGACGGAACTTGGACAGTGGATGTACCACCAACAGTGACATTAACTGAAGGTGACGTGATCACAGCAACAGTAGAAGACGATAACGGTAACGTTTCTACGCCAGGTAACGGAACAGTGACTGATACAAT